>DXCT01000042.1 GCA_019115865.1 Candidatus Yaniella excrementavium | reverse complement strand
GCCGGGGCACTCGTTGTCGAATCAGAAGAACATGCGCGAGCCCGCGGAGCCCAGATCTATGCAGTCTTAGCTGGCTCGGCAGTTACCTCAGATGCCTACCACATCACTGCGCCGGAGCCAGAAGGCCTGGGCGCCTCCCGTGCTCTACGTGCTGCACTGGCCAGTGACGACATCGACTTGCAAGAGGTCGCGCATGTGAATGCTCATGCGACGTCAACGCCGGTTGGAGATCGCCCAGAGTACGTTGCGATGAAGTCGGTCTTTGGTGATCACCTCGACGATATTTTGGTATCAGCTACCAAATCCCAAACCGGGCACCTCTTGGGCGCATCAGGCGCACTAGAAGCAATCTTTACCGTGCTGTCGCTTTACCACCGAAAGACTCCGGTCACTATCAACTTGGATAATCCAGATCCAGATATCCCCATGAACGTAGTCCACGGAACACCTAGCGAACTGCCTTCCGGCGATATCGCCGCCTTAAGCAACTCATTTGGTTTCGGAGGCCATAACTCTGTTGTAGCGTTCCGTAGCTACTAAGCAAAAGTTAAACGACTCAATGGAGGTCCGTTACCTATAAGTAGGTGACGGACCTCCATTGACGTCATGAAGGATCGTTGAGAGGTTAGCCGACCTGGTGTAGCCAGCGCACATTGGCGCCGTCAGCTGCTTGACGAAACGGCTCGAGCTCCTCGTCCCAGGACTCCCCCAAAGCTAGCGAGAGTTCATGGTAGACAGCTGAAGGATCGCCGTTGGCCTGCTCATAGGCATAGCGAATGCGGTCTTCAGAAACCATGATGTTGCCGGTTACGTCTGTGGTGGCATGAAAAATGCCCAGCTCGGGTGTATGGGACCAGCGCGAACCGTCAGAGCCTTCAGAGGCTTCTTCGGTGATTTCGTAACGCAGATGCGCCCAGCCTCGCAGTGATGAAGCTAATTTGGCGCCGCTGCCCTGCTGCGCCATCCAATTGATTTCGGCGCGATAGGTTCCAGGGGCGGCGGGCTGTGCTTCCCATTCCAGTTGTTCCTGAGCACCCAAAGCAGCCCCGACTGCCCACTCAATATGTGGGCAGAGGGCTGCAGGGGCAGAGTGCACGTAGAGCACACCTCTTGCGTCAATGCCAGACATCCGATCCTCCATTGTTAGCGGTACGTCTTCCCCTACGACCACTCAATATGAGATCTTTCATGTTCTGACAGCAACCATTATGCCTGATCGGTCTCATTATAGCCACCCGTGCTACGACAAATCACGTAACTGGCCCCAATGTCGCTAATCTAACCGTCCTGCAGCTACAAGACCAGTGATGTGACGCACATCAACTATTTGGTCTTAGGCCCGCGGATGGGCCTGGTTATAGCCTTGTCGCAGGCGGTCAATTGAAACGTGGGTGTATAGTTGCGTGGTTTGTAGTGATTCGTGGCCAAGCAATTCCTGTACCGAACGC
This sequence comes from Candidatus Yaniella excrementavium, assembly GCA_019115865.1. Lineage (GTDB taxonomy): Bacteria > Actinomycetota > Actinomycetes > Actinomycetales > Micrococcaceae > Yaniella > Yaniella excrementavium. The sequence continues at coordinate 3,440 of DXCT01000042.1, read as the reverse complement.
AGGTCTGCCCCACCGTCGAGAAGATGTGTTGCTGCAGTATGTCGCAGGACGTGCACGCCTGAAGCCGAAGTATTGCCGAGCTCTCCAAGAATATCGTTGACGACTTCCCGTATCTGTCGGGCACCGATCCGTTTTCCGCGCACCCCGAGAAAGACTGCTGGGGTGTGGTGGTTCTGGGCGACCATATGCGCCCGACCTTGCCCCAGCCATGTGTCCAGAGTCTTGACCGCAGGCTTGGTCAGCGGAACAACGCGCTGCTTATTGCCTTTGCCTGTTACCTTGATCATCGACCGTGAAAAATCCACGTCATCAATATCAAGGCCCTCAAGTTCAGCCACTCGAATGCCGGTGGAATACAGCATCTCGACCATTGCGATGTTTCGAAGTGCCAGCGGTCGCTCAGTAGTGTGTTCTGCGTCAGATACTTTGGCTGCCAGACTGTCTAAAGCCTCTCGCATCTGTGCTTGCGACAAGGTGTCGGGCAGGTGGGCAGATTGTTTTGAAGCAACGAGTCGTGCGGCTGGGTTATCGTCCCGTATGCCCTGACGCACCAACCAGGCCATAAATTGCCGCACGGAGGTACTTTTGCGAGCCAAGGTCGTGCGACTGATGCCGTGTCGTGTCAGTTGGGCCAACCAGTTACGTAAGTCATCGAGTGAGACTCGCCGAAACACCGAATCTGTCTGGTCAGCTTGCGCTGATTGTAGGTCTGATGCAAGACCCATCAAATCCGAACGATAGGACCGAATAGTGTGTTCTGATCGGTTCTTTTCGTGGGTTAGGTAGTAGCAGTACTCCTCGATGAGTTCTGTATCCGGGGATGAAACGTTGGACGCCATGCCTTCACTGTGGCACGAAATATCAGCTGCGCAAAGTATTATCCCTTGGTGTCTTGCGCTTTTCGCCAACCACGTTCATCCTGTTCGGCTAACGCATGGCGTGATAATTTTGTGAGAATTCCAGTAATGTGCGGCACAGCAAGACCCGTTATCTCACAGAGGTGTTGGATAGTTGTTCGTGCTTGGACCGGGAGTGCTTCAAACACCAGCATTTCTTCTGTCGACAATAGATCGAAACTGCGTTGGTGACCACGCTCGTGCGAAGCGTGTTTGTCAGCAGTCAACGGCTCATACAGTCGGCGCAGATCAGTAGCGTCGTCCATCAGCAGCGTTGGAGTCTCCTTGATAAGTCGATGACACCCTGCAGAGCTTGGCACAGTAATAGGCCCCGGGACGGCTCCAACCGTGCGCCCAAGGTCGTGAGCATGATTGGCGGTGTTGAGCGCCCCGGAGCGATAGCGTGCTTCCACGACAATCGTGGTGTGTGCCAGCGCTGCGATCAGTCGATTCCGGTTCAGAAATCGATATCGATTCGGGCGCATTCCTGGTGGCATCTCCGACAGCAATAACCCTACGTGGGCTATCTTGCGAAGTAGGTCCATATTGCCTGCTGGATAGAGTCGGTCCAGTCCACCTGCCAGTACGGCGATCGTGGCGATATTTTGACCCGACGTTTCTAGCGCTTGATGGTGGGCTTGGGCATCAATGCCATAGGCTCCGCCTGACAACACTGTAAGTCCTGTCTTGCGCGCTTCCTGTGCAAACATTCGTGTTGTTTGATCCCCGTAGCTGGTGGCTTCACGTGAGCCGACCAGTGCGACGATCTGCTCCACGGGTGGCACAGCAGCATCTCCCAAACTCCATAGCCCCAGCGGTTCGGTTGATGCTAGGTCTGCGAGCGCGGCGGGCCAGTCAGGGTCCTCAGGAATCAGCAGTGTTCCGCCCATATTGTGGATGTATCGCAGTGCTTGGTCTGGTTTGAGATAGTTGCTTTTTCGCCTCCATCGCTGGATTGCTGTGCCCAGGTTGTTGCGGATGGTCTTGGCGAAGTGACCATCTTGTGCATATTCTCCTACCAGGGCATTCCATTGCTGCTGTGTAGGAGCAGTTCCTTCAATGATGTCTAAAAGCTGGATCGGTCCCCAGGCTTTAGCAGCAATCACGCCGAGTGCATCGGCTGGCTCAATCACTTGGGTTAGGCCGGCTCGTGCCCGGCGGATATCTGGCTCACTCATGGCTGCCTCCACCTGTGTTGAGTTTCAGATACAGTGCCATGTCAACGTGCTCAGCTGTTGGGCGCTCGGCGCCCAGTAGATCAGCGATGGTCCAAGCAACGCGCAAAATACGTCCGTAGCCTCGTGCGGTGATGTGTTGGGTGTCTAAGGCATGTTCTAGGTTGCGTTGTCCTGTGTCTGCCACCTGTAATTCTGGTTGATTCAACAGCTTCAGAGGTACTTGGCAATTGCGGCTGAGCCCATGGGGTGACAACCGGTGTTGTGCTCGACTGACGGCTTGGGCCACGCGTGCGGCAACGGTTGCTGACGACTCTGCTGTGTTTGTGGCCCTCAGGTGCTGGGATGTTACGGGTTGGACGGTGACTTGTAGGTCTACCCGGTCAAGTAAGGGGCCTGATAATTTTGCTGCGTAGCGTCTGCGTTGCAGGGACGTACAGCGGCACGCTTTACCTGTACCGTAGCCGTAACCACAAGGACACGGATTCGTGGCCAGGACCAGTTGGAACGATGCAGGGAATTCAACGGTGTGTTTTGCCCTATGGAGCGTCACCGTGCCGGTTTCTAGTGGTTGGCGAAGTGTATCCAAGACAGCTCTTTTGAACTCTGCAGCTTCATCCAAGAACAATACTCCCCCATGGGCTTTGGAGACGGCCCCGGGACGGATGAAACCTGAACCGCCTCCGATCAGTGCGCTGACCGTTGTAGCATGATGGGGTGCTTCAAATGGCGGGCTTGTCGGCAATGCGGTGACCGTGTCATAGCCTTGGGAAAGCGAACGGATCGCCGCCTGTTGCAGCGCGATGGATGTATCCATTGCCGGCATGATGGTGGGCAGTCGTTGGGCCAACATTGTTTTGCCGGCTCCCGGCGGTCCATACAGTAGCAGGTTGTGTCCCCCGGCGGCAGCGATCTCTAGCGCCCAACGGGCCTCATGCTGGCCGTGTATTTCAGCGAAGTCGACCACATGATCTGGTGGGTCTTGGCTGACCACAGGTGAAGCAGTGGGTGCAGTATGTAGCGCGGGCTCTACTGGGGCGCCAAAAGCGTGTGCTACTTGTGTAACGTGTTGGTAGGCATGCACCGTTGCTCCAGGAACTAACTTGGCTTGGCTCTCAGATGCTTTGGCTACAACGATGTCCGTGAAGCCTGCTTCAACTGCTGCTATGACAGCCGGGAGAATACCGGGTGCTGATTGTAAGGAGCCATCGAGGCCAAGCGCTGCCAGGAACACTGGTCCGGTCTCTTGTTGGACTGCATAGTCTGCGCCCCATGCGGCCATAACGATGGCTAAATCAAAGAGCGATCCGCGTTTATGGATCGATGCAGGTGTCAAGTTGACTGTCAGATGCCGACGTGTCAGGTTGAG
>DXCT01000041.1 GCA_019115865.1 Candidatus Yaniella excrementavium | reverse complement strand
AAACTCTCCGAGAAACTGCTGTTTGGTGAGATCCCAGCTCATACACACATCCTGGTTTCCAAGAAGGGTGAGGGCAAGAACGCCGAACTGGCATTCGAGTACGTCAACGCACCAGACACCATTGAGGCTGCGCCAGAGCGTGAAGCCATCGAAGCAGGTAGCGACAGCTAAACCTGCCAACTAAACGAAATAGTCGGGATCCAAGAAGCCCCTTGGATCCCGACTATTTTTATGCCGGAAAAGTATAGATTCTCAAAAGCTTCCGTATTACCAGGTCAGAGCGCGACCCGGTGCGATAGTGTGAAAGTCTAATAACTAGACAGGAATCGTACGACCTCGAGGAACTGATGCCATGCTGACCCGACTGCACGATTTGCTTCGACTGCGAACATCGCCAACCATCTTCTTTGGTTCTGCCGCCGTGATCGTCGTATTCGTCTTCATGACGGTTGTGTTTACCGAACCCATGGACACTGCATTAAATGCCGCATCCGGCTGGCTGTATACCAACCTGGGCTGGTTCTATATTTTCGGTGTGACCTTCTTCCTCGTGTTCTTGCTCTACTTGGCGATTAGCCGGTTTGGCGGAGTGCGGTTGGGCCCCGATGATGAAAAACCCGAGCACTCCGGACCCGCATGGTTCGCGATGCTCTTTGCCGCCGGTATTGGCAGTATTCTCATGTTCTGGGGTGTGGCAGAACCCGTTAGTCACTTTGGTGACCCACCCCGTGGGCCTTCATTGGGCATCGAAGCGGGCAGCACTGAAGCTGCCGCAGATGCTATGAACTTCACCCTGTACCACTTCACGTTGCATACCTGGGCTATCTTCGCACTGCCTGCGCTGTGCTTTGCGTACTTCATTCACAAACGGAATCTGCCTCCTCGGGTGAGCTCGATCTTTCAGCCCATCATCGGCGAACGTATTCACGGCCCGCTCGGGAAATTTGTCGACATCGTCGCCATTGTCGGCACCGTCTTCGGTGTTGCGGTTTCACTGGGTCTTGGTGCTTTACAGATCAACAGCGGTATCAACCGAGTCTTCGGTGTTGCCGAAGGTGCCGTATGGCAGCTGGTGATTATCGGCGTCGTCGGCGGTGTCGCCATGATTTCGGTGGCCCTGGGTCTGGACAAAGGGATCAAAGTTTTGTCCAACTTCAACATTTGGATGGCCGTGGCACTGTTGGCCTTCATCCTGGTAACCGGCTCCTCACTGTTTATTCTGCAGGGGACCGTAGAGTCAGCTGGCCGGTACCTGATGAACTTGCCGGAATTGGCCCTGTGGAATGACACCTTTGCCAATTCCGGATGGCAAAGTTCCTGGACGGTCTTTTACTGGGCATGGACCATTAGCTGGTCGCCATTCGTTGGTATCTTCATCGCGCGCATCTCCAAGGGCCGCACCATCCGGCAGTTCGTTTCCGGTGTGCTGGCCGTACCTGCCGGCTTCTCGGTGCTGTGGTTCGGGATCTTTGGACACGCCGCCTTTGATATTGAGCTCAACGGCGATGGTGGACTGGTTGAAAGTGTTGTCGAAGAAGAGGACGTGCCAGGCGCACTGTTTTCCTTCCTGGAACATTTCCCAGCCACGTTCTTTATTTCAGTTATCGCCATCATTTTGGTCGTCATTTTCTTCATTACCTCGGTGGACTCTGCAGCCCTGGTGACTGACACAATGGCCAACGGCCATGAAGACTTCAACCCGTTGGGACAACGAATCTTCTGGGCCATTGCGATCGCGGTCATTACCGCGACCCTGCTGGTCTTCTCGGGTTCAGGAGGTTTGGAAGCGCTTGAACAGCTGGTTGTTCTGGTCGGCTTGCCCTTCTTTATCCTCGCCTACTTCCAGATGTATGCGTTGCATAGGGCACTGCGTGAGGACGCCAGTGAGGTACCGCCGGTACGTACTCGCTCGTGGAAGAAAGTCCTGCCACCCGAAGAACATGAACGCCGTCAAAATGAAGACGAACACGATACAACCGACGTCGTGGTAGAACCAGAAGCCGCAGACGAGCGTCCGGTTATCCGCGACCCCTATCTGGAAGAGCACCGGCTCATTGGTCCTCGAGGCACGTTGTCTGCGCGGACCGGGTCCGCGTGGTTGCGCAGAAAACAGGGGATCGAGCAACCACCCCCGAATGGACCAAGTCAGCAAGACGACGGCTAAGAGTGGTTATGCGCCACCCTGCAGTGTGTGTTCAAAAGCTTGCAGGGTGGCAGCACCATATCCGCCACCAAACAGCAGGGTGTGCACTAACAACGGTACTAGCTGGAAGGCCGGTATGCGCTCACGCCAGCCATCTGCCAGTGGGAAGGTCGCCTCATAGCCGTCGAGAACCTCTGGGCCGAAGCCACCAAATAACTGCATCATGGCAATGTCTTGTTCACGATGGCCCCAATGGCATGACGGATCGATGAGCCAGCTAGCTCCCGAAGCATCCACCATGCGGTTGCCGGCCCATAAATCCCCGTGCACCAGCGTCGGCCGTTCAGATGCGCCAAAATGGTGTTCAGTCAGCGCATTGGCCATATCGAAAGCGGCCGAATCCAACCGGCCAGCGTCAATGCAGCGTTGCGTTAACGGCATAATCCGATTGACCACTAAGGATTCATACAACGTGGCAGTCGGCTGCAGATTTATCCGGGCAGCACCGAGAAACCAGTGGTAAACACCTTCCAGACTGCCGAACGTCTGATCCGGTCCGGCAGCCAGCTGACTATCCCGGTGCAATCGAGCCAGCTCTTGACCAAACGTATACTCCGGGTGACTGATTCGGTTGGCGTCTTGAGCCTCGACCATTTCGATGACCAGCTGATCATCGGTGACCTCATAGACCTGTGGCACTTTGGCACCAAACTCGTATAAAGCTTGCAACCCGGCGGCCTCGAAGACGAAAAATCCGGTAGGTGCCGGGGATAACGCCTTACGAAACGCCGGGGTGCCGTCGTCAAGAGTGATCGTTGAGGTGGTGCCGGTTCCACTCACTGGTGCCCGTAGCGTTGTTGGATGCTGGGCAGGCTGTCGCCTTGGATTGCGGTGACTAGTCCTTCGGCGGCATCTTCGATCTGGTTATACATCTCTATGAAGGCTTCTTCAGGAAAGCCGTATGGATCGGGCACATTGGCAATACCATCGGCCTCAACCGTGGACCCGAAGGCCCCAAAGCGGATAATCTTTGCGCGCTGTTCATCGTTTTGGGCGATGGCCAACAGATTCTCCAGATTGGAATGGTCCATGGCCAGCACCAGATCAGCCTGATCGAGGTGGGTGGGCGTCACCTGGTCAGCAACCGAGGTAAAAGCGTAACCGCGCTCGTGACCCACCTTGCGGGTCAAATCGTGGGCATCTTTGCCAATGTGGTAATCCGCAGTTCCGGCCGAGGACACTTCGGCATCGATACCGGATTGCGATAATTTGTGGATAAGCACCGACTCGGCGGCTGGGGAACGGCAGATATTTCCAAGACAAACAGTCAATATTCTCATGTATACCATTGTGCGGATAAGGCACGACGTTTGACCAGGCCCATTGGCCCGTGTCCGCAGCTGGCACAGCCGAATCCTCGCCGGAGCAGAAGATAACCGTTACAGTTGGAAGAATGGAAATTACAGTCCGCCCCGCACGCACACAAGACGTCAAAGTCATTCGTTCGATGGTCCAACCACTGGCCACCGATCGTGTGCTGTTAGACAAAGACCAAGTTGCGTATTTTGAAGCTATCCAAGAATTCTTGATGGCCGAAAATGCGGACGGCGAGATCGTGGGCTTCGGTGCCCTCCACGTCATGTGGGAACACTTAGCCGAGGTGCGCACTCTGGCCACCGCCGATGAGTTTCAAGGTCGCGGTGTCGGCGGCGTTGTACTCAATGCCCTACTGGATAAAGCAGCGGAACTCGGTGTCCAGCATGTATTCTGTTTGACGTTTGAAACCTCGTTTTTCAAACGTCATGGATTCGAAGTGATGAACGATCAGTCGGTATTGGATCCAAGTGTCTTCAACCAGCTGCTGCTTTCCACGGATGAGGGCGTCGCAGAATTTCTGGATCTGGCACGCGTCAAACCAAACACGCTGGGCAATACGCGCATGATCGTGGATCTGGCAAAGCGCTCAGATCCAGCTTAGCTATTCAACAGAGTCCAATGAGTGATCAAATACAACGCATAACGGTTTTTACGGGTTCTGCAGCAGGTAATTCGACGGTCTATCTGGAAGCAGTCCAGAACTTTGCGCGGGTCGTTGCTGATGCCGGTTACGGTATTGTTTTTGGCGGTGGACATGTGGGCCTGATGGGCGCCCTTGCCGATGCTGCCCTGAATGCAGGTACTGAAGTTATTGGCGTGATGCCCCGGTCCCTGGTGAACGGTGAAATCGCCCACGAAGGCTTAACCAGCTTAGAAATCGTGGAGGATATGCACGCCCGCAAGCTGCGCATGGCAGAACTCGGTGATGCTTTTGTAGCCCTGCCCGGCGGTGCTGGAACACTGGAAGAACTTTTTGAAGCATGGACTTGGCAACAGTTGGGCATTCATACACATCCCGTTGCACTCTATAACGTCGCCGGTTTTTGGGACCCGTTGATCAGTATGGTCGAACATATGACGCACACGGGATTCATTCGTGAAAGTTTCCAAAACGCGTTGATTGTCGCCCAGGATCCACACGAATTGTTGACTGCGCTTGCGCGGTGGAAACCACCTGCTGCCAAGTGGACGAAACAGTTGGGCGATGCGCAGCATCCAGACAATCCGCGCTAGGGAAGTGCGAGGATTTCGTCATCAAGTACCGCCAGCCCATCGGTCACCAACCCAGTCACCGCACGATCCCACTGCGAGGTCTCGGGTACGTGGCGTCCAAGCCGCCCGGTGGCTTCGACGGTGGTCTGCAGCGTTGCCACATCAATGGCACCCTGGGCTCGCAATACTCCCATAATGGCACCGCGCACCTGTCGGTCAGAGCCGTTCCAGGACTGAGTTTTCGCCACCGTCTCCGGCTCGGGTTTGCCGGCCGTAACCCAGGCGCATTGATGCAGCACAGGGCACTGTTCACATTTGGGAGCACGGGCAGTACAAATCAGCGCGCCTAATTCCATGGCTGCAACGTTCCACGTATTGGCCGCGTGCACACCCTGGGCCGAAGAGGTGTCTGGCATCAGTTGTGCGGCAAGTCGACGTTCGGCCGCCGTGAGACTCGGGGCGCCGGCGCCGTTGCCCGAGAAAATCCTTGCGTGCACCCGGCGAATATTGGTGTCGATCACGACTTCTGGGATACCAAAAGCAAAGGAAGAGACCGCAGCGGCAGTGTATTCGCCAATACCGGGCAGCTGCAATAACAATTCTGGGTCTGCAGGCAGGACGCCGTTGTGCTGAGTAACCACGGCCTTTGCGGTTTCATGTAGGCGCAGGGCACGGCGCGGATACCCAAGTCGACCCCACATGATCAACACATCGGAGGCTTGGGCTTGAGCTAATTCGGCGGGCCCGGGCCACCGCTTCATCCACGCTAACCAGGCGTCCCACACCCTGGAAACCTGGGTTTGCTGCAGCATAACCTCAGATACCAACACACCCCAGGCGGTTGTGTTCGGGTCGCGCCACGGCAGATCCCGGCCGTTGTCGGCGTACCAATCAAGGATACGGGCCCGAACGGTTGAGGCATGGTCTTGGAAGAGTTGGTGATCAGTGGAGGACATATGCTCTATGCTAGCGGTGGCTAGTTGACTGTCAGACAGGATCGCTAAACTATTGGGTATGGCCGATAATCTTCCCCCACGCGCACGGCGCATTCCGCCGCATATTCTTCGACGCCGTCGTATTGTCGCCGGTGTTATTTTGCTGGCACTGTTGGCACTTATTGGCTGGGGGATTTGGGCTTTGGTCGGCCTGTTTTTACCCGATGACGACGAGGTGTCGCCCACGCCTGAACCAACGACCAGCGAATCTGGTCAACCATCGCCCTCGGACTCACCCAGTGACCAGGAACCTGAACAGGCCGCAGATGCATGTGACCCGCAGGTGCTTTCTTTAGCTGGTGCAACGGATCAAGATGCGTATCCAGCCGATGAGTTTCCTACGTTCACGATGACCATTACCCACGACGGCGATGAACTGTGTGACGCCTCGCTGGGCACCGATGAGCAAAATTTTATGGTTGAAGACGCTGAAGGACAGTACGTTTTTTCGACCCGGGCGTGCCAGGTCGAGCCACAGTCTCAGGTGGTAGAGATGGAGCCGGGACAGTCCGAATCAGTTGATTTCCAGTGGGAACGTGTTGGCACCGATGAGGACTGCCAGACGATAGCCGAAGACATTTCGGCCGGTGAGTATCGACTAATAGTCGGCATGGGAGAACAGACCGCAGACCCGGTGACGTTCGAGCTGGAATAGGTGCTAGTGGTCGGTGTCGTCATCCGGGCGCAGCTTAAAGACTTTGGCCATTTTGTCGTGGCTGGGTGACGGGGGTGGTCTATGCGCTGGGTCGAATATCGTGCTGATCGCATCGACTAGCGACGAGGTCCGGTAGACGCGCATCCCCGATGGTACCTTGGTGTCATCGTCCTTGGGTATAACTGCGTGCGTGAAACCCAGCCGGTGTGCTTCTTTAAGGCGACGTTCTGTACCCGCCACGGGACGAAGCTCCCCGGCCAACGACAACTCACCGATCGTCACCGTACTGCGTGGCAGCGGAAGCCCCTCGCGGGATGAAATGATCGCTGCAGCCATGGCCAGATCCGCAGCGGGTTCGTTGACGCTGATACCACCCACGGTCGAGACATAAACGTCTTCGGTGATAAATGACATGCCTAGGTGCCGCGACAAGATGGCTACTACGGTGTTGAGCCTGGATTGCACCAGGCCGGTCACGACCCGACGTGGCGATCCGCCGCCACCGTCGGCGGACAGTGCCTGAATCTCGGCCATCAACGGGCGATGCCCATCCATCGCTACGGTGATTGCGGTGCCGGGCATGGGAGTGGCGAATGTATTGATGAACAGTCCGGACGGGTCATCAATCGAGGTGATGCCCGAATCATTCATTGAAAAACAGCCGACCTCATCGGTGGAGCCGTAACGGTTTTTGACCGACCGAATAAAACGCAGCTGTGAGTGTCGGTCGCCATGGAATTGGCAGACGACGTCGACAAGGTGCTCCATGGTACGTGGCCCAGCAATGCTGCCCTCTTTGGTCACGTGGCCCACCAGGATGGTGGCGATGTCGTGACGTTTAGCCAACCGGATGATCGAAGCGGTGACCTCTTGGATCTGCATACGCCCGCCCGGGGTGCCATCGATGGCTGCAGATTGAATAGTTTGGACCGAGTCGACCACGAGGAAATCGGGTTTGAGGTGTTCGATCTGACCTAATACCTGGCCGAGATCCGTTTCAGCCGAGAGCAACAGGTTATCGTGCATTGCACCGATGCGTTCTGCCCGCAGGCGCACCTGGGCCGCGGATTCTTCACCGGTCAAGTACAGGGTGGTGCGTAGCTTTTTATCATCACGGCGGGTTGTGGCGACCTGACCGGCAATATCTAGTGCCATGGTCGATTTTCCAATACCCGGTTCGCCGGCCAACAGGATAACCGCTCCCGGCACCAGCCCGGAGCCTAAGACACGATCAAATTCGCTGACCCTGGTGGGAAAGCTCTCTGCGAGGGATGCATCAATTTCGGTGATGGGTTGTGCTAGCTCGTCCACGGTGACCGCTACCGGTGCGGTACGCGCAGTGGCGGGCGTCACCCCTGCCTCTTCGATGGTGCCCCAGGCTTGGCATTCCCCGCAGCGACCGGTCCATTTGGCGGTCATCCAACCGCATTCGGTGCATTTATAGGCAAGCTTCGTGCCGGTCTTTGTTTTGGCCATGGGGTTAGCCTAGCCGCACCCTAGGACGCGATAAAGCCTAGAGGCGGGGTAGATAGCTGCTTGCTTCGGGGTGGTCGGAACCGGTGGCTTCCAAGAAGTCGACCATCATCGGCCGACACATCATCACCAGGGCCTCGCCGTGCAGGGTATTTGCCCCCATGTTTCTGGGCGTGAGTTTGGTGGTTACCGCACCTAGTGCATCGCGGGCAATCGAGAGCGACCGGTGCCGCCCCGGTGCCGCCGGTTCTGAAACAGATCGGCCCAGTACCGCAACGGCGTCAGCGACTTCAGAAAACCAGTCCGCCAGGGCATCGACGTCATCTGCCGAGGTAGCTTTTGCTTCGAGCTCGTCGATGACCGTAATGACCCGGCGGGCAATAATGCGCAGTGAACGCACGGCAAGATCAGTTTTTTCTAAGGTGCGCGAGAGTTCTTCTAAATCTTGACGCGCCGATCGTCGGGTGGGGGAGTAGGTCGCGGCCTGATCTGCTGTGGAAATCGCGGTGCGAACGGTATCGATTTGCGACTGTAAGCCGCGAGCTTCGATCAGGGCGGCCCAACCGCTGCGTGATTCATGTGTACGCAGTGCCTCTGAGAGTTCGCGCAGTACATCGGTGATCGAAGCGAAGAGCTCGCGCATGCCGGAGATAGTTTCCTTGCGGAAAGAAACCGGGGTGATCATGGTGATCGCTATGGCGATGACCCCGCCAATGACCGCATCGAGGGAGCGCGCCAGGGGTCCGCCGTCAGGTAGCGGTAATAAGATCACCAGAACGGACTGGATTGACATCTGGGTAGTAAAAATAACCCCGGAATCAATAAACCGCGCCAATATGATGGTGGTGAAAACCACAATCACGCCCTGCCAGTACCCTTGGCCGAGCAGCGCTTGTAAAGAATCACCAACCAATATGCCTAACGTCACACCAATGGAGACCTCGAGGGCTTTTTTGATATGCGGATCGCGACCAAACCCTAGGGTAATCAGGGCAGAGGTCGCCGCGAAATAGGGTTCGCTATGGCCGAGGATAACGGCTGCAAAAGCATAGGCGGCAACCGATGCGATTGCCGCTGTCGCTGCGGGAATAAGCGATTTCTGGGCACGCCAGGTACCGGAACGAAATCGGGAAGAGAAAAACTGTTTGACCTTCTGCCAACCCCGCGGTCCAGTCTGCACCGGTAACGGGGTGGTGTGCATGCGCTCAGCCATGCCTCTTATCTTAGGAGAGTTGTGGAAAATAATGTGAAAATCGCCGCTTAGGGCAACGTTAACCAGTCGTTCACCCAACTGGAGCCAATAGGTTACCTCGTCTGCGTACCTTCGAGGTTAGTTCGGGTCACCAACCTTGTATGTCTCGGCCCAACACATACGACTCACAACAAACTCGAAAGAGGAAAACACCAGTGAAGTTTTCGCGTTTTTACCGCTCCGCTGCAATTGCTTCTGTAGCAGCTATCGCTCTGGCCGCTTGCTCATCTGACGACGGCGGCGACAACGCTGACGCTAACGGTGGCGGCGAAGAGGTTTCGGCCTCGGGTAACCTCATCGGTGGTGGCGCCTCGTCGCAGGAAGCAGCCATGACCGCCTGGACTTCTGACATCACCGAAGTTCACCCAGATCTGTCCGTTCAGTATGACCCAGTTGGCTCCGGTGCTGGCCGTGAAGGCTTCATTGCCGGCCAGTACACCTTTGCTGGCTCCGACTCCGCCATGGATGCTGATGAGCAGGAGCAGGCTTGTGGCGCAGCGAACGCATTCCATGTGCCGTCCTACATCTCGCCTGTAGCTGTAGCATTCAACCTTGAGGGTGTTGACACCCTGAACATGAACCCAGACACCATCGCCAAAGTCTTCGCCGGCGAAATCACCTCGTGGGATGACGAAGAAATTGCCGAGCAGAACCCAGATGCTGATCTGCCAGCCACCGACATCACCGTTGTACACCGTTCCGATGAGTCCGGTACCACCGAAAACTTCACCGACTACCTCAACGGTGCAGCCGGTGACTCATGGGAATGGGAAGCCTCAGATGCTTTCCCAGACGAGCTGACCGGTGAATCCGCACAGCAGACCTCGGGCGTTGTCTCCCTGACCTCGGATACCGATGGCGCTATCACCTACGCGGATGCCTCGCAGATCGGTGACCTGTCCACCGTCGCGGTTGGCGTAGGGGAAGACTACGTCGAATACTCTGCAGACGCTGCGGCAGCTGCCGTTGAAACTGCAGAAGAAGATTCCGAATCTGAAGGCGCACGCGTTCTGGACCGCAGCACTGAAGAAGAAGGCGTCTACCCGATCGTCATGATTTCCTACCACATCTTCTGCGACGAATACGAGGACGAAAGCATGGTAGAACAGGTCAAGGCATTCGGTAACTACGTAATCTCTGAAGACGGCCAGGCAACCGCTGAAGAATCAGCCGGTTCCGCCCCGATCTCAGATTCGATCCGTGACGAAGCAACAGAGCGTATCGAAGCAATCAGCGTTGCTGGCTAAGTAAGCCAAATAGCTATCACGGCCGATACCATCGCGCTGCACCACATGCGACGGTATCGGCCTGAATAGCCCCTAGAGTACATAAGTAACGTAACAGGAGTACAACGTGACATCCACATCCCCGCGCACAAAAAGCACCGCGCGGACCACGTCGGCTGTGGGGGATAAAGTCTTCTTTGGCCTGTCATGGACCGGTGGCGCGATCATTCTGGTCGTGCTGGCATTCGTAGCTGCCTTCCTGCTTATCGAGGCTCTGCCGGCAATCATGCCCGAGACGTTTGGGCCCGGCGCAGATCAAGCAATAGATTTCTGGTCATATGTCTGGCCGCTGATGGCCGGTACCGTCATGGTCTCGGTCATCGCATTACTGCTAGCCACTCCGATCGCCATCGGCATTTCGCTGTTCATCAGCCACTACGCACCACGTCGGTTCGCGAATCCAATCGGCTACCTCATTGACTTGCTGGCCGCAATTCCCTCGGTCGTCTACGGTGCATGGGGCATGCTTGTACTGGCACCCGCTATGGTGCCGCTCTACCACTGGTTGCACAACAATCTGGGCTTTATCCCGCTGTTTGCCGGGGACCCAAACGTTACCAACACCGGTCGCACGCTTATGACCTCCGGTGTCGTGCTCGCCGTCATGGTCCTACCGATCATCACGGCACTGTGTCGGGAAATATTCCTTCAGACCCCGCACCTGCAACAAGAAGCCGCACTAGGGCTTGGGGCAACACGCTGGGAAATGATCAAAATGACGGTATTCCCGTTTGCGCGCGCCGGGGTCATTTCGTCAATCATGTTGGCTTTGGGGCGCGCACTGGGTGAAACCATGGCGGTCACCATGGTGCTCTCGGCCGGCGGTTTCTCCTGGTCGCTTGTGACGTCGGGTGCCAACGCCACCATTCCGTCAGAAATTGCGCTGAACTTCCCAGAAGCTTTCGGGCAACGCCAGTCCGAGCTGATTGCCGCTGGTCTGATGTTGTTCGTGATCACCTTGGTCGTCAACGTCATCGCAAGGGCTATCGTCAACAGCCACGCGAAGAAAGCTGAGGGACTGTCGTGAGTTCGCAAATTCGCTCGCGTGCCAAGTCGAAGCCACAGGGCTCGCAACAGGATCCAGACGGTGGGAAGAAACCAGAAGACATGACGACACAGACACATCAGAAATCCCGCTTGGACTCGCTGACTGCCAACCGGAAACCCACCTGGACTTGGATGGCCGCTGCCACAGGATCGGCGATCCTGGCTCTGGTCATCACGCTGGTGGCGTTTGAGTCCTTTAGCATTATTGGCTTTGCGATCATCGGCGGTGTGCTGTTTATCGGCAGCATGTACGTGGTCTCCCGTGTGATGGAAGATCGCCTCAAGGCAACCGATGAATTCTGGCGCCACCTCGTGTGGACGTCGTTCATCATCGCCTTGATTCCGCTGATCTCCGTTATCTGGTCGGCTGTATCGCAAGGTCTGCCCACACTCGTCTCAAACCCAGGCCTCTTGACCACCGATATGGCCGGTGTTGCCGGCGCAGATGATATCGCCACACAGACCGAAGGGGCTTCGCTGCAAGGCGGTATCCTCCACGGACTTGTCGGGACCATCATGATCACGCTGATGGCGTCCGTTATCTCGATTCCCGTGGGGCTGTTCGCCTCCATCTATCTGACCGAATACGGCAACCGCAATGCGTTCTCTCGCGGTATTCGATTCTTCGTCGACGTCATGACCGGAATCCCATCGATTGTGGCTGGTCTCTTCGCCTTTGCCGGTATGACCCTGATTGTCGAACTGACTATTGGCTCTTCACCACAGGCACTGCAATCGGTGAAAACCGGGTTCACCGCCGCCATTGCGCTAAGTGTTTTGATGATTCCAGTGGTAGTCCGCTCTACCGAAGAGATGTTGCAGGTCGTGGCCGACGAACTCCGCGAAGCGTCCTATGCCCTTGGTGTCCGGAAATGGCGCACCATCATGAAGGTCGTCTTGCCAACCGCGATGTCCGGTATCGCTTCGGGTGTCACCTTGGCCATCGCACGTGTCGCCGGTGAGACCGCACCAATTCTGGTGACCGCCGGTTATATCGCAACGACGAACTGGAACCCGTTCTCCGAATGGATGACAGCCCTGCCGGTCTTCATCTACCGTCAGCTGATCAACCCGACGGCACCGGGTGCCGGTGATCCATCTGCCGCTCGTGCATGGGCAGGTGCCCTGGTACTGATCCTCATTGTGATGGGGCTGAACCTCGCTGCTCGTGCAATCGCTAAATACTTCGCTCCGAAAACCGGCAAATAGTCGTTTCGTAGTTTGTGAATCTTTCAGAAGGATAAAATACAACCATGGCAAAACGCATCCAGACCGTCGATCTTGATTGCTATTACGGTGATTTCCTGGCCGTCAGTGACATCAATATCGATATTGAACCCCGTTCCGTGACCGCATTCATTGGTCCTTCTGGCTGTGGCAAGACCACCTTCTTGCGCACGTTGAACCGCATGCACGAGGTCACTCCGGGGGCTCGTGCCGAAGGTAAAATCCTCTTGGACGACGAAGACATCAACGCTGCCAACGTGGACCCGGTTCGCGTGCGTTCAACCGTGGGCATGGTCTTTCAGCGTCCGAACCCCTTTCCGACCATGTCGATTCGGGAAAACGTGTTAGCCGGCTACCAGCTCAATGGCATCCGTCTGAGTCGGTCTGACGCCGACAACGTGCTCGAGCGTTCCCTCACCGGTGCCAACCTGTGGGGCGAAGTCAAGGATCGGCTAGATCGTCCAGGCGGTGGCCTGTCTGGTGGCCAGCAGCAGCGTCTGTGTATCGCACGTACCATTGCAATCGAACCAGACGTGATTTTAATGGACGAACCAGCTTCAGCGCTCGACCCGATTTCCACGCTGGCCATCGAAGACCTGATTCACGAGTTGAAGAAGGACTACACGGTCGTCATCGTCACCCACAATATGCAGCAGGCAGCTCGTGTTGCGGATAAGACAGCGTTCTTCAACCTGCAGGCCATCGGGGAGCCGGGCAAACTCATCGAATACGATGACACCACCACGATCTTCAACAATCCTGCTAATCAGCAGACCGAAGATTACATTTCCGGGCGATTCGGCTAACCCGGTGGTTTAGCAACCAAAGAAAAAGCCGTGACCAGCTACTAGAATCCAAGAGCTACTGGTCACGGCTTTTCTAAACCTAACGATGCCGAGCCGGGCACGCCTCACGGCGTGTGGCCGCTCGAAGCGGCTGATGATTTGGAGCCCGGGGGTACCGCAGCTCGACATCTATGAGTCACTCTATCTTTACTATCGAGTCGTATGCAAGGAAACGACGTGCCATCAACACGGCACGACAGTCTGAGTCCCGCATAACGGCTGAGGCATGATGAAGGCTTAGACCAGAGTTGTGATAACTCCGACGATGGCGAAGGCTATCACCGCGCAGATGATCACGGTAGCGAAGAAATAGCTCATGAGCCGCAAGACTTGAACCCAACGGATCACGCCGTTGTTTTGCGCGGTGCCAGCTCCGGTAATCGCTGCGACCGTGGTGAGCGACGAAGACAGTGGGATATGCAGCATGAATGATCCGATGAGCAGCAGCAGGGCCGATGTCGATGACGCAACTGCGGAGTGTAGCGGATCTAAAATGGTGATTCGACGGGCCAGCGTGTAGTTCACGCGCCAAGCCGTGACCATACTGCCCAATCCCAGCAGCAGGACCACAGACGCCGCTATTACCCAGTTTGACAGGGTGTCCACCCCCGCTGCCGAAATAGACATTAACAACACGATGTAAATTCGCTGTCCATACTGCACTCCGTGGCCCAGGGCATTTGCTGCGGAACCGATGGCCAGGGCGCCGCGTGCTGCATAACTGACACGATGCGGTGCCGTATCTTTAGCAAACCAGGTGACCGGGATGGTCAGAAGCCAGGCGACCAGCATCGCCAAGATAGGTGAAGCAAATAGCGAAATAATGATCCCCATGGCTATCGGGGATAAATCAGTCAAGGTCAGGTGGTTGGAACTTAGCTGCGAGACCGCTATGGCGCCGCCGGTAATTGAGGCGGTCAGAGCGTGCGAAGATGACACGGCGACGCCGCGCCACCAGGTAAAAATCGCCCACGCTAATGCCGTGGCAACTCCAACGGCGGTGATGGCCAACCCGGTGTTGCCAGACGGTACCAGTGCCACGAATTCTGCGGCAAAAAACTGGATCGTACTGACCCCCATGACCGCGCCAATCATGCGCATGACGGCGGTCATGGCCACCGCGTTTGTGGGCGTGAGTGCACCGGAAGCGATGGGCAGAGCTACTGCGTTGGGAGTATCGCGACCTGCCACGACAAAACTAAAGGCCGCGGTCAGAGCGAAGACCGCGATGAGCAAAAGCAGTGTGCTCACTAGGAATCACGCACCAGGATTCGTCCTAACTGCGTACAAAATTCGCGGATCGTCATGAAGGTGGATTCTAAAGATCGGGCTACTTCTTGTTGGCGGTAGTAGTGGCGGGCCAGAAGTTCATCGGCATCTGTGAGGCGCCAAGTGACCAGGGCGCGGTGGGCCTGGTGGGTGAGACGTTCTAAGTGCATCCAGGTGCTCTCCAGATCATCGACTTGGTCGAGTTGCTCTGCTGCATCCAGTACCAGATCAGCCTGCCGGATGAGGATTTCCAAGACATCGCCGGCACGAGCTGGCAAGCGATACTGGCGAGTCGCATGAATGATGGTTCCGGTAATGGTCACGGCCTCGACGGCACGGTTGATCCAGGTTCCAAGTAAATAGAGATCTTCGCGGGGCAGCGGGGTGAGATAGGAACTGCGCAGTGCTGTCAGCATGGTGCTGGTATTGCGAGACGCTCTGGCATTGAGATTATCGAGCTTGGCATCAAGTTCGGTGCCGGTTTCGGGGGAAGCACCAAACATCTGGGTTATTAGGTCCACCGATTCCACGAGAAGTTTTGCAAGACTTCGTACTTGGGCCGCACCTGATTCATCAGCAGAAAATAGGCGCGTTACAGACAGCTTCATATCTGGTCACTTTACACACCTAAAGTTAACAATCTGACGCGTTAATTCCGCGGGAGTTCGCTGGGGTGGGCGTCATCCAGCCGCCCGTGACGCCAGGCGGTTGCGCAAAGTTCTAATTCGGTTGCGGTGCGCTGGAGTTTGACCGAGCGATGTTCTAGTGCGGCCGAAGCTTCCGGGTTCAGATCTTCGAGTCGCTCGGCGTGCTGATGCTGTCCGGCAGCAATGACTCGGGCGTAAGCTCCGCCACGTTCTAAGGCGATCGCGAAATCTCCGGAGTAGAGGCCGGTCAGGATCTGGGAGGTCAGCTGTTGCAGATCCTTGGCGTGAGGTGGTTCCGTGGCACCTGCGATAACACGTGATGCATAGGCATCGTAGCCTGCCCGATACCAGGCGGCCCACATCTCGCCGTCTCGACGGGTTGCTTGTTGTAGCGCATACAGCCGCCACAGGGCACCACCAAACGTGACCGCCGGCGCGTTCGACCACATTTCGGCCATCGTATCGAGTCCGACGTCGTCAACGAGATCGACCAGCCAATCCACGGTGGCATCCTCGGCATCGGGGTCTTGACCGGTAGCCACCAATTGCGCGGCTACGGTTTGAGCGGCAGAGTACACTTCAGCAGGATCCAAGCCACCCGGTTGGTGCTCAAAGTTTTCGAGCGGCATCAGTTTGGGTCTGTGGAATGGTAGACCGGTTGACCCGCCGCGCTGATAACTCAAACCTGCTCCTTTATATAAGACGCGTACACCACGTCAGCCTAAAGCAGGTGCGGCCATAAATAACAGCCAATGTGGCAAATTTTGTTCCGCAGCAAAATAGGCTACAATCGTATAGCGGTCATCGCGACTAGGGCCTTTAGCTCAGTAGGTAGAGCATCGGACTTTTAATCCGCAGGTCGCGGGTTCGATCCCCGCAGGGCCCACAATAAAACGGCATCTGACCAGGCATTATGCTGAGTCAGGTGCCGTTGTTGTTTTCCGCGCGCAGCTCATCTGGTCGCGGAACG
>DXCT01000040.1 GCA_019115865.1 Candidatus Yaniella excrementavium | reverse complement strand
AAGGACGCTCTGGAATCGAAAAACTTTGATAGCTGGCGGGTGTTTCTCCACCCCGAACAGCGTCGCTTTGCCGAACAAAACACCTCAGGCGCCTACCGGCTATCTGGGGGAGCAGGAACCGGGAAGACCGTGGTGTTGGTGCATCGCGCTCGCAATCTAGCGAAGAAATACCCGCAGGCACGCATTATCTTGTCGACCTTCACAAAGGTACTCGCGGAGTCTTTACAATCCCAATTGAAGAAACTTGATGCCTCGGTGCAACAAGTACAGCGCATTGGGACACCTGGTGTCGCTGTTCTGGGACTCGACCAAATAGCCGCCCAGGTTGTTGCTCAAACAGAACCAAAAGAGCTTACTGAAGCCACGCAAAAGGTTCTGGGACCAACAGCCAATTCCCTAGCAGGGCGAACGCTGAACATCCACGAAGCCTTCGAAACTGCGACACGCATTGCGCAACCAGATCTCACCGCTGATCTATGTCATCCAAGCTTCCTAGAACAAGAGTATGTTTCTGTTGTGCTGGCACACCGGATTGTCGATGAGACAGCATATGTCCGCGCCAACCGGAAGGGGCGAGGTACAGCACTGGGTCGGAAACAGCGTAAGGAACTATGGAAGGTATTTCACCAGTTCCGTCGTGACCAGCAATTGACTAACCAAGTCACATTTCCCGAAGTTGCTACGATTGCCGCGGCCATCTTGGAAGACCGCGTTGAGCGTGGAGCATCCTTGCCAGCTGATCATGTGCTAGTTGACGAGGGCCAAGATCTGCACAGTGGCCACTGGGCCATGTTGCGAGCCATCGTCCCAGAGGGGCCGGACGATTTGTTTATCGCCGAGGACTCACATCAGCGAATCTACGGACAGAAAGTTCCGCTATCGCGCTTCGGCATCAATATCGTTGGTCGTGCACGCCGACTGCGGCTGAATTACCGCACAACGGCCGAAAACCTTGCGTTGGCGGTACGAGTGTTGGACGGGGGAGACTACACCGATTTAGAAGATGCACCGGAAGATGCATCTGGATATCAGTCCGTGCGCTCAGGCCCACGGCCTCATCTGGTTGCTGCTGGGTCGCTTCGTCAACAAATCGTGGAAGCTGCGAAGTTCATCCGCTCCTGGGTAGACGATGGCGTTGCCCCCGATGCCATCGGCGTGATGGTTCGCAGCGAACGCATTAAAGACCAAGTGGAACGCGGCCTACGGGATGATGAAGCGTTGGCACCTAATACGGGTTCCGATTCAGCTGTACAAATCATCACCATGCACAGCGCCAAGGGCATGGAATTCGAACGTGCCATTATCATCGGGGCTGGTGCAGACCAGATACCAGCTGCTTGGCAACTTGCCGACCTGCCCGAGTCTGAACAGCACGATATCGAACTTCGAGAACGGTCTCTGTTGTACGTGGCCGCAACCCGCGCACGTGATGAACTGGTGATCACTTGGGCTGGCGAGGTGTCTGGCTATCTCACGCGAGTTTCATAGTGTCTTTACGAGGACATCCTCATCGTCAATTAGCTAGACGAGCCGCCGCGGCGCGGAGCGGCTAGATCATCGGAATCAATGACCAGCGTGAACGGTCCGCTGTTCACCAAAGCAACGTCCATCATTGCTCCAAATTCGCCGGTGGAAACCTCAAGCCCCTGAGCTCGGACCTGTTCTACGAAATATTCATACAGTGGCTCAGACTGTTCAGGGCGGGCAGCATTTGACCAGGATGGCCTACGGCCCTTTCGAACATCAGCGTTGAGCGTGAACTGCGAGACCACCATGACAGGCGCATTCAGATCCACCGCAGATTGCTCGTCTCCAAGAATCCGCAAATTTACGATCTTATTGACCAGGGCATCGGCTTGTTCTTCGCTGTCGTCCACGTGGACTCCCAAAAGAATCATGAGTCCCGGGCGTGGGAGTTCTCCCACAATCTGATCGTCGATGGTCACACTGGCTGAAGAAGCTACTTGAATCACTGCACGCATGGCCCCAAGTGTAGTCGTGGATATCAGTCGCAGTTCATAGTCACTAGAGTAGAGACGTGCAAGATTTGTTCTCCTCGGCTCGCGATGACGACCAAGACCACCAAGATACTTCCAGTAAAGCTTCGGCAGCAGCCCCGCTGGCAGTTCGAATGCGCCCGAGAAGCCTGGACGAACTTGTCGGCCAACGGCATCTGTTGAAACCAGGCTCGCCCCTGCGAAAGTTGACCGAAGCGCACGGTCCAGCAGGCGTGGGCCCCTCGTCAATTATGCTGTATGGGCCTCCGGGCACTGGTAAGACAACCCTGGCCCACGTTATTTCTCAGGCACCGGACCGCAAGTTTGTGGAATTATCCGCCATTTCTGCTGGAGTTAAAGATGTTCGTCGCGTGATGGAACAGGCTCTCGACAACAGAGATCTCTACGGCCGGACCACCATCTTATTTTTGGACGAAATACATCGGTTTAATAAGGCACAACAAGATGCCTTGCTACCGGGAGTAGAGAATCGCTGGGTTGTGCTCGTGGCTGCAACCACTGAAAATCCGTCGTTCTCGGTCATAGCTCCGCTGTTGTCCAGGTCGATTATGCTCACACTTGAACCACTAACCGACGGCGATATCGGTGAGCTTATTGATCGGGCCTTATCCGATGAACGCGGTCTCAATGCCACGGTGGAGCTCGAGCACGAGGCCCGAGAGTATTTGATTCGAATGGCTCAGGGGGATGCACGGCGAGCTCTGACAACTTTGGAGGCAGCCGCCGGTGTTGGATACGATCAGGCGGCGGGGGAACAGTCACCAGTGGTGACCGTCGAACATGCTGCTCAAGCTATGGACCAAGCGGTATTGCGTTATGACAAAGATGGCGATCAGCATTACGACGTCATCTCTGCCTTTATCAAGTCGATTCGAGGATCTGATGTTGATGCGGCTTTGCATTACCTGGCGCGAATGATTCATGCCGGTGAGGACGCACGATATATTGCCCGACGCCTGATTGTTCACGCATCGGAAGATATCGGAATGGCTGACCCTACGGCACTACAGTCTGCGGTCGCGGCAGCGCAAGCGGTCCAGCTCATTGGCATGCCGGAAGGGCGCATCCCTCTTGCCCAAGCGGTGGTCCATTTGGCGACTGCACCAAAATCGCCTGG
>DXCT01000005.1 GCA_019115865.1 Candidatus Yaniella excrementavium | reverse complement strand
TCGAATGTCAATAATGCCCCGTTGGCCGAAGTTGACCCGGAAATTGCCGAAGTTTTGGGACTCGAGCTAGGCCGCCAGCGTGGCAGTCTGGAAATGATTGCCTCAGAAAACTTCGTGCCCCGAGCCATCTTAGAGACCCAGGGGTCGGTACTGACCAATAAATATGCCGAAGGGTATCCGGGCCGACGTTATTACGGTGGCTGTGAACATGTCGACGTTGCTGAAAACCTTGCCATCGAACGTGCGAAGGCACTCTTCGGTGCCGAATACGCTAACGTGCAGCCACACGCCGGGGCGCAAGCCAACGTTGCGGTGATGGAAGCGCTGATGGAACACGGTGACACCCTGATGGGGCTATCGCTAGATCACGGTGGACACCTGACACACGGCATGCCACTGAACTTTTCTGGTCGACGTCACAAGATAGTCGCATATGAAGTTGACCGTGAGAGCTTCCGCATTGATATGGATAGGGTCCGAGAACAAGCGCTGACTGAACGCCCGAATGTCATTGTTGCCGGGTGGTCTGCGTACCCACGCCAGCTAGATTTTGAAGCATTTGCTTCGATTGCTGATGAAGTCGGCGCAAAACTGTGGGTTGATATGGCACATTTTGCCGGTCTGGTCGCGGCCGGTCTGCATCCCAACCCTGTGCCACACGCAGATGTGGTCTCATCGACGGTTCACAAAACGCTCTCGGGTCCGCGGTCCGGTTTTATTTTGGCTAAGCAGGACTACGGCAAGAAGATCAATTCTCGGGTGTTCCCCGGTCAGCAAGGTGGACCGCTGATGCATGCCATTGCGGGCAAAGCCGTAGCGTTCAAGATCGCTGCATCACAAGAGTTCAAGCGTCGTCAGGAACGCACCCTGGAAGGTGCGCAGATCCTGGCTGAGCGCCTGCTGGCCGCGGACGTAACCGAACACGGTATCAGCGTGTTGTCAGGTGGCACCGATGTTCACTTGGTGTTGGTTGATCTTCGCAACTCTGAGCTCGATGGCAAACAAGGCGAGAATATCCTCGATCAGGTAGGTATCACCGTCAATCGCAACTCGGTACCGTGGGATCCACGCCCACCCATGACCACCTCGGGTCTGCGTATCGGTACCCCGGCCCTGGCCACCCGCGGCTTCGACGCCGCCGAGTTCACGGAGGTTGCAGACATCATCGCCCAGGCGTTGAAGCCTAATCCAGATGTCGAAGCACTACGCGCTCGCACCGAGAAGCTTGCCGATGACTTCCCACTCTATGACGGATTTGAAGACTGGTAACCCGTCAATATGATTCGGTCACGGGCCCGCTTTCTCCGCTGGGAAAGCGGGCCCGTAGCTATTGTGCTATGGCGAGGACGCAAAACGGTGACAGTACCAGTGCTGGTCATTACACTGAGTGCAGAGCCCCGAGACGGGCGAAGGATGTAAGCCGATACCGCTAGACAAAGGACGTATCCACCAAATGACTGCGCTGAAACTTGATGGCCGCGCTACTGCGGCACACATGAAAGACGATCTCACAAAACGTGTCTCGAAGCTCAAGGAACAGGGCGTGACTCCCGGTCTTGGTACTGTGCTCGTTGGTACTGATCCAGGTTCGCAATCGTATGTCGGTGCCAAAATCCGCGATATGGAAGAAATCGGCATAACCTCGCTACACCGCGAACTGCCAAAATCGGCTAGCCAGGACGAGATTCTGGAAGTCATCGAAGAACTCAACAATAATCCGGAATGCACCGGCTACATCGTGCAATTGCCACTGCCTGATCACGTAGACACCGATACCGTGTTGGAAGCCATTGATCCTGCTAAAGACGCAGATGGCCTGCATCCGCTCAACCTGGGCCGGCTCGTAGCCTCAGCAGGTGGCGAAGTCACCTGGCCGCTACCGTGCACTCCCAAGGGTTGTCTCACGCTCCTACGCCACCACGATATCGAAACCAAGGGCAAAACCGTCCTCGTCATAGGCCGTGGTATCACCATTGGTCGTCCAGCAACTTTGTTGTTCACTCGTCGTGACGTCAACTCGACCGTGATTGCCGCACATACCGGTACCAGCAACATGGAAGAGCTGATCGGTCAAGCTGACATCATCATTGCGGCTGCGGGAAACCCGGGGATGGTGACCAGAGAGATGGTCAAAGAAGGTGTCGTCGTTCTGGATGTTGGTGTCTCGCGCCAAACCACAGACGAGGGCAAAACCCGGATTGTTGGTGATGTCGCCAAAGATGTTGCAGAAGTTGCGTCTGCTATGTCTCCGAATCCGGGCGGTGTGGGACCAATGACCCGTGTTGAACTGGTCGCCAACGTCGTAGAAATCGCAGAACAGCAGGCTGCAAGCAAGCAATAAGAACCCCTGCATAACGTCATACGTTCAGTCCCCTGATCGGAGGTTATTCTGATCAGGGGACTGGTGTGTTAGCGCTGCGGATAAAGTTTGTCACCAATTGGGAACCTGACACCCGAATACGAGATACTAGAAGATATGCAGTCCATCGAATCTTCATCTCATCGCCGCGGTCTTCGACTGACAAATGTCGTTCTACTCGTGGTTGTTATTGCCTTTATTGTGGCCGTGATCTTTGCAGCCAACCAGAACGACGTCGTTGGGTGGATGGTCGTCGCCATCGCCGGTGGTTGGTTGATCCTTTCTACTGTCTCGTTAATCATGGTGGCTCGTGGCGCCCGTGCCGTTCACAAAACAGCGAAAAACTTCGGTTCTAACCTTGCGGCGGCTTCCGCTGGAGGAACCGTGGTTGACGCATCGGATCCGATGCGTGACACCAAAGTGGATCATTCCCTTAAAATCGTCGAAGTACAAAAGCGCGTCATCTCTGAAGAACTTGCCAAAGGTGTAGAACAGGCCGACATCGAAATGATTGATCGTGCACTCGACACCATCGAGATGACCGCTGCCAACGCTCGAGACATGATCAACCCGGACCGTCACAACAAATCCAAACCGGATTCTGATAACGGTCAAGGAACCATTTCCGGCGACATCATCAACTAGAAAGAATTATGCATACCAACGCTGCTGATCCAAAGGCTGAAAATACACTTCGCGTCGCGACCGTCAACGTCAACGGAATTCGCGCCGCACATCGACGCGATATGGCGTCGTGGTTTGCGAACCGTCAGATCGACATCATCACGCTGCAGGAAGTGCGCGCCCCAGAAGATATCCTGCACAAAATGCTCACCGAGATCGTCGGGGATGAGTGGGAACACGTATACATCCACAGTGATGAGGCGCAGGAAAAAGGACGTGCTGGAGTAGCAATTGCTTCCCGGCTCAAACCACTGGAAACTCGGACTGGGCTAGCCGATGGCGTCAATGACTCAGGACGTTGGATCGAAGCAGATTTTAATGCGCCAGATGGCTCTCAAGTCACCGTCGCCAGCGTGTATGTGCACTCGGGTGAAGTCGACACACCACGCCAGGATGATAAATATGAGTTTCTGGAAGCCATGGTTGACTACTTGCCAAAGATGAAAGCTCATCAAAATCTTTCGGTTATAACGGGTGACCTCAACGTTGGTCATACCGAGCTGGACATCAAAAATTGGAAGGGCAACGTGAAAAACTCCGGCTTTTTGCCGGAAGAGCGCGCCTACTTCGACAAATTCTTTTCTCCTGAACAACTCAACTGGGTCGATGTAGGTCGACGTAATGCAGGCGAAGTACCCGGACCATACACCTGGTGGTCCTATCGTGGCAAAGCCTTCGATAACGATGCCGGCTGGCGCATCGACTATCAGGTTGCTACACCGCAACTGGCCGAAAAAGTTACCAAGGCCGTTGTCGATCGTGCACCCTCTTATGATGCACGCTTCTCAGACCACTCACCCCTCGTGGTCGATTACCAGTTCTAGAAAGGCCCGCTCGTGTCTACCAGCCAACCAACACCGGCCGATATCCTTGCTACCGACTTATCGAAAACTGCACACCTGACATCAGCTGCTGCACACCCACGGGTTCTGTCAGGCATGCAGCCTTCTGCAGACTCGCTGCACCTGGGTAATTACCTTGGTGCGCTAGTCAACTGGGTGAAGGTTCAAGAAGATTTTGAGGCGTTTTACTTCATCCCCGATTTACACGCCATCACCGTACATCAGGATCCTGCAGATCTGATCAAGCGGACTCGCGTAGCGGCTGCACAATACATTGCTGCTGGCATTGATCCAGAACGTTCGACGCTTTTTGTACAGTCCCATATTCCAGAACATACTCAACTGACCTGGATTCTTACCTGCTTAACGGGTATGGGTGAAGCCGCACGTATGACCCAGTTCAAAGATAAGTCGGCTCGGGAAGGCAGTGACGCCACCGGAGTAGGCCTGTTTACGTACCCCATGCTCATGGCCGCAGATATTCTGCTGTATCAGCCACACGGGGTGCCAGTTGGTGATGACCAACGTCAACACATTGAACTGACCCGGACGTTAGCACAGCGTTTTAATCATCACTACGGTGAAACCTTCGTCGTACCGGTGGGCTTTTACCCAGAAACCGGTGCGCGCATCTATGACCTTCAAGATCCAACCGCAAAGATGTCGAAATCTGCGCTTTCCCCCAATGGTCTCATCAATATTTTGGATGATCCCAAGGTGACCGCCAAGCGGATCAAGTCCGCTGTTACCGACGCCGGAACAGTCATCACATATGATCGTGAAAACAAACCGGGTGTTTCGAACCTGCTCGATATTTATGCCTCCGTCACCAATCAGAGCGTAGAGCAGTTAGTTGAGGCATACGAGGGCAAGATGTACGGTCATCTCAAAGTCGATTTAGCCGAAGCCGTTACTCAACGGTTAGAACCTATTCGTACCCGGGCTCTAGAACTCTTGGATGACCCGGCAGAACTAGACCGTATCCTGGCGATAGGCGCGGACAAGGCTCGCAGCGTTGCGGCACCAGTGCTGGACGAAGTCTATAAGAAAACTGGTTTCCTACCGCTTGGACGATAAAACCTTCGATTACCCCCTCGCCTGGCTGATGTTGCAGCCAGGCGAGGGGGTTTAACAGCTGTTCTCAGCCCAACGGCTGAGTCGAATTTCAGTCTCTGAGTGGAAGTATTCCGGTGCCGAATTTGGGAAACTGGAAAGAAGTCGATGATACTGCGATCTAAGGATAACCATGACTGGTTCACCCACTTTAAGTCCGCCACTATTAGAAACTGAGAACCTTGCCCGGGTCTTTGGCTCCGGAACAAACCAAGTTGCTGCACTCAAAGGGCTCACATTTGAAATTCAACAAGGTGAATCCGTGGCAATCATTGGGAAATCCGGATCCGGAAAATCCACGCTCATGCATCTTCTCGCGCTGCTTGATGAACCAAGCTCCGGCGTTGTTGCAATGCGCGGGCAGGTCGTCTCGGACCTCAAGCCGAAAGAAATCGCGAAGGTTCGAAACACGACTTTCGGTTTCGTCTTTCAACAGTTCTATCTGAATTCACAAGAAACAGTATTGGAAAACGTGACGCTGCCGTTGAAGATCGCGAAGGTGCCGAAAGCCGAACGGAATCGTCGTGGTACCGAGGTGTTGGAGCAACTTGATATGGGCTCCAAAATCAAGGCGAAAGCGACCAACCTCTCCGGGGGCCAACAGCAACGGGTGTCTATCGGACGGGCATTGATCAATTCCCCGGAGATCCTCTTCGCCGATGAACCGACCGGAAATTTAGATTCGGAAACTTCAGCAGTTGTTGAGGATTTACTATTCGGTCTGAATGCCGAAGGGCAAACGCTGATTGTCGTAACCCACGACGAAGATCTCGCCGCGAAATGCAATCGTCAGATCCGTATTCAAGACGGTCTGATTATCGAAGACAAGGTGGCTAATCGATGAGACTGCTGGATATTTTCCGTACGGCCTTAGCCAACACCCTGCGAACAAAACTTCGGACGTTTCTTACCGTGACCGCCGTTGTAATCGGTGCCTTTACGCTGACACTAACTTCCGGGATCGGCGCCGGAATTAATAAATACATTGATACTCAGGTCGATGCCATGGGCGATAGCGACCAAGTATATGTAATGCCGGCCCAAACTACAGATGCGTCGCTAAGCTTTGCTCCAAATGAGCCAGAGGAATACGATCCCGACGCTGAAAGTTCGATGTCGGAATTCGGTATGCCTGCGTTAGAGCAAGAGGATATCGAGGACATTGAAGCACTGGAGAATGTCGAACTGGTTGATCCGATGGTCTTCATTAGTGTGCAATATTTGGAAACTGAGGACGGTAGCCAATATGCGCTGCCCTCAACCGGATTGCCCTTCGAACTCTCGATGGTTGAGTACGCCGCAGGCAGTGCGCCATCAACCGCTGATGATGCCTATGAAATGGTTATCCCCACAACATGGCTGAGTTCATTGGATATTGATGATGTTGAAAATGCTGATCAAGCCATCGGCCAGACCGTTACGGTGGGTGCGCAAGATCTGGAAGATAACACCGATACGGTTGAAGCAGAAATCGTTGGTGTGGCAGAAGAAACTATCACTGGCACCGGAACACAGCCCATCCCATCGCATGGTTTGAACCAAGAAATAGCGAAGATCAACAATACAGCCGGTGAAACCACGCTCGACTCCACGTATATGCAGGCTGTTGTCACAGTAGACAACCTTGCCGAAAACGAGCAACAGATCAAAGATGATCTAGCCGAGATCGATATGGTTGGACAAACGGTTGAAGATCAGATGGGAATGATCAGCGGGATTATCGATGCTGTCACATGGGTATTCAACGGATTCGCACTGATCGCTTTGCTGGCAGCCAGCTTCGGTATCGTCAACACATTGCTAATCTCCGTGCAGGAACGCACCCGCCAAATCGGATTGTACAAAGCACTAGGTATGACCAACGGCAAAGTCTTTACGCTCTTTTCCACTGAAGCCATTGTGATCGGACTGTTGGGTTCCATCATCGGTATAGGACTGGGTGCAGCTGTCGGGGTGTTCGGAAACTCCCTATTGATTAATGGGCCGCTCGATTCCGTTCCAGGATTATCACTGTTTGCTATTGAACCCCTGGCGCTGTTGGTAATTGCCGCAGTGATTATTGTGATTGCGTTCTTGGCAGGTACATTGCCCGCACGTCGAGCAGCAACCAAAGATCCCATCGAAGCCCTACGCCACGACTAGAGTTTCTATCAGGGATACCAATTTCGTCACACCATGAGTGAGGAAGACAACATGTCTGAAGCATCAGAGAATAAATACGGCACAACACCATATTCAGCGGTAGACCGCTCAACTCTTGGCGAAGAACCGCGTTCGTCAAAGCTGACGAAAACACTTATCTGGCCATTGTTGGCTCTGAATGTGCTCACTACGATCCTCGGGTTCATACATTTACAGACCGTGGATACCACTGAATACTACAACCAGGTTCTCCCCCCGGAACAAATGCAGGGGATGACCCCTGAGCTGCTGGACTCCATGCACACCTGGACAACTATGTCGTTCATCGGTTTTGGAGCCTTGTCGGTCATTCTGTTTCTGATCGTAGGGCTGGGGCTTCGTGCAACAAAAACCTGGGCACGGTTCCTCGGAATAGTTTTTGCGGTGCTATTCATTTTGTCAGAAGGTTTGAGCCTCTTGTTCACCGTCAATTATGGCGAGCTGGCGACCATTGAACTCGTGACTGCAGTGCTGAGTTGGGTCGCGGTGCTTTTGACGATCTGGTGGATTATTCAAGCCATGAACAAGCAAACAGCGCGTTGGTTCGGTTTGCATCGTCGTTTACAAAATTAAGATCACGATTCTTCTGATGTTATATCCAAGATCACCAAAACGTGGGTTAAGCCTGATACGTTAGGCCGGTAAGTTAGTAAACTAAGATTTACCTAGAGACAGTGTTGCGCACTGCAGTGCGACACAGCAAAACACATCTTGAATATTTTGGAGTACAGGATATGTCGAATAATCCTTATGATGGTCAACCACCCATGGGTGGCGGCCCCGGTTCACCCAGCGGGCCCCAGGGGCAGCCGTATGGTTCCCCGTCCGGAGGAACGCCCCCGACTAATGGGAAATCGTCTCTGGGACGAGTACTTTCCTCTGATTCCGATTTGCCTCACTCGGTACGTCAGGTTCAATTGTCCACTTTGGTCTCCGCAGCTGGTGCGATCCTTCTGGGGCTGATCTCGTCCATCATCACTGGTGTAGTCCTCTCATCGGAGTTCCGCGCCGTAGGTTTCGAATCAAGTTTTCTTACCGGTGGAACAGTCTTCGGTGCTATATTCGGTCTGATTCTCACCGCCGGGGTATATGTCCTCGTGCTCATTCCACTGCTAGGTGGCAAAAACTGGGGACGCATTCTCGGCATCATCTTTGCTATCCTCGGCGGGTTGAGCGGCTTGTTTGGCCTGTTCAGCTCTCTAGCGATGTTTTCTTGGAGCGGGGCCATGGCTACCGTGTCGCTGGCCAGTAACCTCGTCTATGTTGGAACTGCGGTGTGGTTCCTTATTTTTGTATTCCGCCCCGAGGTAGCCGCATGGTACTCGCCGGCACCTTACACCGGTTACCAACAACACTGGGGTTCACAAGAACAACCCGGCACCTATGGTTACGGTGGTCAAACACCACCACCACCTGGTCAATACCCAGGCCAGCAAGGCTATGGTCAGAACCCTCAATCACCGGGCAATCCCTATGGTGGTCCAACCGAGCCAGGGCAGGGGCCAGGCGGTCAGGGACCACAGCAAGGGCCTCCTCCCACACGTTAACAATTCGTCAGATCCACTAGATCTCACACATCGTTTGTAGCAGCCGGTCAGAGTATCTGACCGGCTGCTATGTTGAGTACTACGTAGTACGCCCAAGTTTTCGGCAGAGCTTCAAGCCCAACAATAGCTAGGAACGTCAAGCATGGATCGAACATCGGCACTGCCTGATGGTCGGTCGCCAGCATCTGACGTTAAAGCGTTGCTCCTTATTGCTACTGCAGTACTCCTGATTGCACTGAATCTTCGGATCCCTACGACTGCTTTGGGTCCGTTATTGCCGGAAATACGGGCGGATCTTGACAGCGGTGAAACGTTTCTTTCGCTGCTGACAACTATTCCTTTAGCGCTGACGTTAGTGGTGGCCCCGTTTGTCCCGCAAGTGACTTCCCGGTTCGGTATGAATCGCATCATAGGGTGGGCACTTATTGGCATTATCGGGGCAACGCTCATCCGCTCGATTCCAACCACCGTTACCTTGCTGGTCGGAACTGTCATCCTGGGAATAGCGATAGCAGTCGGTACAGTGCTGGGACCAGCAGCTATCGCGTCGCAACGAATTCAATGGCGCGGGCCTCTAACCGGCGTTTACACGATGGCTCTGAGCCTTGGACCAGCCATGGCACTGGGTCTTACAGTCCCTGTGATGCGGTTGACCGGATTCGACTGGCGACAAACGCTGATGCTGTGGTCTGTCATTGGTATCGTAGGGCTGATTCTTTGGGGCGGTTATACGCGTTCGTTGACTTCGCCACAATCCGCGGTATTGTCCAGGGATCTCATAGCATCCCCTGTTGCTGGCGAGAAGATCGGTCTTCGTGGCGCTTTAGCCGACTCTCGTGTTTGGGTCCTGGCGTTCTATCTAGGAGTGACGTCATTAACTTTTTACACGGTGTCGGCGTGGCTGCCGACGATCTTTTTCATGGACGGAATCTCGGCTGCGTCAGTGGGTGGTTATACGTCGTTGATCAATATAGTATCGCTTCCGTTTGCGTTTGTAGTACCCGTGGCGTTGCGCAGAGGGTGGGGACCGGTAGTAGCCCCGATAGCACCGCTACCAGCCGTAATAGGTATAGCGATGTATCTAATAATGGGTTCTACAAGTGTTCTGTGGGTGGCACTGCTCTTGGGCCTAGCACAAGGTATGTGTCTGGGAGTGTCTTATGATCAGATTGTCCAGTACGCCAAGTCTCCAGAACATGCTTCCGCGGTGTCGGCCGTGACATCGACCGTTGGTGTCGCTATCGGTTCTGCTGGCCCATTATTATATGGCTATGGCCTAGAATCCACCGGAGCGTATGTTGTGCCCCTGGGAGGCCTGGCGTTGCTAATTTTGATACAAGCGACAGCCGGTTTATGGACCTCACGGCCGAAGTCTTGAGGATCCGAAACATGACAAGGACCTTCAGGAAGAAAGTGAGCTGACGTTGCAAGAGCTGGCAGACCAAAAACCACGAAGCGTAAAACGATGTACTATCGCGTTTGTCATCGTTGCGCTGGTCATGGTTGGAGGCCAGATCATCAACCTGGTGATTACGTTTCTTCCTGCGGCAGCCGATACGCTCGTCCAGATCGACGGTGAATCAGATGTGACCCTTGCGTCGCTACGTAACGCATATATTTCGTCGGTGTTGCTGGTGGGGCTGATATATGGCGTGGCAGTGTGGGGAGTTTACCGGTCAAAAAACTGGGCACGCTGGCTCGCAGTTGTCTTAGCGATATTCGCAGCGGCCGGGGGACTCAACGGCCTGGGACAGCTCGTGACAACGGGATCATTCGATGTCGCTGCTTTAGCGCTCAGTCTGGCCCAATTGGTCGCTTCCTTTTGGATGCTGTCACTGGTTTTTCGACAAGACGTTAGCGCATGGTTCAAACACCAAGCAGCGTCGGAACGCTAGAGAATCTCTCGCGGGTTTTGTCAATACAGCAATATGGCAAGGTAGCAGATTAGAATGGCAACTATGAGCGTTTCCATTCGCATTGCTAGAGATACTGATGTTCACGAGCTCGTGCCGTTGGCAGCACGGACTTTTCCGCTGGCGTGCCCCCCGGAGATGGATAGTACAAACATCGAGAACTTTGTCCGTGATGAGCTCAACGCTGAGACCTTTGCTGAATGGATTGCAAGCGACACAGTGTATGTACTTGTCGCAACTGATGGTGCAATGCTCGTCGGATATAGCGTATGCATCAATGATGAACTTCCCCTTGATGCACAGATCCATCATGAACTGCCCTCCGAAGGGGCGGTGATGATGTCCAAATTTTATGTGCATCCAGAGTTTCATGGGGCAGGAGTGTCCAAGAATATGATGGCACACTTGATGGAGCATTACAGTACCTCGGACCGGGACTGGATGTGGTTGGGAACTAACCAGGCCAATACCCGCGCCATCGCGTTCTATGAGCGGGCCGGTTTTCAGCAGATTGGTATCCGTACGTTTGATGTCGGTGGCACGCAAGCTCACGACGTGGTGCTGGCACGTAGGTTGCCATCAGTGGAATAGCAACTGGGTTCAACGGTGTCGCACGGACGCGTCCTCTCGCCAAAATGCGTTGCGAAAATTAGCCTGGAGAGGCCACCGCGTTGGTGGTTTTCGATGAAAGGACAACTATGCAGCACTATGATTCCCGCGATGCAAAGTACGGACGCAATATACGTAAGGCAGCTCCAGAAGACTTTGCTACGTTCGCCGAGTGGGACAAGTCGGTCTTTGCAGAAGGCGGCCATGAACTATCAAAAAAGACCCGCGAACTGATCGCTATCGGGGTTGCAGCCACCACGCAGTGTCCGCACTGTATCGAAGCCCATTCGCGGGCCGCCCAGCAAGCTGGTGCTACCGAAGCAGAATTGTCTGAGGCTGTTATGGTTGCAGCTGCTATACGGGCTGGAGGCGCTATGACACATGGCTGGATGGCGATGAAATTCTATGAAGACGAAGCCTCCAAAGACGACGCCTAGAACGCGTGGGCTAAAACAAGAGCTGGGAACGGAGAATTCTCCGTTCCCAGCTCTTGGGGGTTTCTAGCGTTGCAACAGGTTAGATGTTGCGAGCAAGAATGGCTTGCTTGACCTCTGCGATGGCCTTAGTGACCTGGATGCCGCGTGGGCAGGCATCGGTGCAGTTGAAGGTGGTACGGCAGCGCCATACGCCTTCTTTGTCGTTGAGAACCTCGAGGCGCATGTCTCCACCTTCATCGCGATCATCGAAGATGAAACGATGGGCGTTGACGATGGCGGCGGGACCGAAGTACTGGCCGTCAGTCCAAAACACCGGGCATGAGGAAGTACATGCAGCACACAGGATGCACTTGGTGGTGTCATCGAATGCTTCACGAGCTTCAGCGGACTGGAGACGCTCACGAGTTGGTGCCTGCGAATCATCGGCAATGAGGAAGGGCATGATTTCACGGTAGGACTGGAAAAATGGTTCCATGTCCACAATCATGTCCTTTTCAACCGGCAGGCCTTTGATTGCTTCGACGGTAATGGGTTTTGACGTGTCGAGATCCTTGAGCAGAACCTTGCATGCTAAACGGTTGACACCGTTAATGCGCATGGCGTCCGAGCCACAAATGCCGTGAGCACAGGAGCGGCGGAAGGTTAACGAGCCGTCTAGTTCCCATTTAATTTTATGCAGTGCATCAAGGACACGGTCAGTGCCGTGCATCTCGATGGTCCAGCTTTCCCAGTAGCCTTCATCGTGGAATTCTGGCTGGTAGCGGCGAACTTGCATGGTGACAGTGAACGAGTCGACTGCGCCTGCATTGTCGGTAGTTGATGTTGGTTCGAAAGTAGTGGTCATTAGTACTTACGCTCCATTGGTTCGTAGCGGGTCATGACAACGTCTTTGGTGTCAAAACGAATGCCTTTGACACCTTCAGTTTCGGCGTTCTCGTCGCGGTAAAGCATCGAGTGAACCATCCACTTGTCGTCATCACGATCTGGGAAGTCTTCACGGAAGTGGCCTCCGCGGGACTCTGGACGGTGCAGTGCTGCAACTGACATGGCTTCTGCAATGTCGAGTAGGTAACCCAATTCTAGACCTTCCAGCAGGTCTAGGTTGTAGCGTTTGCCTTTATCTTGGACTGCAACGTTCTTGTAGCGTTCGCGCAGCTCGTAAATCTTGTCGATGGCGCGACGAATTGTTTCCTCGGAACGGAAGACCTGCATATCGGCATCCATGACTTCCTGCAGTTCTGCACGCAGGGCGCCAACTTTTTCGGTTCCCTCAGCAGAGCGGAGCGATTCAATCTGGTTCTCTAAGAATGCTTCGCCGTTTTCTGGCAGTTCAACGAAGTCAGCGTCTTGAGCGTATTCGGCTGCATAAATACCGGCGCGACGCCCAAAGACGTTGATGTCGAGTAGCGAGTTGGTACCCAGACGGTTTGCCCCGTGCACGGATACGCAGGCGACCTCGCCTGCCGCAAAGAGGCCCGGAATGCGGGTTTCGTTATCCTGCAGCACATTGGCTTCGATATCCGTTGGGATACCGCCCATCACATAGTGACAGGTTGGGAAAACCGGAACTGGTTCGGTGTATGGTTCGACGCCCAGGTAAGTGCGTGCGAATTCGGTAATATCTGGCAGCTTGGCATCAATGTGTTCAGGTTCCAAGTGGGTGAGATCCAACAAGACATAGTCTTTATTGGGTCCCGCACCGCGACCTTCACGAACTTCATTGGCCATTGAACGGGCGACAATGTCACGCGGGGCCAAATCCTTAATGGTTGGCGCGTAGCGTTCCATGAACCGTTCCCCGTCGGCGTTTCGGAGAATACCGCCTTCACCGCGGGCTGCTTCGGAAAGCAGAATTCCCAACCCGGCTAGGCCGGTGGGGTGGAACTGGATAAATTCCATGTCTTCCAGCGGGATGCCGTGACGGTAGGCAATCGCCATACCGTCACCGGTCAGGGTGTGAGCGTTGGAGGTGGTCTTGAAGACCTTGCCTGCACCGCCGGTCGCAAAGACAACCGATTTGGCCTGGAAGATGTGAATCTCACCGGTGGCAAGTTCTAACGCGACGACACCGGCGACACGCTTTTGTTTATACGCGGTGCCATCTGCACGGGTAGCGTCCTCGTCGACCATAAGCATGTCGAGCACGTAGAACTCATTGTAGAACTCGACGTTGTGCTTGACACAGTTTTGGTAGAGGGTCTGAAGAATCATGTGACCTGTGCGGTCGGCAGCATAGCAGGCGCGACGAACAGGGGCTTTACCGTGATCGCGTGTGTGGCCACCGAAACGACGCTGGTCAATCTTACCTTCGGGCGTACGGTTGAACGGCAGTCCCATCTTTTCCAGGTCCAGGACCGCGTCGATGGCTTCTTTGGCCATGACCTCGGCAGCGTCCTGGTCCACGATGTAGTCGCCACCTTTGACAGTGTCGAATGTGTGCCATTCCCAGTTGTCTTCTTCAACGTTTGCCAGAGCGGCACACATGCCACCCTGTGCTGCGCCGGTGTGTGATCGCGTTGGGTACAGTTTGGTCAGCACCGCGGTCCGTGCGCGTTGGCCAGACTCAATGGCTGCACGCATGCCGGCGCCTCCGGCGCCAACAATCACGACGTCGTACTTATGTACTTGCATCAGATGAAGTCTTCTTTCTGTCTTGTCGGCTTCAGGTGCTTATTGGTTGAAGCAGAAGCTTGGCGAGTTGTCCATCAAATTGCCGGCGGCATCAGTCATGCATGGTTCGAAGGTGAAGATCACCAGGGTACCGAGCACGATAATGGCCACACTTGCCAAATAGAGGGCTACTTTGAAGCCAACGCGGGTGCGGTCTCTGCTGGTGTAATCGTCAATGATTGTGCCGACACCGATGGTGCCGTGAATCATGGCGAGCCAGAGCATGGTGAGATCCCAGATCTGCCAGAGCGGAGACGCCCATTTACCTGCGACCAGACCGAAATTCAATCCGTGCACACCGTCGCCAACCATCAGGTTAGAGAAAAGGTGCACGAAAATCAGAACCAAAAGAATCGGTCCTGACACGCGCATGAATAGCCACTTGAACATTTCGCGGTTCGACGATGAACTCGCGGATTGACGAAGATATTTCGGATCGATGTCGCCACTGCGTGGGGCAGCGATATTTAGCTGTTGAGATGACATGCGCTTAACCTCCCAGAACCAGCATCATGTGACGCACGAAGAATGCGCCAAATACGACTACCCAGGCAATCATGACAATCCACAGCATCTGCTTGTGATACTTGGTGCCCTTTTTCCAGAAGTCGACCAGTACGATGCGAATGCCGTTAAATGCGTGATAGATGACTGCTGCTACGAGTCCTGATTCACCCAGCGCCATGTACCAGTTTTTATAAGTACCGATTACGGCATCGTAGGCTTCAGGTGAAACGCGGACCAGTGCGGTATCAAGCACGTGGACCAATAAGAATAAGAAAATCACCACTCCGGTGATGCGGTGGCCAACCCAGGACCACATACCATGTTTTCCGCGATAAAGCGTCCCTCTGCCCGACTTTTGCGGGGCAGGAGGAGACTGCTGCGCGGTTGTCGCAGTAGACACTATGAAACCTCCAAAAGTACGCAAGTGGCGCCTAGACTGATGATCAGTCACACGTTCAGCGCCGGTGCGAGATGCGTCCTTAGCTCTAGGCTAATACTAACCGGTCAACAATTCTTGATTACGACATTTTAGCCGGTGCTGCGGGTAACCTGACCTAGTTGTCACAGTTCTGCAATACAGTAGTTTGGGTGAACCAACAGCAGTTTTCATCATCTCATATTCCGGGGCTTGACCGTTTCTGGGCCGTTATCCCGGCCGGAGGCGTCGGAACTCGACTGTGGCCATTATCACGTGCTGCGGCACCAAAGTTTCTCCATGACCTTACCGGCTCAGGCCAGACGCTGATTCGAGCCACTTATGATCGACTGCATCCGTTGGCGGGTCGCAACATTCTGGTTGTCACTGGACAAGCTCACCGCGATGCCGTGTGTGATCAGCTGTCCGGGGTTGCCGAAGAGCATTTCATCCTAGAACCCGAGCCAAAAGACTCCGCTGCTGCGATCGGGTTGGCAGCCGCTGTGCTATTCGAGCAAGACCCCGATGCCATCATGGGATCGTTTGCTGCGGACCAGGTGATTGGCCCAGATGAGGTGTTTCAGACGGCCGTGGCGGAAGCCATTGCCACCGCAACAACTCAGAAGATTGTAACCATCGGGATTAAACCGACTTATCCATCCACAGGCTTTGGGTACATCCAGAAGGGTGAATCACTCGCGGTTGAAGGGGCGCCTTCGGCATTCGAAGTCGATAAGTTTGTTGAGAAGCCTCAGTCTGATGTGGCGCAGCGCTACGTTGATTCTGGCCAACATCTTTGGAACGCCGGGATGTTCGTTGCCCCTGTGCGGTTACTACTGCAGCACCTTGAAGCAAATGAACCGGAGCTTTTTGAGGGTGTAACCGCGATTGCCAAAGCTCGAGCGGCCGGGGACATGCATGATGCCATGGCTGAGATATGGCCGACGTTGCCGAAAACTTCGATTGATTATGCGGTAGCAGAACCTGCGGCCGAAGCCGGTGATGTGGCGGTGATTCCAGGTGACTTTATCTGGGACGACGTCGGCGACTTTGCAGCCATTGCCAGGCTGAACCCTGCTGCTGACGAGTCCGGTGTGACTGTGATTGGGGAAACACCGCGAGTCTACGCTGATGACGCCAGTGGTGTTGTTGTGACGGATACTTCACGCGTGATTGCACTGATCGGTGTTGAAAATATTGTGGTGGTTGATACCGGTGACGCCCTGTTGGTCACAACTACCGAGCATGCTCAGTCAGTCAAAGCAGCCGTGGAATCAATCAAAGCCCATGGGGACGATGATGTGCTGTGACCGATAAACCACAAAACCTCGCGCATTGCCAACAGTATCCTGTCCGGGATGATCCCGGGCTGCCTCGTATTGCCGGTGCCGTTCGAGAAATCTTGGATAGCGCGATCGAGTTTCGTCGTGACATGCACCAGCACCCCGAACTGTCCTTTCGGGAGCATCGCACGACTGACCGAATTATTGCCACGCTGCAGCGGTACGGCCTCAAGCCAAACCGACTGGATCCAACAGGTGTGTGGGTGGATGTCGGGTCGGGACCGGTGGTGCTGGGGATTCGCGCCGATATTGATGCGTTGCCCGTTCAAGAGTCCACAGGGTTGTCGTATGCGTCGATCCATGACGGGATTGCACACGCCTGCGGTCATGATATCCACACCGCCGTGGCCCTAGGAACCGCTATCACGTTGCAGCGCCTCTTGACCGGTCACAGCACAGTCTCGCTGGGTGACCTTGAACTGACTGGCCGTGTGCGCATCATTTTCCAACCGGCGGAAGAAACCATCCCGGGTGGATCGCTGGAAGTCATCCGGCAAGGGATCTTGGATGATGTCCCGCGTATCATCGCGCTGCACGCGGACCCAGGATTCGATGTCGGTCTAATTGCCACCCGTATCGGGGCTATTACTTCTGCCACCGATACGCTGCGTGTCACGTTGACCGGTAAGGGTGGCCACACATCCCGACCGCAACAGACTCAGGACATCGTTTTCGCACTGTCGCAAATTGCCACCCAGGTACCAGCTATCCTGTCGCGCCGCATTGATGTGCGCTCCGGAGCTCAACTGACGTGGGGTCATATTCAAGCAGGCCATGCGCCGAATGCTATTCCTTCCACCGGTCAATTGTCGGGAACGTTTCGAACGTTAGACGCTGAAGCGTGGGAAACGGCCGGACAACTGCTCGATGAAATTATTAGCCAGGTGGCTGCACCCTACGGGGTGAAAGTGGAGTTGCAACACGTGCGCGGTGTGCCGCCTGTGGTGAATAACGAAGCCGAAACCGATCTGATCGAAGACGCCACCCGATTTGAACTGGGTTCACGAACCATCGAGCTGGCAGAGCAATCCATGGGCGGCGAAGATTTTGCTTGGATGACTCAGAAAATTCCAGGTTCTATGCTGCGCCTTGGCACCCGGACACCCGGCGGGCCAACCTATGATCTGCACCAGGGCGACTACAACCCGGACGAACGTGCCATCGGTGTTGGTGTGCAAATTTTCTCCCAGGCTGCCCTACGATCGCTCACCGGAGCAGCGTGATGGACTCGCATACCCAACTGCATGCTGCTGCGAGCAAGGTCCTTTCGCGAGCCTATGCGCCCTACTCGAACTACCCAGTCGCCGCGGCCGCATTGGACACCGCCGGTGTCATTCACACCGGCGTGAATATCGAAAACGCCTCCTACGGGGTCACCCTGTGTGCTGAATGCTCACTCATTTCCTCTTGGCGTCTCAACGCTGGAACTGAGCTAACCCACCTGGTGTGTCTCAACGCCGCAAGACAATACATCACACCGTGTGGACGTTGCCGCCAGGTGCTCATTGAGCACGCGCCGAAGACGTTGTCGATTGCCACCCAACACGGTCCGATCACGCTGGAAGATTTGCTTCCCGTAGCATTCGGACCGGAAAGCCTGTAGGACTAAGCCATGTACAACGCCGTAGAAATTATCACCGCGAAACGCAATGCGAGCGCCCTATCGGCAGAGCAGATCATCTGGATGGTGAACGCCTACACCGCTGGCGATGTTTCAGATGAGCAATTCGCAGCACTTGCCATGGCTATCTACTTCCGCGGACTCAACGACGACGAACTGCTGGCCCTGACCACTGCTATGCTCAATTCCGGTACGACGCTGAATTTTTCGGATCTCGGTAAACCAACGGCCGATAAACATTCCACCGGGGGAGTCGGGGACAAAATAACTCTGCCGTTGACTCCGCTCGTGGCATCCTACGGGGTTGCCGTGCCGCAACTGTCAGGCCGCGGCCTGGGCCATACCGGCGGCACGCTGGACAAACTCGAAGCCATCCCGGGATTTCAAGTGGACCTGAGTGAAGCGCATATTCGAAACCAACTAGTCGCCTGCAGTGGAGTCATTTGCGCACCCACCGGTGCATTAGCGCCCGCTGATAAGAAAATCTATGCGCTACGCGACGTCACCGCCACCGTCGACAGTCTTCCGCTGATCGCCGCGTCCATCATGTCCAAGAAACTAGCTGAAGGCACCGACACGCTGGTGCTCGATGTCAAAACCGGTTCAGGGGCGTTCATGCAGGATGAAGACGACGCGCGGCAACTAGCCGCAACCATGGTTGGACTTGGCAAACAGTTCGGCGTCAACACCACAGCTGTGCTTACCAGAATGGACTCACCGCTGGGATATACGGTCGGTAACGCGATCGAAGTTGCCGAAACACTTGAGGTACTAGCCGGCGGCGGACCCGATGATGTCGTGGAACTGACGCTCACGTTAGCTCGCCATATGCTCCAAGGCGCAGGGATTGACGCCGATCCAGCCGAACATCTGACCAATGGCAAGGCCATGGATGCATGGCGTGCCATGGTGACCGCCCAATACGGTGACCCCGATGCACCATTGCCCGCACCCTCCCACGAGCACATGGTATTAGCCCCGGTATCCGGTATCATCTCGAAGCTAGACGCACGTGCTGTTGGACAAGCGGCCTGGCATTTGGGAGCTGGACGGCAGTATCAAGGTCAAGCGGTCCAAGCCACGGCGGGAATTCGGTTGCACGCAAAACCCGGTGACGCGGTAATTGCAGGTGAACCCCTATTTAGTCTGGCAACGGAAACGCCAGAACGTTTTGCAGCAGCAGAAGAGATACTGCACAATGCTGTCCAAACCGCAGAGACCTTTCGTCCGCCTGAACTCATTGTCGACGTCATTCGCTAACTCATAATAAGGAACCACCCGCTTGCTGGACTTTATAGAAGAGCTCATCCTTGATGCCGCAGAGGCATGGTGGATGCCGCTTGCCGTCTTTTTGCTGAGCCTGATTGACGGTTTCTTTCCAGTGGTCCCCTCCGAATCGGTACTCATTGCACTAGCGTCGATCTCGGGGGTACGGAACGGGATTAGTCTGACGACCATCTTTTTCATGGGCTGGTTCGGCGCCTTTATCGGCGATCAAATTGCCTACTGGCTTGGACGAACTATCGGCGCACGACGGTTCCGATGGATGCGTACTCGATCCGTGGTTCGTGTTATTGGTGGTGTCAAGACAACCTTAAAGCACTCCGGTGCGCTGGTGATCATTACTGCACGCCATATACCTGGTGGGCGGGTAGCCGTGAACTTTATCGCCGGTGCCACCCGAATGCATGTTGCGAAATTCATGAGTCTGGACTTTGTTTCTGCGGCTATCTGGGCGGCCTATTCCATTGCCATCGGTCAGCTCACATCTGGGTGGCTGGATAATACATTGCTCCAGATTGCGTTGGCACTGGTACTGGCGGCTGGCCTTGGATGGTTGATAGATCGCGGAATCAAGAAGTTCATCTGGTCCCGAATAGACAAAACCAATGCACAAGATGCCGATGAAGACCAAACTGGCCTAGACTCGGACTCGTGATGAATCAGGAAGCCACAGACGCCGAAGCCACCGCCCCAGAAGACGAACTCCACTTGGACCCGTTTGCCCTTGATTTGGCAACACTGCCCAAAGTATCGCTGCACGATCACCTCGATGGTGGACTGCGCCCAGCAACCATTGTGGAACTTGCGGCCGAAGTCGGCCACCAGCTTCCCGCAGACAACGAACAGGATCTCGCCACCTGGTTCTCTGAGGCGGCAAACGCCGGTTCACTGCCAAAATATCTCGAAATGTTCGACCACACTCTGGCCGTTATGCAAACTGCCGACGCGTTAGAGCGCATCGCCTATGAATTTGCCATGGATCTCGTTGCAGACGGCGTCGTCTACGGCGAAGTCCGCTGGGCTCCAGAACAGCATACAAAACAAGGCTTGAGCCTGGATGAAACCGTCAAGGCTGTCACAGCCGGTCTCGAGCGCGCGATGCAAGAACTCGACGGGGGATTACAAGTACACCAAATCCTGTGCGCCATGCGGCAAAACTCCGCCGAAAACGCTCAAGAAATCGCTGAACTCACCCACCGTCATCGTCCGCATGGTTCAGTCGTGGCCTTTGATATTGCCGGTCCAGAACTCGGATTCCCCGTCAGCAATTTTGCTGAGGTCTTTGCCT
Organism: Candidatus Yaniella excrementavium; assembly: GCA_019115865.1. Lineage (GTDB taxonomy): Bacteria > Actinomycetota > Actinomycetes > Actinomycetales > Micrococcaceae > Yaniella > Yaniella excrementavium. The sequence goes on along the minus strand of DXCT01000005.1, from coordinate 148,517 downwards.
GGCTCGATGACCGTTTTGTGCCCATCACGATTCACGCTGGCGAAGCCGACGGCGTGGACTCGATTGGTAGCGCACTCACGGCTGGACGAGCACTGCGCATCGGCCACGGAGTCAATATGATTCAGGATCTCTCCACGGTCGAGTTAGACGATGAACAAGACATCTTGGTGTGGGGAGACATTGCAAACCGCACGCTCTATAACAACACTGTGCTCGAACTGTGCCCAACCTCCAACCTGCAAACAGCAGCCGTGGAAATGGGACCGGAAGACGCGCCGCTGGACAACCACCCGTTCGACCTGCTGTATCGTTCTGGTTTTGCGGTCACCGTGAATCCCGACAACCGGCTGATCTCGGGCGTCTCGCTGACTGACGAGCTGTACACACTGGCAGCGGTGTATGGCTACACCATGATCGATCTCCTTGAATTCCAACTCAACGCCGTCAAAGGCGCATTCCAAACCGAATACGCGCGCGACCAGCTGCGTGAGTTTATCGAGTTTTCCTGGATGGACGTGATTGCCGGTGTCCACGATGAACACGATCCCGATGCACCGGTGCTGTTCGTAGAATTTGAAGACGACGAGGACCAGGAATAAGTTTGCCCGAAATCGGACTACAACGCCTCATATGGATCACCGGCCAACTGCGTGAGCACTGTCCTTGGACCCAAGACCTGACCCATCACCAACTGACCGAATATCTCATCGAAGAAGCCTATGAAGCCGTTGAAGCCATTGAACGCCTGCCAGCTTACAGCGGGGCTGGGAATGCGAAGCAAGCGGGGACGTATGAAGAATTTCGCAAAGAACTCGGCGATGTCCTGTTTCAAGTGACCCTGCATTCTGCCATTGCAGCAGAAACCGGGGCCTTCGATGTTCATGACGTCGCCGACGCGATCAGTGAGAAAATGATTCGGCGCAATCCACACGTCTTTGCCGCGGACGGCACATTACTTTCTGCTGCCCAGCGTGGGGAGATCACGGTAGAGCAGGTTGAGAAGAACTGGGAACAGATCAAACAGGCTGAGAAAGCAAACGAACCCGCAGTTGCGGCCTCAGCCTCTATTTACGATCTACCAGCAGGATTACCGGCGCTTGCAGCAGCCGCGAAAATTGTGGACCGAGCTGGACGTCAACCCCAGAACCCACTTGGCGAAAGCCCTCAGAACACAACGTTGACAATCAACGTGACGCAAGACGATATTGGGTCTCAACTCTTTGAACTCGTCAGGGTAGCTCGTGCCCATGGCGTTGACTTGGAAGCAGAGCTGCGCCAGCATAACGGTGAAGCATCTCGACAAACGCGGCCTCCAGTATAGCTCCATAGCGCGAGGTGAGCAGAAATACTTGCCACATCGACATAAAATCTCAGCAAGCTTGTCGGCAGTCGTTACACTAGGGCTTGACTGTATGTCATAGGGCACCCAAACGGTGACCATACTTTTTTCAAGGAGATTGCACTCATGGCCTTTATTGATGCCATTCATGCTCGTGAAATTTTGGACTCGCGCGGCAACCCAACCGTTGAAGTTGAAGTGCTGCTGACCGACGGTTCCCTGGGACGCTCTGCAGTTCCATCGGGTGCCTCGACCGGTGAATTTGAAGCTGTAGAACGTCGTGATGGCGACAAAGACCGCTACCTGGGTAAAGGTGTTCTGGGGGCAATCGAGTCGGTGAACACTCTGGTTGCCGATGCGCTGTATGGCATCGATGCGACCTCGCAACGCGACGTCGACCAAGTCCTGCTGGACCTAGATGGCACCGAAAATAAAGCTAGTCTCGGTGCGAATGCCATCCTGGGTGTCTCAATGGCCGTGGCAAATGCTGCCGCAGCCTCAACTGATCAACCACTGTTTAAGTACCTAGGTGGTGCCAACGCCCACGTCCTGCCGGTACCAATGATGAATATTCTCAACGGGGGTGCCCACGCAGACACCAACGTTGACATCCAAGAGTTCATGGTGTTGCCAGTCGGAGCGGCTTCATTTGGAGAAGCACTGCGTTGGGGGACCGAGATCTATCACAGCCTCAAGGCCGTCCTACAGGCAAAAGGCCTGGGCACCGGGCTGGGCGATGAAGGTGGTTTTGCACCGGAACTTGACTCGAACCGCCAGGCATTGGAAGTCATTGTCGAAGCTATCGAAAAAGCCGGCTACACCGTTGGCGATGACGTTGCCCTGGGTCTTGATGTTGCGTCGTCCGAGTTCTATAGCAATGGCGCCTACACCTTCGAAGGCGAAAAGCGTGACGCCGCGGCTATGATTGAATACTATGCGCAGCTGGTTGAAGACTTCGCGATCATCTCCATCGAAGATCCACTCGATGAACAGGATTGGGACGGTTGGACACAGCTGACGGCCAAGCTCGGCGATAAAGTCCAGCTAGTTGGCGACGACCTATACGTCACCAATGTGACCCGTTTGCAGCGCGGCATCGATGAAGCAGCGGGCAACTCGGTTCTGGTGAAGGTGAACCAGATCGGTACGATGACCGAAACCTTCGAAACGATTCGTCTGGCCCAAACCCACACCTTTGCTTGCGTCATCTCACACCGTTCCGGTGAAACCGAAGACACCTTCATCGCAGACCTGGCTGTTGCCACTAACGCCGGTCAGATTAAGACTGGTGCACCAGCACGCTCTGACCGTGTTGCTAAATACAACCAATTGCTTCGCATCGAAGAAGAACTCGGTGACACGGCCCGCTACGCCGGCACCGCAGCATTTCCACGCTTAGTTCGCTAAGACTTCCAGACCACGACACCGCGACTGGAAGTTCTCCAGTCGCGGTGTCGGTCTGTTAAGAACACTTGGCAATTCTGAACGCTGACTGAGAATACCTGGCACATACGGTGTTGGAGCCAGCCGAATCACCCTGTTGGCGACTACACTAATGAGACTGCAACAAGCTGCTGGGAGGTGACGATACGGTGCCGAAGAAACCGCGCATGCCAAAAAATGTGCCGCCGGAAAAACCAACGGAACACCCGCCAGAAGAAGACACCGCGGATGAGGCAGTCATCATTGATAAACCCGCGTCGGTCACCAAAATCCGCGCCGGGCGAGACACGAACAAGAAGTCCGGGAAACAGGAACACACCGCAGCACCTGACACGGAAGAAGAAGTACCACCGGCGCCCCGCTCTACAATGCGCGAACGACTGCTAGCCTCGTCGAAAGTCACGAAAAGCAAATCAAAGCAGCGCAAGTCAAAACGCATCGATGACGACATCTGGGACCGAGCAGATCGTGCCGAATCATTTGATGATCGTCCCGAACCAGCCCGACAATTTTCCGGCCGTGCTGTGGCACTTCTGGCGGTCCTGTTCATTGCCGCGTTAATTATGGCACAACCGCTCCAACTGTTGTTAGAACAGCAAGCCGACATCACAAACGCTCAACAACAGTTGAAACAAGAGACCCAACGTCAGCAAGAGCTCGAGACTGAGTTGAAACGTTGGGATGATCCGGCGTTTGTGCAACAGCAGGCCAGAGAACGGTTCAACATGGTGATGCCAGGGGAGCGGCAGTACCTGGTGCTTGATGATGAACAAGAAGAGAGACTAGTTGAATCTGAACCGGGGATTGCACCGCTGGATGAAGACGTTGAAATGGGCTGGGCGGACCGACTCTGGGGTTCAGTCCTGTCCTCCGGTCAGAACTAAAGGAAGCACGTGACCAACCAAAAACAACCAACCGTCCAAGATCTTGACACCTTATCGAGACAACTCGGGCGTCCAGTCCGTGACGTCGCAGAAATCGGTGCCCGCTGTACCTGCGGGAACCCGTTGGTAGCCACTACAGCCCCCAGGTTGAGTAACGGAATACCATTTCCGACCACGTTTTATTTGTCCCACCCGCATGCCACTGCGGCTGCATCTCGGCTGGAAAATGCCGGGGTGATGGACGATATGACCCAACGGTTAGCTCACGACAAAGAACTGGCAGAAGCTTATCGTGGCGCCCATGAACAGTACCTATCCGCACGGGCCAGGGTCGGCGAAGCCGCCGGTGTCGGACCCGTCCCAGAGATTGCCGGCATCACGGCTGGTGGAATGCCGGAACGCGTGAAATGCGTGCACGTACTTGTTGGTCATGCACTGGCCGAGGGACCAGGAGCTAATCCCTTGGGCGACGAAGCTCTGGCCATGATGCGAGATGAGTTTGACCCGATGGTCTGCCGTTGCGAAGGGGCCTGGGATACCGAAGGTGACGCCCCACAGAAAGACCTCTCACGCCACACACGCCGGTTGCGTCGAGCAGGGAAAACCAACCCGATACAGTATGACGACGCGGGCACCGGCCCGGTCGCCGCCATTGACGCCGGCACAAATTCGGTTCGACTGCTGATCGCACGCGAAACCGAAGATGGTGTTGACGAACTCCATCGGGATATGCGTATCGTACGTCTTGGCCAAGGGGTCGATGAAACCGGTGAATTTGCGCCGGAAGCTCTACAACGCACATTTGCGGCGGTCGATGATTACGCCCGCGAAATTACCCGGCACGGTGCTCACCCCACACGCTTTATTGCAACGTCGGCATCCCGGGATGTTTCAAACCGGGACGAGTTTGTCTCTGGCATCCGTCAACGCCTTCACGCTACTCCCGAAGTCGTCAGCGGTGAAGATGAAGCCAAACTGACCTTTTCGGGTGCGGCATCGGCGCTGGACACCTCGCGCTGGGACCGACCCATCCGAGTTGCGGTGGTAGACCTTGGTGGTGGCTCCACAGAAATCGTCCTGGGTACCATTGATCCGAGTGACGGCACCGCAGAAATTACCGCGCAAACCTCCCTGGACGTTGGCTGTGTCCGCTTCCACGAACGCTATCAATTTGATGCTCCGCCAAGCCCACAACAGGTTGCCTCCGCCCAGCACGATCTGGCACAGCGATTAGCCGAACTGGATCCGGACGTGTTCGATTTCACCAACCTTGATGCCGTGGTCGGCGTGGCAGGTACGATCACCACGATTACCGCGGCAGCACTGGGCCTGGAAAGCTATGATCCCGAAGCAATTCACGGTGCAGAAATCGAGATCGATCAGCTGGCCGAGACTGCTCAGCAACTCATCGGTGAAACCACCACCGAACGCAGCCAGTATGGCTTCATGCATGAAGGCCGCATCGATGTCATCGGTGCAGGCGCCGTCATCTGGGCCCAGCTGCTGAACCATATTCGCACAGCCACAAACAATACTGTGACGACAGCAATCACCAGTGAAAAAGACATTCTGGACGGCATTGCGCTGTCACTGCTGAGGTAACGATGTACAAAAAGGCACTTGCCGGATTAACCGGTGTTGCGCTGACCGCGCTACTTGCCACCCCCGCTGTAGCCGACTCCTGGCGAGACGAACAGTACTGGTTAGAAGACTATGGATTTACCACAGCGTGGGAGACTTCGCGTGGTGAAGACGTAACCGTAGGTGTCATTGATACCGGTATCGACGATTCCCATCAGGATCTGACCGGACAGGTTGCCGGAGGTTATGATGCATCCGGCACCGGAGAAACAGATGGCACGACGTCCATGGGACCGGACCCCAATCACGGCACGATGGTTGCCTCGCTGATTGCTGGACACGGCCACGGTGATCCACCAGAAAGTCAAGACGACGAAGATTCTGAAGACGACACCGACGCGGAAACCGATGATGAAGCCTCCGAGGAACCAGAGGAACCGGCTCCCATAGACGAATACGGCACCGATGGGATTCTAGGCACCGCACCAGAAGTTGAACTGCTATCTGTTTCGGTGCTGTTAGACGACACAGTGGAAGGTATTCCCTCGGTCGATGAACAAATTGCCGATGGGGTGACTTGGCTCGTGGATCAAGGCGTCGACGTCATTAATATTTCCTTGGCCTCCACCGAGCAAGACTGGCCAGAATCCTGGGACGATGCTTTTCTGCATGCTGAGCAAAACGATGTTGTGGTGGTAGTCGCGGCCGGGAATCGTGCTTCTGGCTCGGATGTTGTCGGTGCACCGGCGACCATTCCTGGGGTGTTGACCGTGGCAGGCCTTGAGGAAGATGGTACCGCGTCCTGGGACGCTTCGACGCAGGGAATTACCATCGGGGTTGCAGCGCCTGCAGATCCGTTGATCGGTGCTGTTCCAGGTGATGAATACGCTGAATGGTCGGGGACCTCGGGGGCGGCTCCTCTAGTCTCCGGTTTGGCTGCACTTATCCGTTCCGATAATCCCGATATGCCGGCTCACCAAGTGATCAATCGCATCCTGGCCACCGCCGAAGATACCGGTGATGCAGGGCAAGACAAACTCTATGGACGTGGCATTGTCGATGCCCACGCGGCATTGACGGCTGATGTTGAACAGACCAATGCCAATCCCATGGGCTCTATCCAAGAGTGGATCACCATGCACCGTCGCGGTGAGATTGAGGATACTAGCGGCAGCGACGACGACCGAGAAGTGGCGGGTCCGGTTGAATATCCAAGCGAACCTCCGGTCGCAGCAGATCAACCAGAAGAAACCCATCTCGTCCAACCCATCGTAGTGATTGGTTTTGGCGTGTTATTGCTAGCGGCCGTTGTGACCGCCATATTCCTGCGCAAAAAACACACTGGTCAACAGACCGACTCGTGACTTTGGTAAAAACTTCACAAACTTGATCCGACCCTACTAAGGTGGGGTCTATGGCTATTACTCCACATCTTTCTCCAAAACCTCGCGTCCTCGTCGTTGGCGGTGGTTACGGCGGATACAACGTCGCTAAGCGCCTCCAGAAGAAGATTCGCGACCGCGGCGGCATCGTCACCGTCGTGGACCCAAACTCTTATTTGACCTATCAGCCCTTCCTTCCAGAAGTCGTGGGTGGCTCCATCGAGGGCCGTCATGCAGTTGTTGACCTGCGCAGTCATCTGCGCCAGTCCGAAGTTGTGCAGGGCAAAGTTGTTGAAATTCAGCACGCTCAAAAGACAGCGATCATTGAGGGCCCAGAAGGCGCTACGTTCGAATTGCCGTATCAGGATGTTGTCGTCACCGCAGGTGCCGATTCACGCGTCTTTCCTATCGAAGGCCTCGGCGAAGCCGGTATTGGTCTCAAGCGGATCGAAGAAGCGGTCTACTTGCGCAACCAAATCCTGGAACGCATCGAATCAGCAGCCCTGATGACCGACGCTGACCAGCGCCGCCGGGCACTGACCTTCGTTGTAGTGGGCGGTGGTTTCGCAGGTGCCGAACTCATCGGCGAAATCGAAGATCTTGTGCGCACCGCGATTGCTAAAAACCCACGCCTTGCACAATCAGATGCCCGCATTGTGTTGATCGAGGCTATGGGACGCATCATGCCCGAGGTCACCGAAGAACAGGCCGAATCGGTGGTCGAAGAGTTCCGGTCACGCGGCATCGAAGTCCTGCTGAATACTTCGCTGTCCTCAGCCGTCGATAATCATATGAAACTGGTCAATATGTCAGACCAGTCCGATGCCGGCTCCTTCTATGCTGACACTCTGGTATGGACCGCCGGTGTTGCAGCGAACAAGCTGGCCCGTTCTACTGACTTCCCAGTCGAGGACCGTGGCCGCATTGAAGTCACCCCGACGCTGCAGGTATCTGACGGTGAAGGTGGCGTAGCTGAAGGTGCATGGGCTTGTGGCGACGTTGCAGCCGTTCCTGACCTGACCGGTGACGGTCCAGGAGGATTCTGCGTACCCAATGCGCAGCATGCCGGTCGTCAGGCAACCCGTTTGGCAGACAACCTCATGGCTGTACGCTTTGGTGAAGGCGCAGTTGAAGAGTACTACCACAAGTCTCTCGGTACCGTCGCGGGCATGGGAGTTGGTAAAGGCGTGGGTAACCCACTGGGCATTGAACTCTCCGGGGTTGCTGCTTGGCTTGGGCACCGCGCTTACCACAACTATGCACTGCCAACCTTTGAACGCAGCTCACGTGTTCTGGGCGGCTGGCTCAACGAACTCATTTGGGGCAAAGATACTACCCAGCTGAAAGAACTTGAAACCCCGCATAATGCTTTCCGGGAAGCAGCAGGTCTCGAGCGCATTCCAGGCAGTCTAGAAGCTAAAGCATCGCAAAATGTGTAGCTACTAGCCGACACCAATATCGCGGTCCACACACGATCTGGTGGACCGCGATGCGTGTTCGGAGTGAATGTATCGCATTTTGTGCTCAACGTTAGGAAATGCGCTACACTCGAAATGGTCAATTCAGCCTCCGTGGCCCAATAGGTAGAGGCAAGCGACTTAAAATCGCTGTGTTATGGGTTCGAGTCCCATCGGAGGCACTAAGGTCCAAGCCCCTTTGCTGCAATTTTTGTGGCGAAGGGGCTTTTAGTCTGTCTGGCCCAATTCCCAGCGAAGCTGCGTTTCGGAGGGTGCCTGTAACGGGATGAATGTTGCTTCGCGATAACGGCGATTCGTATCCGAGGTCGTGATGAAACCCTGCCCGCCAGCGGTCTTCAACTCCAACGTTGCTAGTGCCCCAGCAAGCTGGCCGGCCTGGAGCCGTAGTGCTAAGACATCCTGTGGATTTGGCGGGTGGTCGGTCCCAACGTGCGAGGCAAGCTGGATCAGCTGTTGTCTCGCTGTGCCTAGTTGTTCACCATGTTCATGTATCTCACCGAGTAAGACGGCGTGAAAACCTGTTGCATTGAGCACAGCCTGTTCATATGCTGCGCTGGCCAAACCTAAACATAAGCTGGCTTGCAATACGCTCAGTGTTGGACGGGTGCGTTGTAGGAACGTGGAGAAATCCCGGGTCAGGATCTGTTCTGGTCGGATCTCGACATCACGAAGTGCCGCAGAATTAGACGCGGTGCCTCGCATCGCCAGAATCTCTAGGTCTGGACCGATCTCGACACCGGATGCCTTCAGGGGAAAGGCCACGATGACACCGCCCCGCACACCGGTGTGATGTGTGGTTTCTGGACCGTAGGCAGGCGCAACGGCAATGGCATCATCATAGAGATTTGAAGCCCAATGGATGTCACCTGATAAACGCAGCGTCCCATCATGATGTTTGGAGAGTCGTAGATCCAGATCGCCGGCGCCGGCAAGGGACTTATAACCAGGTGCCATTGCCGAGGCACCCGGTGTAGTACCAGCTTGTAATCCGGGAAGTACAGATTGAGCGTAGCCGCCGCCAGACAGTTTGAGGAATTCGATCACCATGCGATGACCCCACAGGCTAAAGGGGACACTCAGCGAGTACCGCGCCAAAGACTCTAAGACCGCAGCTTGATGTACGAGGTCGCCATTGTTGTTGAGGGGAGCTCCCATATCGACAAGTGACTCGTCTGCAAGCCGGGGGAGTGCCTCACGTGCACTGATGGCCCCGGAGTCAATGAGCTGAGCATTGTCTGCAGTCCACGTACGCAGCTTTTGTGAAATTTCTACCCGAGCAGTGTTAGCCCCAGCTACTCTCGATGCCACACATACCTCTTCCGTCAGACGGTGGTGCGATATCTACCCTAGTAGAGCCTCGAGTCAGGTTGATGATAAGACTGCAGAACGTTCAAAGCGTAGTGGAATCTTGGAAACCAAAGCATTCGAGGATGATGACTAGCATTTTTGGACTGTAGTTGGTTTCATAGGTCACTGACTACCCACAAAAGGAGCCTCTTTGCACACGGCAACTATCCGGCCAAGACTCGACGATCTTGGGCCCGTCGGACACATTCACAACACTGTATTACCAGCCTGGTTTCAACAGGCTAGGCAAGAATTGCTCGATGCATTTTATGCCCCTCAGACAGGTGAGCTACCACCTCTGCTCATCAAGGAATACACCGTCACGTTTCACCGGGAGCTCACGTTGACACCTGATGTGGAAGTCAGCATCGAGGTTGAGCGCATCGGGAACACTTCATTCACGTTGCACGAGTTCGCCTACCAATCGGGCGAACTCAGCGCAGAGTCGCAAGTCGTCTATATCTTCGTTGGACCAGATGGTCGGCCTGCGCCGATTCCTGAAGACGGAAAAGTCGTTCTGAATCAGCACAAAACTCGGGGTGGATAGCATCTTCTGTGTTCTGTTACTGCCCAGCTTTTGAAATGCTGTATCCAGACTCGGTTCGTAGAATGATGCTTGAAATGATAGCGAAAGAAGGAAAAGCCATATGAAAGAATCTGCAATCACAGTTATCGGCGGCGGCACAATGGGCCGTGAGATAGCCTTCGTTACAGCGATGAGTGGTTTCCACACATACCTGGTCGACGTTGAAGAACGTGTTCTCGACACCGCACGTGACCAGCTGCAGAAGTCCACTACCCGTTTGACTGAGCGCCAGCGCATGAGCGAAGAAGCCGTCGAAGCCGGATTTCAGAATCTCGAGTTCACTACCGACCGTGATCGTGCCGTGCAGAACTCGTCTTTTGTAGTAGAAGCAATCGTTGAAAACCTTGAGATTAAGCAGCAACTATTTGCTGAACTTGATGCACTTGCTGCCCCAGAGACCGTGTTGGCTTCGAACTCTTCGTCCATTGTTTCGTCGAAACTGGCACAGGGTCTGAAACATCCTGAACGCGTGTGCAATGTGCACTTCTTCAACCCGGTGCTACAGATGTCGTTGGTTGAGGTTGTCGGGGGAGAACATACGAGTAAAGACGCGATGAACCGCTCTTTGGAATTGACCAAAGCCCTCGGGAAAACTCCGGTGGTTGTTGAAAAAGAAATCTTTGGGTTCATCGTGAACCGTATTCTGATGGCCATTGTGGGTGAGGCACTGCATCTGTATGAACAAGGCTACGCATCAATTGAAGACATCGATACGGCCGTGAAGGAAGGCCTGAGCCACCCCATGGGGCCATTTACGCTGATGGATTTGGTGGGTGTCGACATTAACCACGGCATCCAATCGCTTGCTGCAGCCGAACCAGATGACGAGTTGGTTAAAGAAGTCAGTCCTGTCTTGTCCAAGCTTGTGGAGGAAGGCAATCTTGGTCGAAAGAGCGGTAAGGGCTTCTACGACTACAGTAAGTAGTTACCAATGATCGTGAACACTCAGCAGGGCCCATATCGGTGGTGCACCGGTATGGGGCCCTGTTAGTTTGTTGACACCTATTTATTCTGGGGATGCTTCTGGGACTGGGCAACAGTCGGGTTGGTTATAAGATTGCGACCACAAAACGCCGAAGACTGCGCCAGCGATTGCTAGGACCAAAATGATGATCGGTCCAAGGTACTGTGGGACTTTTGACTTGTGCTTCGGGTCTTTGGGCTGTTGTGACATCGTAATCCTTTGAAATGATACTTATACGGCAAATCTGCTGTGCGGGGTGGCGGTATAGAGGTTCACAAGCCCGCACGCGGCGAGACGAACAATCAGGCCTCCAGCTTACGTGTTTCCAGCATGCGCTAAACAACGACTCACAGGGTGAATTCTTTGCAAAATATGCGCGATTGGTGTGCAATACCCGGGATGGCCCAGTAGGCTAGAGGAAGATTGTGATATGCCCGCTGAACATTGAGTCGGTGGGATTGTCGAGAAAGGATGGGCATGCCCAACCCCGTATTCCGTTCAAAGGCTTTTCAAGGCCCCGTTCAGCAGGCTAAACAAGAGCAGCACGCCGGCTATCAGCAGGCACAAGGCTACCAACAGCAACCATCCGGTGGTGCAGGTCAACCAGCCGCTGGTTTCCCTCCACAGACTGGTTCCACCATGAGTTCGGACCAGCTATCCCGGATGTACCAGCAGCCCTCGGCTACGGCAGCCGATACGGGTCGTATGACCTTCGGGTCGGTCATCAACCGCACAAGTCTCGTATTCTTGATGATTGTGGCCGGTGCAGTCTTCGGCTGGACATTTGCGAATCCAGTCAATAACGCTGGGATCTACTTCCTCGCGCTCGCGGTTGGCTTCATCTTCGGACTGATCAATGCATTCAAGCGCGAGCCTTCACCAGTGATGATCTCGATCTATGCAGTCGCACAGGGCATCTTCCTCGGTGGGATTTCTGCGCTGTTTGAACTGCAGTGGCCAGGTATCGTTTTCCAGGCGGTTCTTGCCACGCTTTCGGTATTCGCCGTAGTACTGGCCCTGTTCCGTTCAGGCAAGGTGCGCGCTACTCCGAAAATGAACCGCATCTTTATGATCGCTATGGTTTCCTACCTGGTCTTTAGCCTTCTGAACTTTGTGCTGATGATCACCGGTGCTATTGACGGCATGTTCGGTCTGCGTTCTGGTTGGCTGGGCATTGTGATTGGTCTGCTAGCCGTCGTGATGGCTTCGTACTCGCTGGTCATGGACTTCACTTCTATTGAAGAAGGTGTTCGTGCCGGTGTGCCAGAACGCTACTCCTGGACTGCCGCCTTCGGTCTAGCCGCCACCATGATCTGGTTGTACATCGAGATCCTGCGTATTTTGGCAATCTTCAACCAAGATTAAGACCTCGCGTTTGCCAAGTTCTAGCTGATAACGGTGGCCGGTTCCCATGAGGACCGGCCACCGTTGTATTCTGGGGAATATGGCTATTCGTCGCGAGCTCGAGGTTGCCTCTCGACAGCAGCTGGATATAAGGAGATTGCTTGACCACCCCACCAACGTCATCGGGCGACCAGCCACGGTCGGACGCTACAAAGCCCAAGACGTCACTGTCATCACGCATTCAAGAAAAACTCGCTGCCGATTTGCCCTACGGGGTCGTCGTCGCTGCTGCGTGGTCCTGGCGGATGTTGCTCATCATCATCATGAGTGCGGTGGCGATCTGGTTGCTGTCACATATTTCGCTACTGATTATCCCGGTGCTCGTGGCCGCATTATTGGCTACCCTGTTGCAACCGGCGCACCGGTTCTTTTTGAAGCTGAAGGTTCCAGCCGTGGTATCTTCGTTACTCCTTACAGCCGTTTTGATACTGGTAGTGGCGGCTTTATTGACGTTGGCAGGGCAGCAACTGGCCGTCGGTTTTGCCACGATGCAAGTTTCAGTCGCCGCGGGAGTTCGTGATTTTATCGCGCTCATTGAATCTTGGGGCCTGTCATTTGAAACATTGGACTACCAAGAATTGCTGTCGGATCTAGGGCAGACGCTGCAGGAAAATTCTGGTGCCATCGTTTCGGGTGCTCTAGATTTTGGGTCTACAGCGACAAACATCCTTGCTGGCTTTGCGATGGCGGTGTTCTCGTTGATCTTCTTCCTCAAAGACGGCTCAAGAATCTGGGGCTTCTTACTCAACTTTGTGCCAAAACATCACCGCAGAGCTGTCGATGGCGCAGGCTACGCCGGGTGGGGAGCACTGGGTTCCTATGTACGCGTGCAGATATTCGTGGCATTTGTCGATGCCTTAGGTATTGGTCTGGGCGCCTGGTTACTCGGCGTGCCCTTAGCTATGCCACTGGGGGTACTTGTTTTTCTTGGGTCTTTTATTCCTATTGTTGGCGCCGTCCTGACCGGTGCGGTAGCGGTGCTGTTGGCTCTGGTAGCTAATGACTGGGCGAATGCATTGCTTATGCTGGCTGTCGTTCTTGGCGTACAGCAGCTAGAGTCCAACGTTCTGCAACCGTTGATCATGGGCAAAGCGGTCAATCTACACCCGCTTGCCGTCTTCTTAGCCGTTGCTGCAGGTACTGCCACCATGGGACTTATCGGTGCGGTCTTTGCGGTTCCCGTTATGGCGTTTATCAATGAGTTCGTGAAGTACCTATCCCGGAAACCATGGCTCAAGGACCCCGATCCCGGCACAGGCGTTCTGCGTGATCCAACGACGACATAGTTGCCATAAAGCAATCCCGATCACTAGTCGACCGGTAGCGTGATCTTAGACGAATATTGTTGTGCAGGAGAAATAATTGCAAACTCGTGAAACCGCAATCCCGAACGTTCGATATCAAGATATCGAAGCAGCCCGCGAAACCCTCAAAGATGTCATCCGAGCAACCTCAATGGACCATTCGCGTGCGCTGGGCAGAATTGCTAAGTCAACGGTTCACCTCAAATGTGAAAACCTCCAGCGTGCCGGATCGTTCAAAGTCCGTGGTGCCTATGTACATATGTCGTCGTTGAGCGATGAACAAAAAGCCAAGGGTGTGGTCGCGGCATCTGCTGGAAACCATGCCCAGGGCGTCGCTCTGGCAGCCTCTAAGCTGGGTATCGAAGCGCGAATTTACATGCCGTTAGGCGCAGCACTGCCAAAAGTTCAGGCAACCCGAGATCACGGTGCAACTGTAGTTCTGGCTGGCAACAACGTGGACGAGGCTTTAGAGTTGGCCGCACGATACGCTGAAGAAACCGGTGCCACGTTTATTCACCCCTTCGATAACCCTCAGATCGTAGCCGGTCAGGGAACAGTCGGGTTAGAAATCGTTGAGCAACAACCAGACGTCGATACCGTGCTGCTGAGTATCGGTGGTGGGGGCCTGCTGGCCGGAACAGCTATCGCTATCAAAGAATACGCGCGCCAGCACGGACGTCATATCAACGTGATCGGGGTGCAGGCAGAAAAAGCTGCGGCGTATCCGCCCTCGTTGGTGGCAGGCAAGCCAGTCTCGCTCGACAATGTGGCAACCATTGCCGATGGTATCGCGGTCGGTCGACCCGGCGAAGTCCCCTTTGACATCATCCAGGAGTACTGTGACGAGGTTGTAACGGTAACCGACGACGAGATTGCAGCAGCCATCGTGTTCTTACTGGAGCGGTCAAAGATGGTGGTTGAACCAGCGGGCGCAGCCCCTGTTGCAGCAATCATGACCGGGAAGTTGAAGGAACTTGGCATCAAGTCGGACTCCACCGTTGCCGTCCTATCGGGTGGAAATATTGACCCGATGCTTATGCTGAAGGTCATCCAGGTTGGATTGAGCTCCGCAGGTAGGTTCCTCACCGTCAAGATCGCACTGCGCGATCGGCCAGGTGAGCTACAGAATATTTCACGTATCATCGCAGAAAATGATGCAAATGTAACGCGTGTGGATCACTCACGCGTCGGGGCTGGGCTCACCATGGGGGGCGTGCACATCACCATCGACATGGAAATCCGCGGGAAAAGCCACTCCGAGCAGGTGCTTGATGCACTGCGCGAAGCCGGCTACGAGCCCTCAGTCCAGTTTTAGGCCGGAGATTTCTCAGCTACTGCAACCAACTTGGACTGTTCCATCAGCCCCGTCATCGACGAGGTGTCACGCACCAGCTGTGCCACCACAGGATGGCCTGATGGTGTTTGGTGGATCTGTTCACTGAACTGTTGCATCGACCACTTTGGTTGTGCAGAACCCAGTAAGAGTTTTGTAGCGTTGATTGCTTCGATGACTTCCAGTAGGACACGGTCTGGTTTTTCAACAGGACGTTGCCCGCGCAAGGCTAGGCCGAGATCATCAAGAACGGTCTCGAGCGCGTCGGTTGCGACTAGCTGGTATTCCTTGGTTTCTTTGGTGAGAATACCCTGACGAGCGAATTCCTCGAGCACGCCGTCTACAGGGTCTAATTTTTTATTGCCGAGCGCGGTTGAGACCCGCTTGTCATGAAATTTGCCGAGCTTCTTGAAAGCGCCATTGAGTCCTACAGCGTCTGGAGTATGCGCTTCATCGACTTTGATCAGAGGATTTTCATAATCCCAAGCCTTAGTGGCATCTGCCGGTGCAAAGGAGAGGCTCTGGGAGCGTTCAAATTCCAAGAGGGTCAGTGCCGTCCGTGCTTTGACGAACAACGACTCAACCCCGCTCAAATCTGAACGGTAGGGGACGGTGAGCAGCATAAATTTTTCGATGTTCAACACAACACCAGGCTAACACCAAAACAGTCTTTTAAGCCGCTGAAGGTGGTCTTTCCAGTTAGGAAAAACCACCTTCAGCGAGGTTGTCCGATCGACGTGTTGTTACGAGGGCAACGGAAAATTAGCCGTCGTATGGAGTGACCGACACCAGTTCTACTTGAATGTCTTTACCATTTGGTGCCGTGTAGCTCACCGTATCGCCGGCCTTATGGCCTTCGATGGCTGCGCCCAATGGTGATGCAACCGAGTAGACTTCGGTGTTGCCATCACCGGCAATTTCGCGGGATCCTAGAATGAACTTCATAGCGTTGCCCGCAAGCTTGCATTCAATGAGCATGCCAGGTTTGACGATGCCGTCATCGGCTGCTGCTTCGCCAACTTCAGCGTTTTCCAGCAAGGCCTTAAGCTCTTGGATACGACCTTCATTTTTAGACTGCTCTTCACGAGCCGCGTGGTACCCAGCGTTTTCACGCAGATCACCTTCGTCACGAGCGGCTTCGATGCGGTCCACGATTTCTTGACGGTACGGACCGGAAATTTCGTCGAGCTCATTTTTCAACCGGTCATAGGCGGCTTGCGTCAGCCATGGTGTGCCGTTGGTTGTGGCCATTCCGGCCTCCTTACTTTCTCATTCATCAAACTAAAAGCCCCGTGGCACCAAATATGTGCAAACGGGGCGACAGTTCTGGAATATACCGGTGTACATCATAGCACCGAACAGATTACCAATAGCAAGGGTTCAAACTCAGCACCATACGCTCAGCGGCTAGTAGTCCCGTAGGTTTGTCAGGTTTGGAGCTCCGTCTTCTTCGACGTACCAGCAGTTTTCCACTTCACCGGAGGAGCCCAATTGGTCGGTACGGATATCGGCGTCATAGTACTTGGTTAACTCTTTACCAGCCTGGTCGGTGTCCTCTTCGGGGCCGATGACAACGGTTCGATATCCTGCAACCGCTGCATTATCAGACAAAACACGAATGGCACATGCCACAGTTTCTTCTGGTTCTTTCGTGACTTCAAACTCAACCCAGGCTGACGTGTCATCATGAATCTGGTAGCCAACGCTCTTATACGCCAACATACTTGAGCTGCCAGAAAAAGCAAACCAAAATGTCACCACCACAGCTGCCAGAAGGGCGATAATAGCAAGGATGCGCCCAGTTTTTTTCGAGACGCGAGACTTTTTGGTGCCACCATATCGGGTAGCTACACTGTTGTCGGCAGAGGCTGCCTGATTCAGGTTGGCATTCATATCAAGTTATAGCCTAATACAGTACGTATCGTCGTCCGAATTCTGTACGCCCTAAGCCACAGTATTTTGTCATGCAAGGAGTCCACGTCATGTCGTCCGATCCACAGCTGCCAGCTGTCACCGACTCAGGTCTACCTCATTCTACGGGGCTGCGGTTATTGGCAGTCCATGCCCATCCTGATGATGAGGCTTCAAAAGGCGCAGCGACCATGGCGGCATATGTTCACGCAGGGGCACGGGTCATGGTGGCTACGGCGACCGACGGTGCAATGGGAGACCTGAACAACCCGTATTACGGTGATTCGGTACGAGTAGCACGAGACATTACTGCCGTCCGGTTCCACGAAATGGCGGAAGCAGCACGTATTCTGAACATCGAACATCGCTGGTTGGGCTTCCGCGATTCAGGGTTCCCCTCAGGGGACCCCATGGATTTACTAGCCCCCGGATCATTTGCCTCTTTGCCCTTGGAAGACGCTACGGCCCCATTGATCCGTGTGATTCGCGAGTTCAAACCCCACGTCATGGTGACTTACGATGAAATCGGTGGTTACCCTCACCCTGATCACCTTCGTACTCATGCCATCTCGATAGAAGCCTATGAGAAGTCGGGCGATCCCAATGCCTATCCGGGAACAGGTGAGCCATGGGAAATATCCAAGCTCTACTATGATCGAGCCTTCAATCCGGAAAAGATCCGTGCCGTCCACAACGCGATGTTGGAAAGCGACATGGATTCGCCATATGCTGACCGCTTGGATTGGTACGATCGTGTTGCAGCGGGGGAAGACGACCCGGACGCATGGCGACTAACTCATCACGAAGTCACCACCCAGGTCAAGACAGATGCGTTTCTGGAGTATCGTGACGCAGCTCTGCGAGCTCACCGCTCCCAGGTGGATACCCACGGCGGTTTTTTCTTTACGCCAAATGAGTTATTGCGCAAACATTGGCCTTGGGAAGACTACGTGCTAATTGATTCCAAAGTTCAAACAAGCACGCCTGAAGACGATTTATTCGCCGGGCTGCGAGACACACCGCTAGACTAAGGTCACCATGCTCTACACGATTTTATCCACTGCGGTCATAACCGGTGTCCAAGATCCCCAGCTACGCGAGGGACTCCGCGACGAAGACGTCACCCCAGGTATTTTAGGGTTCCTGGCAACGTTTGCATTCGTGCTGGCAGCGATCGTGGTGTTCCGCATTATGATCCGGCAGATTCGTCGCGTCAAACTGCGTTCCACAACTGCCGAAGACATGCTTGTAGAACGCAACCAACCGCACCTGGACCACAAGGATCGTGAGCGTTCTGAGATTGATGACCTGGCCGAAAGCCAGACAGAACTTCTACGCAAGAAGTACCCGGGTTACCTGGATATGCCCACCTTGGAAGCCAAAGAGCCCGATTCCGGACGCAACGACTAGGTACGGTAGCGCATGGCCACATCTGTATTCGGTGCACTGCGAGTCCCAGACGTCGTCTATCGGTATTATGAACGTCGGCTGGCGCGCAGCCTG
The DNA here is from genome assembly GCA_019115865.1 of Candidatus Yaniella excrementavium. Taxonomy (GTDB): domain Bacteria; phylum Actinomycetota; class Actinomycetes; order Actinomycetales; family Micrococcaceae; genus Yaniella; species Yaniella excrementavium. The sequence continues at coordinate 130,058 of DXCT01000005.1, read as the reverse complement.
ACGAAAGCCCAACTACCTGGTCATATCGGTGTGGTGCTGGATGGTAATCGTCGCTGGGCAAAACAAACGGGCGCTTCCACCGCATACGGTCATCAAGTGGGGGCCGAAAAAATCCACGAGTTCTTACACTGGGTGGCAGAATTTAAGATTCCGGTGGTCACCCTCTATATGTTGTCGACCCAAAACCTCAACCGGGATAAAGCCGAACTCGAGCCCCTGATCAAAATTATTGCGCAGACCTTACGCCAGCTGAGCTCTGGACTGGATGACGGAACTCAACTGAAAGTCCATCCTGTGGGGGACCAGCGTATTCTTCCGCAACCACTGGCTGATCTGCTGAACGAAACCGCAGCAACTACACGTGGTAACACCGGCCTTCATGTAAACGTAGCGATTGGCTATGGGGGCCGTGAAGAAATTGTTGATGCTGCAAAATCGTTCCTCACCGATACCTCCGAGCTGGGCTACACCTTAGATCAGGCCATCGAAACGCTCGATGTCGAAGCCATATCAGATCGCCTCTACACTCGTGGCCAGCCAGATCCTGATCTTGTGATCCGTACTTCAGGTGAACAGCGACTATCTGGATTTTTGATGTGGCAATCTGCCTACTCCGAGTTTTATTTTTGCGAAGCGCTGTGGCCCGCATTCCGCCGGGTGGACTTCATTCGTGCGCTGCGTGATTACGCCACTCGGAATCGACGCTACGGATCCTGACGAGTAGCGCTCTCCACAGGCCCTGCGACACATAGCGTGCCAGGATGCATGATTAGCTAATGTGTCATTCGTGACTCTGCTGCTAACCGAACACTTCTCCTCCGCTAATGCCTCGCCATTGACCGTGATGCTGTTGAGTTGTGCGCTGCTCTGGTTTCTGATGTGTTCAGTCGTCTTATGGATCATTGATATTCGTGAACATCGGTTGCCTAACCGATGGACCGGTCTGTTCTTTCTGGGCGGAGCGTGCCTCTTACTTACTACTACCTTGACAGCCCCAGCTGATTCCATATTTTCGGATCGTTGGATTATGACCCTGGGTGGTTCCGTCGGGTACTTGGTGGCAATGTTTGTACTACATATACTGACGCGTGCGGGTCTTGGCATGGGCGACGTAAAACTAGCTGCTGGGATCGGGTTATATACCGGATTCCTCGGGTGGGAAGCCGTCATCGCCGGTTTCGTCCTAGCGTTCCTGGCCGGAGGGCTCCAAGCCGTCTACCTGGTGGTATTCAAAGGAGCAAGAAAGAACACCCGTATCGCGTTTGGACCAGCCATGCTCGTAGGTGGTTTGCTGACCCTGCTGATGTAGCGCATAGACTCGCAGTAAACGTCAGAAAGGCTAGCGTCAGTGCGAATTGCGGTGATTGGTGCCGGCATCGCCGGTCTTGTAGCGGCTTGTGGGCTAGAGCGTGACGGTCATGAAGTCACAGTGTATGAACAGCGTGACCACCCCGGGGATGATGGCGCAGGACTTACGCTGTTTGGTAACGCGTTCGATGCGTTAGCTACCGTGGGTTTGTCTGAGCTCGTCCAAAGTGTTTCGAGCGGGGAAATTGCCACGATGCGGGCCGGGCAACGCACACCCGATGGGGATTGGTTGCTTACATTACCCAAAGCCGCGGTTGCTAGCCTGCGCAGCGTGCACCGGGTGACCCTGCAAGATGCCCTGGTCGCACAGCTAGCCGCTGATTCACTGCGTTTCGGCGCTAGAGCATTGGTCGCGACCAACGGTGCGCCGACTATCACGGTGCAGGGAGCGAGTGAAGTATATGATCTCGTTATTGCAGCTGACGGACTACGCAGTGAAAACCGACAGCGTTTGGGCCTAGAGACCGGGCTGTTGTATTCGGGCTATACCGCCTGGCGGGGCGTCACCGATAGACCGGTTGAGATAGACAACGCGGCGTCAGAGACGTGGGGGCGCGGACGCATTTTCGGGATTGTGCCCTTGCCGGACAACCGGCTCTACTGGTTTGGGACACTGACGACCCAACCAGGTCGGGAGTTTGCAGATGAGCGGCAAGCACTCCACGAGATTTTTGGGGCGTGGCATGATCCCATTCCTGACTGCCTGGCAGCAACGCCTTCTGAAAACATTATCCGCCATGATGTTTATGAGCTCACCAAACCGTTGGCGAGCTTCACAGTGGACCGTACGGTGCTCCTAGGCGATGCTGCTCACGCCATGAGGCCGAATCTTGGCCAGGGCGCCGGTCAAGGCATCGAAGACGCGGTTACCCTGATAATGCTGTTACGCGGCAGCCACGGCGATGATCTTGATGGAGTACTTAAACGCTATAACAGGCTGCGACGTCAACGCACTACGACGCTATGGCGCCAGTCCCGCTGGATGGGCAAGGTTGCACAAGCATCGGGGCCGTTGACCGCGGGGATACGTGATCTCGGCATGCGTCTAACACCGGGAAGTATCGCCGGGTTGGCGTCTCAACAACTGCAATCGTGGAAGCCACCAAGCTACAGCAATCCATGGCATTAACTTAGTGATCCTCGCACACTGTGTGCGAGGATCACTGAAAACGTGTTGGATTAGCTTGGACGGGTCATCGACATTGGGTCGAGCGCCTTATCAAGCTGCTCTTCACTAATATCCCCGCGTTCAACGTAACCTAGCGCGATTGTTGCTTCGCGAACGGTAACTTTCTCTGCTACCGAGTATTTCGCGATTTCAGCCGCAGCTTCATAACCGATGATCTTATTCAGCGGGGTCACAATTGACGGCGATGCACCCGCCAGGAATGCAGCACGTTCGACGTTTGCTTCAAGTCCGTCAATCATCTTATCGGCCATCACGTGTGATGAGTTCGTCAACAGGCGTATGGACTCTAAGAGGTTGGAGGCCATAACCGGAATGCCGACGTTGAGTTCGAATGCACCGTTGGTTGAAGACAAGGAGACGGTGGTGTCGTTGCCGATTACCTGAGCACAAACCATCGAGACGGCTTCAACAATGACCGGGTTGACTTTCCCCGGCATAATGGATGAACCAGGCTGAAGATCCGGAATAGCAAGTTCGCCTAGGCCGGTGTTCGGGCCGGATCCCATCCAGCGGAGATCGTTATTGATCTTCAGCAGTGAGTAAGCAATGTTGCGTAATTGTCCCGACGCTTCGACCAACCCGTCACGGTTTGCTTGGGCTTCGAAGTGATTGCGAGCTTCAGTGATCGGCAATCCTGATTCCTCGGCCAGGATCTCAATGACACGCTCGGCGAAGCCGAGCGGTGTATTGATACCCGTTCCAACGGCGGTACCGCCCAGTGGGACTTCTGCAACGCGAGGTAGTGCAGAATCGATGCGTTCAATGCCGTATCGAACCTGCGCGGCGTAGCCGCCAAATTCTTGGCCCATGGTGACCGGGGTGGCGTCCATGAGGTGGGTACGGCCGGCTTTGACGACGGTTTGAAATTCTTTGGCCTTGCGTTCTAGTGATTCGGCAAGATGAACAAGCGCTGGTTTGAGGTTATTAATCAGCGCGTTCGTCACCGCAACGTGGACCGATGTTGGGAAAACGTCGTTGGACGATTGAGAGGCATTAACGTGGTCATTCGGGTGGACGCTGGCTGCTGAACCCGCTGCTTTCAACGCTTGGTTCGCTAGGTTGGCTAATACCTCATTGGTGTTCATGTTCGAAGAGGTGCCAGAACCGGTCTGGAAAATATCGATCGGGAACTGGTCATCGTGTTCACCGGCGATCACCTGATCTGCGGCGGATTTGATGGCCTGTGCCTGATCATCGCTAATAACACCCAATTCATTATTAGCAACCGCGCACGCTTTCTTGACGAGACTTAGCGCGTGGATGTGGGCGGGCTCAAGACCCTGGCCCGAGATCGGGAAATTTTCTACTGCACGCTGGGTTTGTGCGGAGTACAGGGCGTTTACCGGTACTCGCACTTCGCCCATGGTGTCGTGTTCAATACGGAATTGTTGATTATCAGACTTCGTTGTCATAATCCTTATCCTAGATTGGGAACTACCCTTGTTGATGCTTATTTCTGCTTCGGTCAAATCTGTAGGTATTTATGCTTCGACAGGACCCAAAATATCGCCAATTTGGACGGTGCCGTTGGACAGGGAATAGGTTATACCCATAACCGCAGTCTTTCCCTCAGCCACTGCTTGTGCCACGGCGCCGGATGTATCGACGACGCGGTGGACTGTTTGGTCGGTGTGTTCCTTGACGGTCCCATTGACATCTGTGATGCCCTTGGAACGAGCTGCCATGACCGAGGGCATGATGCGTTCGACCAATGAACGCATGAAGCCCTTAGGCATGACAGAAGTTTCCATCGATTCCACAGCGGCGGTGACAGCACCGCAGTTATCGTGTCCAAGAATAATGATGAGCGGGACATCGATTTCCTCAATCGCAAACTGCAGGGATCCCAGCACGGCATCATCGATAACCTGGCCCGCGGTACGAATAACGAATACATCACCAAGGCCAACATCGAAGATAATCTCTGCTGCGAGCCGAGAGTCGGCGCAACCAAAAATCACCGCGTGTGGACTCTGCGACTCAGCCAGTGCCGCACGCCAGCCAGCATCTTGGTGGGGATGATCGACGGAGCCTTCTACGAATCGATCGTTGCCGGCTTGGAGTAGCCCCCAGGCTTCTTGCGGTGATAACGATGAGGGCATCTTGTATCCTTTGGTAGGGTTCGTTGATTCGAGGCCGAAAAGCGATTACTGATATTGGTTCAGAACCTCAGCGGCCAACTGGCGTAGTGTTTCTTCATCCATAGAGCCGGACAGCATTACCGTCATGGTGTCCGAGGGCTCGACTCTATGTTCTGTTTGGGCATTTTCGTTAGAGTTGGCTTGCTGGTCCAATTCAGCAACAAAATAAATATGCTCATCTTCGCCGATCCAACGGGTGACCTCGTGATTCGCCACGGTGGTTTCTGTTGCTTCGCCTACCGGATTGATTTTATCATCGACCCATCCTGCGGTCGCATTGGACGTTTGTGAGATGCCAAAGAACTCTTCTTCCTCGGTCAAATAGCCCACCTCCCAAGAAGGAATATCAGTTTGGGCACCGGCATCCCAGCGCGCGTAGTTTGCCCGCCAGGTATCTGGGGCATCAAGAGTGGCTGGAACAAAAGGCGCAACTTTAACAACCTCTTGTTCGGCAACTGCAACATCCACACCGGGGTCAAACTCGTTGTTCGCCTGGGGGTTGAGGGCCATCCAGCCTAAAACAATCGCTAATGTTGCTAGCACCGAATAGGTCATCGCCTTAGCTGTCTGGCTCATCCGGTTACTCTGCGATTTGGTGAGTTTTGGCTTGGCAGCAGCCTCATCGTGTTCGGTAGTGATGGTTTTTCCTTTGCAACAACACCAGATTTTTTACTCTACGACTCTATTGTGCCACCAAACTCATCGGCGACCATATTCGCGCTAGAATAGGGAAGTAATTTTCCTCCGCACAGTCTGTTTTTTGGAGTAGCTACATGACGAATAAGTCTTCGGCACAACAATTTGAAGGTGCGGGTACCCAAGACCGCAACCTCGCAATGGAACTCGTCCGAGTCACCGAAGCTGCGGCCATCGGTGCTTCCGAATGGGTCGGCTTTGGTGAGAAAAACATTGCGGATGGTGCTGCCGTTGATGCCATGCGAGCGTTTCTGCACACAGTGCACATGGACGGAACCGTGGTTATTGGCGAAGGTGAAAAAGATGAAGCCCCGATGCTATACAACGGTGAATCTGTGGGCGATGGTCTGGGCCCGAAGGTCGACGTCGCCGTGGATCCGATTGATGGCACGATGCTGACCGCTATGGGCTACAACAATGCGCTGTCTGTTATGGCGGTTGCTGAACGTGGGTCGATGTATGATGCTTCCAGCGTGTTTTACATGGACAAGATGGTTGTTGGCCCGGAAGCCGCGGATATTGTGGACTTGCGTTTGCCGGTCAAACAGAATTTGCAGTTACTCTCGAAAGCGTTGGACAAAAAAGTCTCGCAGCTCAACGTTTGTGTGCTAGATCGGCCACGGCACGAAAATCTGGTTCGTGAAATTCGTGAAGCTGGGGCACGGGTAAAGTTCATTATGGACGGAGACGTTGCCGGAGGGATTGCTGCAGCACGTCACAATACTGATGTCGATATGCTGTTGGGCACCGGTGGCACACCCGAAGGCATCATTACTGCGTGCGCAATCAAAGCAACCGGTGGCATGATTCAGGGTCGTCTGGCCCCGGCTGATGATGAAGAGCGCCAGAAGGCCATTGACGCCGGACTAGATGTAGACGCTATTTTGACCACCAATGATTTGGTTTCTACCGAGAATTGCTACTTTGCCGCAACCGGTATTACTGATGGCGACCTGTTACGGGGTACTCGATATTTCTCCAACCGGGTCGAGACCCAGTCGATTGTGATGCGTGGCCAGACCGGTACCGTTCGGATCATTGAAGCTGAACACCGGCCGGCAAAATGGAAAAAAGCTAACTAACAGAGCGTGCTTTGACGCTAGACCGCGGTTGCCGACGACTTGCCGTTGGCCACCGCGGTTTGTCGTTTTGTTGAGTCTTTGGCAGAAGTTTGCGGTTGGAAGGCTATGAACATAGTCACACCGGTGGGTCCCGCGGTCAGTTCTACAGATTGGCCATTGCCAGGAAGGTAGATACCGGTTCCGGGTGTTACTTCAGCGGTGTCGTCTTGGCTTACCAACTGCCCCGTGCCACCGGTACATATAGCAATTCGGGGCCTATCGGGCACCACGGACATTCGTTGGTCGGCGCCTAAGTCATAGCGGGTGAGGGCAAAGTCGTCGACGGGTGGTTCGAAATGTGTAACCGTCATAGTTGCAGAGTGGTCAACGCGGGGATCCAGCAGGGGTGGCGGATCTGGTTGATACCGCACCACTTTGTCGAGCTCTTTGACATCGATATGTTTGATGGTCAGTCCGCCACGAATCACGTTATCTGAAGTGGCCATGATTTCCACGCCAAGTCCAGACACATAAGCATGAATGGTGCCATCTGGAATGAATATCGATTCGCCGGGGCAGAGGTGGATCAGGTTCATCAACAGTGTGACAAGAGCACCTGGATCATCGGGGTGAATCTTTGACACAGCCAATGCATTTGCCAGGGTGTCGTCATCGATATTTGCGTGTTCGACCGTATGGAAGATCGTCTTGGTCCACCCATCAGGCTGCCAAAATGGTGATTCTGTGTCGACGAGTTGGCCAAAGACCTCTTTGATTTTGCCCTCGGCTAGCTGGGTGGCCATATTGGCTAAGACGACTCCAAGTTCGGGCAGCTCGACGAGCTGTGCAAGTGTGCCAAAGGTTTTGGCGGATGCGGTGGGATCACGGAAGCCGGCAAGCGCGGTGAAATCGGTGAGTGCCACGAGCATTTCAGGCTTGTGGTTGGGATCTCGGTAAGTGCGTTGTGGATCATCGATCGCAAGGCCGGCGGCATTTTCAGCCGCGAAGCCAGCTTCGGCTTGAACGATGGTTGGGTGGGCCTGGATCGACAGTGGCTGCTCGGCTGCTAGCAGCTTGACCAAGTAGGGGAGATCGATCAGATCGGCCAGTGCGCGACCGTCAGGTAAAGTGGTCTGGGTGGTGGGATGGGTCCCGAACCACAGTTCTGCCTGCGGGGTCGACGAGTGGTTGGTGTTTGTGAGATCAGCTAAGAGAGTGGTAGAACCCCAGGCATAATCTTTCACGGGAGCCGTGAGCCGATACAACGCGGGTTGCTGACCGGACGGAACACGATTGGTCAAATGGATTGGCCTTTCTTTCTCGTGATGAGTTTAGCCGGGATGGCACTGGTGGTTGGTTTCGGCGGCGTCACTCAGCAAATTTTCTTGACCGGTGTCCTCGGCCCACATCAGATATTCTTCGGTGATTTCACTACCGTCGGGTTGGGTGGGGACGGGATCCCAGTTCGCGGTTGGATCGTCGGTATCAGCCTGCGCGAAGTACATGCCGATGGTAGGTTGCATCAGGTGAGCTCCCGAGGGTGGTGTACCGTCCTCACTGAGTATCTCGTCGACGCGCTGGTGGATCTCATCGAAGTCCGGGTAGGTAGAAAACTGTTCTCCTTGGTCACCGAAATCTGGTGCTCCGATGGTGAGTCGTTCCATATCTTGTCGCTGGGATTTAACTCCGAGATTCAAGAAGCTGCCCACTTGGGACTGTGGAATAGACGTTTCGACCATCTGCTCTCCGGCCCCGAGGATCCCCTCGAATCTCGTAACCAAGGTGGGTACATCAAATTGGCTGAGCATAGCCTGTTGGACGCATTGCTGGCGTTGGATGCGAGAGTAGTCGGTAGACCAGTTCCTTGAACGTGCAAAACCGAGAGCTTCCTCGCCGTCGAAGGTGTGGGTGTCAGGTCCCCACCACGCGTTGCCCCATTCACCATCAGGCCGCGTCCCACGATATGGCGTATAGCCGCCGGTTGTCACTTCGACGCCACCCATGGCATCGATCAGTTCGGAGAATCCGTCCATGTCAATCATGACGTAGCCGCTCACATCAAGATTCAAGATACCCGATGCTGCATCCATCATGGCTTCTGCGCCCGGATCTTCCGAGGTGGGGTAGAGGTCGCTGTAGTTATTGGCGACATCGGTATACAACGCATTGATGATACACGAGTCACCACAGCTGTAGCCGTCTGGATACACCTCCCAGAGCGGTGAATCGGACGCGAAACGAGCGTTCTGGAAGTTCCTGGGGATCGAGAACAACACAATCTTGCCGGTATCGGCGTTGATCGAGGCAACAGAGATCGAGTCGGGACGCAGACCGGTACGACCTTCACCGGCGTCGGCGCCCAGAATCAAAATATTGTATCGGCCATCGGATTCATCCACTGCTGGACCCGAACCGAAAATTGCGCCCAGTGACGATGTTGAGGCGTTGAGTAAGTAGGCGCCATAGGCTGCGCCTCCGGAAGTGACCACCATAAGTGCCACTAGCAAAAACCCAAGAATCGGCCGCGCGGTGGGCTTAAGTTTGACGAATTTGATGATTCGGGCGGTATCTAACCAGAGAATGAGCCAACCGGCGGCGAGCGCAGCTAAATAGAAGATGCCGATACTTTGGACATACTGATTGAACGCCAAGGACATGGTGAAGCCGCGTGCCAGCAGCAGTCCCAAACCTGTCAGAATAATGATGCCCCAGTTCAGGAGGGTAACGGTCAGTGCGATGCGGCCGAGTCGGTGGTGGCCGGTCACAGATTGGGCGCTACCAGGAATCAGCGCGGTCAGGATGATCAAAATGATGGCACGTTTGGCCCGCTGGCCAAAGGTGGCTTCTGCAGGATTTTTGAGCGGATCGTGTTTGGCAGCGCCGTATTCCAGCCGGCGCAGGCGGTCGTTGAGTTCGCGCCGAATTCGGCGCTCAGTTTTGCCTGCGGTAGTTCGTGTGGAGGTGTTCGTCACTGTTACTCGATTAGGGTTGGGGAAGTTTGTGGTGAAACCGAATGAGACAGTTTAGCGATTGTCGCGTTGAGCCAGTTGTGCGTTCAGTTTTGCGCCTTTTGCTTGCGCTTGTTCTTTCAGATTGGTGGAAAAATCGGTGAGTTGCTTGCGGAGTTGCTGAGCGTCGTCTCCGGTGTTAGCAGCCAATATTTTGACGGCCAAGAGTCCGGCGTTTCGTGCTCCGTTGATTGACACAGTAGCCACCGGAACGCCGGAGGGCATCTGGACTATCGACAGAAGCGAATCCATACCATCGAGGGTTTTGAGTTGGACGGGCACGCCGATAACTGGCAGTGAAGTCGTGGAGGCGAGCATGCCTGGCAGGTGTGCAGCGCCGCCAGCGCCAGCAATGATGACGGAAAGACCGCGTTGTTCAGCAGTTGTGCCGAACTCGATCATTTCATGCGGCATACGGTGGGCTGAGACGACGTCGACCTCATACTCGATACCGAATTCGGCAAGCGCTTCTGAAGCGCCTTGCATGACGGGCCAATCAGAATCTGATCCCATGACAACTGCAACGCGAGGGCTACTGGGCGTATTGGTCACACGAAACTCCTTGGGGGATAACGGTTTTAGCCAGTGTAGTCGGTTCGGCCGTGCCGGATAATTTCTGCTGCATCGATGGCTGCTGATAGGGCAGCGTTGAGGTCACCATCGACGGCGAGCACATTCACATGTCCGATTTTACGTCCGGGACGTACCGATTTGCCATAAGCATGAATTTTGGCCGCCGGATATTTTTGCATTGCCAGGGGAAATGCCCCGTAGAGATCCTGGTTTTCCGCCCCCAAATAGTTTTTCATCACAGTGTAGGGTGCCACGGGATCTGTCGCGCCCAGGGGAAGACCGAGGACTGCGCGTAAATGTTGCTCAAATTGACTGGTCACAGCGCCGTCTTGAGTCCAGTGGCCGGTATTGTGTGGGCGCATGGCTAGCTCATTGATCATGAATCCGGCATTGGTATCTGGTGTGTGGAACAGTTCAACGGCCAGCATGCCGGTGACGCCCACGCTCTTGGCTATCGTCTCAGCTGCAGTGCGTGCTGCGTGGTCAGTCGAAGCCGCCAATTGTGGTGCCGGAGCTTTCACGATGTCGGCCACGCCATCCGTCTGGATCGTCTCAACAACGGGGTAGGTGACGGTCTCACCGGTGGTGGAGCGTGCGATCTGGGCTGAGAGTTCACTGCGGAACTCGACTTTTGCCTCGACCAACAGCGCAGGGTGCGAACCGTTAAACCAGTCCTGGGTCTGACGGGCTTCGTCAGCAGAGTCCAGTACCCAGACACCCTTACCGTCATAACCACCACGCGGTGTTTTCAGTACAATCGGGAATCCGATATCTTCGCCTGCGCTGAGCAGTTCATCAACGCAAGTGACAGCACGCCATGCTGGTTGCGGTAGACCCAGCTCAGCCATCTTGGAGCGCATGAGCAACTTGTCTTGGGCATACACTAGCGCGCCAGGGCCGGGAGCAAGCTGTACCCCGGCGTCTTGCAAGCGCTGCAGATGTTCTGTGGGGACGTGTTCGTGATCGAAGGTCACCACATCGACGCCGCTGGCAAAGGCTGCCAGCGTGTCGTAGTCCTTGTAGTCACCGACGGTGAACGTGGCCGCCGTGGTGGCTGAAACATCCTCAGCTTCGGCAAGGACATGCAATTTCACGCCAAGATTGATCGCGACCGGAGCCATCATACGAGCTAACTGGCCGCCGCCTACTACACCTATTGTTGGAAAAGTCACGCCTCCACACTAGCGTGCTTTCACTCGTGGCGTGTTGGGTGGGTGGCATGCGACACGGACCCGGTGTCTGATGGGCACCAGCGTGCAAAGATTTTCTGGACCGGTTGAATTCAACAGTATTTTAGTGGAGCAGGCTAGAGTATCTACGACCCCACCGCGGCTCAAGGAGGACCAATGTTGCACAGAGTGCGGGAACGTATCGTGGCACTGGTGCAACTGCTATGGCGTGAAGTGGCGAAGTTTGGGGTAGTTGGCGGTATCGGCTTCTTTATCGATACTGGCATATTTTTATGGTTGATCACCGGTCCCATGGAAGACTCAGCAGTCAAAGCCAAAGTGATTGCTACCGGGGTCGCTACGATATTCTCGTGGGTAGCTAATCGCTATTGGACGTTTAGGAATCGCCGGCAGTCCAACGTGATGCGCGAGTTAGTGCTTTTCTTAGTCATGAACGCTGTAGGTGCCGGCATTCAAGCAGCCTTCGTATTCATTGCCAAATACTTCTTGGGGGTGACCTCTGCTGGCGGCATGGTGCTTTTTGGCAACATCATTGGTCTTGGGTTTGCGACTATTTTCCGATTTATCGCTTACCGGTTGTGGGTGTTCACTGAAGCCATGGAGGCCGACCCAAAAACCGGGCAGGATTACCAGATACTGACCGGTTCAATACCGCAGATCGCATCGCAGTCAGAAAAAACTGGTGACGAAGATCCCCCAACCGGCCGTTAGCCGAGCCGTTCAGTGGTAATGATGCGTGTTAGTTGGGCATCGTCAAAGTCTTCAACGAGAACGACCGGTTGCGTTCTGCGCCATGCATCAATGATGGCCCACCAGGTTGCTGCGTCGAGTCGTTGTTCCCCGGCCCGAATCACCACACCGGATGGATGAGTTTCCACATGTTCAGAGGATTGCTGGGTGGTCTGTGCGCTGCCAATAATGTCTGGGACTGGTAGCAGTGCCTGGTCTGCGTGTGACAGCACTTCGTCGTCGACATTGATGAGTGCCGCATCAATGTCGTCACGGTGTGTGACAAAGAGCTCTGCAGCAGCGCTGAGATGATGCTCGGGCTGATCGGTCAAAATGGCTGCAGCTTCGTTTGGATCGGTTGTGCAGGCGGTAGTTGTCCATGCAACGCCTAAGGTCAAAGCGAGTGATCGCCAGGTGATCGGCAGGTCAACCAGCACTTGGTCGGGTGTCTCAATGCCGTAGGAGTCGAGGAGGTGGGTCATTTTGGTGGCCCAGTTGGTAGCGACGCGGCCTGAAAGCTCGGTGCGGCCGTCTTGGGCATAGTGAATAATGGCCGGCCTTGGCGATGCCGTTAAGTGGGCGATCAGGTTAGTGCCAGGTTCAAGTGGTTGATTTGAGGGCGTTGGATTCAGCGAGATCATGATGTCCTTTGACGGCAACAGTGTTGCTTCTTAGGCTAGCTACTTCTGAGTATCACCGCAGGTGAGAACTCGAAGCGACTATGACCTTGGACTGAAAATTGGCTGTGAATTGCCTGGCAGGCCGCATGTTTGTCTGGATCTCAGCTTGACTTACTGCAAGTTACAACGGTGTAATTAGGAAGCAGTACAATAGATTACTTACCGCATCGAGTAGGCGCGCTGAAAGCATTCTACGTGATGCCGGGCTATGTGCCCGATGGGAGCTCAGGAAAGGAACCTATGGACAATGCACAACGGGCGGAACGTTCCGGCCGCGAGGGCCAATCCGTAACTCGTAACGGACGAGAAGTTCCTATTGACTGGTTTGTGGATCCGGCAGACCCCAGTGCTGGACAAGACCTCACTACGATGGATGATCGTGCCACCGCCTACCTGGCGGCTCACGACGCGATGGTCGATATCGCTACAGATGAGACCCCAGAAGCGACTGTGACGGCGCTGCACCCGGGTGTGCAAGCTGAGCCAGAAGCGCCGTCAACCACCGACCTGTGGGAAGCGCTTCCTGGCTTTGGGGACACCGCAGACGACGGTCAGCTTGCTTGGCAGGCAGATGCACTGTGTGCCCAGACTGACCCGGAAGCATTCTTCCCGGAAAAAGGCGGGTCGACACGCGACGCTAAAAAGGTCTGTGGAGCCTGTTTAGTGCAAGAGCAGTGCCTGGAATATGCACTGGCCAATGACGAACGCTTTGGCATTTGGGGCGGCATGTCCGAACGTGAGCGCCGTCGCCTACGCAAGAAATCCTCCTAACTCCTTGGCTAAATACCACATCACCGGGATTTTCGTTGTAACGAATCCCAGCGAAGCTACCACCGAGGCATTTACCTCCGCCCTGCACGGTCAGGCCGGGGTAGATACCGCGGTGGTAGTCACCGCTTCCAAGCTCGAGTCACCAGTAATGGAGAAACTCGATCGGTTATTTGAAGAAGCGGGGGTCGACTACCAACACGTTGTATGTGACCAAGACCAGAGCCTGGCAGCAGGGCTGGCTGATGTGGTAGCCACCTCCCAAGAATCCGCCTGTAAGGCGGAAGCTGAATCATGGCTGTGGTTCATCGCCGACGACGGTGTGGTCACCGAAACAACCCTGGCCAATCAACTTGAAGCCGTAGAGATTTCTCCGTCCGTGGCTGTAGCCGGTGCCAAACAACTTTCAGATCGTCATCTGATCAATGTGGGGCTGACCGTGGCCCACAACGGCGATGTGCTGTCGATGATCGAACCCGGTGAACTCGACCAGGGACAATACGATCACCGCACCGACACCTTTGCGGTGTCTTTGCCAGGCATGCTCATGAAAACTCAGGTGTGGATAGACCTACAGGGTTTTGACCCCTTGACGCCTTTGTGGGCTCAAACTGTGGATATCTGCTGGCGGGCCCGACTTGCAGGGCATCGCGTTGCAGTGGTGCCAGCAGCCGAAGTGCAGCACCAAACCGCGTCCTTCGAGCCGGAAATCACCACCGCATGGGAGACATCTCGGTGGCTACGCCTGAAGCACACCGGCTTTTTCGGTTTTCTTGGCGGCTGGATATGGGGCTGGCTGGCAACGCTTGGTGCGTTGCTCGTCGGACTTTTTGTGAAAGACCCTGGTACGGGGGTTGCCCAAGCTCGCGGTATCCTTCGTACTTTGACCAGCCCGGTCGCACTGGCTCAGTCCCGCAAAAAGGCCAGTAGAAGTCGCACCCGCCCCTATGATGCCGTCGATGAGCTACGCCCATCACGTGCACGGGTCCGTGATCACCGTCGTTCGGTACTAGAAGTTTCGGAACCCGATCGTGTGATTGGTGACGGCACGGGCAGCTCACTCACGCCACAGCAGGCCACGGGTGGGCACGATGATTTTGAAGAATTAGCCACCCCGGAGCGCAACTGGGTTGGCATAGGTGCCGTCGTGCTAGCCGTTGTGTTTGGCGCGATTGCATTGCTTGGCCTACGGCATTTACTGGGGGTACCGGCTCTAGCCGGGGGGAACCTTCTGCCGGTGACGACCGAACTTTCGACATTGTTTTCCAAAGCAGCTAGCGGTTGGGCTTTTGCAGGAGCTGGTGCTCCCGGCTACGACGGCCCATTCGGTTGGCTGCTTGCCCTATTTGGTCTGACCAGTAATGCCTCCATGACTTTGGTTTGGATATGGATCCTGGCCCTCCCGCTGTCAGGTTTTGGCGCGTGGACGCTGGCGGGCGCCATTACCTCTTCGCGCTATGTGCGTTTCGCAGCTGGCGTTGTGTGGGCCGCTGCACCGGTCCTATTGGTTTCCCTTTCTGAAGGGCGCCTCGGGGGGCTGCTAACACATTTGCTGCTGCCCTGGTTTCTGCTGGCATTATTGCGCGCCATTGGTTATAAAGCCGACGACATTCAACTCTTCCGATCCCTGCGTTCCGAACACGAGGCTGCTGAACGTCCAGTCGTGTTCGGCCGCAAAGCGCGTCATAACGCCGCTGCCACGTCGTTGACCGCAGCTGCATGGGTTGCGATACTGCTGGCCGTCATCATTGCCGCTGCGCCATCGATGTTTATCCCCTTGACCGCCGGACTCGTGGTTGTGATGCTCGTCTTGCGTTCACGGGCCAAGATCCTGTGGTGGACACCGCTCTTAGCAGCGGCGACGCTCATCCCGGCTGTAGTAACCCATCGCACGGACCTTCGCGCCATCCTGGCGGATCCGGGTGCTCCAGCCGGCTACGATCCAGCGCCCACGTGGCAACTGTTATTGGGCTTGCCGCACGAAACATCCTTCGATGCCGGACTCGCAGAATTGCCCTGGCTGGATCTGCTCAGCGCGGCCGTGCCGTGGACCGGCATATTTATTGGCCTGGTCGCCGCCCCGATATTACTGGTCGCGATAGTTGGGGCCATCGCTCCTGGAATCGGTGGGAACCTCGCCCGATCCGGAATCATCATGGGCTTTGTCGGCCTGGCAGCCGCTACCGCAAACTCCAACGTAATTTTCTCCATAGACCAAACCGGCCTTCCCGTGGCCCTATCAACGACTCCGGCCGTATCGCTGATGTGGATGGGCTGGCTGACAGCTGCCATCATCGGTGTGAACTACCTGACCATCGGGAAATCACAGCTGCGCACAAGCGCTTCCACGGTGCGGTTACGTGCCGGATGGCCTGCCCGGACGGTAACCACGGTTCTGGTGGTCACCGGCATGATTTCTGTCGGCACGTGGCTGACCCCGCGAATGGTGTCGAACGAAGTACTCTCGGAAGCTCGCAGCACAGCCCAGCAAGAACGTAGCGTTGCAGCTGCCTTAGCTGACACGAATGCGCAGACGACGAACGACGATAATGCGACCTCTGGCCCTGATGCCACACTTGCGCAGCCGACTGGCAATTTGGGCGTGGCAGGTGTGCAACAACGAGCACTACCGGCTACGGCGATCGACTCTGCCGGCTCGGCATTACAAACTCGCACCCTAGTGATCACCAGGACATCTGAAGGCATCCGGACCCACCTGATTTCGGGCGCCGGAACAATGCTAGACGATATGACAGGCACCTGGATCTCCCGAACCGTAACGGGTGGGCTGTTCAACCCCCAAGCAGCTCCTGCTGACGGAGCTGACGATACCTTGCGTACTGTCGCCGCCCAGCTGACCTCGAATGCTGATGCTGATCCACGTGAAGCATTAGATGCCTTAGGTGCTGGCTATGTGGTCCTGACCGACCCATCGGGCACCGAAACAACACTTGCCGCCGGTATTGACGCAGCCCCGGGAATGGCACCGGTGGGGCATTCCAGTGCTGGATGGCTCTGGCGAGTGCTTCCCGAAGACACCGAAGCCGAAGATGACGACGTCACCCAGGCCGGTGTCGAAGTCCTCACCGAAGAAGGGGGCACACCGCCGCGGGGTACAGCCACCGCCCGTGCCCGTATTACCGAAGATGGCAGTACCGTTGCCATTGCTGCCTCGAATCCAGACGGGTCAATTGACGTTGAGCTCCCAGAGGCTGACGGACCGCGAGAACTCGTGCTAGCAGAACGGGCCAATCCAGGCTTTCGTGCCCACCTCGACGGAGAAGAACTCACCGCAACAGCGAGTGATCCCGAATGGGTTCAAGCCTTTGAATTACCGGAATCCGGCGGTAATTTGACCATGGAGTACGCTCCGCCCGCGGGGAAATGGTTGTGGTGGTTTCCTGCCATTTTGGGTTTGATTACCTTATTGTTGGGGATTCCCACGCGGACCCGGAATGCACGGAGGGCGCATGACTAACGAACACGAGCCCAATGAAGCTGCCGAAGAACTCGATGCAGCAACTACCGAACGCGCCCGCCGCCGTGAAGCCGCCCTGCGTCGCCTTGACAAAACCGGACCTTCAAAACGGGCCGCTGCCGTGCTGGGTATAGGCGCCCTTGCCGCAGTCACCGCCATGACAGTTGCCGGTAGCCTCTGGGCGACAACCGCTCCTGACATGGACACTGAAGCCCGTCCAGCACAGCTGCCTGCGGCCCAAACATTGAGTGTGTGCTCTGGCGTCCCCATGCTTCCCGAAGGCTCCGATGACGGCACCGACTTGCAATTTTCAGCAGACTCCTCCGACGCCGTCTCCGCACTAGCTATGGCCGCAGCCTCTGATCTGGCGGGCAATCTCCCCGGGACCGCATATTTCGCGGCCGAAACGAGTCCTAACGATACGCCATCGCCCACCCAGATCACCGAATCCCTGCCAGACGACCTCCAGCAAGGTCCACCGGCAACCGCCGGTACAGACGGTACCGTTACCAATCGCGCGCACTTCGAAGTCCTCTCTGATCCCGCAGCAGACGGCCAACCGGTTGCTTTTCGTGTTGAACCCGTGGGCGGCACACCAGGTCTAGCCGCCGGCAGTACCCAGTACGCAGCAACTGATGGCGACCTCGCTGGCATGACGACCGCAGCCTGTACTCCAGCAGCCCACCAGCACTGGCTAACCGGGGCCACCACCACGACCGGCACCACCTCGGTCCTCACCGTTACGAACCCCTCGGAGACCAACTCCACGGTGAACCTTGCTGTATTTGGTGCCGATGGCCCGATCGAAGAATCCGGTATCTCAGATATCACCTTGGCGCCTGGACAAACGCAATCGCTGTTAGTTGCTGGACTGGCACCGAGCGAAGACTCCGTTGCGGTTCGGGTCTCAAGCTCTGGCGGGCCGGTTGCTGCAGATATCCAACAACATCGCCTCGATGGTATTGTGCCCGCCGGTGTCGACACCCTACAACCAGCAACCACCGGATCCAACGTCGTCGTGCCCGGTCTGCAGATTCCCAGTGACGTCGAATCGATCGCTGAAGAGTCCGGCCTCGAAGGGCAGCAGCCAACCCTGCACGTTGCCTCAACCGGATCGGCGGTATCAGCTACCATCACGTTGCGCGGCCCAGACGGCCCCGTTGACATTCCAAGCGAAGCCTCCGCCATCGAACTCGCCCCCGGAGCCAGCACCACCGTTGACCTGTCTGACGTCGCCCCTGGAACATACGCGGTAGAAATCGACGCAGATGCCAACGTGGTGGCCTCAGCAAACTCAGTAGCCTACAACCGAGCAGGTGACAACGAAGATGCCACCGGGAATACGGCAGCCGTTGACACCGCCTACTTGCCAAGCACTGCACCCATCCGCGGAGAAACTCTTGTTGCGCTGCCCGCTCTGGCCGATCCGGAGTCGCAATTAGTCCTCACCTCGGCTGAAGAAGCCACCGTTGCCATCACGCCAATTGATGACGAAGGACGACGCGGCGAAGAATTTTCCCAAGAGCTTTCTGACCAAACTGCAGTGACCATGGATGATGAAGATGCTGCGGGCTATATCTTAGAGACCGATGCTGGTGAGGTCCACGCCGGTGTCCTGGTCAATTCTGCCGCGGGGATCTCAGCGATGCCGGTCAACACAGTCAAAGAAACCGGATCTGGATTGCCCGTGCGGTTGGGCTACTAGCGCCCTAGAGGCTCGGGTCGACGTCGCTGACACGTTGTCCGGTTAGCGTTGCCCACTCAGTGATCAACAGCTCGTAGAGCGTTTCCGGAAGCAGCGCGTTATCCGGCACGGTGAAAGCAATAAATTTTCGGTATAGCGTTATGGCCACGCTGCCCGATTCATCCATGCCGCTTGTGATCAACGGGGGACCGGTATCCTGGTCCCACCAGGCCAAATCGGCTGGAGCCGTCACGTACTGGATGGTCGCCACTTCACCAACCTGGTCAAGAAACCAACGATGTGCAATACCAAGTGCCTGATCGAAACGATCTGCGCGCACATCCCGGCGTCCATGCCGCGGTCGCGAAAAGAATCTAGCCACACCCCAAGCCTAGCAATCCCTAAATCCACAGGTGCTGTAGAGTGGCGTGCTGTGGGAACTCAACGACTATGTACCAAGACTGCTTGCTCCAATACTGCCGCGGCAACGCTGACCTTCAACTACGCAGATTCGACCGTAGTGTTAGGTCCCATGTCGCAACGCGCTGAGCCCCACGCACACGACCTCTGCGCCAAGCACGCCCAACAATTCACCGCACCGGTGGGTTGGGAATTCTTGCGCCTAACAGATGAACTCACCCACGACGCAGATGATTTACTTGCCGTTGCCAATGCGGTCAATGCCCCCGAAGAAGACGACGAACCTTTCGACGCCACTTCCGGCACCATCCAACCGGTGGATCGCTCAGTAACCCCAACCCGTCCGGCACCGATGCCAGAAAAACCGGCCAACCTGCGCCTGCTACGCCCAGAGTAATGCGTGATCGATACAGTATGACTCCGCATTGCACTCTGATCGGTGAAAACACTTTCAACCAGTAGTCTTAACCTATGACTACTTCGCCTGCCGTTGACCCGGCTTTCTCGAATAAAACCACCGTCCCCGGCGCTGACTTTGACTTCGCGATTCGCGACATCAGCACCCACGAAGCTGGCCGACATCAAATACGGCTGGCCGAACATGAAATGCCAGGCCTTATGGCCCTGCGTGAGCAGTATGGTGACTCACAGCCACTCAAAGGCGCACGTATCGCCGGTTCACTGCACATGACAGTCCAAACCGCAGTGCTGATCGAAACTCTTACTGCACTGGGCGCCCAGGTTCGTTGGGCTTCCTGTAATATTTTCTCCACCCAGGACGAAGCCGCCGCGGCGATCGTCGTCGGCGATGGCACCGGTGACAAACCAAATGGTGTACCAGTCTTTGCCTGGAAGAACGAAACTCTAGAACAATACTGGTGGGCCGCCGAACAGATTTTCCTGTGGCCAGGTGCTGCAGAAGATCCAACACTTGGTGCCAACATGATTCTTGACGACGGCGGAGACGCCACCATGCTGGTACACAAGGGTGTCGAATTCGAAGGCGTCGGGATGGTACCGGCCACGACTGAAGACGACCCCGAGGAATTCCAAGTTGTACTGTCTACCCTGCGTGCTTCCCTGCAAGAAGATAACCAGCGTTGGACCCGTATCGCAAAGAACCTGCGTGGCGTCACGGAAGAAACCACCACCGGGGTACTGCGCCTCAACCAAATGTTTGAAAATGACGAACTGCTGTTCCCCGCAATTAACGTCAATGACTCAGTCACCAAATCGAAGTTCGATAACAAATACGGGATCCGTCACTCGCTACCCGATGGCATTATGCGAGGCACCGATGTGCTGATCGGCGGGAAAACCGCTGTCATCGCCGGTTACGGTGATGTAGGAAAGGGCGCAGCTGATGCCCTCGCTGGGCAAGGTGCTCGTGTCATCGTTTCCGAGATTGATCCGATCATCGCCCTACAGGCAGCCATGGACGGCTACCAAGTTGCTCGTCTAGACGACGTCGTTGGTTCTGCTGATATCTTCATCACCACAACCGGTGGCCGCGACATCATCATGGCTGAGCACATGTTGGCTATGAAGAACAAAGCAATCGTCGGCAACGTAGGCCACTTCGATAACGAGATCGACATGGCCGGTTTGGGCGAGGTGCCCGGGGTCGAGAAGATTGAAATTAAACCCCAGGTTCACGAGTGGGTTTTTGATAAAGGCACCGACACAGAACGTTCAATCATCGTGCTGTCTGAAGGACGCCTACTGAACCTCGGCAATGCGACCGGTCACCCTTCTTTTGTGATGTCTGCCTCATTCACCAACCAGGTTATTGCACAGATCGAGCTGTTCCACGCCGAAGGCGGTACCGGCTCGATCACAGGCAAGACTTACGAGGTGGGAGTACATGTCTTACCGAAACTGCTTGATGAACAGGTAGCCCGTTTGCACCTCGATGCCCTAGGCGTCGGGCTCACAGAACTGACCAAGACCCAGGCCGAGTACCTCGGTGTTGATGTCGCTGGTCCGTATAAACCAAACCACTACCGCTACTAAAACACCAACCAACCCATGACACAGCGGTCCCGGTACCAAACATCAGTACCGGGACCGCTAGCTGTGCCTACAGACTTCGTCACGGTTACCTATGCAGCAGATATTGTGCATCGCGATCGCGCCGATCACGCTGTCGCGCTAAAACTTCAGTATCTCGGTTCCGTCGCTCAGCTAAGACACCGACCATAAAGGTCATTCGATCAACTCCAGCCGGGGGACCGGGGGTGACGTATTCCAATAAACGCGCGTACACGTCCTGCGATACCGAAGCTAGCGCAGTTGGGTGCATGGTGGGCGAATTTCGGATCAGTGAGTTTATTTGCGCTACTAAACCGGCCGGGATACGACCGAGGTCGGCGACCTGTGCCCACTGCTGCATGGCCGGCGGTACATCGGGCATCGGAGCAGGTAACCGCGGGGCCCGCGAGAAGATGACATAGGAGCCAGCCATCATATCGCCGAGGCGCTTGGAATGCTTATTGAATAGCGAAGCCAACACGGCGATAGACCCAAACGTCATCCACAATTCAAAAACACCGGTGAGACATCGTGCAAAAGCGTGTCGCCATCGGATGGTGCCGCCATCATCACGCACTACGCGCAACCCAAACGCCAACTTACCTAAGGAACGCCCGTGCGAAAAACCTTCGACAAGCAGGGGAATGATGAACGTGAGCAGAATGGTGGCCAGCAACATCACCGTTTGCACGGCTGCGACATCCATACCGAATACGGCCGTGAACTCAGCAAGACCGTAGATGAGAAAACCCCAGCCAATCAGATACACGATAGCATCCAGCAGAGCCGCCCCGAGGCGCGGCATAAAATTTGCGGCGCGCAAATTCAAGACAACGGCTTCACCGGTAATCGTGTGCTCTTGCATGGGAGACCTTTTCAACTCGTTATCGCTGTACCCCAGTGTAGACGGTTAGCGCGAGTCAAGAATATGTATGGGTAGCCTCATCCTAGTAGGGTGGGCCTGGTGGATCTGGAAGCGTATGCAAAAACTCATCGCCCCGATTGGCAGCGGCTCGAAACACTGGCAGGCCATCGGCAGCTGCAACCTGGCGAGGTTGATGAACTGGTAGAACTCTATGGCCGTGTCTCCACGCACCTTTCCATGGTTCAAGCGCAGGATCCAGATGGTGCGTATGCCAATAGCCTGTCTCTGACCGTGGCAAGAGCTCGAGCACGGCTGACATCAGCCACCGGCTCGCAGATTGCGGGAATCAAAGCGTTTTTTGCCGTCAAACTGCCCTATGCGCTCTACCAAATCCGC
This sequence comes from Candidatus Yaniella excrementavium, assembly GCA_019115865.1. GTDB lineage: Bacteria > Actinomycetota > Actinomycetes > Actinomycetales > Micrococcaceae > Yaniella > Yaniella excrementavium. The sequence continues at coordinate 107,781 of DXCT01000005.1, read as the reverse complement.
TGGTTAACCATCATCTTAGGCGCAGCGTTCATGGCCATCGCGGTCGCCTACGGGTTCTGGTACGGCAACAATCCGCAAATGTTTGACGCGATGATGCCCGAACAATATCAACTTGCCTATGTTGAAGAAGACTTCGTCGATTACTATTCGGAAAACCCTGCTGCATCGTTTACCACGTTGGTATGGGTCAATAATGCCTGGATCGCGCTACAAGAAGTAGCCTTTGGAATAACCGGGTATTTTGTGCCGTATGTGTTGTTCGTCAACGCGCAAGGGTTGGGAATTTCGGCGGCCCTGATGCACAAATACGACGAGCTCGACACATTTTTTGCCTTCATCTTGCCTCACGGTCTCATGGAACTATCGGCAATCTTCATTGCGGGAGCCGCCGGGCTCCGGGTGTTCTGGGCCTGGGTCGCCCCCGGCCGTAGGACACGTTTGCAGTCGCTGGCTTACTGGGGACGCCAGTTGATTTTAGTTGGTGCAGGACTTGTAGGGGTATTGCTCATCTCCGGATTGGTCGAAGGACTCGTCACGCCGTCGCCATTACCAACCTGGCTCAAAATTACTATCGGAGCGCTGGTCTTGGCAGGCTACTGGGTGTATACCTGGGTACTTGGTACACGTGCGGCCAAGGCCAACGTCGACGCCGATCTCGATGAATATGACGGCGGGCGTCCAACGATCACCGGCTAGGGCACCGCACCAAGTTTCCAGCTCTACGGTGTGCCATAAACCAACATGTTTGTGCGCGTCGTAGGCTAGCACCACGTTATGTGCTTTGAAAGGTGGGGTCTATGTCGAAAAGATCTGCGGAACACGACGAGCAGGATTCCGGTGACCAGCCAACCCCGGCTACACATCCTAGGACCGCTCCGCGTCGTGCGCGTCGTCGAATCGACCCTGCCGGAGACACGCTCCACTCCGCATCTGATCTGCCGCGGCAGCCAAAGCCCACCGAAGATGCACCCGCTGTGACGCCAAAGGATTCATCCTCGCAGCCACCGGCAGAACCCCACAACGACACACAGCAGACCAAAGCGTTACCAGGGTCGCATGCGGCTCCGCGCCAGCAGGCCACGTTGATCACCGCACCGCTACATGACTCGTTTGAAGATGAAGCTTCTGCCCGCGCCAAGGCTCGGGATCGCGCCGTCGTTGGTTCGCCCGTGGCCGCGGCCATCATGCAAGTCGTCCTGGCCATCTTAGCGCCGCTGGTCATCCTGATTGGCGTCATCCGGCTCATCGCCTCACCGATATTCTTGTGGTTTCAGTATCACCGTCCCGGGTTTGCCGCCGACCAGTTTGGTATGGACACCGAACAGCGCATGACCTATGGTTCTTACGGGCTGGACTACCTCTTTAACTTTGCCCCGCAGAATTACTTGGCCGACCTGACCTTTGCCAATGGCAATCCAGTATTTACCGAGGCCGAGGTCTCACACATGGCTGATGTCAAACAGGTCATGTTCATCACCAATATTGCAGGCCTGGTCGCCGCAGTGGTGTGCATCGTGTTGATGATTCTGTTGTACCGCATGCGCAAGGGTGCCATTGCCCGTTCAGTGTTTTCCGGTGCCGTGTGGTTTACCGTGGCGATGATCATCCTGGCTATCGTGGCAGCCTTCGGCTGGGAAGCCTTCTTCGCCGGTTTCCACCAGATTTTCTTTGCAGATGGTACCTGGACGTTCTCGACCACCGATACGCTGATTCGTCTATACCCAGGTCAGTTTTGGGTTGACGCGGCCGCGTGGATTGCAGGGCTTACCCTGGCCATTATGGTTACCATCATGGTTTGCACCGCACCAACCGGTCGACGTCGCCACCGCAACGAACAGGCACAGCGATTTATGGAATCACAAGTCGTAGTGGAACGGCCTGGAACCGATCATCCAGCGGCTAACCGTACAACTGGTCCATAGCCTCTTTGAAATCTTCGACAACAGAGGCCCGACGCAGTTTTTCTGACGGTGTGACGTGACCGGTTTGCTGTGACAGCTCGGTCGGTAGGATCACCATTTTGCGCACGGACTCGGCTTTGGAAACACTCTGATTCGCCAGGTCGATGTAGCTTTGGATTTCCGCATGCACATCCGGATCGGTGCGGGCTTCGTCCAGAGTCAGCCCCACCTTGCCGCGACGTGCCGCCCAAGCGCTGAGTTCGTCAGTATCCAAGGAGATCAATACCCCGACGAATGGCTTATTTTCCCCCACTACGATCGCATACCCGATAATCGGTGCCGTTGAAATGGTCTCTTCCAACGGTCCAGGAGAAACATTTTTTCCACCGGCAGTGACTAAGAGGTCCTTGGTGCGCCCGGTGATATACAGGAAACCATCGTCGTCAATTTCTGCCAGATCCCCGGTGGCGAACCAACCGTCTTCGTCAAAGGAATCAACCGTATCCTCCTCGGACAAGTAGCCGGGGGAGACTACCACCCCACGTAAGAGCAGTTCTCCGGTATCCGATAGCTTAGCCTCCATGCCGGGCACGAGCTTGCCCACGGAGCCTAGCCGCGCATTATGGGGCACATTGACTGCGGCAGGAGCGGTTGACTCGGTCAAGCCATAACCCTCATAAATTTCTAAACCAATACCGGTAAACAGATGCGCGAGTTTCTCATTGAGCGGGCTGGCCCCGGAAATGGCTGCCCGGGCCTGGCCACCGAACACTTCGCGAATTTTTGCGTAGACCACGCGATTATAAAAAGCGTGCTTGATACGTAGCCCCACAGGAATCTGATCGGCTTGGCGTGCACGAGACCATTGTTCAGCGACATCGATTGCATCGCTGAGCAGATTCTTGCGCACACCGGTGGCCTCATCAGCCTGAGCCAGCACGGCGTTATATGCCTTTTCTAGTACGCGCGGTACCACGAGTAGCCAGGTTGGGTGGTAGGCCTGCATGATTTTGGTGACATTGGTGGTATCCGAGGTGTGGGCTACCTCAATACCTGCGACTAAACAAAAATATTGCACCGCCCGGGCCAGAATATGAGCCAGCGGGAGGAACATCAGCAGGCGTGGATTCGGATCGCTGAGTACGATGTCGCCGGCAAACGGAACAATATTGACGGCACCTTCAGCAAGGTTACCGTGTGAAATCATTGCCCCTTTGGGGGTGCCTGTAGTACCGGACGTGTACACGACGGTTGCGGTGGTGTCCATCGTGGCCAGACTACGTGCGGTTTCAACGTCGGCGTCGGATACATCGGAGCCGCTGATGGCAAGTCCGCGCAACCCGGCCTCGGTGAGTTCTAACTGATGGATAGCACCCAGGTTATGCGTTTCGATGGCTCGTGCTACGGCCCGTGCAGGGGAACTACCGGCTACGAAAACTGTTGTTGCGTTGGAATCAGCCAGAATGTGGGCGACTTGGGAGGGGGAGGAAGTTTCGTAGATTGGCACAGAAATTGCCCCGGCAAACCAAATAGCCTGATCCACCAGCGCCCACTGGTAACTGGTCGCAGACATAACAGCGATCATGTCCCCGGGTCGTACCCCCGAAGCGATGAGCCCTTTGGCAATATCGCGGACCCGTTCCAGAAATTCAAATGCGGTGACTTCCTCCCAGGACAACGCAGCGAGGTCATCACCGCGTGGGATCGAGTACACCGTGCGCGCAGGATCGGCTCCGAGTCTGTTCACTACGAGATCTGTGAGGTTGGATGCTGGATCAAGCCGTTCAATTTCTGGTGTCGCGACGTGCACGGGACCTCTTCTCGGGATACGTTCATTGGCCGCGTACTATTCTAGCGTCATCACGATCACACCGTCATGCGTTGCGTCACTATATCCAGGACTGGAACCACATGCGATTTTGCCATTGATCATGTGGCATTGGAGCACCCGTCCACAACGGCAAAAAGTATGCGCTCACTGCCAGGGCTGCAAGCACAAAGAGTCCGATGCCCATAACAGCTACGTTCCGGGACGGTAACTGCCAACCGGTGTCGGTGGATCGTGTCAACCACAGTCCCGCGATATAACTGATCGCCAGGATAAGAAATGGAGTGTAGGCCACCGTGTAGAAGAAGAACATGGTGCGTTCTGGCCATAAAATCCACACAAGTTGACCGGCCACATAGACGGCTAGGATCGCCCCGGCTCGCCAGTCACGGACGATAAGCCAGCGGATGAAGATCGCGACAATGGCCAGTAATCCTGCCCACCAGATCAGTGGGTTCGGTAGATCGAGAATCGCGGCCGAACATTGTTCAGCCGCACAGGTGATGCCATCTTCTTCGGTGCGATAATAAAATGACACGGGGCGCCCGGCGAACGGCCAAATCCACGCGGCGGAAGCATAGTTGTGCGTACTGTCTAGATCCGTATGGAACGTGGTGGCCTGCACATGATAGTGCACCAATGAGGCCAACCAGTCGGGTAGCATACTTGGGTTTTCAGCCCCCCAATTGCGGTAGTATCCACCCGAAGTAGCCAACCAGCCGGCCCAGGTACCAATGTAGGCAAGGGCACCAACGAAGACGATCGAGACAAAAGCCCATAGCCCATCGAGCAGAGCTGCCCCCGGAAGCCAGCGCCGGATGCCTGCGGTTTTGCGAGCGTTAGCGTCCCACCACACGGTGAGGAGCCCAAAGATTGCCATAAAAGCTAAGCCAGAAAGTTTGACCGAGACGGCAATACCCAACAGCACACCGGCGGTGATGCGCCACGGTCGCAGCCCCAACCACGGACCATAGGCTATGGCCTGTTTCCAGTTTTTCCGCGCCGTGTCTGAAGCACTGCCGGATGCCATTTGGTGATACTTCGTCGCCAGTTCGGCGGCCAGGCGCCGTCGTCCCCATGTTCTGTCGGCAATCAGCGCACAGAACGCCGCTAGCACGAACAACATCAAGAAGATATCCAAGAGCCCTACGCGGGACATGACGATGTGGTGGCCCTCAACGGTGAGCAGAATCCCTGCGACTGACGCCAGAAACAGCGAACGGAACAGCTTGGCGGCTAACACGAAGGTCAGCAACACTGCCAGGGTTCCTGCCGCCGCTGCGGCAAATCGCCATCCGAAGGCGTTGTCGAAACCAAATAGCGCCATTCCGGTGGCGATCAACCATTTGCCTGCCGGGGGGTGTACGACGTAGGCAGCATCTTCGCCGGGCTGGGCCTGCCCCGCAGCAAATGCCTCGTCGGCGTCATCACTCCAGGAACGTTCGTAGCCAAAATGCCACAGCGAGTAAGCATCTTTGACATAGTAGGTTTCATCAAAGATGAGTTCTTGCGGGTGTGCCAAATTCCAGAACCGCAATAGCCCTGCAGCCACGGTGAGCACCGCGGCAATGATCCACCCGTATCGACCGAGCTGAAAACTCGGATAGACCAATCGTGTTCGAAGATCCGTTAGCGAAAAGGCACTGTCGCGGTGACTTAACCAATCGGGGGTTTGGTTGAGGAGTTTCTTTGACACACAAGCCATGCTACCGCTGGTGTCAGCGGATAATGGGAACATGGACGCATCTGGCACACATCATCATCACGACGCCGCCCCACAGAAATTGGCCCCCTTGACCCTGGCCGCAGCACCGATTGGCAACCTGGGGGATCTGACAGACAGGGTTAAAGAGGTACTGCGCCAGGCAGACATCATCGCCGCCGAGGATACTCGTACGCTGCACAAACTGTTGCATGCCGCGGGTGTGCAAACACAGGCGACGGTTGTATCGCATCACGAACATAATGAAGTTGATTCTGCTGCCGGACTGCTTGACGCTGTCCAGTCTGGGCAGCGTGTGGTGTTTGTGCCAGAAGCTGGGATGCCAGCTATCTCTGACCCCGGGTATCGGCTCGCTCAGGAAGCGATTGCTGTGGGCATCCCCGTCACTGTGGCACCGGGTGCTTCAGCTGCGATCACAGCACTGGTCCTTTCAGGATTGCCAACCGATCGTTTTGCGTTTGAAGGTTTCTTGCCTCGCAAGACGGGGGACAGAGCAAAGGTGCTGGCTGCGCTTGCTAGTGAGACGCGAAGTTTAATTTTCTATGAGTCCCCGCATCGAACGGCTGCCACTTTGAACTCGATGTCCGATGCATTCGGGTCGAATCGGCCCGCTGCGGTGGCGCGTGAATTGACGAAATTCCATGAGGAAATCGCCCGAGGGTCATTGAATGAACTGGTGGAATGGGCGCAGTCCAAGACGCTTAAGGGTGAGATCGTGATAGTGGTGGGGCCTGCTCCTGAAGCTGAGCAAGTCAGCTTCGAGGTGGCCCTGGGATACGTACGGACCAGCGTTGCAGATGGACAGCGCTTAAAAACTGCGACTCGTGAAGTGGCGCAAAGAACGGGGCATTCGGCACGCGAGCTTTATAACGCTGCTTTGGCACAGCCATGAAAACACGAAGGAGGTGAGTAGGCAGAGCCCTTGGCATGCGGCTCATCGTCAGGTGGCGAACCGGATCGATAAGGAGCTGCATAGGGTTCGGGGTATTCGAGTTTGCTGGAAAATACGAACTCCCCAGTCCTTGGCTACTCATTTTGCAGCCCAAGTCCCGGGGAGCTTGCATAAACTCCTGCTACTTTAGGTGGCCCTTATGGCAACAGACCGCCCGTGGCAGCGCGTAGCGCACCGGAACCTTGGCTTGAGCCAGCGCGGCGAACATCGTAGCCAGGACCGTATTTTGTCAGTGCTTTCCGTTCGGAGGCAGGCGTTCCATTCAGGCGTTCTTCCACGAGGTCGACCATCGCAGCCACGAATTCAGGGTGCACGCCCGGAGTTGCAACCCGCTTATATCCCAAGCCTTGCTCATCTGCAGTTTCCTTGGCCTCAATATCTAGATCCCACCAGACTTCCATATGGTCTGAGAGGAAGGTGGCAGGAACAACGACGACGGCCTTACGAGTTGAAGCGATGCCTTCCAAATAATCGTTGATATCAGGCTCCAGCCACGGAATGTGCGCTGGACCGGATTCCGACTGGTAGACCAGCTTCCAGGGCACATCGGTGCCAAATTGTTCTTTGACGGCATCCATGACAAGGCCACCCAATGCCAGGTGCTGTGCTTTATAGGCTCCGACTTCGCCGTAGTCGTGCTCATCCGGGTCTCCGGAGAGGGCGTTATCCTTGATCGGGATCGAATGCGCCGAGAACAGGACTTCGACGTCCTTGGTCAAATCAAGATCTGCGTTTTCATTGACGAGCTCCGCAATAGCGTCTCGAGTCCCTTCGATGAACGGATTGACGAATCCGGGGTGATCAAAGAAGTGGCGCGAAGCATCGATTTGCACGTCATCCCAAAGCTCCAGTGCCTCGAGCGCATCGGCGAAGTCTTCACGGTACTGACGGTCAGAAGAATACGCCGAATAAGCAGAAGTGACGAGTGCAAAGATCTTCGTTGGACGACCTTCGACCTTATTTTCGGTATGTGCCTTCGAAAGAGCTTCGGTGAAGTAAGGGTCCCAGTTGCGGTTTCCGAAGTATACCGGTAGATCGATGTTACGGCGTTTCAGTTCGTCTTCGATCGCTGCTTTCAGCGCCAGGTTCTGTTCGTTGATGGGGCTGACACCACCGGCTTCGCGGTAGTGGACGGCTACTTCTTCGAGCCGCTCATCCGGGATATTGCGCCCCATGGTGACGTTGCGCAGGAACGGTAGTACATCGTCCTGACCATTCGGGCCGCCATAAGACGACAACATGATGGCATCGAATTCGGTAGGAACTTCGACCCATTTATCACCGTTTTGAGCTTCCGGAGTTGCGGCTGGAACACAAGCGCCAGCCTGTACTACGACGCGGGAAGAAGGATGAGGTTTGGACCATTCGGTCACGCGAGCCTCCTGAGAGTTGGGCAATAAGAATATTCAAGGTGTCGCAAGTGTGTGATGATGTCGGACCGCTTGGTCCGCCATTAGTCTAGTCATCGGTGCCAGACCAAGACCATTTGGGTCGCGGTTACCATGATGTGGCCTGAGGGTAGTGAACAACCTCACTGTAGTCTCCATGCCTCGCGGATATGGTCCGCTAGACCTTGTGAGGACTTGAATAGCCTGGGAACATCAGGTTTGTAGAGTTGCAGGTTAAAATCTTAGGAAGACAGCACGCATGTCCGAAGGCGGACGTACTCGAGACCCGATCCGTAATCGCGATGGGGAAGTGGTATACACCAGTTTTCAAGAAAGACCAAAGCCAACGTTCGTATTGGACCCCGTGCACAAAGGCCTACTTGGCATCAGTGGCGTCCTTGCGTTCGGACTCCTCGTATGTTTCTTCTTTCGTTCCCTCAGCATGGATGAAAATCTTCCCATGCACTATGACTTCAGCGGTGACGTGACCCGCATAGGTTTTGCCTGCGAGGGAGTGGGAACATTGGCCATGCTGGCAGTTACTACCTTCGGTGTCGTGATCCTTGCGCGTTACCCAAGAATCTACAATTTCCCGTTCATGCTGACCGAGCACAACGTTCAACGCCAATATAAAAATGCTGTCCAAATGATGGCCTGGCTAGCGTTCAGCTGCGCTCTGATCATGCTGGTCATGGTCGGCAGCTGGTTGGGGGTTCTCTTCGTGCACTGGACATGGGTAGCGGTTGCACTCATGATGCTCAGCATGGGCTATTTCATGCGGAGGATGTTCAAGCTTCGATGAATCAAAAACTACATTTCAATGCAAAAGAACCTGAGGTGTCTGCGGCTGGCTCAATAACTCGTCTTCTTCAACGGATGAGCACACGAGCATGATGGTATCGACATGTGCTTCTCGCTTAGTGATGCACATCAGGAATACCCGGCATGCCCAACTTCTATACTCATACACGGTATGAGGGCCACCTAGTTCACGAACTGCGTGTAAGATTTAGTGGCGAGTTGAACTTCTCCGACAGATCGAAAGAAGGTATCCGTGACTGTCAGCGCACAACAAGAAAAAGAACTGCTTGAACGCGTTCCCACCGGCCTACTCATCAATGGTGAATGGGTAGACGCCTCCTCTGGCGATACTTTTCCGGTATACGATCCAGCAACCGGCAAAGAACTCCTGCGTCTGCAAGACGGTGGCTCCGAGGATGCGCTTAAAGCGCTCGCTGCCGCTGACGAAGTCCAAGCCGAATGGGCTTTGACTGCACCACGCGAGCGCGCCGAGATTCTGCGTCGCGCATTTGATCTCGTGCAGGAACGTGCTGAAGACTTCGCACTGCTGATGACCCTGGAAATGGGTAAACCACTGGCTGAATCACGTGGTGAAGTCACCTACGGCGGCGAATTCCTCCGCTGGTTCTCTGAAGAAACCGTGCGGCACTACGGTCGCTTCGGCACCACCCCAGAGGGTAATCTCTCCATGATCGTGCGGCACAAACCAGTTGGCCCGTCACTGCTGGTCACGCCGTGGAACTTCCCGCTGGCCATGGCCACTCGTAAAGTTGCCCCGGCGGTTGCCGCGGGGACAACCATGGTGCTTAAGCCAGCACAGCTGACCCCGCTGACCTCGCAGTACTTCGCCCAGACCATGCTTGATGCCGGTCTGCCAGCCGGTGTACTCAACGTCGTGTCGGGCTCCTCAGCCTCGAAGATCTCGGGTCCACTGATGAAAGATAGCCGTCTGCGCAAGATTTCCTTCACGGGCTCCACTCCGGTTGGTCGTCGCCTGCTCGCCGACGCTTCGGAAAACGTGCTGCGCACCTCAATGGAATTGGGCGGCAACGCACCATTCATCGTCTTCGACGACGCCGACATCGACGCTGCAGTCGAGGGTGCGATGGCTGCCAAACTGCGCAATATGGGTGAAGCGTGCACCGCAGCCAACCGTATTCTGGTGCACGAAGACGTTGCCGAAGAATTCAACACCAAATTTGCTGAAGCCATGCGTGCACGCAAAGTCGGACGCGGTACCGAAGCCGACGTCAACGTTGGCCCAATCATCGACGAAAACGCTCGTGAAGACGTCCACGGCCTCGTGACCGAAGCCGTTGAAGCAGGCGCTGAAGTGGTGACGGGTGGCAAAAAGGTTGACGGCGACGGCTACTTCTATGAACCAACCATCCTGTCTGTCCTGGAAGATTCCCCTATCCTGGCCCAAGAGATCTTTGGTCCAGTGGCACCGGTTGTGCAGTTCAAAGACGAAGACCACGCTATTCGGCTGGCGAACGCTTCCGAATACGGCCTGGCCGCCTACATGTACACCACCGACCACAACCGTGCACTGCGTGTTGCCGACCAGATCGAATTCGGTTTGATTGGTTTCAACGCCGGCGTGATTTCCAACGCTGCTGCACCATTTGGTGGCGTCAAACAGTCCGGCATGGGTCGTGAAGGTGGCACCGAAGGTATTGCTGAGTACACCTCAGTTCAGTACATCGGTATGCCAAACCCGCATAAGGTTAAATAACGCTTACTAAGTATGACTGGCCCGTCGAGACGTTGAGCTCGGCGGGCCAGTGCTGGTTAAACTGGAAGTATGTCCGCCACAGAACAATCACAGCACCAAACACCAGAACAGTACCTGCCCAAAGGCACCCAGCCGATCCAGGCTGGTAATCAGGCTCGATCGACAACTGAAGAATACAGCGGTAGGAAGCGTAAACTGGTGTATCCACCGGTTCCTGAACGTTCACCAGTGCCTGTGATTGATAATCATGCCCACCTTGATTTTCGTGACGGACTCGTCCAAGTCACGCCCACGGAAGCGATGGACGCTGCCTCAAGTGTGAACGTCGTGGGCGCTGTGCAAGTTGCCACAGATCTTGAATCAGCCAGATACACTCTCGACGCTGTCGAACAAGAGCCCCGCTTGCGAGGGGCGCTGGCTATCCACCCGAATGACACAGTGCGTCTCGCGGCAACCCATCAACTTGATGAAGCTATAGAGACTATCGGGCGGTTGGCCGAGCATCCCGGGGTTGTCTGTATCGGCGAGACCGGGCTCGACTATTACCGGACACAGGGCGAAGAGAACTGGGACATCCAAAAATACGCCTTCAAGCGGCACATTGAACTTGCGGTAGAGCTTGGACTCGCATTACAGATTCACGATCGACAAGCGCACGATGACGTTGTGTCCATTTTGTTATCTATGGATAAGCTGCCCGAGCACGTCGTTTTTCACTCGTTTTCCGGTGATGCACAAATGGCTGGAATCTTGAATGAGCACGGGTGGTATGCCTCATTCTCAGGGGCAGTAACATTCAAAAACAATAGTGCAGGTCGGGCTGCTGCCCAGCAAATGCGCCAAGAATTGCTTCTAGTAGAAACAGATTCTCCGTTTCTTACACCGCATCCGTATCGGGGCCGTCCGAATGCTCCTTATCTTGTGCCGCACACCCTCTATCAATTAGCAGAGACCCGTGGCCAAAGCGTTGAAGATCTCGGTTCCGTTATCTTCGAAAATACCCAGCGAGTATATGGAAATTTTCTTTCTGACTAGCCAAGATGATAGTAATGTGAGGATTACTCCGCGGTTTGATCAACAAATATGCGTTATTGATTTGTAATGAATGTTATCTTTCCGTTATAGTCGTGCATATTGTCCTCGACGATCAGGCGTCTCGTGCCGCGTCGGAACCCCGAACCCTATGGATTTTTCTATATGTCAAGCATTTTCAGCGGCACACTGACGAAGATCGTTGCACAGGTTGCAGCCCTGGTTATGGTCGTAGGCGGCCTTGCAGCATTCGTTATCACCCAGGCCAATGCCGATAAGTCAGTCACTGCCGACGCCGAGAACGTTGAAGAACCAACCGAAGATCAGCCACTCGACATCGAGCGTGTTTCATCGATTACACCGCTCAGCGCTGATCAAATTCAGGTACCGCAGCTCATGGAAATCACCGTGGGCAAGGACACGAAAGAAGTTTTGACCACTGGCGACACCGTCCAAGATGTTCTAGGCAACGCCAACGTGTCAGTGGATGAAGACGATAAAGTTTCTCCAAAACCTGATCAGAAGATCAACGCGTCCACGGCCATTACAGTGACCGTTGTCGAAACGACTGAAGTTACCGAAGAAGAAACTCTCGAATACGAAACCACGTACGAAAACGATGATTCTCTCGACAAAGGGAAAACTAAAACCGATACTGAAGGTGAAAACGGTGTAGCTAGCGTGACTTACGAGGTCACCACTGAAAATGGTGAAGAAGTCGACAAGACTGAAATAAACCGCGAAGTTACTGAAGAACCAACCGACGCTGTTGTCTTGCGCGGTACCAAGGAAGAAGAGCCTGAACCAGAGCCTTCTACTTCATCAGACTCTTCATCCACTTCCGATTCTTCGGACTCATCCGATTCATCATCGAGTAACGACAGCTCAGCACCGTCGGTAGCAAATGGTTCAGTCTGGGACCGCCTGGCTGAATGTGAATCCGGCGGAAACTGGTCCACCAACACCGGCAACGGTTACTACGGTGGGCTGCAGTTCAACCCCACCACATGGACCTCCATGGGCGGCGACCAGTACGCGCCTACTGCAGATCAAGCAACTCGTGAACAGCAGATCGCTATCGCTTCCAAATTGCAATCACAAGCAGGTTGGGGCCAGTGGCCAGCATGCACCTCTGCGATGGGGCTGCGCTAAACACCACAGCGTTATATAGACACCATCTCATCGGTCCGGAATCTCACCCACAGATTCCGGACCGAGGTGTTTAACCCGTTCGTGGGCCTCGAGGCAGACTAAGATGGAAACGTGACTTCAGAACATCATGCGCTATTATCTGCTTCCGATATCCGCCAGCTTGCCGATATCCTGGACCTGCGGCCAACGAAAACATTGGGTCAAAACTATGTGATTGATCCCAATACAATCCGGCGAATCGTTGGCGCCGCCCATCTTGAGACGACAGAACATGTCCTTGAAATTGGCCCGGGCCTCGGGTCACTGACCCTGGGTATTTTGGACGCAGCACATGCGGTCACTGCAATCGAAATCGATCCACCGGTGGCCAGCCGCTTGGCAACAACCGTTGAACAATGGCGTCCAGATAGTGCCAAGCGTCTATCAGTGATCGAAGCAGATGCCTTGCGAATCAGCCATGACGACATTATCCAAGCACGTCCTGCGGTGGCTGATGAGGCACCGACAGCTCTTGTGGCCAACTTGCCGTATAACGTTGCTGTACCGGTTATGCTGCACATTTTGGCGGAACTACCCAGTATTGAACACGGTCTGGTCATGGTGCAACAGGAAGTCGCCGAACGCATTATTGCCCCACCGGGGTCTAAAATTTACGGTGTTCCGTCAGTGAAGATAGCTTGGTACGCCGAGGCGACTTCAGCAGGCAATGTAGGAACGAAAGTGTTTTGGCCCGCGCCACGAATTACCTCGGGACTTGTACATTTCACTGCGCGTCAGCCACCTAACACCACTGCCACTCGTGAGCAAGTTTTCGACGTCATCGACACCGCGTTTGCTCAGCGCCGCAAGACTCTGCGTGCAGCCTTGAGTAAATGGGCTGGCTCTGGTGCAGCAGCCGAGGAGATTCTAGTAGCCGCCGATGTCGATCCGAAAGCACGCGGAGAGGTCCTATCGATAGAACACTTTGCCCGGATCGCCGAGCAGAAACAGCACAGGGATGCACAATGAGCGCACAGTTTGAATACGATGAACAAGCAACTGCCACGGCTCAGGCCCCAGCCATGGTATCGGTAACGAGTCAAATCGGAGAGCATGAAGGTGAGCAGAAGCCAACAGTGCTCAGCTTCAAATTAGCAGTCTCGCGGTATGATCTGGCTTCCATTCGGATGCGTGATGATAAAGAAATACTCGTCAGTTTCGAAGACGCGTCCCAGACGCTCATTGAGTATGAAGACATACCGCATAACGACTTGGTCTACATATTTCGGGCCGTGGATGAACTTCGGCAGCACCTCAGTCGGTCAAAGAATGTTTCCGGCCTCGACATTACAATCCAAAAACACATCCCTTTTGACACACATATGGGTGGAACTGGCGCAGCGGCAGCAGCTGTACTAGTTGCATTGGCGGCGCTCTGGGGCGCTTCGATTGCCCGTGAAGAGTTGACCCGTCTTGCTCACAGGGTCGGAGCCGGTGTTGCTGAAGCTATCAGCGGGGGCGCCGTCATCTCACATGTTGATGCAACCGAGGGGATCATAACGCCGGTATTAGTTCAAGCAGAAGTCGCCATGGTACTTGTACCAGCTGCAGCGGATCTGGATGAAACCGAGATGTTTGAGCAGGTACGTATGCTACGGAAGGCACACGACGACGGTCCGAATCGGCGTGTGCTTGCCTTTGAACCAGAACTTGTCGAGGCTGTAACACACGGAGACGCGAGCCAACTAGCATTGATGATGCACAACGATTTCCAACCGGCACTGGTCAGTTTGTTACCAGAGCACAACGACTGGCTGACCGCAGGAATGGATGAAGGTGCACTGGCCGTCCAAACTATCGACCAAGGACCATCGTTGCTATTTCTTGCCGCAAACCTCAGTGCAGCCACCGAGCTGGCGGACCGTTTCGAGCAACGTATGGAAATCTCAGCTGTCGCAGAATATGGTCCGGTCGCTGGTGCTCACTTGATCTAAAGGAGCATCCTGAGTCGTGCTGTGAACGAATGCGTGCGCTGTTGTGCAATAGGTGAACTATCATAGGTCACGTTATGGCTCATCTTTTAGGGGCAGAGGCCCTGCATTTCGAATACCCCACCCAAGAAGTACTCAAGTCGGTCACGATGGGTGTCTCGGCAGGAGACCGCATTGGTATCGTGGGACGCAACGGCGATGGTAAATCCACGCTGATGAAGCTGCTAACCGGTCGCTTAGAACCTGACTCGGGACAAGTTACTGTTCGCAGCGATACAACGATTGGCATGCTTGACCAGGCCGACACCATTGACCCCGACCTATCCGTGGGCCAAGCGGTTGTTGGTGATCTCGCTGAGTATGAGTGGGCCGGAGATGCGAAGATCCGGGATGTGATACGCGGGCTTGTCACGGATCTCAATTGGGAAACTACGGTAGGTTCGCTCTCCGGTGGTCAACGCCGCCGTGTTGCGCTAGCGAAGTTGTTAATCGGAGACTGGGATATTCTGGCACTTGACGAACCCACGAACCATCTAGACGTCGAAGGCATCGCCTGGTTGGCTGAGCATGTGAAACGGCGGTGGGCCCAAAATGCTGGTGGTTTGTTGGTGATTACCCACGATCGGTGGTTCCTGGATGAAGTGTGTAACCAAACGTGGGAAGTGCACGACGGCATCGTAGAGCCGTTTGAGGGCGGATATGCGGCATATGTTCTGCAACGTGTTGAACGTGATCGAATGGCGGCAGCTAGCGAAGCGAAACGCCAAAACATTTTGCGCAAAGAACTGGCCTGGCTACGACGCGGTGCGCCAGCCAGAACCTCGAAGCCTAAATTTCGTGTCGACGCCGCGAACCAGCTGATCTCGGATGTTCCCCCCGTACGGGATGCGATAGAACTCAAACGTCTTGCCGTAGCGCGCCTGGGCAAAGACGTTGTTGATATTGAACACGTCAGCGTGAGCTTCGGCCAGCGGCAGGTCTTGTCAGATATTACATGGCGTCTTGGGCCGGGGGAGCGTACCGGAATTCTTGGAGCTAACGGTGCCGGCAAATCTACTTTGTTGGGGTTGGTAACCGGAGACGTGGAACCAACGCAGGGACGAGTCAAACACGGTAAGACAGTGCGGATCGGGATGTTGGATCAGCAATTCTCCCAGTTGGACAAGATTGGCGCTGACCGGGTTCGTGAAGTACTGGCAAATACCAAAACAACCTTCACTATTGATGGTAAGGATCATACACCAGCACAACTCTTAGAGCGCCTTGGCTTCCGCAGAGAACACCTGTCCGCGAAGGTACAAGAACTTTCGGGCGGTCAAAAACGCCGACTGCAATTATTGTTACTGCTCCTCAGCGAGCCAAACGTCATCGTGCTTGACGAGCCGACCAATGATGTGGATTCCGACATGTTAACCGCCATGGAGGACTTGCTCGATTCCTGGCCCGGTACTCTGATCGTCGTTTCGCACGACCGGTATCTGCTCGAGCGCGTCACGGATCAGCAATACGCCATCTTGGGTGGCAAACTTCGTCACGTTCCCGGTGGAGTCGATGAGTATCTTCGGCTAGCCCAACAGCACGACCAGTCTCACGGCACACAGCCAACACAGGCCGGCGCCAAAACTGAAAAGAAAACCAAGAACGCTAACACCTTGAATGGTGCCGCGCGTAAAGCTGTTCAAAAAGAAGTGTCAGCGATTGAACGCAAACTCGAAAAGCATAGTCAGCTCATTGAACAGCTGCAACAGCAGTTGGCTACCCATGATCAAAGCGACTACCAAGGATTGCAGGATCTTGGGACAGAACTCGGTGATGTCGAATCAGAAGTGGAACACCTAGAACAACGTTGGTTGGAGTTAGCCGAGCAATTGGATTAGATCATCTCCAATTTCTCAAGTCTATTGCTGACTATTCTTCTAAGCTGTCCCACTGACCGTCGCGAAGCGTGATTTCCTCGGCCATATCCTGGAGGAAGTGAGTGACAATATCGCGTTGCTGACTTGTAAGCCTTGCAGCGGCGTTGAATCGTTTGGCTTGTTGTCGGCCAATGGTTTCCACCGCTGCGGCATGTGTTTTATCCGTGATGGAGATAGCTAAGGCGCGTCGATCTTTAGGATGCGGTGAACGAAGAATATGACCGTTTGCTTCGAGTCGATCGAGCAGTTTGGTTGTTGAAGCAGTCGATATCTTGAGGTGTCCGGCAAGCGCCCCGGCGGTTGCAATGGTGCCGGTATTTTTCGCGGCAATAAGAAAATGCAAAGCCTTCATATCGGTTTGGCCCAGGCGCATATAGCGTTGGGAAGCTTCTGACAGCTGCTGCTCTACCGCACGTAATTGGGCTAAGGCTGCCATGAGATCGTCAATCTCACCAACTTGTTCCGTTGAGTACTTGCGGTGATTGACCAGCTTGGCATCGGGATCGGACGCATGCAGAGAATAGATGTTCCACGGTTTCTGGTGTGATTCGTTTGGCGTCTCGGCCATGCAAAAATGTCCCCGTTTCTACGGTACTAGCAATTTAGCTAGCTTGGCTAGTAGTATAGCCTGGGTTATGAATAATGGCGATCTTTAAAAGTCTACTCTCGATCGTCATACACGCGTCCTGCTAACCACCACACAATACTTGTGATTGGACACCATCATGAATCATGAATCGACGACGGCAAAACCTCCTGGGCAAAAAGATGCCTCGCGACGCGGAGCACCAAAGTGGCTACGCGTCTTTCTTCCTGCTGTGTTGATTCTGGTATGGCTCACAGCAGCTGGCATTGGCGGACCGTACTTTGGCAAGGTCAATGAAGTTTCATCGAATGACGCTACGACGTTTCTGCCGGAGTCGGCTGATGCAACCCAGGTTCAGGAACGTCAAGGGGAATTCACAGATTCCGATAGTGTCCCGGCGGTTACGGTTTTCGAAGGTGACACGGAAATCACCGAGAACCAGTTGGATGAGATCTCTCAGATCTTTGAGACGCTGCCAGATATCGATGGAGTTGAGGATGAGGTATCTCCGGCAATACCTTCGGATGATGGTTTGGCAGTCCAAGCATTTGTGCCGATCAACTCAGAGGCAGATATCGCCGAAGTCGTGACACAGGTCGGAGACGAACTTGACTCCAATGTTCCGGAAGGCCTGAGTGTGTATGTCACCGGTCCGGCCGGATTTAGTGCAGACCTCTCAGCTGCTTTTGCCGGTATTGATGGGTTGCTGCTGGCCGTGGCATTAGCAGCAGTCTTTATTATCTTAATCATCGTTTATCGGTCATTTCTTTTGCCGATCGCCGTGCTGTCTACCAGCCTCTTTGCTTTGTGTGCAGCGCTTTTGACGGTGTGGTGGTTGGCCAAATGGGAGGTAGTGCTGCTGAGCGGGCAGACACAGGGCATTTTGTTCATTCTGGTGATCGGGGCCGCAACAGACTATTCGCTGTTATTGGTGGCTCGGTATCGTGAAGAACTGCGTGCCACTCCAGATAAGTGGACTGCAACATTACGCGCGTTGAAAGGTTCGATCGAACCTATACTTGCATCAGGGAGCACCGTGATCGCTGGCCTGCTGATGCTATTGTTGAGCGATCTGAAATCCAACAGCACATTGGGACCAATTGCCTCCATCGGCATAGTGTTTGCGATGGCGTCGGCACTAACGCTATTGCCCGCGATACTGTTCGCCTTCGGGCGGATCGCGTTCTGGCCAAAGCGTGTGAAATATGATCCAGACAATGTGGCAGCAGAGCAGGGGATCCCGGGGAAGGGCCTATGGCCAAGCGTTGCTCAGAAGGTCAAGAACCGTCCTCGGAGCATTTGGATTGTAACCACGCTAGTGTTACTGGTCGGTGCCGCCGGAGCAACTCAACTCAAGGCTGACGGAGTTGCACAATCAGAACTTGTGCTTGGTCAGTCTGATGCACGGGATGGACAAGAGGTCCTGGGTGAACACTTCCCAGCAGGCTCTGGAAGCCCGCTCCAGGTTATTGCAGCCCAAGACGAGCGTGACGCCGTGGCTGATGTACTGCTTGCACATCCTGAAATCGAAGAAGTCGCAATTACTGCCGAAGACTCGCCAAGTGGCACGGCCCCGATCACTGAAGATGGTATTGAAGTTGCTGGACCGCCGGGTACGCCCGAACCAGAACCCACAGTGGTCAATGACCACGTTTTGATGCAGGGCACCCTGACGGCCGCTGCAGACTCTCAGGTTGCGGTAGAAACGGTTCGTGACATTCGCTCTGATCTCGACGACGCGGCCCCCAGCGCCATGGTAGGCGGTGTCACCGCAACCGATATCGATACGATTGATGCCTCGATTGATGACCGAAATCTCATCATTCCAATTATTCTGGTCGTTATTCTAGGTATTCTGATGATTCTGCTGCGTTCGATCTTGGCACCGGTCTTGCTGATCGCGACGACGGTCATTTCATTTGGTACCGCGATGGGGGTTTCTGCGCTGATGTTTAACGGTGTGTTTAACTTCCCAGGTGCAGATCCTGCGGTTCCGTTATTCGGTTTCGTATTCCTCGTAGCACTAGGTATCGACTACAACATTTTCTTGATGACCCGTGTGCGAGAAGAATCCCTGAAACACGGCACTCGGCAAGGCGTACTGCGTGGGCTGACTGTAACCGGTGGTGTCATCACTTCTGCCGGGGTGGTACTTGCCGCAACATTTGCGGCGCTGTCGGTGATTCCGATCCTTTTCCTGGTGCAGTTGGCCTTTATTGTGGCCTTCGGTGTACTGCTTGACACCTTCATCGTCCGCTCGTTGTTGGTACCTGCCTTGACCTACGACATTGGCCGAGCCGTCTGGTGGCCTTCAAAACTGAGTCGGAAGTCAGGCAAACATGCTGTTCGTACCTAGTCGCGTTGACAGTTCGGACACCAGGTGATGTTTCGCTTGGTTATCGGATCTGTACCGAGTACATCGGTTCGTATCTGCTGACCGCACCGCAGACATCCCTCGCGTTGTCGTCCATATACCCAGTATGCAGGTGCATTTCGGCGATGGCGGCGATCAGCGCGAGCCCGTGCCCGTTCTGTTGCATTTGCTATCCGAATGCCAAATGACGCGCTTGGGTCTGAACGGATATCAACGGTGGACCGTCGGGTTTGCTCATCGGCAATCGGTGGAATATTCAGCGTCAGCAGCTCATGGCACAGCTTGATGAGTCCGGTGAGCTGGTCATCCGTAAGTTCGGATAGCATCCGATACGGATGAATCCGGGCAAGTAGCAGCACCTCGCAGCGGTAAATATTGCCGATGCCTGCCACAAGGCGCTGATCGAGAAGCGCCGTAGCAATGTGCTGATCCACCGTTTGTCGAAAATTCTTCAACACTTGAGCCACCAGAGTTTCTGCTGTGACCGGGTCCTGCCACCCGATATCTAAAATATCTGGGCCAAGCCTGGCCAACCTCTCCTGGGTGATGTCGTACGGTAGCACGTCCAGGGAGGCCAGCGAAAAACCGAGGACTTGATGATCGGTAAAGGTGAAAATACACCGAGTATGGTGCGTTGGGCGGGCATCGACCTGCCAGGAACCGTCCATGCCTAAATGTGACAGAACAACAAGACTGTCATTGACGAGTCGAGTAGGGCTTGGCGCTTGCACGTTCATCGACAGGTACTTGCCGGTGGTGACGATGTCTTCCACGAGCCAATTTTCCAGATCTAATGCCGCCAACCGAGGTGTTCGAAAATCAGTGTTCTGTAACACCTTGCCTTGCATAATGGGCCGGAGTCGATGGGCTAGTCGGACAATTGAGTCACCTTCTGGCACCGCCTACCTCCATGCTCCTAAATAGTTAAGTCGTCGTCTTTTCAGGTACCACTGTAGTTGGGATAGGTTCACCTAAGCTTGCTGGTTGATTGATCACCGACCGACTAGCCTTTGAGCGTGAGCAAAATAGAGCGACTCTACTCGAGTCTGATGCATCGGAACCACGAGGGTGAAGTTCAGCTGCCCTCAGAGGTTCGCCCATATGTGGCGTCCAACGGTATACGTATTGTCTCCGCGAATGCCTTGCAGTCTTCGGGCGACCAAATGGTCAATGCCTCAACTGTGCTGCCGTGGCTCTTCGCCACGCTCGGGGTGCCCGCGGCGCTGACCGGTCTGCTTGTACCTATCCGTGAGGCCGGATCGATGCTGCCGCAAGCGTTTATTACGCCACTGGTGTTGCGTACGTCTTATCGCAAGTGGGTGTTTATTGTCGGTGCTCTGACACAGGCTGTTTCCGTGGGCGCGATGGCTTTGATTGCGGCACTGGCCGAAGGCCTCACCGCAGGTATCAGCATTCTTAGTGCACTGATCGTTTTCTCGCTGGGCAGGTGCTTGTCTTCGATTGCATCCAAAGATGTTCAGGGCCGGACCGTGCCCAAAGGCGAACGCGGCCAAATCAACGGTTTGGCGACGACAGCAGCTGGACTCGTCGCGATTACACTGGGTCTTGGTATACGAATATATGGCGGTCAAGACCTCTCAAACGTAGCACTTGCCTGGTTCTTGGCTATGGGAGCTGCTCTATGGATCGGCGTTTCTTTGGTCTACACCGGAATTCGTGAACCGCAACAGACAGCTCAAAATACAGCATCGGATATCGATACCCAGACCGCGAATACCTTCGTGCAGATGTACCATTTGATTCGCGACGATAAACCCTTCCGGCACTTTGTCACGGTGCGCAGCTTGTTGTTGGTCTCGTCGCTGAGTCCGCCATTCCTGGTCACTCTATCGGTCCAATACGGTGCGAAGAGTCTCGCGGGTCTTGGCGGATTCATTATCGCTTCAGGGGTTGCGGCCCTGATCGGTGGTCGCATTTTTGGGCGGGTAGCTGATCGATCGAGTAAATGGCTGATGAGTATCGGCGCCGGGATAGCTTCGAGCATCCTGATGCTCGTGGTAATCGCAGCAGCCATACCGAAGGTTCTGGGGGACAACTGGTACACCAACCTCTTCTTTATCGCAGCGTATTTCTCACTGACCCTGATGCACACCGGGGTCCGTGTCGGTCGCAAAACATACGTCGTTGATATGGCAGAAGGCGGTCAACGGACCACCTACGTAGCGGTATCCAATACAGCACTGGGCATCGTACTGCTGGTTGTTGGCGGCGTGAGCTCATTGCTTGCAATGTTCCACCTGCTTCTCACCTTGTTGTTTCTCGCCGTTGTCGGGTTTGTAGGGGTATTTGCCGGATCCCGTCTTCCAGAGGTTTCCAAGACTTGAGGTTGTCGCAAGCTCCGATATCGGAGCGGGTTTCTGCAAGATGCAAGGTTGCTAGAGTAGGGGTGCCCGAACGACGATGAAAAGTAGGTCCACCCAGGAATGAAACGATGGCTGTTGGTTTTTGGAGCGGTCGTTGCCGAAGTGCTTGGCACGATGGCTTTACGTGCGGCAATTGACCAACCGTGGTGGGCAGTGGGCGTTATTGCTGGATATTTGCTTGCGTTCACTCTGCTGGGGTTTGCACTTGGCGAAGGCATGCCAATCGGTGTGGCCTATGGTATTTGGGCCGCAGCCGGTGTGGCGTTGGTTGCTATCCTGGGGGCGGCCTTGTTTGGTGAGACCCTGAGTCTGCCTGCCATTGTGGGTGTTGTAGTGCTTATCGTCGGCGTGTATCTCGTCCAAGCCGGGGAAAGAGCGCCAGAGCGTCCACAGGTGGTCGAATCATGAGTTGGCTTTATCTTGCTTTTGCCATCGTTGCTGAAGTGATCGCGACGTTGAGCCTGCGCGCAACCGAGGGCTTTAAGAAAAAACGTTGGATCATTCCGATGGCAGTTTTCTATGCCGTCGCCTTCTTTTGCCTGGCACTGGCCCTGGTGGCAGGTATGCCGATAGCTATCGCATATGGCATCTGGTCCGCGGCCGGTGTCGCATGCATTGCGTTGCTTGCACGGCTCATTTGGAAAGAAAAGCTGACCCCACGCATGATATTAGGGTTGGTGTTGATTATGGTCGGTGTGATCCTGGTTGAAGTTGGATAGTTTCCGCAGGGTCACCCCGTGACTCATCAGCTGGTGCAGTGGATTCAGCGCCATCAAATATGGTGGTATCTCTTTGGACTGGGCCTTGGCGGGTGCCTCGGTTTGAGTTCGCCAGCGGCTGCACCTGTCGCGGAGGGCGCCGTCATGCCGCTCTTGGCGCTGGTGCTTTACGTCACCTTCCTCGGAATGCCCTTGGCTAACGTTACCGCCGCATTCAAAGACTGGAAGTTCATGGCCTCCGTGTTGGTGCTCAACTTTGTGGTTGTGCCCGTCATCGTGTGGTGCATTTCTCGAATCGTTGCACACGAACATGTAGTTCTGGTTGGACTGCTTTGTGTTTTACTGACCCCTTGTATCGACTATGTCATCGTCTTCGCAGGTTTAGCGAAAGGTGATGCCCAGAGTCTGCTAGCCGCAGCCCCGGTGCTCATGCTCGTGCAATTGATACTGCTGCCGGGATATTTGTGGTTGTTCTTGGGCCCGGGATTTATCCGGTCCATGGAACCGGGGCCGTTTATCGACACCTTCATTTGGATCATCGTCATTCCATTAACCTTGGCTGCGCTGACCCAGGCGTTGGCACTACGTCGACAGCATGCGAGCACCATCGGCGCGGCGGGTGCCGCACTGATGGTGCCATTGATGACCGCTACCCTTGGCGTCGTCGTGGCAGCTCATATTGCAAGTGTCGGTCATCAGCTTGGTGATCTGATGCTTGCCGTTGCGGTATATATCCTTTTCGCTGGCATCATGGTTCCCGTAAGCTCCTGGATCGGACGGGCAGCAGCGTTAGACGTTGCCAAGCGGCGTTCGCTGGTTTTTAGTGGCGTCACCAGAAATTCTCTGGTGATCCTCCCACTGGTGCTAGCGTTGCCAGCCAAGTACAGTTTGGCTCCGCTGGTAGTGGTAACTCAGACGCTAGTGGAGTTGATCATCATGGTGATCTTGATCAACGTTGTACCTCGCGTTGTGCATGATCGTAGCTGTTGAAGTTAGCTTTTTGGGCGACTACGAATTTCTTCTTGGATTCGCTCCATCACTGATGCATCAGCCAGGGTGGTCACATCACCGACCTCACGGTCCTCTGCCACATCCTTGAGGAGCCGACGCATGATTTTGCCTGACCGTGTTTTTGGTAGGTCAGGTACCACCATGATGCCGCGCGGTGTTGCAATCGGCCCGATCGATGCGCGCACGTGATCTCGCAGTTCCTTGACGACGTCGTCGTTGTCGGCTGCACTTTCGCGTAAGATCACAAACGCTTCGATGGCGTGACCTGTCGTCTCATCGGCGGCACCGACCACGGCAGCTTCAGCAACCATGTCGTGCGACACCAGCGCAGATTCGATCTCGGTGGTCGACATACGATGACCAGAAACATTGAGCACATCGTCAACGCGTCCCAGAACCCAGATATCGCCGTCTTTATCGATCTTTGCGCCGTCACCGGCGAAATATACGCCGGGATACTGTGACCAATAGGTTTTCTTATACCGTTCTTTGTCACCCCACAGGGTGCGCAGCATGCCCGGCCACGGTTCGGTAATCACCAGATAGCCACCCTGACCACGTTCTACGGAGTTGCCTGCCTCATCAAAGACATCGGCCACAACACCGGGCAGCGCACGCATAGCGGCCCCGGGTTTTGTGGCGGTGACTCCGGGCAGGGGACTGATGAGTATGTTGCCGTTTTCGGTTTGCCACCACGTGTCAACAATCGGACAGGCGTTGCCGCCGATATGCTCGCGGTACCACATCCACGCTTCGGGGTTGATCGGTTCACCAACGCTGCCCAATAGCCGCAGTGACGAGAGGTCGTAGTCGGCTGGAATGTCGCGGCCCCACTTCATGAAGGTTCGAATACTTGTGGGCGCGCAGTACAAGACCGTCACCTCGTAGTCTTGCACAATTTCCCACCAGCGACCTCGGTGCGGGGTATCCGGGGTCCCTTCATATAAGACCGAGGTGGTGGCATTGAGCAGTGGGCCATACACGATGTACGAGTGCCCGGTGACCCAGCCGATGTCTGCGGCCGTCCAGAAGATATCGGTTTCAGGCTTGATATCAAATACCGCCCAATGGGTGTAGGACGTGCCCACCAGGTAACCACCTGTGGTGTGCATGATCCCCTTCGGCTTCCCGGTTGTACCCGAGGAGTACATGATGTACAGCGGGTGCTCCGCATCGAACGCCTCTGGTGTGTGCTCGTCACTTTGGCGATCGACGATCTCGTGCCACCACAGATCCCGATCGTTGTCCCAGTCGATCTCCTGTCCGGTGCGTTGCACCACCAGTACATTGCGGACCTGGGGAAGGTCCTCAATGGCCTTATCGACGGTGGTCTTGAGCCCGCCGGCTTTGCCGCGACGGTAGCCACCATCGGCGGTAACAACGACTTCTACGCCGCAGTCCTGAATGCGGTCTGCGATCGCACGGTCGGAGAAGCCACCGAAGATAACGGTATGTGGGGCACCGATGCGGGCACACGCCAGCATCGCGTAGACCGTTTCGGGGATCATTGGCATATAAAGAGCCACCCGGTCGCCGGCCTTGACGCCCAGCTCGATTAGCGCATTCGCGGCTTTCGATACTTCGCGCAACAGGTCTGAATAGGTGATGGTGCGAGTATCGCCGCCTTCACCGACGAAATAATATGCCACGCGATCGCCGAGGCCTGCCTCGACGTGTCGATCTACGCAATTATATGCCGCGTTGAGCTTTCCGCCGGTGTACCATTTTGCAAACGGTGCTTCTGACCAATCTAGGACTTCGTCAAACGAGGTGTCCCAGGTAATGCGGTTAGCTTTTTCGCTCCAGAAGCCGAGCCGGTCGCTTTCGGCGTGCTCATATTCGGCAACGGTAGCGTTCGCATTGGCCGCAAATTCTGGCGGTGGAGGAAACGTTCTATCTTCGTGACTGAGTTCTTCAATGGTCGGATTCTCTGCCATGACGTACTCCTATATACCAAGCATCTCTGTGATGTGCATCTCACTTGGTACCCTACGCGGCATGAGAATGAAGTCAAGAAGGAGCGATGGTTTATCTCAGCTAGAAACTGTTAGCGTACAGACGCGGTGTGAGACCCGAGTACTTGGAGCACATGGTCCATAAGCTGCTGAAATACAGGGTCTTCTAGTGGATCAGGCAACGTAAAGCGTAGCGCTGTGACTGCCAGATCCGGCGGATAGCCCATCGCCAGCAGGACCTGGGATGGGTCCTTCTTGCCTGCTGAACAAGCGGAGCCAGATGAGGCAGAGACGCCAGCTATATCCAGATCCACTAACAGCGACTCCCCAGAAATTCCCTCGATGACAAATGAGGCATGGTTTGGCGCACGCTCTGTTGGATGGCCGGTAAGTTGCGCGCCCGGAACGTTTTGGAGTACCTGGCGCACCAGGGTATCGCGTTGTGCCATTAGGGCCTGCGCTCGGGTCCCAGCATGCTGCGTTAGCGAAGCGACAGCGGCTCCGAAACCAGCCAGAGCTGCAATATTTTCCGTGCCGGAACGTTGCCCGGTCTCTTGTCCGCCGCCGTGTAGGAGCGGCTCAAGAGGTATCCCACGGCGCAGTAGTAATGCGCCTGCACCCTGTGGACCACCATATTTGTGCGATGCGACGGACATGGCATCGACAAATGCACCGGGCCAACCTGCGGTGGCAAAATGTATTGGGAGAACAGCGGCTGCTTGCACAGCGTCTGTGTGCATGACAGCCCCCGAGGACTGGGCTGCTTGCCCGATGCGATCCAATGATTGGACGGTACCGATCTCGCCGTTTGCCAGAGCGATTGATACCAGCGTGGTGTCATCCCGAATAGCGTTCAGTGCAGCGGTTTCGTTCACCCGGCCGTATGTGTCCACGGGGATTTCAGTGATTTCAAAACCCGCAAACTGTGACAGGAAAGCACACGTCTGACGCACTGATGAATGTTCGATGGCGGAGGTAACAATGTGTTTACCGCGCGGTGCCGCCAGAGCAACCCCCTTGAGGAGCAAGTTGTTGGCTTCTGTGCCACCGGAAGTGAAGACAACTTCAGTCTCACGTGCGCCCAGGGCAGTTGCCACCTGCTGTCTGGCCTGACGTAACACATCCTTAGCCAGCTGACCGGGTGTATGCACGGAAGAAGCGTTGGCTGGTGCACCCTCTAAGGCTGTGAGCATAGCGCGGCGCGCTGCTGGTCTAAGCGGCGCCGTAGCCGCTGCATCAAGGTAGTACATCAGCTTGCGTCCAATCCCAGGTCAAGTGCGTTGGCTCCGTGAGTGATAGCACCAACCGAAATAATATCCACTCCGGTGGTGGCAATATCTGCGACACCATCCAAATCAATGCCGCCGGAAGCTTCGGTTGTGCACCGACTATTAACAATTTCAACGCCGCTGCGCAGCTCTTGCACAGAGAAGTTATCCAAGAGAATCCCGGTGACTCCGGCAGCCACCACGGGTTCAATTTGTGCTAGTTGATCAACTTCCACGATGATCGAGGTGGTGTGCCCAACCTGGGCCTTAACCCGCTGGATTGCGTCGGTCAGTGCGCTGTTTGCGGTAGCTCCCAGTGCGGCCAGATGATTGTCTTTGAGCATGATGGCATCGGACAAACCGAAGCGGTGATTGATGCCGCCACCCGCGGTGACGGCGTGTTTTTCCAGCGCTCTCAAACCAGGTGTGGTTTTTCGGGTGTCTGCAATGCGTGCATGCGCGCCCGTGGCTGCAATCTGTGAAGCAAATAACGAGGTTAACGTGGCGATACCACTGAGGCGTTGGACAAAGTTTAGGGCTACCCGCTCGCCGGTAAGAATCCCAGCTGCTGGGCCAGCTACGGATGCGAGCACGCTCCCGCGAGAAAAGGCTGTGCCGTCGGGGACCAAATTTGTGATATCGATCCGAGGATCGACCTGGTGGAAGGTTTCAACGAGCACTGCACCACCAGCAAAAAATCCTGGCTCCCGTGCCACAAGATTCGCCTGGAAGTCGAGGTCAGCTGGAATTGATGCGCTGACTGTGGCATCACCCCAGGGACAGTCCTCGGTCAGGGCACGTTCGACGACGTCGGTGACAAGCTTAGACGTTAACATTCGATGCATTCTCCTTGATTCGTTGGACATCCTGCTCCTGTGCCAGATTCGTTAGTGTGGTGGCTAACCGCCATGCCGTGCGGCGGTTCTGGCGCGGGTCAGGATTAGGATAGTCGGCACGCCAATGGCCACCACGCGATTCTGTGCGGGCTAAAGCCGCGGTTGCCATGATCCGAAGGAGATCGGCTGCAGGATGCGTGATGGTATCGAGGGCTGACAGTAAAGTTACGAGCCCTTCGTGGCCTCGTGTGAGGCCGAGATGTTTTCCGATAAGTCGTTGCAAATCGGCCAGCCGGGTGTGTTTAGTCATGCCCCGCCCGCACGAATCAACGTGACCTGCTGTATCCATGAGTGCTTGCAAGGACGGCCCTACCTGCCAGGCCCCGTCCTTGTGAAAAGACTGCGCGGTCTCTGCAGCTCGGGCACCAAAGACCAGACCTTCCAGTAGCGAGTTCGAGGCCAGCCGGTTGGCTCCGTGCACGCCGGTGGAAGCAAGCTCTCCGGCAGCCAATAATCCTGGAATAGAAGTCCGAGCATAACTATCTGTAGCGACCCCGCCCATGCAGTAGTGGGCTGCTGGTGCAACCGGGACGTATTGTCTAGTCCAGTCGATTCCGTGAGTTTCTAGCATGACGGTCAATTGGGGGAAGCGACGGGCCAACGTACCCGAACCATAGCGGTCCTCGATCACGGTGGCATCCAAGAAGACCGCATCTGAGTCAAATGCTTCCATAACGGCAAAGGATGCTCTGGAGACCACATCACGTGGCGCTAATTCGGCATCCGTATGGTACTCCTTAAGGAACTGATAGCCAGTGGGGTCGCGCAAGACCGCCCCGGCCCCACGAACTGCTTCGGATAAAAGGTCACCAGTTTTTGCCAACGCCGTGGGATGAAACTGGAGAAATTCCATATCGGCCACCACTGCTCCGGCGCGAGCTGCAGCAAGTAGACCGTGGCCGGTGCTTGCAAAAGATGACGACGTCGTAGGAAAGAGTCCGGCATAACCGCCGGTTGCCATGATCACGGTGTCGGTAGCCAAGCGTTGAATTCCGGTAGGGCAGGTGTAACACACTCCGCTGATTCTTCCGTTGGCGACCACCAGCTCGGTTAGCCATGCCTTCTCGATAATGTGCACGCGGCCATCATCTGCAAGCTGCTGCACACGGTTGGTCAGAAAATCCGATAGAGCTGCGCCGGTACTGTCTTCACCCGCATGCAGGATACGAGCGCGCCGGTGTGCAGCCTCGAGCCCAAATGTTAGCTTGCCCTGAGCATCAGTGTCAGCTGGAAAGCCTGCCGAGAGTAATTCGCGCACCCGCTCTGCACCTTCGGTGGTGAGGACTTCTGCTGCCGCGGGATCAACGAGTCCTGCACCTGCCAGCATCGTGTCGCCAAAGTGTAACAACGCAGAGTCGTCTGGGCCCAGTGCTGCTGCAATGCCACCCTGGGCCAGAGCGGTGTTCCCCGCAGAGATCGCGTCAGCGCCAAAATTCCCAGCGGTCAAAAGTGTCACGGGCGCCCCGGCGGTAGCAAGTCGCTCGACGGCGGTGAGTCCAGCGACGCCGGCCCCCACGACAACGATCATGGTCGGGCCGCCAGCATGCGCTCCAGTGCAACCGATGCATCGGTTGAAACCGTGGGGGCTACGGAAATTTGGTTGGGTGTTGTACCGGCAACCAATGATTCCAGGACCCAGGCTAGGTAGGCAGGGTGAATGCGATACATGGTTGAACACGGACAAATCACCGGGTCCAGGCAGAAGATTGTCATATCGCGGTGCTGGGACTGCAAACGGTTCACCAGGTTGATCTCGGTCCCAACCGCAAACACGTCACCTGGTTGACCGGCCGCGATAGTCTTACGGATGTACTCGGTGGAGCCTACCCCGTCGGCAGCTTCTACAACGGGTGCTGGGCACTCAGGGTGGACGATGACTTTGGCGTTCGGGTAGTCAGCGCGGGCCTTGTCGATCTGGGCGACGGTGAAGCGCTTATGAACCGAGCAGAAACCGTTCCACAAAATGACTTTGGCATCTTGTAACTGCTGTTGGGTGTTGCCTCCCATTGGCAGGTACGGGCGCCACAATGGCATTTGCTCTTCAGTAATCCCCATGGTTTTTGCGGTGTTGCGGCCAAGGTGCTGGTCCGGGAAAAAGATGACCCGCTTACCGCGACTAAATGCCCATTCCAGCACAGTCTTGGCATTCGAAGATGTGCAGACGATGCCTCCGTTGCGTCCACAGAATGCTTTAATAGCGGCAGAAGAGTTCATATAGGTCACGGGGATGACCTCGGCCTGACCCGTGGTTGAGGTCCCAAGTGCTTCAGTGAGTTGTTCCCAAGCCTCTTCGACCTGGTCGATGGTCGCCATATCTGCCATCGAGCACCCTGCAGCCAGGTTGGGCAGAATAACCGATTGCGCATCCGTTGAGAGGATGTCAGCGGTTTCTGCCATAAAATGCACGCCACAAAAGATAAACGTTTCGGCTTCTGGGTGATCTTTGGCAGCTTGTGCCAGCATGAAGGAGTCACCCACAAAATCGGCATATTGAACGATCTCATCACGCTGATAGAAATGCCCCAAAATTTTTGTACGACCACCAAGTGTCTCCTTGGCGGCAATGATTCGAGCATCTAGCTCCGCAGCACTGGCTTCGGTGTATTCAGCAGGAATTGGACCTTGCCGTGGGGCCGTGGTCGGAGCGGTGTCCAAGGTTGAAGCACCTGGACCATAACCTGGTTTGGTATCGATCTGCCATGGTGCCGTCGGTAGCTGATTGTCGCACGTGGTCGTGATATCTGAGGGCTCGCCAAAAGTGATGGTCTCGCCCAACAGGGTACGGCTGCGCTGTTCGGTAGCGGCAGCCGAAGCAACTAAATCTGCAACGCTGGTCATAGGACTCCTTGCGGTAGAAACTGTGGAATTTATGGTTGTTCGGGCTGGTCTTTGAAGCGATACAAACGCGCCGGGCGATGTGGTGTGCCTTCTTCGACTCTTTCCGTATCAATGAGCTGACCTTGGGCCAGCATGTCGCGACGAAAATTTGCCGGATCAATTTGATCGCCCAAGATGGCTTCGTGGACTCGTCGCAATTGGGCTAGCGTGAATTCTTTTCCTAAAAAACGGTGGGCGACCATGGAATACTCGGTGCGTTGCCGCAGCCGCCACACCGCGTAGTCGATGATTGCTGCGTGATCAAAAGCCAACTCGGGGAGACGGTCAATTGAAAACCAAGCGACATTCGCGTCGGATGAAACCACGAGCGTCTCGGAGAACTCCGCGACCGAGTTCTGAGTAGCGGTAGCGATATCGCTTGCCATATCCCGGGAGACTGCGCTGTTGGGTTCGGTGGTCAAGTCCACTTGACCATAAAGTCCCCAGTAGGCGATGGTCACGAGACGTTGTGCGGACGCCGAGCGGGTGGTCTCCCCAAATGTAAAGAGCTGTTCCAAATAGCTAGGGGAGCGTAGCACCGTCTCGTGCAATGTTCGCGACGCTGTCTGAGATAGATCCTCATCCCAGGGGATCGGTCCACCAGGCAGCGCCCACCGCGAGTCAAATGGCGGCCGCGTGCGGCGCACCAAGGGCAGCCATAAGGTCGTTGCGTGCTCGATCCGCGAACCCTCGCGGCTTGCGTACTCGCCCCAGGTGGAGATCACCTCGCCTGAACGAGGGTCTGCAACGTTTGCGTCCCCGGGCGGATGCAAGGCAAATGCGACCGTGGACACCGCAACGGCGGGTGGCATAAAACGGCGTTCCGATGCACTGGGGGCAGAAAAACTCACCGTGCTCCTTTTCTTTGCGCTCGCAGTACGGCTATCTCTGGCGACTTACTTAAAGTCAATATGACTTTAAGCAAGTATGGGCTTCGGGACATGCGTTGTCAACCAGGTGTGGTGAGGTTTTCCACACTGCAGAAAGGTAGCTGACGTGACAGCTGAAAGCGGGCATAATGAGCTGTGACATCACAACCAAGGTGGTACATCATGGCCGAACCTGTCCAGACAGCAGTCATCCGCTACGCGACCATGCCCTCAGCGATCGGCAAGCTGCTAATTGCTGCCCAGGATGCGGGCATCATTCATGTGGCATTTGAGAACCATGACTTTAATCGCGTGGTCGAGGGGCTCGAAAAGCAATTTGGGGTACCGGTGCTCCGGGACGATGAAGCCCTACGGTATGCCACAACACAATTTGATGAATACTTTGCTGGAACGCGAACATCATTTGAGCTGCCGCTGCAACGGGAAACTTCTGACCGTTTCATCACTACTGTGCAGCAGAATTTAGAAACGATCCCATACGGGCAAACTCGGTCATATGGTCAACTGGCACGCCAGCTCGACAAGCCCGGGGCGGCACGTGCTGTTGGTAGCGCATGTGCCCGCAACCCTATGCCGATCATTCAGCCGTGTCATAGGGTGGTGCGGGCTGATGGCACATACGGTGAATTTAGCGGCACCCCCGAAGCGAAGAGGTACTTACTTGCCTTGGAGCGAGGTGCGAAACCGCATGCAGCAACACAGTGAAATTCCAGGAGTTGTATTTGATGAGGATGGCACTGCGCGTCCACGCTGGGCTGTGACGCATCCGTTATTGCAGCATTACTTTGACACTGAATGGGGTCAGCCCGTACACGATGAAAAGGGCCTGTTTGAGCGCCTGAGCTTGGAGGGCTTTCAAGCGGGTCTGTCCTGGTTGACGATCCTGAAGAAACGTCCCGCATTTCGTGCAGCCTTTGCCGATTTTGAGCCAGACATCGTGGCCAGTTTTGGCGACCACGATGTCGACGCGTTGATGACGAATGCTGACATTGTCCGGAATCGTCAGAAGATCCAAGCTGTTATTGGAAATGCGAAAGCGACCATCGCTTTGCGACAACACGGTGGGCTGGCCAAACTCATTTGGTCATACGAGCCTGATAGTGATCCGGTGCTTGATAGCGAGGGCTACCCGCCCACTCAATCACCTGAGTCAGTAGCGTTAGCGAAACACATGAAAAAACTTGGATTTCGTTTTGTTGGTCCGACCATTGTCTTTGCGATGTTTGAAGCTATTGGTGTGGTTAATACTTTCCCGTATAAACGAACTCTCTGACCTTTCGAACACTTCAGCAGCCGACTACGGTGGTAATACACCTAATTGTTAAGGAGTGAATTCATGAGCGACCTTAAAGGCCGTCGCATAGCGTTTCTAGTCACGAATGGTTACGAGCCCTCCGAACTTTCTTCGCCGTGGGACACCGTTGTGGATCACGGGGCAGAAGCTGTTCTTGTCTCCCCGGAATCACCAGAAGTCAGTGGCGGTGATCACTCCCAAGCAGTGGATCTCGATATCGCCGAGGCGGATGCTGAGGATTTTGACGGGCTCGTGCTCCCGGGCGGAACGAAGAACGCAGACCAAATTCGCATGAATAAAGACGCCGTGGACTTCACCCGCGCTTTCTTCGATGCAAATAAGACCGTGGCTTCTATCTGCCATGCCGCCTGGATTCTCGCCGAAGCAGACGTGCTCAAAGATCGAAACATGACAAGCTATCCAAGCTTGCAGACCGATCTGCGTAACGCCGGCGCTAACTGGGCGGATGAAGAGCTCGTGGTTGACGGGAATTTGATTACCTCCCGGACCCCGAAGGATCTTCCGGCATTTAATGAGGCAATCATCAACAAGTTTATTGAGAATGACTAAAGCTTCCTAGCCTGAAAACTCTGGTGTCGATGAGCAATCATTGGCGCCAGAGTTTTTCGCTTGAAGGGGGCGATTACAGAGAAGGTTCATGAGGCGTATGCGCAAGATAGCAAAATCATTAAGTGGGCAGGGTGTCGGTCAGGTTCTGAGTGCTAGTGCTGTTGCGCTAGGCGGTACATTGGCCGGGCTATATGCGCTGAATCGACTGCGCGGCAGCAGTAGGTTGCAGGCCCTGCTCGATACCTTGCCGCCTAGGGTAGATGTAGGCATCCAGGACAACACCGCAGAACCTGCCGATGAAATGTACGACCCTGCCGATGTTGCTAGTAGCCCGACAACGCGTTGGGAGGACGTAGGCTTCGATGAGCTTTATCGACTTGCTCGGCAGCACCACATTGTGGGTCGTTCGTCCATGCGCAAACCTGAACTCGTTGCAGCACTCAAGGATGCCTGGACCAACGCAGATATAAAGTAGCTCGTTGCATGCCAATGCTGCAGACTGTTGTAGGAATTCGGAATTTATACATATCTGTGGCACAATGTTTGAGGTGTTGATCAAAGATCGACATTCCGCCCTGGTGTAATGGCAGCACGCCAGCCTTTGGAGCTGTGTGGTCTAGGTTCGAATCCTAGGGGCGGAACTGCCGCATCGCGGTTGAGAAATAGTGTCTTACGATCAAAGGTGCGATTGTTTTGAATTCCTCTTCTCCCGCGGCTGTAATCGTGCTAGCCGCCGGCGCCGGCACGCGGATGAAATCTCATCTTCCAAAAATTTTGCATCCCATGGGTGGACGTTCACTCGTTGGCCATGCCCTCGATGCAGTCATGAGCTTGAACCCAGAGCACCTTGTGGCCGTGGTTCGTCACCAGCGTGAACGCGTGGTTGAACATCTGCTTGAACACCATCCCGACCTCGTCATCGCGGATCAGGACGAAGTACCTGGCACCGGCCGAGCTGTAGAACAAGGTTTGGAAGCTATCGGTGCAATACACGGCACCGTCGTTGTGACCTATGGAGATGTTCCTTTACTCACCCCGGAAACTCTCAGAGCTTTGGTAAGTGAACATCAGAATGCTCAGAACGCGGTTACCGTGCTCAGCGCCAATGTCCCAGACGCGACGGGATACGGCCGCATCGTACGCGATGATGAGGGCCTAGTGAGCAGAATTGTTGAGCACAAGGATGCTTTGAAGATCGCCGAAGATACAGGTGATCCCACGATCGCAAATATCACAGAAATTAACTCGGGTATTTACGCCTTCGACGGTGCAATCCTAGCCAGAACGTTGGCTGAAGTCACGACTGATAATGTTCAGGGCGAGAAATATTTGACTGATGTTCTCGGTTTGGCTCGGGCCGAAGGTGGCCGTGTGGCAACATATGCGACCGAAGATTTGATGGAAGTTGAAGGCGTCAACGATCGCACCCAATTAGCTGCGCTTGGTGCTGAGCTCAACCGTCGAATCACCGAGGGCTGGATGCGGGCCGGTGTGTCAATCGTGGATCCTGCAACAACTTGGATCGATGTCGATGTTGACCTGGCCCAAGATGTGACCCTCAAGCCGAATACTCAGCTGCATGGTGCAACCAAGATTGCCCCGGGAGCTGTCATCGGACCGGACACCACGCTGCGCGACGTTATTGTTGACGAAGACGCAACCGTTCGACGTACTGAAGCTACCGAAGCATTCATTGGCATTGGCGCCAACGTCGGCCCCTTCACCTACCTACGCCCGGGCACAGTCCTCGGTGACAGTGGAAAGATTGGCGCGTTCTACGAAACAAAGAATGTCAAAATTGGTCGCGGGGCAAAACTCTCTCACCTCGGTTATGCAGGCGACGCAGAAATTGGCGAAAACTCGAATATCGGTTGCGGCAACATCACCGCGAACTATGACGGAGTGAATAAACACCGCACCGTCATCGGTGCCGAAGTTCGTACCGGTTCGAATACCGTCTTCACGGCACCGGTCAATATTGGTGACGGCGCATACACTGCCGCTGGCGCGGTGATCCGTCGGGACGTACCAGCGGGGGCTCTGGCTATGAACGCGATGGAGCAACGCACCATTGAGGACTGGGTCCTGGACCGTCGACCCGATTCTGCAGCTGCAAAAGCGGCTCGTGCATCCAACGGAAAATCATAAACTTCCCAACAGACTGTTGGAAGGCTGTAGTAGCGTTTACAGTTGAAGCATTCAGAAGACGCCGAACGTTCGAGGGAGAACTTGGTTGAGCGAAATCGTCACCAATGAGAACAAAAAACTTGTGTTGGCCTCCGGGCGGGCGCACCCAGAGCTGGCAGAGGAAATCGCCGAGCATTTGGGCACGGAACTCTTGCCGTTAGATGCTTATGACTTTGCAAACGGAGAGACATACGTTCGACCAGGTCAATCCGTGCGCGGTAAAGATGTCTTTGTATTACAGGCGCATCCGGCACCAATGAACAACTGGGTCATGGAACAGCTGCTGCTCTGCGACGCGATGAAGCGTGCTTCTGCCCGCCGCATCACCGTTGTATCCCCGTTTTACCCGTATGCCCGACAGGACAAAAAAGGTCGCGGCCGTGAGCCCATTTCGGCGCGTATGATTTCGGATCTCTATCTTGCCACCGGTGCACACCGCGTGATGACTATGGACCTGCACACTTCGCAGATCCAGGGTTTCTTTGACGGACCAGTGGACCACCTATTCGCCTTCCCAATCCTGGCTGATTATATCCGGGGGCGTGTCGATGTCGACAACGTCACCGTGGTTTCCCCGGATACAGGTCGCGTACGTGTCGCTGAACAGTGGGCAGAACGTCTCGGTGGGGCGCCGCTTGCATTCGTTCACAAGTCTCGTGATCTGACACAACCAAATAAGGCAGAATCCAAGACCGTTGTAGGTCAGGTCAGTGGACGTACTTGTGTTCTGATTGACGACATGATCGATACCGGTGGCACAATTTCTGGTGCGGTAAAGATTCTGAAAGATGCCGGCGCAACGGAAGTCATCATCGCTGCAACCCATGCCGTGTTTTCTGACCCAGCCGCCGAACGCTTAGCGAACTCTGGAGCATCGGAAGTGGTTGTTACCAACACCTTGCCGATCCCACAGGAGAAGCGTTTTGAAAACCTCACGGTCCTTTCGGTAGCGCCGATTTTGGCCAACGCAATTCGCGAAGTCTTTGAAGACGGTTCTGTCACCAGCCTGTTCGACGGAAACGCATAACGAATAGTCTTGTCATAAGCCGTTCGACCACTAGCCTTCGGGCTAGTGGTCGAATTCGTTTCTAACGGACGCAGATGCTATAGTTGTGACTCGTTGCCCAGGCGAGGGAGTCTCACCCACTCCGTGATCGACGAGGCTTTGTCAACACCTTCGGTGTTGTGCAGTTCCTGCCTGGAAAAGCTAAGTGCATCCGCACTTGAATACACACAGGAGGAATGAACATGGCTCTAGATATCCTTGATCTGCAAGTAGAAACTCGCACCGACTTCGGTAAAGGTGCTGCCCGTCGCGCCCGTCGCGAAGGCTACATTCCGGCCGTAGTCTACGGCCACGGAGAAGCACCACGTCACTTGCTGTTGCCACGCCACGAAGGCTTCTTGGCGTTGCGTAACTCAAACCAGCTATTGCGTCTGGTTGAAGGTGACTACAAAGAAATGGCACTGCCAAAAGATATTCAGCGCAACCCGCTGAAGGACGAAATCAAACACGTTGACCTCATCATCGTTCGTCGCGGCGAGCGCGTCACCGTTGATGTGCCTGTCGAAGTCACCGGTGAAGTCGCGCCAGAGCACACCTACGTGCTTGACGTCAATAGTGTTCCAGTGGAAGCTGATGCTCTGGATCTGCCTGACCACGTCACCATTGATCTCACTGACCGCAAAGCAGGCGAACACGTTTATGCACCAGACGTGCTCCTTCCAGAAGGTGTTAACCTCGATCTTGACGAAGATTTCCTGGTCGCAACCGTTGACTTGGTCGTCGAACAGGATCTGGGAGAAGACACCGATGAGGATGCCAGCGGTGAAGTTCCAACGGTCGCTGAAGAAAACGCCGAAAAAGAGTAAAGCTCCTTGGCTCATTCCACAGTAGGTTCGCTTGATCCCACCGCCGGCCCGGTGCTGGTGGTGGGATTGGGTAACCCCGGAGACCGTTATGCTGCTACCCGCCACAACATCGGGCACATGGTGGTCAACGAACTCGCCGCACGAAACTCCCAACGTTGGAATGTGCATAAAGCAGGTGCTGCAGTAGCAGAATTCCGGATGGGTATCGGCGGCCCCAAAGTCGTCTTGGCCAAACCAGCCACTTATATGAATCTTTCCGGTAAACCCATCGCGGCCTTACTGAAATTCTTCAAGGTCGGTGTCGAGAACCTCATCGTGATTCATGATGAACTCGATATTGCATTCGATATGCTCCGCATCAAGCGTGGCGGCGGAGAAGGCGGGCACAACGGCTTGAAGTCAACGTCCCAAGCCCTGGGGACCAAAGACTATCTTCGTGTGCGTGCAGGCATTGGACGACCGACAGGACGCATGAACGCCGCTGATTATGTCCTGCGCTCTTTTTCTACCGCAGAACAAGAAAACCTCGCATTGCATATAGATAGCGCTGCAGATGCTGTGGAATCCCTTATTGAGCACGGGCTCACTGCTACACAAAATCGATTCCACCAAAAGTAGTAGAAATGATAATCGGCAGGGACAGCCATAAACTGCACCCCGCCGATCCGTATTCGATCTGGCTCTAGTGTTCCTTCAGCCAAGCCTCGAGCTTTTTGGTCAAACCGGTGAGCAGTTTGCCAACCTGTGGCTCAGCCAACTGGGCAATTTTTGAGCCCACCAGAGGGATCGTTGATTTCACACTGCCCTCAGTGTCCACGACTGTCCCGGAGCCATCTTCGGTAGGGTAGAGCTTGATTGTGGCGGTTGCTGTAGCTTTGACCATCGGAACTTTAATTGTGGCATTCGCGTCACGAGCGCCATCGTCGCCTGCAGCAGACCAAGCTTCAGCTTGTTCGATCGAGATGCGGCCTTTCGCAAAGCGCTGTACAGCCGATGGCAATTTGTTGGCGAAGTCCTCACCGTTGACCGTGCGCTGGATATTCACCGATACTGTGTCACTTGCTGCGGGTTCATGCGGCATCACCGAGAACTCATCGAGATCAGCGCGGAATGCATCGGCTGCGTACACGTGAAAATCGCGATTTGTGAGCCCACCAAATACCTGTTCAGGTGTGTATGGGATAGTAGTCGTTACTTGAAAAGCCATGTGCTTCCTCTCTCATGCTCGCGAGCAGTTGATATTTAAGCCAGTGTAGACGGTGATGCTGTATAAACAGTTATGCTTGTACGTGCGCCGGATGTGAACATTACCAGGATAGTGGGTAGTTAGATTTGTCTGAACACGCTGTGTTGTCAGGGTTACTAAATCACCTTGAAACCGATACCGCTGTAGCGGCCATGCGGACCTCAATTACGCGCAGCGAGCGCACCTCGGATCTTTCTCTGACGCTACCTGACGGTGCAAGAGAAGCTGTCACCGCACTGCTGGCTAAAGCGTTGCAAGAGGCTGACTTTGCCGCGCCTGTGGTGTTATTAGTTACTGCAACAGCTCGCGAGGCAGAAGATCTGGCACGTGGTTTGGACTCTTGGATGGATGCCGAGACCGTAGGCCACTTCCCGTCCTGGGAAACACTGCCTCATGAACGTCTTTCACCACGCAGCGACACCGTCGGCTCGCGCATGGCGATCTTGCGGAAACTCGCGCATCCTGGAGCTGATGGGCAAAAACCGCTCAAAGTCGTCACCGCCCCGGTACGATCCATCGTGCAACCGATCGTCAAGGGTCTGGGAGACCTTGAACCGGTCTCATTGCAGACCGGAGCATTTTATAACTTCGAACAAGTCGTTGAGGATTTGGCCAGTGCGGCTTATTCCCGAGTTGATATGGTCTCACGTCGTGGTGAGTTTGCTGTCCGCGGCGGTATCATCGATGTTTTTCCACCCACCGATGATCATCCTTACCGCGTCGAATTCTTTGGTGATGAAGTCGAGAATATCCGCTACTTCTCTATTGCCGATCAGCGCTCCCTCATAGACACCTCTGAGGATGGATCCGAAACGCCCACCAAGATGTATGCGCCCCCTTGCCGTGAGCTCCTGTTGACCACTGAAGTGCAGCAACGCGCACGTGATCTCAAAGTATCGATGCCCAATGTTCTGGAAATGTTGGAGCCGATGTCCAACGGGATAGCCGTTGAGGGGATGGAATCTCTGGCTCCATTGGTCACCGAGATGGAATCGTTTTTGGAAGTCCTGCCGCAGGGTTCACTTACCGTAATGGTGGAACCGGAAAAGGTTCGGCACCGAGTTGATGACCTGCTGAACACCAACGAAGAATTTTTGGAAGCGGCCTGGGCTGCAGCTGGTGAAGGACTTGCGGCACCCGTTGAAAATCAGCAGGAAGCTGGTGGCTTCGCCACACTCGGCGACACCCGAACACTGGCCTTAGAACAGGACCAGGGCTGGTGGCAATTTACGACTTTCGACCACGACGGCACCATTGATGCCACGGCTTTGCGAAGTGGTTTTGTCGCACCTGCCCAGTTTGCCGGTGACATGACAGCGCTGATGGAACACGTTGGTAACCGGATACAAGACCGGTGGTCTATCGTGGTGGCCACCCACGGTCCCGGACCGGCACGT
The DNA here is from genome assembly GCA_019115865.1 of Candidatus Yaniella excrementavium. Taxonomy (GTDB): domain Bacteria; phylum Actinomycetota; class Actinomycetes; order Actinomycetales; family Micrococcaceae; genus Yaniella; species Yaniella excrementavium. The sequence goes on along the minus strand of DXCT01000005.1, from coordinate 67,857 downwards.
CGCCTGGCAGAGCTCTTTTTGGAGCAAGGCCATACCGCCACTGTGGTGGAATCGATTAACGCTGTGGAACCAGCTCAGATCCAAGTCACTGCAGCTTCGTTGGGCTCCGGATTCGCCTGGGCACAGCAACGCTTGGCCGTAGTCACTGAGTACGATCTCTTTGGACGACAAGCGGCAGGAACTCAACGTGGCGAGCGTCGGTCGTTGGCTCGCAAACGGCGCAACGCTGTTGACCCATTGACCCTTGAAGAAGGCGACTTCGTAGTCCACAGTCAGCACGGCATTGCCAAGTTTATCGAACTACAGCGTCGCAAAGTTGCTGGTGCTCGATCTACGGCCGGAGAAGAAGGCTACCGTGAATATTTGGTCCTGGAGTTTGCGCCATCGAAACGCGGGGGCGCAGGGGACCGGTTGTTTGTTCCAACTGACCAACTGGACCAAGTGTCTCAATACGTTGGCGGCGACGTCCCAACCCTTTCAAAAATGGGCGGATCTGATTGGGCTCAGACTAAATCCAAAGCGCGGCGTGCTACCCGAGAGATTGCAAAAGAACTCATCCAGTTGTACTCGGCACGCATGGCAACGTCAGGTCACGCATACCCGCCGGATACTCCGTGGCAGGCTGAACTGGAAGAGGCGTTCCCCCATATGGAGACACCGGATCAGCTGACCACGGTTGAAGAGGTCAAACAGGATATGGAAGCCCAAGTGCCCATGGACCGGTTGGTGGCAGGTGATGTGGGTTTTGGTAAAACAGAGGTCGCTGTACGAGCAGCCTTTAAAGCCATTCAAGACGGCAAGCAGGTTGCCCTGCTGGTTCCGACAACACTATTGGCGCGCCAGCACGCAGAAACCTTCACCGAGCGTTTTGCTGGCTTTCCAGTGACGATCCGTGCGCTGTCACGTTTCCAGAGGGCTAAAGAATCGCGCGAAACAGTCAACGGTCTGGCCGAAGGTACGGTCGATATGGTGATCGGCACGCATCGACTTCTCTCTGACGAAGTACAGTTTAAGGATCTGGGTTTGGTGATCGTGGACGAGGAACAGCGCTTCGGCGTCGAGCATAAGGAAAAGCTCAAGAAGATGCGCACAAACGTGGATGTATTGGCAATGACGGCGACACCGATTCCACGTACCTTGGAAATGTCGATGACAGGTATCCGAGAAACTTCAACCTTGGCGACTCCACCGGAACAACGTCACCCGGTCTTAACCTATGTTGGACCATACACAGATAAGCAGATTACCGCTGCCATCCGTCGGGAACTCATGCGCGAAGGACAAGTCTTCTACGTCCATAACCGTGTCAACACCATCAACAAAGTCGCGGCACGGATTCAGGAGCTCATGCCCGAAGCACGCGTGGCCGTTGCTCATGGTCGTATGGGTGAATCTACGCTCGAAGAGATCATGGTCGATTTTTGGGAGAAGGAATACGATGTGCTCGTGTCGACCACGATCATTGAAACCGGCTTGGATATTGCCAACGCCAATACGTTGATCATCGAAGATGCACACCGTTACGGGCTGTCACAGTTACATCAGCTACGTGGACGTGTCGGACGCGGACGTGACCGCGCCTACGCATATTTCCTTTACGACTCAAATAAGCCACTCAACGAGGTCGCCATGGAACGGCTCAAGGCGGTAGCAACCCACAACGAACTCGGCTCCGGACTCCAGCTGGCCCAAAAGGATCTGGAGATTCGTGGCGCAGGAAACTTGCTGGGTGGTGAACAGTCTGGTCACATCGCCGGCGTTGGTTTTGACCTGTATCTACGCATGGTGGGTGAAGCAGTCTCTGATTTCAAAGGTGAGGAAGACACCTCGCCAGAAGAAGTTAAAGTGGAGCTTCCGGTGAACGCGCATCTACCGCATGACTATATCCCTGGTGAGAGACTTCGTCTCGAGGCTTATCGGAATCTTGCCCAAGCTGCCGATGCAGAAGCAGTTGCCGGTGTTGTGGAAGAGCTCCAAGACCGGTACGGACAGCTTCCAGAACCGGCACAGAACCTTGTTGCTGTAGCTAATTTCCGCAACACTGCCCGAGAATATGGCGTCTACGAGGTCATGCTCATGGGCAAGAACATCAAGTTTGGTCCCGTAGAATCGCTGCCTGATTCGCGTGCTATGCGGCTGAAGCGAATGTACCCGGGCGCAACGCATCGAGCACCGATGCACGCGCTGATGGTCCCGCGGCCGAAAACGAAATCAGTAACTGGAAAAGATCTCGTTGATGCAGATCTGCTTCAGTGGGCCGGAGACTTCATCGTGCACGTGTTTGGTGAAAACTAAGACGGTGGCGCGTTGCGTTTTCGAAAAATATTTGGCTCACGCGGCGCACCGGACAGTAAACGAGCGATTGATGTGCTGTTGATCAGCAGTGAAAACACAAAAGAGACCACCACAGCAGTGCCTAAGCGCCACCCGAAATGCTCGAGCGAGTCGTCCCCAAAACCGTTCTGATACATCCACACCAGCACCACACCGTGAAGGAAAACTACGGGCGTTCCCGTACGGACTAGCCGTGAAACCCCTGCCTGTGCTACCTGGAATTTTTGGAGCACGTCATTGACCCAGGTGGCAAAGATGAGAATGAACCCCGTCGTGACGATGATGGCGACCAGTGGCGTCAGGATGGGTGTTCCGAACCCGCCAGCCTGGATAAAGTGAGCATGAATGTCGAATGTAGCTGTGGCATAGAGGGCCATCATCACCAAGACGATTCCAACAAGTGCTAAGACGTGTGAAGAAAATTTCTTGACCAACGGCATGAGAAGCTTTCGCAAGAATTCGCCTACCAAGAGATAGAACATGACCGGCCATGCCAAACCCAAACGTAATGGTGTATCCACCAATGCATGGGCTTCCAGTGAACCGTTGTCGACCATCTTGGTGAGGCCATAGGACACAATGACCCCAGCAACGGCCACCACCCACGGGATAACTGTGCCAAAGCGTTCGAGGAACCGACGTAGCATTGTTGCTCCAGCCAGCGTGGTAATGAACCAGGCTGCCATCCAATAAATAGACTGGCCAGAACCGCCCACCCAACCAGACTGTAAGTGATCGAAGATGAGTTCCTGTTGACCCCATAAGGTCGCGATGACCCACACCGATATCAGCACAGACCACGCGAGATACGGGATGACTAACGTGTTCCACCGTTTCGTGAATTCAAGCGTGAGACTGCGTCCGGGCGTAAAGAAAAATCCGGAGAGCATAAAGAACAGCGGCATCCGCCAGACAGTCAAAAGTTGATCGTTGGGGAATGAACCGGCGTGCCCGACCACAACCATGACAATAGAGAAAACTCTCAGTAGGTCGATACCGACATTGCGAGGCGCTCGAGTGGAGGACATAGACCTGTTTCGGCGATTAGGCGGCTATTGTCACTCGCAGCGGACGTTCTCTTGGAACCCCAGACAACACCCGTGCTGCCGGTGACATATTGATGAGAAGACCAACAGCAAAAGCCGTCGTCAACGTTATTCCAAACCTTACTAATAAATCTTCCAGAGAACTGGAATGCAGGCCGAGGGAATGCACAAATAACAAGACCAAACCATGGAACATCACAACGGTTGACCCAGTGCGGACAAGTCTGCCGATGAGTCGACCAGCCAGATCCGAGACCTGAAGTGCCCGGTTGACCCCGGTAGCAAAAATCATGATGAAACCGATGGTCACAGTGATAGCAATGATCGGGGTGATCATGGGCCACCCGAATAAGCCCGCGTGCATGTAGTGAGCAGGAATTGAGAAATGCTGCGCGAGGACCAGCGGAGCAACAATGAGCACCGCACCGATGGAGCAAGCACGAGCCACGGATACTTGCTCTATCGCGGGCATAACGCGTCTCCGGATCTCTTGACCAACCAGTAAGTAAAAGATGATTGGCAGACTAATGCCAAGACGCAGCGGAACTTCAGCAAAAAGGTGACCATCCAGAATATCCGCACGATCGAAATACACGAAAAGACGAGAAGCCAAAATACCCCCGGCCCCGACAGCCCAGGCCATCCAACGGGGGAAGCGTTCCAGATACCTCAGAATAACAGCAGAAATCGCTAGGCTGAGAAGGAACCAAGCCGACATCCAAAAGATTGAACGACCGGTACCGCCGCGCCATCCCGTAAACAGGTGGTGCAACATCTCGGTTGGCTCCGACCATTTCACGATGATGACGATAAGAGAAATAATCAGTGACCACGCCAGATATGGGATAACGAGTGTTTCCCAGCGTCGACTGAATTCGAAACGTAGCGATCTCCCATACGGGACGAAAAAGAAACCGGACAAGATAAAGAACAAGGGCATCCGCCACATCGATAGGAGCGAGGAGCCTTCAAACGATCCTGAGTGGCCCAGGACTACCATGGCGATGGAGAACAGACGCAGTGCGTCGATCCCGATATTTCGTTGAGATGTTTTCATAGTGTCCAAACAACGAAGCAGCACCCGGGGTAACAGACCCCGGGTGCTGCTTTACGTCGTGCTGAAACCGTAACGACGAATCGTTTACAAGTTTGGAGAGTGAGTTTCGTGTGCTGGATCAGTGACAAAGTCACTATCGACAGTGTTTGACTGACCCGTGAGCTGTTTAGGAATGAAGAACGCCAGTGAACATAGTCCGATTACGCCCAGCATTGGAACCCAGACGCTTTCAAAGGAAAGTGTGTTGAACATGTAGAGCCCAACAACAAACAGCACCGCTGTGATGGAGGCTGCGATTAAGTTTCCGGCGGTATTGCCTTGGCCGGAGTAATCTACCGGTTTGCCGTCACGTATCAAGGGGACACCTCTGTTCTTTCAAAAAGTTCTCATAGCCAGGATAGCCCGACCAAGGATGCAAGGATGTGTTGTTAACTTAGGATAGCGTAAGTTGAGCTGGCGCCAAGACGGGTTGCACCAGCTTTCAACATGTTCAGTGCATCCTCACGAGTGCGGATGCCACCGGATGCTTTCACACCTAGTGTGTCGCCAACGGTGTCCCGCAGGAGTGCAACATCTTCTACGGTTGCACCGCCGGGTCCAAATCCAGTCGAAGTTTTCACATAGTCAGCGCCTGCTTCTGCAGCTGCTTCGCAGGCCAGGACCTTTGCCTGTTCGGTCAGCGAAGCCGTCTCTAAGATGACCTTGACCAGGACGTCATGTCCCTCGGCTGCTGTAACCACCGCTGAGATATCGTGGATCAGGCGTGTCGTGTCAGCTGACAGTGCGGCCGCCTGGTCGATCACCATGTCGAGCTCTTGGGCGCCATTGCGGATTGCTTCGGTAGCTTCTGTTGCTTTGGTCAGTGGCGTTTGAGCACCCGTAGGAAATCCGATCACAGTACAGACTTTCACATCGGTATTGGCCAAACGATCGGCAGCACGTGCCACCCAAATCGGCTGAATGCACACTGACGCTGTACTGAACTGCGCTGCTTGAGCGCAGAGCTGGTCAATTTCTGTTGCCGTTGTGGTTGGTGACAGTAAAGTATGATCAATTCTTGCGGCCAACTGGTGGCGCTCTAGCGCCTCGACCTCAGTTGGGTCTAACGGTGCAGTATCGGACACAGTCTCTCCTTATGCGACATCGACAAGGTTGGCAGCTTCTTCGCGCAAATCAACCATGGCTGCTTGGACGGTTTCAAATGGCGTATCCGGGGTGGCAGAAACAGAGATATAGCACTTCACTTTTGGCTCCGTACCGGAAGGTCGAATCATGAGTCTGGCTGTGACAAGCCCCGCAGTAGAAAATTCCACCATATTCATGGGGCCGTACTCTTGTACTAATTCCACCTGTGCGTTGGCATAGTCCACCGCGATCACGGGGCTTTGCTGGGCAAGCGTGAGCGGTGGGTTGGTTCGAAGATCTTCCACGAGCAGCGCACCCACGGAAGGCGATGGCACGTGCACAGAAATCTGGTCTGTGATGGTGGGGCCGATCTGATCAGTGAGTTCATATAAATACTCTACGAGGTCGCTGCCGTTGGCTTTCAGCTCGGCTGCCAAATCGGCTAGAACAACGGCAGCACTAAGCCCATCTTTATCATTGACCACGTGTGGCGCCACGGCATAGCCGAGGGCCTCTTCATACCCAAAGCCAAGCTTTGGTACCCGGCAAATCCATTTGAACCCGGTAGGGGTTGTGCGGTGGGGGACGCCATGCTGTGTTGCAAGTCGTGCCAGTTGTGGAGCGGACACGACTGAATTGGAGATCGCCAGATCATTGGCCGCGAGGTAGGGCATAAGCCGGGCGCCCAGAAGTAAGCCAACGTGGTCGCCCGACAATCGACGCCACTCACCGCTAACCCGGACTGCAACGGCCAGCCGATCGGCATCTGGATCGTGGGCAATGATCAGATCGGTTTCGGGCAGGGAATTCGCCGTCGAAATAGCGAGGTCTAAAGCGCCGGGTTCCTCGGGGTTTGGGAACGCTACGGTAGGAAAGGCCGGATCTGGATCAACTTGCTGGTCGACCACAGAAACGGTGTTGAAACCGGTGGCATCCATCAGTTGAGAGAAAATGCCGGCCCCTACACCATGCATTGGCGTATACACGATATGAAGAGCACTGCGACCCTTCGGGGAGGAGACACCGTTCAGGAACTGGCGAACAGCCTCGACATAGTCATAACTGATGTCCTCCGGGATAAACTCCCACCCGGATGCAGCTAAATCTGGTTGTTTGGTTGCAATATTCCACGCGTGAATTTTCGTAGCGATGAGCTGATCGGTCGGTGAAGTAATCTGAGCGTACGCTCCCGTGACATCGTCGGGGCCCAATAGTCGCGGTCCCAGATAGACCTTATAACCATTATCACCGGGCGGATTGTGGGAGGCGGTGACCATGATCCCAACGTCGGCGGCTAGATGCTTGAGAGCAAAAGCCAAGACAGGAGTTGGTGCTGTCGTAGGCATGAGTTTAACTCGACACCCTGCAGCTGTGAAGACTGCAGCCGAGTCGATAGCAAAATCTTTGGAACGGTGCCGCGCATCGTATCCGATCACAACGAGTGGTTGACTTACGCGTTCGTGTGCAAAATCGGCAATTCCAGCAGCAGCATGTTGGACCACGACCCGATTCATGCGAGTGGTACCGGGACCCACGGGCGCTCGAAGCCCGGCCGTGCCAAACGTGAGATACCCGGCAAACCGGGCTGTCAATGCGGAGATAGCCCAGTCTTCTTCACGGCGGGCAGCAGAAATTTCTTTGGCGAGAATTCCCGCGTGCTCCGGGTCGAGATCCATCCATGTCTGAGCAGCAGTGAACAGTTCATCCATACTAGATTGCCTGAATGATGTCGGCCAATAATTGTGAGACCTTAGGAGCTGCAGATTTGCCAGCCGCGATGACATCTTCATGAGATAGCGGGGCATCGGTGACGCCTGCGCCAGCGTTAGTCACCAGAGAAATTCCTAGGACTTCGAGTCCAGCATGGCGGGCTGCGATGGTATCCAGAGCAGTCGACATGCCCACTAGGTCACCACCGAGTTTAGCTGCCATCTGAACCTCAGCAGGTGTCTCATACTGGGGGCCAGCAAATTGTACGTACACGCCCTCGGTGAGGCTGGGATCCACTTGCTTGGCAATCTGTCGTAGCCGTGGTGCATAGGCATCAGTCAGATCAACAAATTCAGGTCCGACCAGGGGGGTGGTGCCCGTGAGGTTGATGTGGTCAGATATCAACACCGGCGTGCCCGGTGCGACCTGGTCGTCCAAACCTCCACAGCCATTCGTCAGTACGACAGCGGACGCGCCCGCTGCGGCAATCGTGCGCACTACGTGGGCAACTGCTTGCACATCACGGTGCGCGTAATAATGCGTGCGGGACCCAAAGACTAGAACATTTTTCCCATTGGCAAGGCGAACAGAAGTAACCTTCTGCACGTGGCCGGCCACCCCATCGCCACCGAGCCCGGGAACAGCAGAAAACGATAGCTCACCGTTGACTTCACCCAGGGTATCGACGGTGTGGGCCCAACCGGAGCCTAATACGACACCTAGGTCATGTCGTGCTACCCCGAAATATTCGGTAAGGACTTCAGCTGCCTGCCGGGCCAGGTCGAATCCGGCATGATCACCGAGTAAAAACAAGTTTGTATCGCTCACAGCCCCTACTGTATCGCCATGAGGCAATAACTCGTGGAATACAACTCGAAACGCCGTAGGGATTGTGCATTCTGCGGTAAAACAGACCACAATAGATGCGTGAGCACTTTAGAAATTGTCCCTCGTCCCTCCATCACTATTATCGGCGGCGGTCCCGGCGGTTATGAAGCTGCACTTGTGGCCTCGAAATTTGGTTCCGATGTCACCATCATCGAACGCAACGGCATCGGTGGTTCCGCGGTACTAACCGATGTGGTCCCCTCCAAGACATTGATTGCTTCCGCTGACTCACGCAGGCGTGTCTTGCGAGCACCATCCCTGGGGCTGGAGTTTGATGCCGAGTCCGTGCGTTCCAATATGGAACGTATCGATCGTCGGCTGTTGCGTTTGGCTACTGAGCAGTCCGAGGACATTCGCCACGCGCTGCAGGCTAACGGAGTGCGAATTGTTATCGGCGAAGCCAAGCTGATTGATCGCAATGTTGTTGAAGCCACCACGATGGATGGCCAAACCGAACACATCACTTCTGATGCCGTGCTCATTGCCACGGGAGCCACACCCCGAGAATTGGACACTGCGAAACCAGACGGCGAGCGGATTTTTAACTGGAAGCAACTCTACTCAATGGAAGAACTGCCAGAACATCTGGTGGTTGTAGGCTCTGGTGTCACCGGTGCTGAATTCGCTTCGGCCTATCAGCTGCTGGGATCAAATGTCACATTGGTGTCCTCACGCGAGACCTTGTTGCCGGGTGAAGATCCGGACGCCGCAAAAGTGCTTGAGGAATCATTTTCAGCTGCTGGTGTCAACGTGATCTCACGAACTCGCGCACAGTCGGTGAGTAGAATTCAAGACGGCGTGCGAGTGGAGCTGTCTGGTGGCGGTTACGTTGAAGGCTCGCACTGCCTTCTGGCAGTCGGCGGGATCCCAAACACCGAGGGTATTGGGTTGGAAGACGTCGGCGTAGATGTCACGGCATCCGGGCATATCAAAATCGATGCCGTTTCACGCACGTCTATGCCGGGCATTTATGCGGCTGGCGACTGTACTGGTCGTTTGGCCTTAGCCTCCGTTGCTGCAATGCAGGGACGAATTGCTGTGAATCATTTGCTTGGTGACGTCGTCAAGCCTTTCTCAAGTAATCGGGTCGCGTCGAATATTTTCACGTCGCCAGAGATCGCTACGGTGGGCGTCACCGATGCAATGGTCGCTACTGGGGAGTATCAGGTTGATCAGTACATGATTCCGATGGCCACGAATCCGCGCGCAAAGATGATGAACCTAGATGAAGGGTTCGTCAAAATCTTCGCTCGCCGCGGTTCGGGTCACGTGGTTGGTGGAGTAGTGGTCGCTCCACAAGCTTCTGACCTGATTTATGCGTTGTCGCTAGCGGTAACGCATAAGCTGCATGTCGATGATTTAGCAGATACGTTTACTATCTATCCTTCGCTCACCGGAACTATCGCTGAAGTTGCTCGTCAGATGCACCGTCGTGAAGAGTTTTAGCGAATACTCTCAGGTAGGTGTGATCTCCACTACACTATGAGGTTGTGGCTTCTTGCCCATTGGGTTGATACTGATTAACTTAGAGGGCGAGCGGCCAGAACGCAGTTGGGAGACACATTGAGCGAAAAAATTCTGTGGCAGCCACACACTGATGATGTTCAGGCCACGGCGATGTACCAATTCATGCAGGACATGAATACCAAACATAACCTGAGTATGGAAACCTACCTTGACTTATGGAATTGGTCGGTGAAAGAGCTCGAGGTTTTCTGGACCGAAATCTGGGAGTACTTTGGCATTATCGGTGATAAACCGACCGGACCGATGATCCAAGGTCAAATGCCAGAGGCTCGCTGGGCTGCGGGTGCCAAAATTAATTACGCCGAAAACATTCTGCGCCACGCACAGACAATGGGCGACCAAGAAGCCATCGTTGGTCTTGATGAATCACTCAACCGGACGACACTGACCTGGCAACAGCTCAACGAACAGGTTGGGGCGTTTGCCCATCATCTCCGCACTATTGGTGTTGGGGAAGGGGACGTTGTAGCAGCCGCACTGCCCAATATTCCCCAGACCATCGTTGCGCTGCTAGGTACCGCCGCGGTTGGCGCTATTTGGTCAGTGGTTAATGTGGATTTTGGCGTGCCAGGTATTGTCACCAGGTTCAAACAACTCCAGCCAAAAGTATTGATGACCATCGATGGGCTGGAGCTTGGCGGTAAAATTCGCGACCAAATTGGTGACCTTGATGACCTACTAACTGAACTCGATTCGGTCACTCATCACGTCTTGGTCAAAAATACCCACACGGGTTCATTTGAAGCAGTTGATCATCACGTTGCACAGCACAATATTGAGACTGCGGTATTCAGTGACATTGTTGCTGCTGGCCGACAACCAGAATTTAAGCGCGTTGAGTTCTCCCATCCGCTCTGGGTGTTGTACTCATCTGGTACCACTGGAACCCCCAAAGGTATCGTCCAGAGTCAAGGTGGCACCGTATTGGAAATCGCGAAATCCTTTGGTCTGCACTACAAAGTACCGCAGGGCGAGGCCGTCTATATTTCGACGTCGACCACGTGGATGCTATGGAACATGCTGGTTGGGGTCCTGATTACCGGTGCAAAATCAGTCACGTACTCGGGTGGCGTTTTCGCAGGCGGACCGGGCAGACAATTCGAAATCCTAGAAAAAGAACGGGTCGCGCTCTTTGGCTGCGGAGCAGCCATCCTCACCGGTGTACAGGACTCTGGTCTCGTTCCCAAAACTGACTACGATCTTTCGAACCTCACCGACATACTGGTTTCTGCATCCCCGCTGCCTTCGCACACGTGGCATTGGGTCTACCAAGCAGTCAAGTCTGATCTTCGATTGCGTTCCGATTCCGGTGGTACTGATGTGTGTTCGGTGTTTGTCGGATCAAATCCGCTGGACCCGGTGTATGTCAACGAATTGATGGGACCGGCACTGGGAGTTGCTGCTGATGTCTACGATGAAGCCGGCAAACCGGTGACCGAGGAAGTCGGCGAGCTCGTCATCACCAAACCGATGCCAACGATGCCGTTGTATTTCTGGAACGACCGTGACGGTGCACGTTATCGAGCAGCGTATTTCACCGAGGATCCACACATTTGGTATCACGGTGACTTTGCCACCCAAACGGCTCGGCAGTCTTTCGTTATCCATGGACGCTCCGATGCCACCCTGAATCGGGGTGGCATCCGCATGGGCTCCAGCGACCTGTATCAAGTGGTGGATGCTCTCGATAGTGTTTCTGCATCCATGGTGATTGGCGCCGAGTTGGACGATGGCCAATATTATATGCCGCTCTTTGTGGTCCCCTCGGATCCAGAAATCTCCGCCGCGGACCTCAAGGAGCAGGTCGTGCAAGCTATTCGCAATAAACTGTCACCTCGGTATGTACCGGATGAAATCATCATTGCACCGGGGGTGCCCATGACAAAGACCGGCAAGCTCATGGAAGTTCCGGTGAAACGAGTACTACAGGGGATGGCTGCTCAAAAGGTTTCGAAAGAAACTGCAGCCGACCCCTCGGTGCTGCAATGGTACCTGGATTATGCACAAGACTACTCGCAGCGCTAGAAGCAACTCCTTGTAGCGCAGCTTGCTCTGCAGTTTAGTAGGGCAGCAAAAGCCCGGGCACTTTTTCTGTGCCCGGGCTTGCGCATCGGAGAGCTTATCACCGGTGCGTTGTTGTTCTAGCGTTGACGCTGGACCTCATCTACTTTGAAATCCGCGAGCGAACGGTATTTCGTTTCTGGGCTCAAGGCCAAGAAGATCAAGGTGATGGCTGAGGCCGCAGCTAAGTAATACCCAACATATGCGACATCGAAGGTACCCATCAGCCAGGCTGCAATGAATGGAGTCAGTGCTGCACCCAAAATGGAGGATACGTTGTAGGCAATCCCAGAACCGGTATACCGGGTTTCGGTTGGGAATAGTTCTGGCAGGATGGCTGACATGGGTCCAAACGTGAGGCCCATCAGAGACATTCCAACGATCATGAATACAATCATCCGTGTGGCGTTCATGGTTCCGTCGTCGCTGACAATGACGTCGGCGTTGAGCCACCATCCAAAGAGCAACCCAAACACAATCATCAGCGCAGTAATGACCAGCATGGTTGGTTTGCGGCCAAACTTATCGGCAAGGAACCCGGAAATCGGAACGAACGCTGCAAAGAACAGGATTGAGATCAACTGAATGACCAAGAAGTCATTATAAGAGGTTCCGAGTCCACCGGTGTCTGCAGAACCAATCGCGTAGGACAGCACCCACGTGGTCATGAGGTAGAAGAGTACGTATGTCGCGTACATGATGAAGGTCCCCAAGATCAGTTCCCACCAGTTTTTGGCAAAGACATCTTTCAGGGGTGCCTTCACGCGCTCATCTTTGGCGACAGCTTGTTTGAACACCGGCGTTTCTTCTAGCGCCAGACGTACCCACAGACCGATGGCAACCATCACGATGGAAGCCAAGAACGGTACGCGCCATACCCAGTCGATAAAGACATGGTCCGCGCCGTGCGCGGCGGAATCATAACCAAAGGACACCGTAAGAATAAGGAAAAAGCCATTGGCTAGCAGGAACCCAAAGGGTGCACCGAGCTGAGGCCACATGGCGGCGGAGGCACGTTTACCCGGTTTGGCGGTTTCTGTGACCAGCAGGGCTGCTCCGGACCATTCGCCACCGAGGCCAAGACCTTGACAGAATCGCATGATGGTCAACATCGCAGGGGCCCAGAGGCCGATCTGGAAGTACGTGGGCAGGAGTCCAATAATGAAGGTCGCGATCCCCATGGTGAGTAGGGCACCGATGAGGGTTGCTTTACGGCCGATTCGGTCACCCATGTGCCCGAATATTACGGAGCCTAGCGGGCGAGCAACGAAGGCTGCGCCGAAGGTAGCCATAGATGCTAAGAGAGCGGTTTGGGCATCTCCGCCCGGGAAGAAGATGAGGGGGAAGACGGAGACAGCCGCCGTAGCGTAAATATAAAAGTCATAAAATTCGATGGTGGTGCCTACTACCGAGGCCAGGATGATTTTCCACCGGGCTACGCCCAGATCCTCATCCTTAACACCATGCGAAGTCTCTGTGGGTTGCGTTGACATCGAGAGTACTTTCCTGATGGTTATGGAAACAATGCAGGTGACGTCCGGAGTATTGTGACCTGGACGTCACCTGTGAAAACAACCTAAGTGTATAGGGCGGATGAGTTAGCCGTCAAAGGTGAGCGAAGTGTTACCCTTCGATAGTGGCGAGTGCGGCTCCGGCGTTGACGGTGGCACCCGGTTCGGCGCTAAGCTCCGTGATCGTACCAGCTTTGTGCGCGGTAATGGGTTGTTCCATCTTCATTGCTTCCAGTACCAGGATGAGGTCTCCGACCGAAACTTCATCGCCTACTGCGGCACCCATCTTTACGATGGTGCCTTGCATCGGGGAAGTCACGATGTCACCAGAAGCCCCCGCAGCGTTGCCACCGTTTGCACCGGTAGCGCTGCGTGGCGTACGTCGACGTTTGGGTTTAGACTCAACCGCGGAAATACCCGCCAACGAGTCAGGTAGTGTTACCTCAACGCGTTTCCCGTTGACTTCAACCGTGACCACGCGACGTTCCTGCTCAACTTCTGCATCCATGGCGGACTGGGTCACCTGCGGTTGCAGATCATTAATGAAGTCGGTTTCGATCCAACGAGTATGCACGGTAAAAGGACCATCGGCAGGCAATTTCTGGCCTGGTTGATCAAGTTCTGGTGCAAAGTTGGGGTCCTGTATCACACGGCGGTGGAAAGGCAAGACGGTCGCGAGTCCGGCAATACGCATCTCTGTCAACGCGCGGTGTGACCGTTGGAGAGCTTCCTTGCGGTTTTTGCCAGTGACAATCAGTTTGGCGACCATCGAGTCGAATGCCCCGGAGATAGTCTCGCCTTCTTCGATACCGGTGTCGATTCGTACACCGGGCCCGCCGGGTAAACGCATCTTGGTGATGGTTCCCGGGGCCGGCATGAAGTTTTGACCTGGATCCTCTGCTGTAATACGGAACTCAAAGGAATGCCCGTCAACTATGGGGTGGTCGTATCCGAGGAGTTCACCGCGTGCAATACGGAACTGTTCGCGCACGAGGTCGATACCTGTGACTTCTTCGGAAACCGTGTGTTCGACCTGCAAACGAGTGTTGACCTCCAAAAAGGAGATGGTGCCGTCTTGGCCGATTAAAAACTCGCAGGTTCCCGCGCCAACATAACCGGCTTCTTGGAGCAGTGCCACGGATGCATCATAGAGCTGTTGTTCTTGATCGTCGCTCAGGAACGGAGCGGGAGCTTCTTCAACTAGTTTCTGGTTGCGCCGCTGCAGTGAACAGTCTCGAGTGGAGACCACGACTACGTTACCATCTTGATCCGCGAGGCATTGTGTCTCCAGGTGCCGTGGAGCATCGAGGAAGCGTTCTACGAAGCATTCGCCTCGGCCAAATGCGGCCGTGGCCTCACGGACTGCGGAGTCATAAGCATCTGGAATTTCGGACCGTTGGCGAACCACCTTAATTCCACGGCCGCCTCCGCCATGAGCGGCTTTGATAGCCAACGGGAGACCGAACTCGTCGGCAAAGTCGATGACGTCTTGAGATGACTCGACGGGGTCTGGTGTTCCGGGGGCGAGGGGAGCACCAACTTTATGGGCAATGTGGCGGGCTGCTACCTTATCGCCCAGTGCATTAATGGCCGCAGGAGGAGGACCAATCCAGATGATTCCGGCATCGATAACAGCTTGAGCGAACTCGGCATTTTCTGCCAAAAAGCCATAGCCTGGGTGAATGGCGTCGGCACCGGCATCCTGAGCCGCCCGGAGCACCTTATCTACTGATAGATAGGTATCGGCGACCGTGTCACCGTTTAGTGAGAAAGCGTGATCGGCCAAGCGCACATGCATCGCGTCGCGATCCGGATTCGCATAGATGGCAACTGCCTCGAGCCCCTCATCTTGCGCGGCTCGGATAATGCGGACCGCGATTTCACCTCGATTGGCGATCAATACCTTCGAAAACGATCGGTAGACCATCGAGGATGACGCAGTGGTCATGGACATAGAAACTGTTCTCCTTGGTTGGGACGCGGACCCGGATGATCCTCGATGAAGCTATGCTCATCGAAGCCATCTAAAGCAGCTTAGGACGTATCAGTGGGAAACATACAGAAGGACGCACCGTGAGCCGCCAAAATGTCCGATATGTTGTAGGAAACCTACAAAAATGTGTGCTATTCGGTGGCAGTCCAGAGCGCGGTCATGGACACCCCGAGTCGATCCAGCATGTCGCGCACCGCTCGCAGTGAAAGCCCAAGGACAGCGTTTGGGTCACCATCAACCCCTGCAATCATGGTGGCGCCGTGGCCTTCAAGGGTGAACCCTCCTGCGACAAATAGCGGCTCACCGGTGGCTACGTAGTCGTCAATGACGGAGTCGCTGACGTCAGCGAACGCCACCGTGGCACTGACTATCTCTTGCAAAATGCGTTGTTTACGGCCGCCGAGTATGGCGATGACGGTGTGGCCGCTGTGCAAAATGCCGGATTTACCGCGCTGCGCGTGCCAACGTTCGACCGCAACCTCGGGGTGACGCGGTTTACCATGGGCTTGACCTTCGAACTCAAAGACGGAATCGGCTGCGATGACGTAGGTGGGATCTTGGGGCTTGCGGTCGCGCAGTAGTCTGTCCGCAACAGCATGAGCTTTTGCGGTGGCTAACGCTTGTGCCTGCACTCTGGGCTCTGGGATGTTGGTGACCAGGGCTGCTTCATCAATATCGGCAGCCAGTTGGGTAAAGGGAACGCCAGCGCGGGTTAAAATCGCGGCGCGAGCCGTCGAGGCAGAGCCGAGCAAAATCGTAACGCTCATCGAAGTGCTTTCTGTAGTGTGTCCAAACCCATAGCTTGCACGGCATTGATCGGTGATTGCGATCTGCCTGAGTTCTTATGGTGGGGTGTTGGCGGCTGAACGCCGGGGACCTAGTGACCTCGAGACAACGGTTGCCAGGAAGCCGAATCAGCCCAGGTTGAAGTGATCCGACGACGCGCTGCAGCATCAACGGTTGACTGTTGCCTGGGTGCATCGATCAGTTGTGTGTTGACGACCGTCAATAGAGCGGCGGTTTCTTCCTCGGATAGGTCTGTGCCCTGGACTCTGATGCCGGTGGATTCAGGTTGTGAGGTCATAGGGGGATATTTCCATGCTTCTTTGCGGGACGAGATTGCCGTTTTGCGGCGGTTGCGCGAAGCGCGCGAATCACCTGTGCCCGAGTCTCCGACGGGGCAATGACCGCGTCAATGTAGCCAGAGTTTGCTGCTTCATACGGATTGAGCAGTGCCGTTTCATAGTCTTCGATCAATTCTGTACGACGTGCTTCAACATCGTTTCCGGCCTCTTCAGTGGCGATGAGGTCGCGACGATACAGAATATTGACAGCCCCCTGGGCTCCCATGACACCAATCTGCGCGGTCGGCCAGGCTAGGTTGACATCGGCACCGAGTTTCTTGGAACCCATCACAATGTATGCGCCACCAAAGGCTTTGCGTGTGATGATGGTGACTTTTGGAACGGTGGCCTCAGCGTAGGCATAAATGAGCTTGGCACCACGGCGAATAATGCCGGAATGCTCTTGGTCTACGCCCGGGAGGAAGCCAGGGACATCAACCAGCGTCACAATTGGAACATTGAAGGCATCGCAGAAGCGTACGAACCGGGCTGCTTTTTCGGAAGCCGCGATATCTAAGGTGCCAGCTAACTGCGAAGGCTGGTTGGCTACTACCCCGACGGTCTGTCCTTCGACGCGTCCCAACCCAACAATGACGTTGGGTGCGTAGCGTTCTTGGACCTGTAGGAACGCGCCGTCATCAAGGATGGTGGCAACGACCTCCAGCATGTCATACGGCTGATTGGCTGAGTCCGGGATGATGGTGTCCAGTGCCAGATCGTCAACGGTAGTGTCGAGATCTTGCTGGAATGTGGCTTGTTGGGTAATGAAGTTGTGGGCTGGCAAATAATCCAGCAGTTCAGAGACCCAGTCGAAGGCATCCTGTTCATCAGCTGCCATATACGCGGCTGTACCCGAGGTCTCGTTGTGCTGTCGTGCGCCACCAAGGGTTTCCATATCGACTTCTTCACCGGTCACAGATTTGATGACATCTGGGCCGGTAATAAACATGTGCGATGTCTGATCGACCATGACCACGAAGTCGGTTAGCGCTGGCGAATACGCTGCGCCGCCGGCAGCAGGCCCCATAATGATAGAGATCTGCGGGACGACACCAGAAGCCATCACATTATTGCGAAAGATATCAGCAAACATGGCCAGTGAATCCACACCTTCTTGGATGCGGGCGCCACCGCCGTCATTGATAGCGATCAATGGAAAGCCATTGGTTGCGGCAAATTCTTGGGTTTTGACAATTTTCTCGCCGTTGACCTTCGATAAGGAGCCACCAAAGACTGTGAAATCTTGTGCAAAGACGGCAACATTACGTCCATCTATCGTGCCGTAACCTGCAACGACGCCGTCCCCTTCGGGATGACGGGCTTCCATACCGAAGGCGGTCGTGCGGTGGGTTCGCAATTGGTCGAATTCGACAAAGGATTCGTCGTCGAGCAAGGCGTCAATACGCTCTCGCGCAGTGTTTTTGCCCCGGGAGTGTTGGCGGTCAACGGGTCCTTGTCCAGTCGGCAAGAGTGCTGCTTCGCGCCGATGGAAATAGTCTTCAAGTTTGCCAGCCGTCGTAGTGATGTCCGGGGTAGTGACACCCAGGTTTTCACCAGTGCGTTCGGGGTTGGTCAACGGGTCCTCCAGGGTAGAGTATGGCCTGTATCGTGGATAATACTACCGGTTGTATTTTGTGAAGGTTGTAGTGCGTGGCGCAAAAAGAATATCAACGGATCGCCTCGGGCGTATACTGGGTGGATCAAGTGGCCTCTACCCAGGATGTCCTCGTGGCCGGTGCGGCCGATTTCGTGCATGGAGACGTCATTGCTACAGGCAACCAGACAGCAGGGCGGGGGAGACTCGACCGTAGCTGGGATACCCCGGCGGGCACTGCCGCTGCGATGTCTATGGTCTTGCGGCCCCATCTTGAACCGCAACTTTTTGGCACGCTAACTCTTGTGGTGGCTGATGCCTTGGTGCGCTGGTTCCGAGAACTTGATGTCAATGCGGGGGTCAAATGGCCCAATGACGTGCTGGGCCCAGATGGCAAGAAATTATGCGGCATCTTGGCCCAGTGGCTGCCCCAAACCAATACCGTGGTCGTTGGTATTGGAACCAACCTGAAGTTTGGTGACACGAAAGCTGTAGATACCGCCGCTGCGCTCGCAGACTATGGTGTGGTGATGGAACCGCAGGAGTTTGTGAAGATTGCACGTCAACGTCTGCTGGATGCAGTGGGCGAATTTGAAACCGATCCAACGCCCCAGCGCCTAGAGCCGACACTGTCGACCCTCGGCCAGTACGTGAGAGCAAATATGCCGGATGGTAAAGATATTGTCGGAACGGCTCTTGGACTTGGCGCGACGGGTAGCCTATTAATACAAGACGAAACCGTGCACGAAGTATTTGCCGCAGATATCGTGCATTTACGAGCGGCGTGACACATAAGGTCGGATACAAAGGAGGGGCATGCGATCACATTATGTGACAGGTGAACACCTGCTGGTGCGTACTCGAGCGCACCCATCGGTGCTTATCCGCCCTGCCTGGAATCTGGTGCTGTGGGCCACGTTATCCGGCTTCATCTCAGGGCTGTTATCCAGTTACGCCTTGCCAGAGTTTTTGCGAACGTCTGCCACGACTCTGACCACGATTGCCCTTGGACTGATAGCAATAGGCGTGTTTCTCAGCGTGGTGCGACCCGCCTGGCAGTGGTTAGTCTCCCAGTATGAAATCACCACACACCGGGTAGCGCATAAACTCGGTGCGATCGCAGTCAAGCGTCACTGGGTCGCCCTGCATTCGCTCGTGTCGCTGCAAATACGACAATCGCGCAGCCAACGTCGCAGAGGTTCAGGAGACCTGCATCTGATGAACTCGCGCGGCCAAACCTGGGTCCTGCACGATATTCCAAAAGTTTCCGAATTTCAGACGCTGGTCGATACGGAACGGTTTGGTTCCTATGGTCGGTACACCGGCGGTCCGCTCAGTGAAAGTAGGGGCATGTGAGCAACGACTCAACCGACGACATCTACGAGGATCCCACACCTACCAGGCCGCTGGACATCGTCCAGCGGGGCACACCAACATCCGCTGATCTCGGGGATGCTGAACCATTTTCTGAGACTTGGACCCAAGCGATCAAGGTGCTCGACGAAGAACTGATTGGCGGTCCTCGATATCTGACACCCCGCGCATTGGCTAAGGAACTAGGCGTTTCTGTGGTTTCGGCACGCAAAATCTGGCGTGCGATGGGCTTTCCTAATATTAAAGCCGATGAAAAGGTATTTACTGAGCAAGATGTGGCCGCCATGGCGACCATCGTGGAGCTGGTGCGTGAAGATGTCCTCAATGAAGAAACCGCGATCTCGGTAGCTCGTTCAATTGGCCAGATGACGGACCGCATGGTGGTCTGGCAGATTGAAGCGTTGGTTGAAGACAAGATGAACGCAGAACAGCTTTCCGATCCGGAAGCGCGGCGTGAAGTCGTCCGCCTTTTGCCCTCGATGATCGAATCGCTTGAAGACGTCGTCACCTATTCGTATCGTAGACAGCTCAATTCGGCACTGCAGCGGTTGACCGTTCGTGTCGAAGCAGGGTTGGTAGCCTCGGAAGAAGGTCGCGACGGAACGGAAGATGACGCACCCCTGCCGTTAGCCCGTGCCGTTGGCTTCGCCGACATGGTTTCCTACACAGCATTGTCTCGAACAATGAGCGAGCGTACGCTTGCACAAATGGTGCAGCGGTTTGAACAAACGTGTGCCGAAATCATTGCAGTCGGAGGGGGGCACTTGGTCAAAACCGTGGGGGATGAAGTGCTCTTCAATGCTGAAACCCCTGAAGCAGGAGCGGATATTGCGTTGGCTTTATCCCAAGCGTTAAGTGAAGATCCTGTGCTGCCATCGGCACGTGTGTCAGTGGTGTGGGGTCGTGTACTGTCCCGCCTCGGCGATATCTACGGACCAACTGTGAATCTGGCAGCCCGACTCACCGCACTGGCTGACCCCGGGACGGTGCTGGTAGATCAGTTGACCGCAAATGTCTTGGCCGACGATGAGCGATATATCCTCATTCCACAACCGCCGCAATCAGTGCGTGGCTTTGGACCGATTAACCCATCAATGCTTTTGCGCGGTGCCGGAGATGGAATAGAGGTTGACTAATGTATAGCTTTACAGCTGCCGCCGCGACACACGTCGGCCATGTGCGAGACCTCAACGAAGATTCCTATCTGGTGCGCGACGGACTGTACCTGGTCGCAGACGGTATGGGTGGCCATGATGGAGGTGAACTCGCATCAGCGGCCGTGGTTCAGGCCTTTCGTCAAGCCTGGGAGGAAAACACCCAGCCGCTTGAGCTGGCTAGCCTACAAGAGTGGCTGACCCAGGCAAATCGTGGGGTATATGACATTGCCGAAGGTCGTGCAGGCACTACCCTGACCCTGTTGACCAACGTGTTTCATCAAGGCAAAGACCAGTTGGTTGTCGCCAACGTCGGCGACTCCCGTACGTATCGATATCGGGCTAATGACGAGGCCTTCATACAGTTAACCCAGGATCACTCCGCGGTGGCTGAGATGGTGCGGCTGGGTCAACTGACAGCGGCCGAAGCAAGAGAACATCCGGCACGCAACGTCATCACTCGAGCGGTGGGCTCCTCGTTGCGATTACTCGCCGATGTTTTATTATTAGAGGCCGAGGTCGGCGACCGGTTTCTCCTATGTACCGACGGACTCACCGGTGAAGTCGATGACCAAGAAATTGGATTGATAGTCGCTTCAGCGTCTTCGGTACAAGAGGCTGCAGATCAACTGGTTGAGCTCGCACTGGAGACGGATGGCTCGGATAACATCACAGTGCTGGTCGCCGAAGTGATGCAGCAATAACAGTACAATGTCAGGTGTGAACACTCCTGATCCTGACCTGTTGGAACATTACGAAGACCTCAAAGACCGGGTACGCTACCACCGCCGTGCTTACTACGTTGATGATGCTCCGGAAATCTCAGATGCCGCTTTTGACGCGATTTTTCGCGAGCTAGAAGATCTTGAGGCTTTACACCCCCAGATCGTGACTGGTGACTCGCCAACTCAAGAGGTCGGCGGCAACGCCGTATTCTCTCCGGTTGAACACCTGAGCCAAATGTACTCACTGGAAGATGTTTTTTCGGTCGGCGAGCTCCAAGAATGGTTTAGCAGGGTCGGTGGAGGCCTGCTGCGTGTCGGTGCTGGCGACGACGTCGGCTGGCTGACCGAGGTAAAAATTGATGGTCTTGCCATCAATCTTGTCTACGAAAACGGTACCTTGGTTCGGGCTGCAACTCGTGGCGATGGCCGAGTGGGCGAAGACGTTACCCGCAACGTGCTCACCATTAAAGAAATCCCCAATCGACTGATCGGTGAGGACATTCCCGATCAGCTTGAAGTACGCGGCGAAGTGTTCATGCCGGTCAAAGACTTCACCGAGTTTAACGAAGCGCGAGTAGAGGCCGGCGAGGTGCCCTTTGCGAATCCGCGCAATGCCGCGGCCGGATCGCTGCGGCAAAAAAATCCAGCCGAAACAGCCAAGCGTCCGCTAGCCATGTTCGTCCATGGTCTGGGAACCGTATCCGGCACGACTATCACCTCTCAACATCAGGCCTATGACCTGTTGCAGCAGTGGGGTCTACCGGTATCGCCATATACCAAACTGTTCTACGGGACATCCGCCGAGGTTGCTGAACAAGTAGAACAGTACATTAGCTATTACGGTGAACACCGTCATGATCTCGTGCATCAGATCGACGGCATCGTCGTCAAAGTTGATCATGTTACGTATCAGCAGCAGCTCGGATATACCTCAAGAACGCCGCGCTGGTCGGTGGCATATAAGTATCCACCCGAAGAAGTCCACACAAAATTGCTCGATATTTTGGTTAATGTTGGACGGACCGGAAGAGTAACGCCCTATGCGGTCATGGAACCGGTGTTCGTCGATGGTTCGACCGTCTCGATGGCCACCTTACATAACCAGGACGTGGTGAAAGCCAAGGGCATAAAAATTGGTGACACGGTCGTGCTGCGCAAAGCCGGCGATATCATCCCAGAAATCGTAGGCCCAGTCATGCCATTGCGTGGCGATGACGCAGTAGATTTTGTCATGCCTAGCAAATGTCCGGCATGCAGCACTACATTGCGCTCCATGAAGGAGGGTGATGTCGACCTGCGATGCCCAAACGCCAAAAGTTGTCCTGCACAACTCACAGGCCGCATTGAACACGCAGCCTCTCGCGGGGCCTTTGATATCGAAGCTCTGGGTGAAGAAGCCGCCATCTGGCTTACCAATGGACCTGGACCCGATCCCGCCGAAAACTCCGGTGTTGTTGAGCCCACGGGCGCAGGAGTACTAACCTCCGATGCCCAACTCTTTGACCTAGCTAATTCCGGCGACGAGGAACTGAAAGCCCAGCTTGCCGACGTGTATGTATGGCGGCAAAAACGCTCCAAAGGTAACCCAACAGGCCGGTGGGAAAAGGTGCCGTACTTCTACACCCGAAGTGGCAACCCAACCGCCAATACCACGCGGCTCTTCGAGGAGCTGGAAAAAGCAAAACAGCAACCCCTGTGGCGCGTACTTGTGGCGTTGTCTATCCGACATGTTGGGCCAACCGCCGCTCGGGCGATCGCGGCGTCTTTCGGCTCCATGGAAGCGCTGCGTTCAGCAGCCCTGGCAGAAGACTACGAACGCTTCACCTACGTGGACGGTGTTGGGGAAGTCATTGCCACAGCTGTCATGGAATTCTTTGCTACGGACTGGCGTCTGGCCATTATTGATGCTTGGGCTAAAGCAGGGGTGACTATGGCTGATGAGGTCTCCGAGGACTCAACGCTATTGGAAGGCGTCACTATAGTGGTAACCGGGACCTTAGAAGACTACACCCGAGATTCGGCGAAGGAAGCGATCCTCTCGCGCGGCGGCAAATCCACCGGTTCGGTTTCCAAGAATACCGACTATCTGGTGGCGGGCGATAACGCCGGTTCGAAACTCGCACGCGCCGAGGAACTTGGCGTGACAGTATTAGACGAGCAAGGATTCACCGAATTGTTGGCAGGAGAACAATGAAGGCTTTTTTAGCGGTTGCACGAGCTGCAGCGCAGGCGGGTGCTGCTCAACTAGCCCGGCGTCCCGATAATACTGTGCCATTAGGTGTTGAAGACCTCGGTGCAGAAACCAAGTCTTCAGGGTCCGACTGGGTTACTGACTTCGATCGCAAAGCCGAAGAAGCCATCCGGTTCGTGCTGCAATCGTATCGACCCCACGATGAAATTTATGGCGAAGAATATGGTGCGACTACCGTTGATGACCCCAGCGGATATCGTTGGTCTATTGATCCACTGGACGGCACGACGAATTTCATTCGTGGGTTGCCGCACTATTGTTCCTCGGTGGCGGTTGAACACCACGGACAATGGGTCGCCGCAGCAATAGTTGCACCCGCTTTAGGGCGGTCATGGTGGGCGTCGGCTGGAGCAGGAGCCTACACTTCAATAGACGGGCCCTTGGACGTGGGCCTCACCGGCCGTCCCGCAGAACCTGTGCGACTCGCTGGACCCGTGCTGGGACGATCCGGACGCCTTCTTGCCTCCGGATTTGCCTACGACTCCGCACGTCGGGTGTATCAGTTTGAACAACTGCAACGCATCTTGGGGGCGGGAGAGTTTGCAGATATGCGCCGGGCAGGTTCAGCTGCGCTGGATTTATGTTTAGTAGCTGATGGTACCCTGGATGCTTACGCCGAATACGGTTTGCAGGAATACGATTGGGCCGCGGGTGCACTGATCGCTGAAGAAGCCGGCGTCGCCGTGCATCGTCCTGCTTGGCCACAGTCTGACACCACCCCAGACTGGACCCTTGCCGGCGATATTGGCATTCCGCACGCTGAACTTGATTTGGACTCGCAGCATCCTATCGGACGCATTACCCTCAATGGCACAGTGACCACGAACGATCCGGCAGACTGGATCAGGGAACAAGCCGCTGCACTGGGAACACAAGAGTCTATATGGACAGTCGAAAACTTCACCGTGGAATGCAGCGTTGGCCACGACGTGGTAACCGTTACGGCAACCGGCCCAGCAGATCGTGCGGACCTTGTAAAACAGCAGTTGAGGGAGGTCGAGTGGTAACCATTCGACCTGCCACTGTAGATGACTTACCGGCAGTTGCCGACCTGACCTACCTGGCATATGTCGAGTCTGGGCATGTGGCAGCTTCCGACCCGTATGTCGCTGAACTGACCGATGTGCAAGCCCGTAGGGCAAACCTGTTCGTCGCTGACGTTGAGGGGCAGGTGGCAGGTAGCGTGAATATCGCCGTCCCTGGATCATCAATGATCGAAGTAGCTTACGACAACGAGCTTGAATTTCGTATGCTAGCGGTGCATCCCCGATACCAAGGCCGAGGGATAGGCCGTGAGCTTGTTGGATTTGTCTTGGATCACGCTCGGCAGCGCGACCTTTCTCAGGTGGTCATCACCACCATGGGCTCAATGACCACCGCCCAGGCAATGTATACCAGGTTAGGTTTCCACCGCGAACCAGACCGAGACTGGAATTTGTACACAGCAGGCATCGTGGACTACGAACAAGGACTCGAAACCTTTCTGGTTTATGCCCACCCTTTAAACTTAAATATCTAGTGAAGGAGAATCATGGTTGACAACATAGCAGCGACCGCCCACATAGCCCTAACGGAGGACGAACGGCAGCGTTTAGCCGCCGAGTTTGATCCGATTATCGATTCGCTTGCGGTGACCGCTGATGAACAGCTTCCGGTGACTGTCAATCCGCTGCCCGTCAACAATAAGGTCCGTGCTGACGTCGTCGCCAATGAACTGTCCAACGAGCAGGCGCTTTCTGCGGCCCCCGAATCCCAAGACGGACAATTCATGGTCCCCGCAATCCTGGACGGAGAATAATGCATCTTACACAACTGACCGCTGGCGAAATGGCGGCAAAGCTTCGCGCAGGCCAAGCCTCGGCTGTCGAACTCGTACAGGCGCACCTGGATGCTGCCTCGACCGCGTTTGTTTATATTAACGCTGACGAAGCGCTGGCTGTCGCCGCGGATGTCGACGCCGGCAAATATGACCATCCACTGGCCGGTGTGCCAGTCGTCCTGGCCGATGTTCTGGTCACCAAAAACATGCCAACCGCGGCAGGCTCTGCTTACCTCGACGGCTGGGTCGCTCCCTATGAAGCCACCGCGGTAGCGCGACTGCGAGATGCCGGCTTGCCGATTCTGGCCAAGGCACGGGTTTCTGAATTCGGGATGGGCCACGATTCCGGGGCGCACGAAGCTGTTGCACATTACCAGGCTCCCTTCGCCGTGGTATCAGATACCGCTGGCACAGCGCGCCACATCGCATCCGAGACCGGGATTGTTGCGGTGAAGCCAACCTATGGTGCGATCTCGCGGTTCGGGGTGGTTGCTGCTGTATCCTCCATGGATACGGTGACACCGATTGCCCGAAATACCGCAGACGCTAAAGCACTGCACCAGGTCATGGTCGGTGCTGACGAACTGGATCCAACCAGTGTCGAATACAACTGGGACTTTTCCTCCGAGGCCGCCGTTGCAGGTGGCACAATTGGCGTGTTCAACGACCAGCCGGCCAACGTCACCGACGACGCGTGGGCCACCTATCAGGCAGGCGTGAAGTCGCTGCAAGACGCCGGAATGACCACAAAACAGGTCACCATGGATGCCCTGGAGCAAGCAGCACAGGCCGCCCACGTTATCGGTGCCGCAGAATTTTCCGCCAACTTGGCAAAATTCGATGGTATTCGTTTTGGAAACCGTGTAACTCCTGACAATGGAACCGTGCAGGATGTCATCACCGCATCGCGCGGTGCCGGATTTGGCTACCAAACCAAACGCCGCATTATCGTGGGCACGCACATGCTGTCCTCAGGGACCATCGAATCTCACTTCTATCCGGCACAGAAAGTCCGCACCGCTGTCATCAACGAGTACAACAGCGCGTTTAACGCTGTTGATGCTATTGCAGTACCGGCGAACATACAGCAGGGCGAAGAATACGAATCCACAAACGCAGGTATAGGTGCCTCACTTGCAGGTCTGCCCGCAGCAAGCGTGGCAGGTCTCCATATTTGTGCACCAACCTATGCAGACGAACTGGTCTACCGCATCAGCGCCGTCGTTGAATCCACGGCAGGAGCAGCAGCATGAAAACCGCATTACAAACCTATGAACCGGTTCTCGGTTTTGAAGTTCACGTAGAACTCAATACCGCCACCAAAATGTTTTCCACCGCAACCAACGCGTTCGGAGATCAACCGAACTCCAATGTCACTGCAGGTGACCTGGGCATGCCGGGCACCCTGCCGACCATCAACCGGGTCGGCATCGATTACGGTATCAAACTTGGCTTGGCCCTGAACTGCACTATTGCACCGCAATCACGTTTCGCCCGGAAACAATATTTCTATCCGGACCTAGGAAAGAACTACCAAACATCCCAGTTGGAACCAGCTATTGCCTATGACGGCTATGTGGATGTGGAACTTGATGACGGCGAAATTTTCCGCGTCGAAATTGAACGTGCACACATTGAAGAAGACGCCGGCAAACTCACCCACATGGGCTCCACCGGGCGTATCCATGACGCCTCCGCTTCCTTGGTGGACTACAACCGCGCTGGAGTGCCACTGGTAGAAATTGTCTCGCGACCTATTACCGGAGCCGGTGAACGTGCACCAGAACTGGCACGCGCGTATCTTGCCACTATCAGAGATATTGTTAAAGCGCTCAATGTCTCCGATGCTCGTATGGAACGAGGCAATATCCGTTGTGACGCCAACGTCTCGTTGATGCCGATCGGCTCTGCAACCTTCGGTACTCGTACCGAAACAAAAAACGTGAACTCCACACGTGCCGTCGCCGCAGCCGTAGAATCTGAAATCATTCGTCAGGCCAAAGCCCTTGACGCGGGTGAATCCATCACACAGGAAACACGACACTGGGATGAAGAATCCCGGTCTACCCGCTCTGGACGGCCAAAATCTGATGCCGACGACTACCGTTACTTCTCAGATCCTGACCTGGTGCCCATCGTCACCGATGAAGCCTGGATTGATCGCCTTCGTGCAGAGCTG
The DNA here is from genome assembly GCA_019115865.1 of Candidatus Yaniella excrementavium. Taxonomy (GTDB): domain Bacteria; phylum Actinomycetota; class Actinomycetes; order Actinomycetales; family Micrococcaceae; genus Yaniella; species Yaniella excrementavium. The sequence goes on along the minus strand of DXCT01000005.1, from coordinate 40,385 downwards.
CCAGAGAACCCGATACAACGCCGTCGCCGATTGCGTGAAGAATGGGCATTCTCTGAATCGGAGTTCCGCGACGTCGTTGCCGCCGGTGTACTCGATGAAATCGAAGCGACCGTCGTGGCGGGAGCAACTGCCGAAGCTGCACGCAAATGGTGGATGGGCGAAATCGCGCGCATCGCGAATGAAAAAGGTGTGTCACCTGAAGCATTGGGCGTTACTGCGGCCGACGTCGTCGAAATCGAACGGCTGATAGCTGACAGTACAATCAACGACAAGATTGCACGCCAGGTTGTCGGTCACGTGGCCGAAGGCGAAGGTCGTCCGACAGAAGTTGTTGAAGCACGCTCACTTGCTGTGGTCTCTGATGACGGTGCCCTGACTGCTGCAGTGGAGGAGGCAATGGCCGCCAATCCTGATGTCGTTGAACGTATCAAAGACGGTCACATGCAAGCTGTTGGTGCTCTGATTGGTCCGGTTATGAAGGCCACCAAGGGACAAGCCGATGCTGGTCGCGTTCGCGAGATCATTTTGGAAAAAATCGGTTAGTTGCAGCTAGAAAAAACGGGCAGCCATCTCAGGCTGCCCGTTTTTTCTAGCAGACTCGCCACACTGACAGTCTCACGATCATTGCGTATGAAGGAACCAACTTGATTATTATCGGCGGCGGGATCGCAGGTATCTCACTGGCGCGAGAACTCTCGAAGCGCGGAAAACCTGTCACCTTGCTTGAAGCAGAAGATGCATTGGCCTATCACACCTCAGGTCGGTCTGCCGAGCAATTGATTTTAGGCTATGGGCCACCAGCGGTTCGCGAACTCACAGACCTCACTGTCAGCATGCTTGAGTCGCAGCAACAAACATTAGATACGCCCGTTGTGTGGCCGTCCTCGTTCATGATGGTTGGTACCGATAATGACGTCGATAGTCATGCCTACCCCGGCCAGATTCGTCAAGACAAAAACGTTCTGCACACGCTGGTGCCAGAATTGCGCCCCCGACGGCTAACAGCAGGGGCACTGGACACCCGCTCGTTGCGCATCCGCGCAACCGCCATGATCGACTGGCTGGTCACAGAAGCAAACCTTGTCGACATTCGTCTTGGCGAACGAGTTACTGACGCTGTATTTCGCGATGGATTCTGGACTGTCACGACAAACCAGAATACCTATACAGCGCAAATGGTTATTAATGCGGCCGGTGCTTGGTCCGATGAGGTCGCCGAAGTATTTGGGGTAGCCCCGCTGGGGCTCACTCCATTGCGTCGTAGTGCAGCCATTTTAGAAATCGATACCCCGATTTCCGCAGATCGCTGCATGGTCATGAAGATCGGTGGATATTACTACCGATACGAAGACGAGTACGCCATCTTGGCATCCCCGCAAGAAGCCGTTCCATCCATTCCGGAAGACGCGCAGCCCAAAGATGCCGATATTTCGGCGATGATCAAGGAAATCCAAGCCGATACGACACTGCGTATCACAGGCGTACGCAGTGCTTGGACCGGACTTCGAACCCAAACCTGTGACGCAGTACCGGTCGTGGGCTTTGATACCCAGCCCGGGTTTTTCTGGCTAGCCGGCCAATCCGGCTACGGTTTTCAAACTGCTTTGGGCTTTGCCAAACTTGCCGCCGAGCTCATACTCGACGACACAGTGGGGGACTGGGTCAGCCACCAAGCCGTAGCAGATCTGCTACCAGACCGTTTGCGCTAAGCTTCCGCGTGCTGCAGTGCGTTGTAGGCGATCTGGATCCGTGGTTGAACCTTGGCATTGAGCCGGCGCCAACCAGCGGGGGAGACATTCCAGCTCAGAGCATCTGCTAAGGAGTACAATCCTAGGGCGCCCGACCAGACCCGTGCTCGGTTTGGAACAGCAGAGAAATCTTCTAATGCAACCCCGTGCCACAGATTCAAGTAGGCCGCGTTGAGCGCCGTATCCCAGATCGCTGCGTAGTCCCAATCCAAAATCCCGATGAGTTCACCATCTATCCAGTGCATATTGTGACCGGCTAAGTCACCATGTACCAGCCCAGCCCCCACGCCCTCATCTGTCCAAGCATGAATGTGTTCGGCTATTGCTCGGTGCATCCCGTGTTCAACCGCCGTGTCTAAACCAGCAAGCATCTCTTCGGTGATCCGGCCGCGTTGGGCAAAGGGCTGGCCTAGGCTCAAATCCGAGGTGTCATGCTGGGCAAGCGTTTCGACTATGGTCGCTAGCGTCGCCGCATTACCGCTATTATGCGGATGCGCTGAGCCCGGGATAAACGTCTGTATCACGCCGTCATATATCCCAGACAGGGGTGTCGGCACCTGCCAGGGTAATCGGAGTTCCTCTAATAATTGCGCCCTACGGACCAATTCTGGATCAGCGCGACGAGGCAGGCGAGCGACGGCAAGATCTTCAGCAATCACGACGACATGATCTTTGCCGCGCTCGACAACATTGGCTTGCTGCCAATCGTAAGTCTGGATTTGCGATGCAACTGCGGTAGGGACCGTGTCAAGGAGGTGACTAGTCAATTTCTGAGCATGAGCGGCAGACATGATTTGATTGTATATGCAGTGGGAAGTTGGTCCCCTGCAGCCTGCAGGGGGCCAGAACATGTAGCTCCACTGCAATGGGTTCGGGCAATAACAGTAGGGTAGATGTGCACGAGAAGACCAAGCCCAAAGAACATGGAAGAAACGTACATGACGTCTCAAGAATCGGCCGAGTTGGCCAATGACGAGCAGCAGGATAGCCTTCCCACTGTGGTTCAAAAGCCACTGCTGCGCGGCTGGATACATCTGATTGCCACACCGGTGGCACTGGTCGCCGGGCTCATAGCAGTTGCACAACCGGCCGAACTCTATGCGCGACTCAGCGTCGCCGTGTTTGTGCTGTGCTCAGTCACACTGTTCGGTGCATCGGCGGTTTATCATCTCGGCAATTGGGAGCCGACACGGCGGGCCATACTACGACGCATCGACCACTCCAATATTTACCTGCTGATTGCTGGCACCTATACGCCGTTAGCCGTGCTGCTACTGGAACCAGAAACACGTACCCTGCTGTTAGGAATCATCTGGCCAGGTGCTTTGTTGGGTATTGCTTTACGGCAGTTTTGGATCTCGGCACCACGGTGGGTCTATGTTCCGATTTATGTGGTCCTTGGCTGGGTCGCGATATGGTTCCTGCCAGACATCTATCGTGCTGGCGGAGGCGCAGTAGTATGGCTTGTGGTTCTGGGCGGCCTCCTGTATACCGTTGGCGCCATCATCTATGCTCTCAAACGACCTAACTGGTTCCGCTACACGTTTGGATTCCACGAGACATTTCATGTCTGTACGGTCCTGGGATGGGCACTACATTTTGTCGCTATAGCTGCTTCCTGGTGACGGAACGGACGTTACGCTGCAGAACTGGTCGGTGCATCAGTATCGATGATTCGACCAGGGTCCGGTATGCGGTTGATCACTAGTGGAATACTTTCCGCAGCAAGTCAGTTATAGTGGGTGAAAGCTTCACACTTGCATGCATCGTATTCGGTAACGCATGTGTTTCGACGCCGTAACTTAGGAACAGGTATATGACTCAGCATGAACTCATCCAGTCGGATGCTCGCCTCGCTTCAGAAACTGAAATGGGGGCTGTCACACTAAAAGTCGCCGACCTCGATAACATGATTCGGTATTACACTAACGCACTGCCTCTGAACGTTATTGATCAGCAGGGGTCGTCGGCCATTATCGGTCGGGGGAGTCGTCCACTGGTCATTCTGGAGCATTCGCCAGAGCTCAAACAAGCTTCCCCGCGTGCCGCGGGTTTGTTTCATACAGCGATACTGTTTGAAACCGAAACAGCTCTGGCGGCTGCGGTATATTCAGTGGCCCAATACGCGCCAAATAGCTTTACCGGCAGTGCCGACCATTTGGTCAGCAAGGCATTCTATTTCAATGACCCTGAAGGAAACGGTATCGAACTGTACTGGGACCGTGATCGCAGCGATTGGAGCTGGGTGCATGGACAGGTGGAGATGGATAATCTCTTACTTGATCCAAATCAGTATCTTCAGGATTACATGACGGAAGAGGCCATGATGAATCCGGCTATTGGGGATGCCGCAATTGGACACGTGCACCTTCAGGTCGGAAACCTCGAAGGAGCACACAAATTTTATGTGGATTGGCTCGGCTTCGACGCAACGAAAGCTGATTTTCCCGGTGCGCTGTTCGTCAGTGCCGGCGGATACCACCATCACATGGCTATGAACATCTGGAACAGTAGGGGTTCAGGCCGCCGTGACAATACGCTTGGTCTCGGCGAGATTGATATCGTGCTTCCCACCAAAGACGAGATGGGTGAGGTGGCGGAAAGAGTCCAACATTACGGTGTTGAAGTCGTTGATGATGGCCGCACTCTGCGGTTCGAAGACCCTTGGGCAAATGTCCTGCGATTGGGAACTTCAGACGAATAAAGCTTAGACCGTACGGTAAACACATGCGACCATGACGAAATACATGTCATGGTCGCATGTGGTGCATTGTGTCAATGCCGGATTGTCCTTGTTACCAGCGTGACAGGCGGAGTAACTGCTTAGATGGTCACGACGCCTTTGGGGGTTGAGAACGATACTTCTGCGATCCCTGGAGTCCCTGACGGGGCCACATACTTGATATTTAGATCGTCTACAAGCTCGTCGGTATCACCAAGACCCAGCCAATCACGTACGCGTGGTCGGTTCCCAGCAATGGTGATCGAGTCGATCGAGGCGGTTGCCGGTTCCGCTTGTGAAGGGTGCAGGTCCTCGGTTCCCTCGAGCCAGCGCAGGATGTACGGCACCTGCGGGTCGGCGATCAGGCCTTTGATACCGATTTGCTCCCATTCGAGTGTGCGGCCATCGGGGAAGGTACGTCCGCCTGGTACGGCGCGACGATCGAGACGTTCCTCGAAGGGTGTCATGTCATCTACAGACACAACCCAGCCCATCCACCCGCCACCCATATTCGAGCGGGCTCGAACGGCCTGCCCAAACGGTGCCTTTTCAGCTGCTGGGTGTTCGAGGACTTCAACAATTTCGAAATATTGTCGGTTTTTCATCGGGAAAAAGACGTTACGTGTCCCAAAGCGCGGGTGGATACCACCATTGACCCAGTCGATACCGAGTTGCTGAGCAACTTTGTCAGCGGTAGCAACGAGTCCTTCGGGACCTACAGCATAAGAAACATGATCCAAGCGCATAGTCAATAGTTTTTCACGCTTCAGTACTTGGAAATGAAATAAGTCACGAAAAGAGGCTAAAGCCACACTTTTGTGAAGCAGGCCGAAAGAAGCGTGCCCCTCGGTTTCAAACCCGAGGGGCACGCTTAGGATGTGGTGTCTTTAGTAGCGCATGAGTGCAGCAACGTTTTCAACACGTCCATCAGAAATGATGACGATATCGCCTGAATTGAGTTTGGTATGCAGAATTGCTGTATTGACGTCGCCTGTGCCGTCGGAGGCATTAAGCGACGGGTTGATAAACAGGGTGTCGATACGCCCAGCCTCGGCTGCTTCACGAATGAGATCCGGTTGGGTTTCTCCAAGGCCGGTGCCGGAGACATCGGCGAAGCGACCGAATGCAGCGTCGTCGTTGGCGGCGAAGTGTGGACGCACAACTTGCCAACCAGACTTTTGGAGTTCGCGATTCGAGACAGAATCCGGGTTCCCCGAGATGAAATCCTCAGCTACAACGGGGTAGGAGGACGTGGTCTTCAGGGCAGACACATTTTCTGCGACCCCAGCCAGGACCATCGGCTGGGAACGAGCGCGGCCTAGGAGATCACCGAGGGAGTCTCCAACTTTGTGGAGGTAGCGAGATACTTCAGCATCCTGGCTGTCAGCGATGCCGCCATGACCATGGAACATCGTGCCATTGCTGCCAACGGAGCGGTTTTGTAATGTTGCCTGGCGATCGTCCGTGTTGGTGACGTCTTCGAATGATTCTGGAACGATGTCTTGCAGGTCTAATTGGACGACGGAATCTTTGGTGGCGTCGAGTAGGCGAACCTTGTTCTGCGAAACACCGAGAATATAGAACGCGTGAGATTTAGTCAGGGCTTCTGAAATAGGGCGAAGTACGAAGTGTTCGGCAACGTTGGTGTACTCGGAGACCGGTACGCCCAAGCGATAGACCAGGTTGAGTCCTTTAGCGGCATACAGGGCAAGTGATTCTCCCTGCTGACGTAGGAAGGGGGCGTCGGTGGCTATCGCATCAAAGGACGCCATCATGTCTTTGGCGTCTGATTCTGGTACACCCGCATTGACGAGTTTGCGACGAGCTTCATTCACCAACGATTTGACACGCGTAGCCGTGTCCTGAGGCTGATGTTGTGGAGGGGCAGTGGGCAGATATATCGTGACCTTTGGGCCTGTGGCTGCGGCCATCGCCTTCAGGTCATCAGCTGTGATGTCATCAAAGTATCCGAGTTGTTCCATGCATCAACACTACAACGACTAATCCAGCTTTTGCAGGGTTCAAAATCGTCAATTCGTTGCTGTCGGCTTAAATTTGGACAGCGAGCCCGCACGGGTCGGAATCAAGTCGCCATTCGGCGCATTTTCTGGCATAGTAGTGGGTATTGGTCACGAGTGTCAGTAGAAATGCCCCGGCTTACTGACCGGCAACCCTCCTCCGCGGTGGGGTGCCCCGGGTGAGGACCAGGTCTCATGGCAAATTGAGACAAGCGCGGGTCTTCGCGCACGTCATGTAACCTGCGCGGTAGACGTAGCGTTGAAAGGCCCCTTGAAATTCAGAAGGAGTCTTTGCAGTGACACAACGTGATATCGCCGACCAGTCCACTTGGGGTCTGACCACGCGTCAGATTCATGCCGGAATGGTCGAAGATACTGATTTTGGGGCAACGCAACTGCCTATCTATCAGTCAACCAGCTTCAACTTTCCTGACACGGCTACCGCAGCTGGGCGATTTGGCTTGTCTGAACTGGGCCCCATCTATTCGCGGCTTACCAACCCCACAAATGATGCTGTCGAAAACAAGATTGCAGCGTTGGAGGGTGGCGTTGGTGCAGTTCTGCTGTCCTCGGGACAATCGGCAACCACCCTGAGTGTGCTGAACGTTGCTGGTGCTGGCGATTCTGTTGTCGTATCTACCTCGTTGTATGGCGGTACGCAGAACCTGTTCAAGCACACATTGCCGCGGCTTGGCATCGAAACTATCTTTGTACAGGATCCAGGAGACCTGGACGCGTGGCGTAACGCCATCAAACCAAACACCAAGGCGGTGTTTGCTGAAGTCTTAGGTAATCCAAAAGCGGATGTACTAGATGTGCAAGCAGTAGCAGACGTGGCCCATGATGCCGGAGTTCCGCTCATCATCGACTCAACGCTGACTCCACCAACGGTATTTCGTCCATTCGAGTACGGAGCAGATATCACTGTGCACTCCACGACGAAGTATCTCAGCGGCCATGCTGCCGGAGTGGGGGGAGTGATTGTCGATTCTGGCAACTTCGACTGGACAGCAAATCCGCAAAAATTCCCCTGGTTCAATGAACCAGACGAGTCCTACCACGGCGTGGTTTTCGGCACTGACTTCGGTCCTAACGGCCCACTGGGCGCCAACCTCTCCTATATTCTGCGCATCCGCACGCAACTATTGCGCGATTTAGGCAACACCGCCGCACCATTCAACTCGTTCCTATTGAACTTAGGGTTAGAGACGCTGTCATTGCGAATGGAACGTCACATAGAAAACGCCCAGCGCGTTGCAGAATGGCTCGAGGCGCATCCACAAGTTGAAACCGTGCAGTACGCCGGTTTGAAGTCCTCGCCCTATTACGAACGTGCCCAGCAGTTGCTACCAAACGGTACTTCCGGCATCGTCGCTTTTAATATCGTTGGTGGCAAGGACGCAGGTCAAAAGTTTGCCGAGTCGCTGACGCTGCACAAACTCGTGGCAAACCTCGGAGACGTACGCTCTCTCGTTGTGCATCCTGCTACCACCACCCACGCTCAACTTTCTGAAGCTGAACAGCTGGCCGCGGGGGTCAACCCCGGGCTGGTCCGACTCTCGGTGGGCCTGGAAGATATCACAGACATTTTGGACGACCTGCAATCCGGTTTCGATGCCGCTGCAGCTGTTTAGCAAGGAGTGAAAGGTCATGTCATTGGATCTGGAATCGGTGACCGACCCGGCAATCTATGCGGCAGGATCTGCCCTCAAGTCAGTAGCTATCGGGGAGTTACATTTTGAAACCGGTGGATATTTGCCACATGTCGAGGTCGCATATGAAACATGGGGCAGTCTGAACGCCGACAAAACCAACGCGGTACTTATCCAACACGCGTTAACCGGCGACAGCCACGTGGCCTCGTCCAAACAACTACCTGAACCAGGTTGGTGGGAATATCTCGTCGGTCCGGGTAAACCCATCGATACTGATACATGGTTTGTCGTAGCAACCAACATGATAGGTGGTTGCTACGGATCGACGGGCCCTCCAGCATTAGCCGAGGACCAGCAACCTTACGGTGCGCGGTTCCCCTTTGTTACGCTGCGGGACGCCGTTAACGCCGAAGCAAGACTTGCCGATATCTTGGGAATCGAACGATTCCATGCGGTAATCGGGGGATCCATGGGCGGCGGACGCGCACTTGAATGGGCCGCTATGTATCCAGAGCGTGTGGCGGGCGTGGGTGTGATCGCATGTGGTGGCCACTCCACAGCAGAGCAGATTGCGTTTGCTCAGGCACAGGTTGAAGCGATCCGCTTGGACCCAAACTTCAACGACGGTGATTACTACGACGGCCCCGCTCCAGTGCAGGGGCTTGGGATAGCGCGTCGTATCGCCCACATTAACTATCGTTCCGAAGCGGAACTGAATGCTCGTTTTGGGCGGGAGTTTCAGTATGAGGAAAACCCGCTGAGCTCACCGGATGCAAACAGAAACGGACGGTATCAAGTCGAGTCCTACCTGGACTACAAAGCCAAGGATCTGGCGGTTCGGTTTGATGCCAACTCGTATATCGCGCTGACAGAGGCCTTAATGTCTCATGATGTCGGACGTGGACGCGGAGGCCAGGCCGCTGCTGTGGCCCAGATTACTGCAACACCATTCATTGTGGCAGTGAACTCCGATAGGCTGTACTTTCCAGAACAGAGCTACCAATTAGCGGCTGACTTCGGACCCAACACTCCGGTGCACATGATTGATTCACCCATCGGACATGACGGGTTCTTGACAGATCTACACCAGGTAGCCGATGCCATGATCGAAACGTTAGGACTCTGAAATAAGCATGCACGTTCGCTGGTCACACGAAATACCCCGTCCAGAGTCAGATCTTGTCGTTTTTCTCCACGGCTTCGGAGCAGACGAAAATGACCTCCTGCCACTGGGGAATGCCTTCGATGACCGGTACACGATCGCTAGCGTGCAAGCACCCCAAAAGCTGCCGGAACATTTTGGTGGTTACTGTTGGTTCCCCATCTCGACCGAGCTAGAGGCCGATGGCCAAGACATTGTTACTCCTACTAAGCAGCTCGATGATTGGGTGCAATCTGTAGCAGCGGATTATCGCAGTGTGTCGCTGCTTGGCTTCTCTCAGGGTATGGCCATGGCAACATCCTTGATGCGCATGCGGCCGGGAGCATACGCGACAATTATCGGTCTGTCGGGTTTCGTGGTCGATGCTACTAGGACCCCTGAACTGCAATCCTTGTTCCAGGATGACCAGATTGCCGAAACGCAGCAGCCTTTCTTTTGGGGGTACGATCCGGGTGATCCAATCGTCGCCTCCGATCGGATCGCAGAAACCGGTGCCTGGCTCCGTCCACGTGTCAAGCTCGAAGAACGTACCTATAACGGGATCGGTCATGGCATCCACCCGCAGGAAATTGCGCACTTTATGGCGTTCCTGAACGGGCAGATGTAGCCGATCACACAAACATCAGGGATTACTCGGTCTCGATAACGACATCGAGATCAAGCTCAGAAAGAGTGATCACGTCGTCAGCAAAAAGTTGGCGCCCTCGGCGCATTTCCGTTTCCCCGTTGACCTGAACCTCTCCGGCAGTAATGACATTTCGGGCATCGACGCCATCTTCTACTACATTGGCTAACTTCAACGCCTGACCAAGGCGGATCATGTCTTCACGGATCACAAGTGTTTCGCTATTGGTACTCATACTTCCATTGTCACCCACAAGCGCGAAAGAATCGACTAATCTAAACTAGTTGCAGGTCTACCCAAGACCGCACAACCAAAGTGTAATTTTCGATAATGGAAAGTGATAGCTCCATGGCACAACCGTCCACTCTCGACCAGGTCATTAACCTGGCAAAACGCCGCGGATTCGTCTTCCAGGCCGGTGAGATTTATGGCGGTTCACGCTCAGCATGGGACTACGGTCCACTCGGCGTCGAACTCAAGGAAAACATCAAGTCTCAGTGGTGGAACAACTTTGTTCGAGGTCGCGGTGACATGGTCGGTCTGGACTCATCCATTATCCTGCCCCGCAAGGTCTGGGAAGCATCCGGCCACGTCGAAACGTTCGTCGACCCATTGGCCGAGTGCACCGCATGTAATCATCGCCACCGCGACGATCATTTGATTGAAGCTTTCGAAGCCAAGCACGGCCGTGCTCCGGCACGCGAGGAGCTTGTCTGCCCGAACTGTGGCACCCGAGGCAAAATGACCGAAGCACGCACTTTCTCCGGTCTTATCCGCACGTTCCTTGGCCCGGTAGCCGATGACGATGGCCTGCACTACCTGAGGCCAGAAACCGCGCAAGGTATGTATCTCAACTTCTTGAATGTAGTGAATACCTCACGCAAGAAGCCACCGTTTGGCATCGGCCAGATTGGAAAAGCCTTCCGTAACGAAATCACCCCCGGCAACTTTATCTTCCGCACCCGTGAATTCGAGCAGATGGAAATCCAGTTCTTTATTCCACCCGCTGAGGCTGACACCTGGTTCGACACATGGGTCAATCAAGCACAAGACTGGTTCTTTGACCTTGGCATTAACCCCGAAAATCTGCGTCAGTATAATGTGCCAGACGGCGAACGGGCACACTACTCCTCGGTAACGATCGACCTCGAATACAAATTCGGATTCGCCGGAGGTGACTGGGGAGAACTCATGGGCATCGCCAACCGTGGAGATTTTGACCTCACGAATCACACCGAAGGCTCGGGCACCAAGATGCAATACTTCGACCAAGCCTCCGGCGAACGATACACGCCATATGTGATCGAACCATCGTGGGGACTGACACGCTCGCTGATGGCCTTCCTCGTTGATGCATACTCCGAAGACGAGGCCCCAAACTCCAAGGGTGGTGTCGATACCCGTACAGTACTGCGCCTGGATCCCCGTTTGGCTCCGGTAAAAGCTGCTGTACTCCCGCTGTCCAAGAAGGCAGAACTGGCAGAGCCTGCCGGTAAACTTGCTGCTGATCTGCGAAAACGCTGGAACGTTGACTACGACGACGCCGGTGCTATTGGCCGTCGATACCGTCGTCATGATGAGATCGGTACACCCTACTGCGTGACCTTCGACTTCGATTCGCTTGACGACAACGCCGTGACAATCCGCGATCGTGACACCATGGCGCAAGAGCGCGTCTCACTCGATAAGGTTGAAAGCTACCTATCGCAAAACCTGGGAGTCTAATTGGAATTCCGCGAGTGGCACGACGGAGACGACTTACGTTTACTGGAGATCTTTTCGGATCCAACCAACGCGCAGCACCACTATGACCGCGCCATGTTAGGTCCCTCAACACAGGAGCCTTTCGGCGTGGGCATGGTAGCCGTCGACGAGGATATCCCCGTTGCAGCCGGAGCACTCCGAGCACAAACTCTCCATCCACAACGGATGTGGTGTTATATCGAAACTGCTCCGCTGCAACGCCAGCGTGGCATCGCCACTGCATTACTGCAGCAACTGCTCGAACGGGCACCGGACAACACTGAACTCAAAACGCGCTCGGCTGCAACAGATGAGGCGACGGCCAACTGGTTGACCAACCACGGCTTTGCCCCAGTGCAGCATACACAGCGCATCATCGTAGCTTCGAAGTCATTTGAAGCAGTAGACATCGAAGTCCAACCGCTAGCAACAGGTTCTGTGGAACTCTCGAAGGTCGTCGCTGAATATTACAACGCATCCCATGCATGGGATCCTTCTGATATCACGCTGACACAAGCACAGCAGTTGCTGCTTGCCCCACAAACGGGTGCGCAACAAGCGCTGATCACGCGTTCGGAACATGGCATTGCTGCCTTTGCCATTGCTTATCCTGGCCCAGTGCCGAATGTGGTTGAGCTGTTTATTGGACACGATCCCAAGCATTTGGATCCGACCGAGCACATCCGTGCGCTGTTAGCCACCGCTGGTGCAGAGAGCAGCCTAGCCATTGAAATTGACAACTCTACCGCGGTCTTGAATCCGTTGATCGAGTCAGCGGTGGAATCTGATACCGCCATTATCGAACACGAATCCACCATTTGGGCGACTGACGTTTCACCACATGCATAACGTACCGTCGAATATTCCTGCCACACGACGCAGGGTGATCATCTGGATGGTCAGTATCCTAGTACCAATAGGCATTGCTCTTGTCGCCGCTATGATTTGGCTCTGGCCCTCCGGTGCACACCAGGAACTTTCCCTTGATGATCCGTACGGGACGACCGAAACCTTTGCGGTCGAATCAGGATCAGTGTTATCTGTTGCCGCGAATGCTTGCGAGGGTGCTTCGGATACTGGGACTCCAACTGAGGTACAAGTCGACATCGAGTGTCAGACCGCCCAGGTTGCGACCGACTCAGGAACCTATGACGTAGAAATTCCTGTTCAAGTATCGGCGTCTGCAGAAGTGGTGCGCGGCGATAACGTCAAAATTCTTGTAGGTGAGGAGCTAGCCGAAACCGGAGTCTTTGTCGACTTTGAACGGACGGTTCCGGTCGGTCTGCTAGCGGCCCTGTATGCGTTGGTGGTCATCGTCGTGGCACGATGGCGAGGAGTTCGGGCGATTGGCGGGTTGATCCTATCATTTGTCGTGCTTTTCGGATTCATGATTCCAGCACTCCTCGAGGGCGGACCGCCCTTCTGGGTGGGACTCATCGGCAGCATGTTAATCATGCTGGTCGTGCTCTATTTTGCACACGGTTTTTCGCTGCGAACGACGACGGCGCTGCTGGGGACTTTTATTGGTCTATTGCTCACCGCAGGACTCGCGGCTTGGGCATCCGATTCAGCCTATCTGATCGGACTGGGTGAAGAATATTCCTATATGCTTGCCTCCGTTGTGCCCGAGATACGGCTCTCCGGTATCGTGTTGACGGGCCTACTGGTCGCGGGGCTAGGGGTGCTCAACGATGTCACGATTACTCAGTCCTCGGCTGTATGGGAAATTAAAGCCGCACAACCAACTATCTCGCCGCGCGCTCTCTTTGCCGCTGGAATGCGAATTGGTCGTGACCACATTGCGTCGACTGTTTACACCATTGCCTTTGCTTATGCTGGAGCGGCTTTGCCAATGCTAATCGTGGTATCGCTGTACGACCGATCTATGCTCAATACCCTCATGTCAGCAGAGATGGTTGAAGAGGTTGTTCGTATCCTTGTCGGTTCTGTTGGATTGGTATTAGCAATACCTATTACCACTGGCATCGCTGTTGCGGTAGCCAATGCAGTGGCAGAGCCCCCGGGACACACACCTCACGGACCATCAAACATGATGTCCACTAACAACCTGGGGTCTTCACCGGACAACCGGTGAAGACCCCAGGTTTGTTTTGACTCGGTGTTACACCAAGGTCACGCCATCCTTACGTGCTTGCATCCAATCTTTGAAAAAGCCGTGAGCAATCACGTAGAGCACTACCGCGACGATAGCGGGCCACATCAGGACGTATACGGTGAGAAAGAAGGTTGTCATGACTATCTCCTTGCTTCAAGTGGAGTGAACTAATTTTCTGTTGAACCGTCATCAGAGGTGTCTTGTTTATCGCGCTTAACTGCTTGCAAGGCGAGTTCCTGTTCTTCTGTCGGATCGAAGTCGCCAGTGCGATACTGAATCACATCGAAGTCGAAATTCTGCTTACTACGCACCGACATGAAGAAGCACACCAGGGTGCTGACGGAGTAGGCGATCAACGAAGCACTGAGTGTTTCGTAGTCACGTAGGACTCCGAAACCAAATGGTGCTGTGATAAGCACTGACACAATGGCGACAATGAGACCCACCCGGATCCCAAAGAAACCAAACGCCATCAACCCAAGGACAACTCCAACCCCAAGGATCGCTAGGATATCTACGACATATCCAAACAGGTTGTCCATCGGGATGAGGCCGAAGCGGACCGGGATGAACAGTGCTAGAGCAGCGAGCACTGCCACCGTAAATGCCGCGTTGGTGACCTTCTTCCAGTAGAAGCTGGCAAGGACGGGGAACACCAAAGCACCCCACAGTGCGCCGACAAAGACCAAGAGATCGAGAATATTCAGCTGCAGACTGGCGAAGACGACTGCTGTTGCCGTAGCAACGATCATCGTCAAGCGGCCCACCAACAGCATCGTCTTGGGATTTGCACGCTCCTTGCCTGCAACGTTTTGACCGTAAATATCGGCCATGGTGATTGAAGAAAGTGCTGCCAGGTCGGAGTCCGCGGTTGAGGACAATGCCCCGATGACCATAATGACGAAGAGAATCAACAGTATCGGTGGCAGAAAGTCCGAGGCCATTTCTGGGATGAGGTTGTTTACATCGCCGCCTGTTGGCTCGAAGCCCATATAGAGCGCGAGAACACCGAGCATACCGACGCCTATGACCATCGCACCATACCCAATGGTCGCCGTCATGAAGGTACGTTTAATGAGATCTTGTCGAACCGCAAAGAGCCGCTGTGCAATGGTTTGGTTACCGATGGCATAGGCTAGGACGGCAGCGATATACGGTGCCCCCTGGTGCATGAAAGCATCACTTGAGAAGAAGTTACTCTGCTCCGGTGTGAGGTTAGCTGCGCCGGATTCAAATAGCTCTGGGAAGCCAGCAACAAAGAAGATGAACGGAACGATAACGACTACAGCGCCGAGCATGGCACAAACTTGCACGAAGTCTGTCATAACAGACGCTCGGAAGCCAGACCACAGGCTGTACAGCAGCACTCCGGTTGCTACTGCGATCACTCCTTGAGCGAAGCTGAAGGGCGAGAGCATTGCAATGAGTGCGCCGCCAGCAATGAAATTCGACATTAAACTAATGATGCTGCCGACTACATTCGAGCCAGCGAGCATGAGTTGTGATGAGCGTCCGTGGCGAGCGTACATGACCTCAGCCAGCGTGTGCGCTTTAGGAGCAACGGTCCGAATACGCTTTCCGAACGGGTAGATGAACAGAATCATCAACGCACCCCAGAGACCGTAGTGGATTGGTCCGGATATCCCATACGTATAGCCAGCGGTTGCTGACGCATACATCGAAGAAGCCCAGATCCAGGTTGCGGTCATCGAAGCAGCTGAAACACCAAAGCCTAAAGTATTGCCTGCGGTCATAAAGCCGTCGGCATTTTCCTTTCGCTTGGCAATTGTTGTTGTGATGTAGAGTGTGCCGCCGTAGAAAACAAGTAAAATGAGAATGATCCCAAGATAACCGAATTGAAAACCGTCGCCTTCCATATCCTCTCATCACTCCTTCCATAATGTTTTTCTCAACAAGGTGCTCAAGACACCGCACAATGTGTGGTGTATGTCACTGAGTGTAGCCTGGTTGACATGGGGAGGGGAGTGACGGTTTGCGACCATCTCCGGTTTAGCGGCGATGGCGATCCGAAGCCGCTTTAGAGATTCATGGCGGCTTGCTTTGCATCTGGGGTTCTCGGTGTTTTGAAGTACAACGCGAAAAAGAGCCCTGCCATGGTCAAGACGATGGCGCAGACGATATAGGTCATTGCAGGTCCCCAGTAGGTGAAGCCAAATCCACCGACGAGACCGGCCATACCTAGCCCGATATCGAAGGTCATATTCCAAGCAACACTTCCACGATTGGTGCTGCCGGATTGCTCAAAGCACAGCAGCAAACTTGAAGCCTGTACAGCGCCGATGCCGAACCCTAAGATCATCATCGCGATAATCAGTGCTGCTCCTGCGGGCAAAAGAGCGGTAAAGAGGAGTCCGGTCAGTGTGATGGCCATGCCCACATTCATGACCGATACTGGTGTTCTTTGGTCTAACGCTGAACTTGCGAGGAATCTGCCGATGATTGCAAAGAGCTGCATGCTCACTATGTAGAGAGCTGGAGATGCATGAGTAGCTGCAGGCCCAAAAGCTAGGAGCAGGCCGAACGTCGTCAGCGCGATGGCAACAGGTAGTAGGACTGTTATGAGGCCGGCCCACTGCATACCTCCCTCATAGTTTCGTGGCGCCTGTTGTGCCGTAGCGCCGTGGGGTCGGTGTTGTTGTGGAATGGCAACAAGAGCGGGTAACGCTAACAGGACCAGGGCAAATGTCAGCCATCGAAAACTGGTGACTGGCATGATGTTGATGAGCCACAATCCCACTGGAGCGCCGAGGGCAGTCGCGCTCGAAGTGGTTCCACCAAAATATCCAAGTGCTTTACCTAAACGCTCGGGGGCCACGGTTGAAGGTACGGCGGCGGTGCCAATTACCACCAGAATTCCGAATCCCAGCCCACCAATAATGCCGCCTCCGATAAGTGCAAACAATGGGAACTGAGTCACAAGGCTCAGGAGATTTCCTAAAGCTTGCAGGCTGAGCGCAATGAGGAATGTCATGCGCGGACCAAATCGGTAATTCAGGATCGGCGTCAGTGGTTGAACCACCACAACGGCTCCCATCATGATGGTGAGCACCGTGCCCGCTGTCACTGCAGTTAAACCCATGTCGGTGCCAATGGTCACCAGTGTTGAGTAGTTGAGAAAGAATGTACCGAAGCCAAATAATGCAATGCACATCACCGCCAGTAAGGCAGGAGTGAGTGTGCGCTGACGCTTTGGTGGATGGGCCGGGGTGGTCAATTGGAGGATTTCAGGCGGAGCGAGGCGAGTAGAAATTCGCCATCCTCCACGAAGACATCGAACTGCCAGGTGCCGAAACGTTGGACGATTTCTAGACCTGCCGCTTCAGCATCGTTTGTAAATTGCTGATGAGAGTAACCTCGGGCCAGCTGGAAACCGCTGAAATAACGGGATTCGGCATGCATGTGCTTGGCAATATTTTTAAGCGCAGGGAGTCGTTCCCAATCTGCAAGAAATGTCTGCACGTTACCGGCCGACACCACGATGTCAAAGGTTCGCAAGTGCCCTTCAGTATCGTACAACGAAAAGTCAGCCAGGTCGGCGACTTCGAAATGTGCTTCAGGATATTTTGTTTTTGCGACATCCACTAGGTAGGGATCGAGGTCTACGCCCATGGTCTTATGGCCTGCGCGAGCGAGATAACCCGCCAGACGTCCGTTTCCTGAACCGGCGTCTAGAATTGTTGACCCGCGGTTCGCTAGGGCATCAATGGCTCGTCCCTCGCCGTCGATATCTTTGCCTTCGGCCTCCATGCGGTCCCAGCGTTCCGCGTAACGTGTCGAATGCGTAGGGTCCTGCATGGCTGCACGCCATTTATTTATGTCTTGTCGTGCGGCGAGTCTTGATGAGGCTGATAGGGATAATGCGTAGGAGTCGTCGGGGGTAGAAGCAAAACCTTGGTTAGACATGCCCTCATTCTAAGCAGCTTGACGAAAGTTGGCTGTTCATTTGACGCACAGGGTAGGTGCCAAGCTTGTGCATATGCGCACAAGAGCTGTGAGCCATTGGGTACCGACGATCTTGGGGCCTAGTGTGGCCAATACCACTGTCGAACTGGCATATTAGACACTAGCTGATGCAGTGCGACGTCTACGCTGCACCATAAGAAATATTGTCGAATCGTGGGCCTTCCTGCGGTTCGGAGCCTGTCGGAAGGGACAACATGACACAGACTCTTACGCACTATATTAACGGTGCTGCCGCAGAAGGAACTTCCGGCCGCTTTGCCGATGTGTATCATCCAGCCTTCGGTAGGGTTGCTGCACAGGTCCCTTTAGCCTCGGACGAGGAGGTCAACAATGCTGTTGCCATCGCGGCGAGGGCCCAGGTCGGTTGGGAGGGTCTTAACGCCCAGCGTCGAGCGCGTATTCTAGGTCGCTTCGTTGACCTCTGTCACAAAAACATGGATGACTTGGCCACTGCACTATCAAATGAGCACGGTAAAACGTTTGAAGATGCTAAAGGTGATGTTCAGCGAGGATTAGAAGTCATCGAATTTTGCATGGGCGCTCCGCACTTGATGAAGGGCGAATTTTCTGATCAGTCAGGTAGCGGGATTGACACTTACTCAATGCGCCAAGCACTCGGTGTCTGTGTTGGTATTTCACCATTCAACTTTCCAGCGATGATTCCTCTCTGGCAGGCCGGCCCGGCGCTTGCGGCCGGCAACGCGTTTATCTTGAAACCTTCCGAGCGTGATCCCTCGGTTCCCCTGATGCTTGCTGCACTGTTCAAGCAAGCTGGCATGCCAGACGGTGTGTTTCAGGTGGTCAACGGCGACAAGGTTGCTGTGGATGCGCTCTTAGACCATCCAGAGGTGAAAAGCGTCGGCTTCGTAGGGTCCACTCCCATTGCGCAGTCGATCTATACGACAGCTGCGGCGAATGGGAAGCGTGCGCAGTGTTTCGGGGGTGCAAAAAACCACGCCATTATCATGCCGGATGCTGATTTGGATCAGGCGGCGGATGCTCTCATTGGTGCGGCCTTTGGAGCCGCAGGTGAACGCTGCATGGCGCTTTCAGTCGCGGTGCCCGTTGGCGAGAAAACTGCTGACGCTCTTGTTGCTAAAGTGCTTGAAAAGGCAAAAAAACTCACGGTCGGACCGTCACTGGATCCTTCCTCAGACTTCGGACCAGTTGTTACAGCTGAAGCGAAGCAGCGCATTGAGGCTGCCATTGCTGCAGGTGTTGAAGAAGGGGCCGAGCTAGTTCTTGATGGTCGCGATGTCGTCATAGATGATCACGAAAGCGGCTTCTACGTAGGTGCCACAATCTTCGATAAAGCGACGAAGGACATGAGCATTTATCGTGACGAAATCTTTGGTCCGGTCCTGACAATTGTTCGCGCTGACGACTTCGAGGATGCTTTGGCGCTGCCGACGCAGCACCAATACGGTAATGGTGTTGCCATCTTTACTCGGGACGGAGATACAGCTCGCGAATTCACGCGTCGCGTCGATGTTGGTATGGTCGGCGTCAACGTCCCAATCCCCGTACCTATTGCGTACTATACGTTCGGGGGTTGGAAGGCTTCAGGTTTCGGAGATCTTAACCAGCACGGCGCCGATGCCTTCAGATTTGTCACCAAAACCAAGACAGTCACCTCGCGCTGGCCCTCAGGTGTTAAAGAAGAAGCCAGTTTTGTCATGCCTCTGCAGTAAAGGACCTCATGTCACAAGATGAACTTATAGTATCCGTTCAGGGCGGGTTGGGTCTTATGACGCTCAACCGGCCGAAAGCGGTAAATGCACTCTCGTACAACATGATCGGGCTGATAGATCAAGCCCTCACGGAATTCGAACACAACAAAGATGTACACGCCGTGCTGATTCGCGGCGCGGGTGACCGGGGGCTGTGTGCTGGCGGCGATGTGGTTTCCATCCACGACAACGCTATTAACAATGATCTTGCAGCAGCTGTACCTTTTTTCAGAGAAGAGTACACGCTCAACAACCGCATCTATAACTACCCGAAGCCGTATATCGCTATCATGAACGGGCTGGTCCTCGGGGGTGGAGTGGGAGTTTCTTCCCCAGGCTCGCATCGTGTGGCCACTGATTCCACGAAACTGGGCATGCCAGAAGTTGGCATTGGTTTCAGCCCGGACGTAGGTGGTACTTACTTCCTTGCCAAAGCGCCAAGAAATGTTGGTAACTATATGGCCCTTACTGCCGCTCACGTTTCCGGAGCAGACGCAGTATATGTAGGGATGGCAGATGTCCGCGTGCCGGACGCGCGCATTGCGGCGCTGGTTGAACGACTCGAAAGCATTACCGCACCGGAACAAGTCGACGAAATCTTAGCTGAGTATCACGAACCAGGAGAATCCACCTTAGAAAACGAATCACTCTGGATTGATGAGGCGTTCGGTGCAGCGACCGTAGAGGAAATCCTCACCACGGTAGAGGTGGTGGCGGCACAGGGCAATGAGGTTGCGCAAAATGCTGTGAAAGTGTTGCAACGGCATTCACCCACGGGACTAAAAGTGACCTTGGAAGCTGTTCGGCGAGCCCAGAACATGGAGTTTTCCGAAGTCTTGGCCCAAGATTTACGCACCACAATGCACGCTATGGAGGGGGTAGATCTTGCCGAGGGGATTCGAGCTCAAATCATTGATAAAGACCGCAACCCTCAGTGGGACCCCGCCCAGCTGACTGATGTTACTGACGCCGCTGTACAAACGTTCTTCGGTCCCGTAGATGGCATCGAGGATCTCACCGTCTAATATGTAAGGACACGGTATGAAAATCGCTTTTCTCGGCTTGGGGAATATGGGTTCCCACATGGCCCGAAATCTCGTAGACGCCGGATATGATGTCAATGGATTCGACGTTGTAGACACCGCGACACAAGCCGCAGCAGAACACGGCGTCATCCCTGCTGAAACTGCTGCAGAAGCGGTAATCGGAGCTGACGTTGTCATCACAATGTTTCCTGCAGGAATACATGTTTTAGAAGCGTATTCTACCGGGCTGTTGGCAGCGGCCCGGCCAGGGACATTATTTATTGACTCATCAACTATTGCCGTCGACGATGCGGTTCAAGCCGCCAAACTCGCCAAAGAAGCCGGACATTCCAGCTTAGACGCACCAGTTTCAGGTGGGACTACGGGCGCTGCGAAAGGCACGCTTACCTTTATGGTTGGTGGCAGCCAGGCAGCATTCGACATGGCACAACCTTTATTTGAAGTGATGGGTCGACAGATCGTCTACGCAGGTGACTCTGGCACCGGACAAGCAGCAAAGGTCGTGAACAACATGGCCTTAGCGATTAACACCATCGGGGCTGCTGAGGCGTTTGCTTTGGGGGAGAACCTAGGTCTGAGTCATCAAACCTTATACGATGTAATGTCCACTTCTGCAGCGCAGTCATGGGCCGTGACCACGAATTGTCCAGTTCCAGGACCAGTGCCTGAATCACCGTCCTCAAATGACTACCGACCAGGTTTCGCAACCGGTCTCATGGCAAAAGATCTAAACTTAGCGCGAGAAGCTATTGAGTCGACCAAGACTCCTGCAGACTTCGGTTTGGCAGCGTACCGTGCGTACACTGAATTTAACGCGGAGAATACTACGGGTAAAGACTTCTCCGCCATCATTGCCACCAAGCAGAAAGGCTAACCGTGTCTGACCAAGTGATACTGACTGAGACCGTCGACAGGGTGGGTGTTATCCGCCTCAACCGACCAGATGCGATGAATGCGCTCAACGTTGATATTATGCATGCCATCGTAGAGGCTTCCGAAGCGTTTCAGGATGACGCCAATATCATGGCTATCGTTGTAACCGGAAATGAAAAGGCTTTTGCTGCCGGCGCCGATATAAAAGAGATGCAGAGCAAACCCTATATTGAAATGCAGCAGACAGACTGGTTCGGGCATTGGAACCGATTTACGGCGATTCGCTTACCAATTATTGCGGCCGTCAATGGCTACGCACTCGGTGGTGGGTGTGAGCTAGCAATGATGACAGACATGATCATTGCCGGGCCGAAGTCGAAGTTTGGTCAGCCCGAGATCAATTTGGGAGTCATCCCAGGCATGGGGGGTTCTCAACGATTGACGCGCGCGATTGGTAAGTCCAAGGCTATGGATTTGGTCCTTACCGGGCGCATGATTGACGGCGAGGAGGCCGAGCGTGCCGGTCTTGTTGCCCGACTCGTCGAAGATGACAAAGTATTTGATACTGCTATGGAAATTGCGCAGACGATAGCTTCCAAATCGCGTCCTGTGGTGATGGCGGCTAAAGAAGGCGTCAACAATGCCTTCGAGACCACATTGCAGCAAGGGCTGTTGTTTGAACGTCGCACGTTCCACTCATTGTTCGCCCTTGAAGACCAAAAAGAGGGTATGGACGCTTTTTCGAATAAGCGTCAGCCAGATTTCAAAGATCGATAGGACGCCCACGGAACCATACACATGCCGGTCGGTCGAGAAGCGTTGGCCGACCGGCATGATGGTTTGTCTATGGCAGCTTGGGATTAATTAAAATCAGCTGCAGAAAACTCGTGGTTATAGCCACCAGTAGTTGTCCGGGCCGCAAGTGACTGTTGAGTTTTCTCACCTTCTGCGCCGTGGAACTCGGCTTCTTTCTTCCGTAATTCAACCCGCCGAATTTTGCCAGAGATAGTTTTTGGCAATTCGGCGAATTCTATACGACGGATTTTGGCATATGGTGGCAATTTGCTATCAGTAAACGCCAAAATATCTCGCGCCGTCTCCACATCCGGTGTATGCCCGTCGGCAAGCACAACGTATGCCTTGGGCACGGCTAGACGTATGGGGTCGGGGGAGGGGACTACTGCCGCTTCAGAAACACCTGGATGCTCGATAATTGCAGATTCAAGTTCGAAAGGTGACAGCTTGTAGTCTGACGCTTTGAACACGTCGTCAGCTCGGCCGACATAGGTAAAAACATCATCGTCATCGCGATACATAATGTCGCCTGTGCGGTAATATCCATCTCGGAATGCGGCTTCATTCTTGTCAGCATCTTTATAATAACCAGCCATCAAGCCCACGGGTCTGGGGTTGATCATTAGGCACACCTCACCCTCGCCGGCTCCATTGACGAGTTCGTCCGTTGCCGGATCGATAAGCACCACGTCGTAGCCGGGAAGGGCCCTGCCAAGGGAACCCGGTTTCACGTTCTGTCCGGGTGTGTTGGCGATCTGTAGAGTACTTTCAGTTTGGCCAAAACCGTCACGAATCTCGGCGTCCCATGCCTTCTTCACTGCCTCGATGACTACAGGATTTAGAGGCTCACCTGCTGCTAGAACTTTCCGGGGTGGTGAGATCATCTTGGTCAGGTCAGCTTGGATCAGCATGCGCCATACGGTTGGCGGAGCGCAGATGGAAGTCACTCCTTCGGTGTCCATGACTGACGTCATTTCTTGGGCATTGAACCGCGCGTAGTTATACAGGAAGATTGTAGCTTCGCCTATTAACGGGGCGAAGAAGTTGGACCAGGCATGTTTTGCCCATCCGGGTGATGCAACATTGAGATGGATGTCGCCTGGCTCTAAGCCGATCCAATATAGAGTCGAAAGGTGGCCCACCGGGTAGGTCGTGTGCGTGTGCGCAACCATTTTCGAACGAGAAGTTGTTCCAGACGTAAAGTAGATTAGCGCAATATCGTCGGCTGGTGTGGGCTCAGTAGGCTCAAATTGTGCAGGTGCCATATCGGCGTCCACATAGAGGTGCTGCGGATGGACGGAATCCGAAGGCAGTTGAGTCAACGAGGTCGTGATGACTTCAAAATTGCCACGTACGGCATCAAATTTCGCCGTATTGTCTGGGTTGGTTACCACCCAGGTAGCCTCAGAACGTGAGATGCGTTCATCAATCTGTTCGGGCCCGAGCATGACGGTCGTGGGCAGGAGCACGGCGCCGATCTTGAATCCTGCCAGCATCGTTTCCCATAACTCATATTGATTATCGAGCATAATGATGATGCCATCACCACGCCTAACACCGAGGGTGCGCAACCAATTTGCGACTTGCGAGGAGCGCGAAGACAGCTCGGCGTAGGTAGCCGAGTACCGCGATCCATCTTCCTCAAGAATGACCAAGGCATCTTGGTTTGAGCGCTCATCAGACGCCGCAATTTCATCGAACCAGTCCAAGGCGAAGTTGAAATAATCGAATCTTGGCCAAACAAAATTGTTCCTGGCGGTCTCAATATCGGTGCGATGCGCTAACAACACGTCACGAGCTTGTCTGTATTGATCCGTCACTGACATGCGACTCCTTAAATCGAGGTAGAACTCTTCACTCGGAAGTAGACTAGGTTCACTGTGATATAGCGTACATAAGTTTTGTGATCCCTGTGCCGAGTTGGGGCCGAAACGTGCTGTGCCGTGACGCGCTAGCTGAGGCAGTAGATAAGGTATTTGGCCCTCCTGGAGGTGGGGATGACAAGGGTAAATAAGACTTTCGCACACCACGTGTGCATCGAATGCACCTGCGTTTCTGCGACATGATTTTCGGTGAGGCCAGACTCACTGTACACTTGTGCAGTATTGACTGAGAGGTTTATCACAACTCTGTTTGAGAGAAGGATTCGCATGACTGCTGTGGAGTCGAACGGACTTATTGATAACGTGAACCAAGCTCCGTTCCCTGACGCGGACGTCTTGGATGTTGTGTCCCTTTTGGACCCGATTGAGCAAGAGCAGCTCCTCAAGATTCGTGACCATCTTCAACGTAACGTTCGTAAACAAGTTATTGATTACTGGAACAACGAAGCATTTCCCTTCGAAATGCTCCCTGCACTGGCAGACTTAGGTCTGGGTGAGCTCGTCGTGAGCGACAATTCTTTGCTATTTCGAGGGCTCGTATATGCGGAAGTCGCGCGAGTCGATGTCTCCTTGTGTGCTTTGGTCGGTATTCACAATGAACTCATCGTAGGGATAGTCGATCAACTTGGTTCAGACGCGCAACGAGAACAATGGTTGGACAAATTACGTCGCTTTGAAGCCATCGGGTGTTTTGCGATGACTGAGCCGGACCACGGTTCTGATGTTGCCGGAGGCATGGAAACCACCGCTACGAAAACAGCAGCCGGATGGATAATTCATGGTGAAAAGCGGTGGATAGGCGGCGGGACTTTCGCGGACTTTGCTGTCGTTTGGGCTCGCGATACGGCAACTGACAACGTTAAAGGTTTTCTCGTCTCAATGGATTTACCGGGGGTCACTGCCACTAAGATCTCGAATAAAATTGGCTTGCGGGTTATGCAGAATGCCGACATCGTTTTTGACCATGTTGAGATTTCTGATGCCGATGCACTTCCCGGCGCGGCTGAATTTAGTGCGGCAAATGAAATGCTGCGCAATTCAAGAATCTGGGTCGGCTGGCAGGCCTACGGTGCACAACTGCATACATTTGACGTAGCTCGAGATTATGCCCTGGGTCGAACTCAGTTTGGCCAACCCTTAGTGAAGTTTCAACTTGTGCAACAGGACCTTGCTGAGATGATTTCTAATGCCATGGCCTCCTTCGGGCTGATGCATCAAGTAGCCCGATTGCAAACAGAGGGTCGCGTTGAGATGGTCCATGCTGCGATGGCGAAATCTACGGGATCGCGCATGTTGCGTGATTCGGCGGCTAGAGCTCGAAACATGCTCGGCGGTAATGGGACGGTGTCTTCCTACGAAGCGGCCAAGATTTTTACCGATGCAGAAATCGTGCATACTTACGAAGGAACCTACGAAATCAATTCACTCATCGTGGCACGGGCAGTCACGGGTATGTCGTCATTCGTATAGCAGAGGAGTCAACATGGAAATTCAAGGACACGCAGCGATCGTGACCGGTGGGGCCTCGGGGCTTGGAGCCAGCACTGCCAAACATCTTGCTGGCCAAGGTATGAAGGTATATGCCTTTGACCTGGCAGCCGGTATTGAACAGGCACCTGCTGTTGCAAATGTGGAGTATCTGGAGGTCAATGTCACAGATCACGACTCAATTCGCGGGGCCATACGCCATATTGCTGACAAGGACGAACCGCTTCGGGTGGTCGTCAATTGTGCAGGGATAGGAACTCCCGGTCGTATTTTGTCAAAACGGGGCCCACACGATTTAGACCAATTTGCCAATGTCGTCAATGTCAATCTTTTAGGCACGTTTAACGTGATGACGCTTGGAGCAGAGCTGATTTCCCAGCAGGAACCAGTTGATGATGACGGCCAACGCGGTATTGTCATCAACACAGCCTCCGTGGCAGCATTTGAAGGACAGATTGGTCAGGCAGCCTATGCAGCTTCCAAAGGTGGCGTACATTCGCTCACTATCTCAGCTGCCCGGGACCTGGCCTCCCATGGCATCCGTGTTAATACCGTTGCTCCCGGCATTATTGAAACACCGATGATGGCGGGTATTACACCAGAGTTCCGCGAAACGTTGGAGGCATCGGTACCATTCCCGGCTCGCCTGGGTCGTCCAGATGAATACGCGCAGCTGGTGCTTGATCTCATCGGCCATAATTACATCAATGGTCAAACCATGCGGATGGATGGAGCATTACGGATGGGACCTCGGTAGTTGCGTGTAGCCACAGACTTGATGATTGGTCCAGGAGGAACCCGTTGACACAGGCTTTTATCGTTGATGCGCTTCGCACACCCGTAGGACGCCGCAATGGAGCGTTAACAGATATACACTCCGCCGACCTTGCAGCGGCGCCGTTGTCGACGATGTTTGATCGTGTGGGTGTTGAAACTGAAGCCTACGATGAAATTATTCTCGGTTGCATCGACCAGATTGGGCCGCAGTCTTTCGACATTGCTCGTACAGCGTGGCTTGGCGCTGGTGGTTCAGAGGCGGTCCCCGGAACGACTATCGATCGTCAATGTGGTTCAGGTCAACAGGCCATCCACTATGCAGCGCAGGCAGTGATGTCGGGAACTTCTGACCTGATTATCGCTGGCGGGGTGCAAAACATGTCCACCATACCTCTTGGCACTGCCAATTCCATCATGAAGGATCAAGGCTTTCCAACGCCTTTTGCCGGTTCCAAGTCCTGGGCGGACCGCTATGGTGATCAAGTCATTTCGCAGTTCCACGGCGCGGAGATGATCGCGAATCGATGGGGAATTACTCGCGATCAAGCTGAAGCCTTTGCAGCCGAATCGCATCGTCGAGCGATTGCAGCTCAAGAATCGGGTTTCTTTGCCGAAGAGATTCTCCCATTGGGCGGTCTGCGTGATGATGAAGGCCCTCGTACGCCGAATCGTGCCAAGATGCGTGAACTGCAAACGCTGCGGCCCAATGGCATACATACCGCCGCAAGTGCTTCACAAATTAGCGATGGTGCGGCCCTTCTGGCAATTGCCTCCGAGCAGGCCGTTGAAGAACACGGATTGGTCCCTCGGGCGCGCATTCATCACATCTCGGCACGTGCTGATGATCCGGTCATGATGTTGTCCGCGCCAATTCGTGCAACGCGGTTTGCTCTTGAACGCACCGGTATGGATATCGACGATTTTGACGCTATCGAGATTAACGAAGCATTCGCCTCTGTGGTGCTGGCGTGGGAGAAAGAACTCCGACCAGATATGGCCCGAGTAAATAAACACGGCGGGGCCATCGCTTTGGGTCACCCGATTGGAGCGACCGGGGCACGGCTGATGACGACGTTGTTGCACTCACTGGAAGACTCCGGGGGTCGTTATGGACTCCAAACCATGTGCGAAGGTGGCGGCCAAGCAAACGTGACAATTATTGAGCGACTCGACAGCTAGTCGGCTTCGAAACCAGCCACTTCACCTCTAATCCACGGAGCGATCATGACGACAACTGGCCAGTTCCCATCCTCGGTTGAAGACCAAATACGCACCAGTCAACGTAATTCCGTCTCGCTGCAATTCGCTAGAGTTGCTGCCACGCAACGCGATACTATCGCACTGAAATACCAGGATCGTAGTTGGACCTATACGAGGCTGAACCAGGCGATTACCGCGGCAGCAGCTCAACTGCGTGGTCTTGGACTACAAGCGGGTGATCGCGTGGCCGTGATGGGGAAGAATTCAGATACTTTCCTCATTCTGTTTTTCGCCGCGTCACGTGCGGGGCTGGTGCATGTGCCGATCAATTTTGCCCTGACCGGCCCAGAACTGCAGTATCTGGTGGATGACAGTGCTTCGGCAGCCATCATTGTCGATGATGAATACGAAGCCACCGTTCAAGCCGTAGTCGGATCAAGTGGACTTGAACATGTTGTGAAAATCTCGCATATTTTAGAGCGCATTGAAACCGTACTGGCCGATCAAGCCGAGCTTCAGGAAGCTGTCGATTTAGAACATTGGGATGCTGCTGAGGAATCGGATCTTGTCCAATTGCTCTATACATCAGGCACCACGTCAGCCCCGAAAGGAGCAATGCTCACCCAGCGAGCTCTCTTAGCTCATTACAATGGCACAGTGCAGTCGCTGGATATGACGGCGAACGATAATCCGCTGGTGCCTATGCCGCTCTACCACTCAGCCGCGATGCACGTTTTCAGCGCGCCATATCTCATGCTGGGCGCCACAATTCGACTGATGCGTACACCCGATATCCCAGAAATATTGCAACGAATCGAAGAAGAACACATCGGGTCGTTGTTTTTGGCGCCGACTGTGTGGGTTCCACTCTCGCAGCACCCAGATCTTGCGAAACGTGATCTCTCCTCGTTGACCAAAGCTCAATATGGGGCATCCATCATGCCCGTCACTGTTTTGCAACGGTTGCGCCACGAGTACCCGAAGATCGGTTTCTATAACTGCTTTGGCCAAAGCGAAATGGCGCCGCTGTGCACAGTATTGCGTCCCGAAGAGCATGACCAACGACCTGCGTCTGCAGGTCGACCGATCGTAACGGTCAAACTTCGTGTCGTCGATCCATCTACGGGCAACGAAGTCGACATCGGTACTCCTGGTGAAGTTCAATATCAATCACCACAGCTCTTCTCAGGATACTGGAATAAACCAGACCAAACCGCCGACGCTTTTATGGGCGGTTGGTTCCGTTCGGGCGATCTGGTTGTTCTGGATGAGGATGGCTACATTGAAGTTGTGGACAGGATCAAAGACGTTATCAATACCGGCGGCGTCCTCGTAGCATCGCGCGAAGTCGAGGACGCAATCTAT
This sequence comes from Candidatus Yaniella excrementavium, assembly GCA_019115865.1. Taxonomy (GTDB): domain Bacteria; phylum Actinomycetota; class Actinomycetes; order Actinomycetales; family Micrococcaceae; genus Yaniella; species Yaniella excrementavium. Next base: position 11,455 of record DXCT01000005.1, on the reverse strand, counting down.
CGACATCCTGCAGTAGCTGAAGTAGCCGTTGTCGGCAGAGCACACGAAAAGTGGATTGAACAAGTCACCGCAGTGATTGTGCTCAAAGACGGTGTCGAAAATGTTGGAGCAGAAGAGATTCGAGACCTCACACGAGAGACCTTGGCCCGGCACAAAGTCCCTGGACATATCGAATTCGTCGCTGAGCTACCACGGAACCAGTCAGGTAAGTTGCTCAAGCGCGAATTGAAATAAGGCGTACTGCAAAGAGCTGTTTAGCGGAACTGAGCGTCGGAATACTCGTGTCCGTAACCGCTAGTTGTCGTTCGATTCGCTAGGACACTTGCTGTGTGTTGCCCTTGGTCGCCGTGGACCTGAACCTCGTCATATCGAAGGGCGACGCGACGTGTTTTCCCCGAGACAGTCTTGGGCAAACCCTCCACAAATTCCAATCGACGGATGCGCGCATACGGTTGCAGTGCACTTCGAGCGTGCATGAAAATAGCCTCAGCTGTTTCCGCCGTCGGGGAGTAGCCCGGTGCCAACACAATATAGGCCTTTGGTACAGCTGTGCGGATTGGATCCGGACTCGGAACAATCGCGACTTCAGATATCGATGGGTAGCCCATCAGACCGTTCTCCAACTCGAACGGTGAAAGCTTGTAGTCCGAAGCCTTGAATAAATCATCGGCGCGACCCACATAGGTATACACGCCGTTGTCGTCGCGAGACATGAGATCCCCGGTCAAATACAAATCCGACCCAAAAGCCTCAACATTGCGTTCTTCGTCCAAATAATATCCCGGTGTCAGGCCAACGGGTTTCGGCTCCAGATGCAGAGCAACCTGGCCAGTACCGGCTCCAACGATAACTTCTTGAGTGAGCTCATCAACGAGCTCGACTTGGAAACCCGGAAGTGGTTTTCCCAAGGCTCCGGCCGGCACGTCAAGTCCCGGTGTCGTAGCGATTTGGAGAGTGGTTTCGGTTTGCCCATAACCGTCTCGGATTGTCACCCCCCATGCCTCCCGCACACTCTCCAGCGTCGAGAGATTGAGTGGTTCACCGGCTGATACGGCATTGGTTGGCGGGTTTTGAATTTTGGCCATGTTCGAGTGAATCAACATGCGCCAAACTGTTGGAGGTGCACACAGGCTGGTGACGGAAAATTCTTCGATTACATTGAGCATCGTTGCCGCATCGAAACGAGCGTAATTCACCGATAAGACGGTCGCTTCTCCAATCCAGGGCGCAAAGAATGATGACCAGGCATGCTTCCCCCAACCCGGTGATGAAATATTCAAATGAACATCATCGGCATTAACCCCCAACCAGTACAAAGTTGAAAAGTGCCCTACCGAATAGGTCTCTTGGGTATGCAGGACCATCTTGGGTTCACTGGTAGTACCAGAGGTAAAATACACCAACATTTCCGCATCGGCTGGCGTTGGCCCATCAACGATAAACTCTTGGGTGGAAGCATAGGCGTCGGTATAGGCATAAGTGTTATCCACAGCATCGGCACCGGTGACGAACACTCCCACGGATTTAGGGTCGACACCAAAGTCCACGAGCTCGCTGAACTTGTTAATGTTTTGTTGGTTCGTCAGAGCCCACTGCACGCCCGCGCGCTCGACGCGTGAGGCAAGCGCCCTGGAATCCAACATGACGGTAGTGGGCAGAATAACCGCACCGATTTTGATAGCGGCTAGCATTGCTTCCCAGAGCTCGACTTCGTTATCCAGCATCATCATGAATTTATCGCCACGTGCTACACCAAGCGATTGGAACCAGCCCGCTACCTGTGTTGAGCGAGCTGATAGTTCGGCAAACGTCAGTGTCTGGGTGCCGGCGTCTCCGGTAACGATGAGTGCTGGTTGATTAGCCTGAACAGGATCTTTGGCGATCGCATCGAACCAGTCCAACCCAAAATTGAAGTGCTCAAATACAGGCCATGTGAACTTTTCCGCAACCTCGGTTGGATCCAACGCCATGAGGCGATCACGGGCTGCGCGATACTGTTCGGTCACATTCATTGAGCATCCTTCATTACAACAGGTCAGATCCGAAGATCATTCTAATCAACGACGACGCAGTGGTTATGGTGTGCGTCGTCAAATAACTCATGACGTAGAAATTTACTTCCAGCCCAGCAGCTTGAAGACCTCATACCACCCAGCGAAGATCTCTCGATTGCGTTCCGGTCCCAGCTGTGCAGGGTTTGCAAACAGTACGTAGTCGGAATCGACGACTGCTTGGTCCTTGGAGAGCATTTCAGCCAGTGCCTCCACATTGCCAACATAGGTTGGGCCAGAGCGTGCTGGACCACCCTCGAGTTGCCCAGCCTGGTCGTGACTGCTGCCCGCGTAGCCGAACATTCGCTCGTCTTGGACTGAGCGAAGCGCATACATCGAGCGGCTGACGGCTGTCATTCCGCCGGTAGTCATGCCTGAAGCAGCGTAGGCGTCTTGGTATTGTTGAATCTGATCAGCTTGCTGAACGTGGAACGGACGGCCATCGTCCTGGAGCAGTAACGTGGAGGACAGAAGATTGTACCCTTGCTGGCCTGCAGTGATCCCGGAACTTGTTGAACCTGAGCCCCACCAGAGCCGATCTACTAGGCCAGGAGATTGAGGTTGTGTCATAAGTTGAGTGGCGCCGCCAGGAGACCACGGCGAGTTTGGGTCACCGGTGGCTACAGGATGGCCGGACACAGCCTCGCGGATGCGTTGGCCGCGTTCTCGGGCGAGTTCATTCCAAGTTTGACCCGGTTCTAGGGTGTACCCAAATTGTTTCTGACCATCTAGTGCGGCTTCAGGTGAGCCACGCGAGATTCCAAGTTGCAACCGGCCATCTGAAATGAGATCGGTGGTAGCAGCTTGCTCGGCAAAATATAGCGGATTTTCGTACCGCAGATCAATCACGCCGGTTCCCAGTTCGATACTCTGGGTCTGTGCAGCCATTGCAGATAACGTGGGGAACGGTGCTGACATCATCCACTGGAAATGATGCACCCGGATCCAAGCCCCGTCTAGCCCTTCTTCTTCAGCAGCAACGGTCATAGCAAGTTGATCATCAAATGCTGTTTTCGGGTCGACGGTTCCAGTCGTGCGGTCATAACCAAAGTTCCCGAAATTCAAAAATCCAAGTTTTTTCTGCATACCCGACTCAACGATCCACCACCGAAATGTATTCCGGATGAGATGCTCGTTACTATTGCGCGACAATTTCTCCACAGGCTCAGACATCGACTGGGCGTTTGGCGCTGGATTCTGGGATACTTAACGTGTTATGACTACCGTTTCTTCAAAGACAGCCACCGAAGGCCCTGGCCCAGCCTTTTCGAATCGCGAGCGTGGAACGGGGGACCAAGGTTCCCAACATCCTTCACCGTCGGCAACTTCAATGCGCCTGGCTCCGTTGCAGATCGGCAACCTGACCATTGGTACACCGGTTGTTTTGGCGCCCATGGCAGGCATCACAAACACTGCTTTTCGACGCCTGTGTCGCGAGTATGGGGGAGGCCTCTATGTCTCGGAGATGGTGACGGCCCGCGCTCTTGTAGAACGTCATCCGGAGTCAATGCGCATCATCGAACACGACCCAGACGAGATTCCACGCTCAGTGCAGTTGTATTCGGTGGATCCGGTCTACACTCGCAAAGCAGTCAGGATGTTGGTTGAAGAGGACCGTGCCGATCACATTGACTTGAATTTCGGTTGTCCGGTCCCTAAGGTCACACGCAACGGCGGTGGCTCTGCACTGCCGTGGAAGATCGACCTGTTCACCGCAATCGTAAGCGGTGCGGTGAAAGAGGCTGAGCGTGCAAACATCCCGGTGACTATCAAAATGCGCCGCGGCATTGACGAAGAACACCTCACCTATCTTGAAGCCGCACGTCGTGCAGTCGATGTTGGGGTTTCGGCCGTTGCATTGCATGGTCGTACCATGCGCCAACACTATTCCGGAGAGGCCAATTGGGATTCCATCGCACGCCTTAAAGAGGCTGTCACAGAAGTACCAGTGCTGGGCAACGGCGATATCTGGTCTGCTGAAGACGCTATGGCCATGATCGAATATACCGGAGCAGACGGCGTTGTGATCGGACGCGGCTGCCAGGGTCGCCCCTGGTTATTTGGCGATGTCCAAAATGCCTTCACCGGTTCTGTATCCCGATTCCATCCTGACCAGGGCACTGTGGCCGATGTGCTGTACCGGCACGCCGAACTTCTGGTGGAAACTTTTGGTGGCGATGAAGATAAAGCCTTACGCGATATCCGCAAACACATCTCATGGTATTTCAAGGGCTACCCGGTGGGTGGCGACATGCGTCGATCCTTGACCGCAGTCGAAACCCTCGATCAACTGCGAGACCTGCTTGACACCGTGGACCGCTCCGTACCATATCCGGGTGCTGACGCTGAAGGGCCGCGGGGCCGCGCGGGAGCTCCTAAGAAACCACATCTGCCCGAAGGCTGGCTGGATTCTCAAGAGATTACAGACGAACATCGGGCACAGATTCACGAAGCAGAACTGGACATCTCAGGGGGCTAAACGGTGAGCAACACCGGTCAGGGACTCAGTGGGCAACAAGCAAAAGCCCCTAGAAATTCGCAACAGCCTAGCTTGTTCTGGCCCCAATACCGGCCACCTTACGCCGGCGAAGCAACACAAACTCCGGGCTATGCGTCATGGGATATGGCACGTTGGGTACCAGAGCCTAAGAAATCCACGTACCGCTCGGACTTTGAACGCGACCGCGCACGCATTCTGCATTCTGCTGCGCTGCGTCGCTTGGCAGCGAAGACACAAGTGGTATCTCCCGGAGACGATGATTTCATTCGTAACCGGCTGACCCACTCACTTGAAGTTGCGCAAGTAGGGCGAGAGTTCGGACGCTCGCTCGGGTGCGATCCCGACGTCGTTGATGCGGCGTGTCTTTCACATGATTTGGGACACCCACCGTTCGGTCATAACGGGGAAAAGGCGCTTGACGAGGCTGCGGCTCAAATCGGCGGATTTGAAGGAAACGCGCAAACTCTTCGCTTATTGTCGCGTCTGGAGCCAAAGAAAATGACTGAACACGGCATCCCCGCAGGTCTGAACCTCACACGTGCGACTTTAGATGCAGCCACCAAGTACCCGTGGTTGAAAAAGGATGCTCCATTAAAATCGAGTGGTAAACCCACTCGAAAGTTTGGTGTCTACGATGATGACGAGGCGGTGTTTAACTGGTTTCGGCAGGGTCTCGATAGTCAGCGGTTGTCTATGGAAGCCCAAGTAATGGACTTAGCTGACGATGTTTCCTACTGTGTTCACGACGTAGAAGATGGCATTGTGTCAGGCATGTTCCAGTTGGGCTGGCTAGCCAATCCTGAACAACGAGCCGGTGCCATCGAAACGACCCAGCAGTGGTACCTACCTGCCACAGAACCTGACGTTATCGAGGCGGCCTTGGCTCGACTCGAAGCAACTTCCACGTGGGTGATGAGTGCAGATGGGGCACGTAACGCGCATGCTGCCCTGAAAGACATGACATCGCAGCTGATTGGAAGGTTTTCAACCGCTGCTTTTGAAGCCACCCGAGATGCTTACGGTAACGAAGCACTCACACGCCATACAGCGGATGTCATCGTTCCGGTAGAGACTGAAATTGAAATTGCAACGATGAAGGGTATCGCTGCGCACTACGTTATGTCCTCGGCACGTCGTCAGCCGCTATATGAGGCGCAACGAGAGATCCTTTTGGAACTCGTCGATTTCTTACTCAATACCGAAGCACGGTTTTTAGAGCCGATGTACGCTCAAGATTGGCATGCTGCATCCAATGACGTCGTCCGCAAACGTGTGGTTATAGATCAGGTCGCTTCACTCACCGATACTTCGGCCTTAGTATGGCACGGAAACTTAGTGCGGGGGACTGCCCAACCAACTACCTTGCCGCACGGGATCCAACTTTAAGCCGTAGTGGCTTCAACAGTTGTGGCATGGTAGCCGCCGCGGTTGCTTGAAGGTAAATATCCGCAGTGTCTGACAGGTCCGTGGGGACCGGATTGATCTCAATAACCTGTGCTCCAGCTTCTTGACCTATGTATGGTAAAGAGGCTGCAGGCTGGACCAATCCTGAAGTACCAACGACAACAACGAGGTCGGCTCTCTGCAGGGCATGAATGGTCGAGTTAAAAGCATCCTCCGGTAACATCTCACCGAACCAGACAACACCGGGGCGAAGGATGCCAGTTGCACAATGCAGGCAGGCTACCGGATCAAGGATGTTGTCGTCATCGAATCCTTCAGCTGTGTCAATTCCTGCCGTAGTGGGATCGTATGCCGCAAATCTGTTGCAGTCGAGGCAACGAAAATTTTGCAGTGCACCATGAAGGTGTAAGACTCCTTCAGCACCGCCCCGTTCATGGAGATCATCGACGTTCTGTGTTGCTACGGTCAGTGAGCCCCTGAGTGCTGCCAGATACTTTTGCCACGAACCAATAGCCCGATGACCGGCATTTGGCATGGCGCTATTGATGAGTTGACTTCGCCACACGTACCAGCTCCACACAAGAGGCGCATTGGCGCGGAAAGCCTCTTCTGTGGCGAGTTGCTCCGGTGCAAAACGTTTCCACAGTCCCGTTTGGGCGTCACGAAATGTCGGAACAGATGATTCGGCAGATACACCTGCCCCGGTTAACACGACTACTGAACGTGCCTCGAGGACCAAATTGGCTGCTAGATCAATATCAGTCATCATGTATAGAGCTCAGGCAATACATAGCGTGCTGTCCCAGGGATATAAATGTCTGCCTCCTCGGACAGGGGAGTGACATTCGGGTTTACTTCGATAATTTTGGCGCCCGCCGCAGAGGCCGCAATTGGTAGTGAAGCGGCCGGCTGCACGATATTAGACGTGCCGACAACCAAGGCAACATCTGCGGAGCGCACAGCATCTAAAGCATTATCCATCGCTTGCTGTGGCAACATTTCACCAAACAACACAATATCTGGTCGGATGAAGCCGTGCTGGCACTGAGTGCACGACGGCGGGTCCTCTAGCACCAACTGGTCGAGTTCCGGTCTAGCTGCTAACTGTTCTTGGGTGGCAGTCTGAAGTTCGTAATCAGAAGGAGCATCGCATTCGAAACATCGGAATGTAAAAGTCGACCCGTGCAGATGCGCCAGTACTTCGGCATTTCCACGTTCATGGAGGTCATCGATATTTTGAGTGACTATATCTAGCGCGCCATTATGCTTGCGTAGATCGCGCTGCCAAGTGCCCAAGATATTGTGACCTTCATGAGGATCGACAGAACGCATAACGCGTGCTTGGTGCAAGATCCATGACCACACAAGTTCAGGTTGATCTGACATTGCTTCGGCTGTCGCCAGCTGTTCGGGTGAGTACTTTTCCCACAGCCCAGTCTGAGCATCACGATAAGTGGGGATGCCCGATTCAGCGGACATACCGGCACCGGTAAGCACTGTGATCCGCTGAGCATCAGCTAGATGAGCTCGTGCATCACGAATTGCTGAATGTAAATCATTGCGCATGCCACCACTGTAGGTCAGGCGAATTGCGGCAGCGAATTTTCGGGAAGCAATATAACCTCAAAAGTTAAAACATGACGGCGCCTCGCAACGGGCACACGTAAGACCGTAGTGCGAGACGCCGTCATATTGAAGCGCCATCAGAGCAGCTGACTTCTATTGTGAGTGCTAGGTGGCAGGAACCTCGAGCTCGATGTCACTGCCGTTGTCGTCTTCAAGCTCAACTTCCCAGTGGATCGATCCATCATCTTCGTCAAGTTGGATCTGGTCGAACTGTGCACCGGCGTGCTGGCTAAATGCTTCATCTAATGCTTCGGTTACGGTAACCGTTGCTTGATCTGCTTTACGGATGTCGTCATCATCAGTATCGGTCTCATCGAGGGTGATTGCGCCATCTGCCGAGACATCCAGCTGGTGAACTTCACTGTCCACGACGACATCTACCTCATAAGTTGATCCGTCATCTTCGCGGTCGATGTCTATAATGAATCCGTTATTGTGCTCAGATTCCACTGCCTCGATGATGGAGTAAACTTCGTCATCTCCCGAGGCTTCGTCGGTTTCTGCCGCATCCTCGGAGGTTTCTTCTTGGTTAGCGGAGCCGTTGTCCGCTGGGGAAGTTTCTTCGGCTGGTGCGCTGGTGTCTTGCTGCTCAGTTTGCTGATCGGCCGGTTCCTCTTCCTGCGCTGGTTCTTCAGCTGTGCAGGCGGTAAATAGCGCAAGCGCGGCGACGCTAGCGAGACCAGCATAAAGTTTGTGTTGACCTAGTTTAGTTTTCTTAAACATGGAACGTATCCTTCGGGTGTTTTCGTTAATTGTTCGTTTTGCGAAGTTGGTCCTTAAACGGTCCAATTCACTGTAAGTCTAACGAATTTTCGGGACTGTGTCTCTAGCGCCTAGTTCTTGGAACCTGTGCCACTCACACTCCCATTGAGCTTTATCCACAGTGTGAGGGGGTTACGCTGCGCGAACATATCGATTCGTCCTACACTGAGATATATGGCAGGACGCATCACTCGGGCATCAATCGACAAGGTACTAGAAGTCGCAGACCTCAAGTCTGTGGTTGAAGAACACGTCTCACTTCGTACAGCGGGTATTGGCTCGTACAAAGGGCTCTGCCCGTTCCATGACGAGCGGACACCTTCCTTCCATGTGACGCCGGCCAAAGGTTTCTACCATTGCTTTGGTTGTCAGGAGTCAGGCGACGCAATCAAATTTCTAATGGAAATCGAACACACATCTTTTACCGAGACCGTAGAGATTCTGGCCGCACGGGCCAACGTCAGTCTTGAGTATGAAGAGGGCGACGCTCCCGAGCGCCCAACGGCTGCGACTCGACAGCGCATGCTCCAAGCACATCAAATCGCTGATGAATTTTATCAGCAAGCCATCAATACTCCGGCCGGTGCTGTAGGTAGAAGTTTCCTAACGAATAAAGGGTTCACGAAGGAAGATGCACAGCATTTCGGAGTGGGCTATGCACCAGAAGGATGGAATAATCTCTTATCCCACTTACGGCAGCGCGGTTTTTCGGTCGAAGAGCTAACCGAAACTGGCTTATTCTCCGAAGGACGACGGGGACTGTATGATCGCTTTCGTAATCGGCTTATGTGGCCGATTAGAGATATGACAGGCAACACAATTGGTTTTGGTGCTCGACAGCTTGCTGACGACGATAACGGCCCCAAGTATCTCAATACACCAGAGACAAGTCTCTATAAGAAGTCACAAGTTTTGTATGGCTTGAACATGGCCAAGAGTGAGGTCGCTCGAAAACGCCAGCTTGTCGTGGTCGAAGGCTACACCGATGTCATGGCGGCACATCTTGCGGGGATTACGACTGCAGTGGCTACTTGTGGCACAGCATTCGGTGAGGGGCATGTCAGGATCGCACGCAGGCTCATTACCGACGATGGTTCTGGTGGCGAAATCATTTTCACTTTTGATGGCGATGAAGCAGGTCAAAAAGCAGCCATGCGGGCGTTTGAATTCGACAACCAGATCGTTGCAAAAACTTTTGTGGCAGTTGCACCACAAGGACAAGATCCCAATGATCTTCGTCAACACTATGGTGATGATGCAGTGCGACAGCTCATTGCTGCACGTGAACCGTTATTCGAGTTCGCTATTAAAACTCGGTTGAAAGACTATAACTTAGATTCGGTGGAGGGCCGAACAGGTGCACTGCACTACGCCGCTCCTATTGTGAACGAGATTCGTGATCCGCTGATGCGAAACGGCTACGTGCGTGAACTCGCGGGCTGGCTGGGCATGGACGTGGATTCTGTCCATGCCGCAGTGCAACGTGCGCCGAAAGCGTCTGCAGTGCGAAACGCTGGAGAAGCTCACCAGTCGGCACAATCTGGTGAAACTGCTCCTGATCAGAACTTCCGACCGGATCTGCGCGATCCCGTGGCTCGGATGGAAAAGGAAGCGCTGGAGGTTATCCTTCAGCGACCTGAGTCATTGTCTCAGGAACAGTGGAAGGCGCTTTTTACTTCGCAGTTTAAAGTCCCTGTTTATAGAGCGATACAGGCCGCCATCTTGGCCGCGGCACGGAATGCGCAAGACACTTCTAACTGGGTCCAACATGTAACAGCCGAAGTGCCGCAGCCATTGTATTCATTCGTAACAGAATTAGCGGTAGCACCTTTGCCTGCCTCCACGGAGGAAGACGTTATGCGATACAGCAGAGACATCATGAACAGACTACTGGAAATGCAGATTACCGAGCAGAAAGCAGATCTCATAGGGAAATTGCAGCGCTGGGACTCGGAAAAGGACCCAGATGGTTTTCAAGCGATCCAACAACGTCTCGTTGAACTGGAAAACCAACGGCGTTTCCTGCGTCCCATTGACTAGGTCGTAGTCGGTGCAGGAAACGCCGTGGTTATGGCCCCAGAACGTATCTGGGTTGGACCTCAAGGTTGTGAATTTTGAGTCGCTAACTTGGCGTCAGAGAAAAATCTTGACGAAGTTAGAGAGCCCAGGAAACAGCATTGCCGGCTAGGCCGACGAGCGAAGTGGCATTATCTTCGCCGGCACCTTCGATTTCAGCGCCTTCTTCGGTTTCGCCGCCCATTGGATCTTCTTCAGGTGCGTCACCTTCAGGAGGCGCATCACCCTCGGCAGGGGATTCTCCCATTGGATCTTCCTGGGCTGGGTCGTCTGCTGGTGCGTCACCTTCTGCAGGCGCCTCAGCTGGATCCTCGCCCATTGGATCTTCCTGAGCTGGATCCTCCTGCTCGACACCTGGGTCGGCAGGTTCTTCTTCTGGTGCTGGTTCATCTCCACCGCATGCAGTGAAGAGGGCTAGCGCAGCGACTCCTGCGAAACCTGCGTACAGCTTGGAACGGTTAGAATCGGTTTTCTTAAACACGGGGTTTAGCTCCTTCGTTCTTTCGGTTCGTTCGTTGTATTAGGTTTTCAACGATGGTCCTCGAAAGGTCCAACTGACAATTAAGTCTAATTGTTCATCGACTAATTACATACAGGGGTTGAATCATCGCGACCGACTTTGAACGCGAATTATCGATTAGACATCTCGAAGAAGCGTCTGATATAGTATTCATTTGTTGCCTTCCCCCATAGCTCAACGGCAGAGCACTCGACTGTTAATCGAGGGGTTGCTGGTTCGAATCCAGCTGGGGGAGCTGACCATCACCCTCGTCCCGCATAGCGGGGCGAGGGTGTTTTTCGTTAAGGATTCTCTCCCCTAATAGCTCACTGAGCGTTATGTCCATAACTGCCGCTATTTTGATTAACTGTTCAAACGTAAATGGGATCTGACCGCGTAAACGCGCCGAAATCTGTGTTTGAGTAACGCCGATTGCCTGAGCAATATCAACTTGCCTCAGGCCACGTCTACCCATCCAAGCCCTTACTTCCGAGGCAAGACCAAGGGTGGCTATGTCATGTATTTCGTATGCTGATT
>DXCT01000039.1 GCA_019115865.1 Candidatus Yaniella excrementavium | reverse complement strand
ACGTATTTTTCAGGGTCTTTGGTAGAGAGCTCCAAATAAAAATCATCGAGACCGTAGTCCTTGAGCAGGTCTAGCACGAAGTTGAGCGTGGTGGTGAGCTCTGCTTTCATTTGGTCTTCGGTGCAGTAAATATGGGCATCGTCCTGCGTCATACCGCGAACACGAGTCAGGCCATGCACCACACCGGATTTTTCGTAACGGTAGACGGAACCAAACTCAAACATCCGTAGTGGAAGTTCACGGTAGGAGCGTCCGCGCGATGCAAAAATTAGGTTGTGCATCGGGCAGTTCATGGGTTTCAAGTAGTAGTCAACTCCGGCACGAGTCACTTCACCGGTTTCTTCGTCACGAACTTCATCGACGTGCATCGGGGGGAACATGGTGTCGGAGTACCACTCGAGGTGACCCGAGGTTTCGTACAGATTTTGTTTGGTGATGTGTGGAGTGTAGACGAACTCGTAGCCGGCTGCTTCGTGGCGTTTGCGCGAGTAGTCTTCCATTTCCTTACGCAGGATGCCGCCTTTGGGATGAAAGACCGGCAGACCTGAGCCCAGTTCGTCAGGAAACGAGAACAGGTCGAGTTCTGCACCAAGTTTGCGGTGATCGCGGCGTTCAGCTTCGGCGATCCGCTGCTGGTAGGCTACTAGGTCATCTTTTGATGCCCAGGCGGTACCGTAAATGCGTTGCAATTGCGGATTGGTTTCCTGTCCCAACCAATATGCGCCGGCGGCACGAGTGAGCGCGAAACCATTAGCAATAAGTTTGGTGGTGGGAATGTGGGGACCACGACACAGGTCCTTCCAGACTACTTCACCTTTACGGTCGAGGTTGTCATAGATGGTGATTTCTCCAGCACCAATTTCTACGGAGGCACCGTCAGTTTCGTCGTCGTGTTGACGGTCCATGAGTTGCAATTTGTAGGGCTCGTCGGCTAATTCTTCACGAGCTTGGCTTTCTTCAACGGCACGCCGGGCGAAGGTCTGGTTAGCTTTGACGATGCGCATCATGCGTTTTTGAATCTGCTTGAGATCTTCGGGCGTGAATGGTTCATCGACGTCGAAGTCGTAGTAGAAGCCGTCCTGAACGTACGGTCCGATTCCGAGTTTGGCGTCTGGATACATTTCCTGAACAGCCTGTGCCAGAACGTGAGCTGTTGAGTGTCGCAGTACTTCCAGCCCGGCCTGATCTGTGATGTCTACGCGTTCAACTGTTGCGCCTTCGGGGATGACACGAAAAAGATCTTGAAGATTGCCATCTACTAGCATCACTACCGTAGTTTTTTCGTCACCAAACAGGTCATGTCCTGTTGTACCTTCAGCAACCTGGATTGCCTCTTGGTCTACGGTAATGGATATTTCTTTAGGTTCGGCCACGTGCCAGTTCCTCCTTGGATTAAGCTTTGTATCCGGTGGCATACTGGACCACCGATAAGCCATCCGCCATTGTATCTGCTTGACTGACGGTTTGCAGGTTCACCATGATTACTGATGCTCAGCAAGTTGGATATCAATAACGACACGAACTGGATCTTCAAGAATGGCAACGGCGTATGGCCGTTCTTCATCCAAGCCGAGAACATACGTGCTGGTTTCTTGCACCGGCACAAAGCTGACCACGGTCCCGGTTGCTTCAGTGTCGAGATCGGTGATTTGTGTGTTGTGCTCGAGCATTTGATCCTCATCGATCTCGTCTCTCGTAGCCGTGTTTGAAACCAACACTTCCAGATGGGCCTGATCACCGGTCACTACGGGAAGTCCAGGAGCGGGATTTACCGGATCGTCGGTGTACTGGGCCGTATACGTCGGAGGCCCGCTACCGGCATGTTCGATGATGATCCGTTCAAAGCCTTCTTGATGAGTTGAACGGATCTCTGTGGGATATATTCCTTGGGTCTCGTCTAGAAAGAGCTGCCAATCGGATGCTTGTCGGTCGGTAGAAAATTCTCCGACGGGTTGTGTGTCGGTCTCCTCGATCTGACGCGTTGTTTCTTCATCGTTGCCGCAGCCGGCCAGGAGGATCCCTGTGGTCATAAGAGTGGGGATCAAAAGTGTTCGCGAAGTGAGGTGTCGCATGAAGTGACTCGTTATTCTTGATCATCCAGTTGTATATCAATCACAATCCGAACCGGGTCTTCCAAGAGTGTGATGGCATATGGGCGTTGCTCATCGAGCCCAATGATGTAGTTGCTTGTTGCTTCCCACGGAGCAAAACTCACCACGGTTCCAGTCGCTTCTGTTTCCAGGTCTGTGATTTGCGTGCCGTGTTCCAACATTTCTGTGTCATCGGTATTGCGAAGATCATCGTCATCTAGCATCTCGGGTGGTGTAGTACCTGAAACAATCACTTCAAGATACGCAGCGTCACCGGTATCGACTGGTTGACCTCTGCCTGGTTCAACAGGTTCATCCGTGTATTGAGCCATGTAGCTAGGGGCTCCGCTTCCACTGTGTTGAATGACTATTCGTTCAAAGCCATCGAAAACAGCTGAACGGACTTCTGTCGGATAAATTCCATAGGTCTCGCCAAAAGCCGGCCAGTCTTCAGATTCATAGAGCTCGGTAGAGAACTCACCGACGGGCTCAGTCGAAACTTCTCCGGAAGCGTCTTCGTCTGGTTCGGTTTCATCTTCAATGTCATCTTCGGGGCCGAGGGTGACTTCTTCTCCGGCCGGTGGGGGCGGAGGGCGCTCTTCGTCTGCCACGTCGTCATCTTGGCCACAACCGGCGATAAAGAGCCCCGCGACAAGGACGGTGGCTAATGAAAGTCTGGTATTTCTGGTGGGAGATGAAGTGTTCATAAGCTATCCATATTCAGTGGACATTTTATGTGGCCTATAAAGTTGTATGTTTAACGGTACCGCACAGGCGTTCGAACGTCTTGGGATAATGCCCGCTGCATCTGAGTGTGCTGACGTAATTGACTTTGATGCACCACGGTTGGGGCCGGCATCTGGGATGTCTTGGCAAACCACTGAGCCCATTGATCGCGCTGGGTATCCCAGTAGTCAGGATCCGGTAGCGAAGCGGGATCGTGCATATCCCACGCGCGGATTGCTTGCAATGTAATGCCGCGTGTTCCGGTGCGACGGGTTATACCTTCGATCAGCATCAGACGTGTAGAAAACAAAATGTCCCCGGTGGCGTGTTGAGCTTGTGCAAAAAATGAGGTGTCGACGACGCCGGTCCCATCATCGACCGAGATAAAGACGACGCGATCGCCAGAGCGCATAGGGGGTGTTTGGGTGGCCACCCGGACTCCAGCCACCAAAACTCGAGTGTGGTTACGCAACTTGAGTAACCGGTCGGCTGGGGTGGCGCCTAAAGCGTCTAAATATGGTTGATGCGATTGCATCAAATGTCCTGTCGTGTCGATCGCGGTTAAATCAAGTTCGGTCCGGATCTGTTGTTGGGCAGTGGGTTCTGGGAAGAGGGCTGGTAGCGTCGCAATTTCGGTGTCACCAAGAGCAAATGCTTGCTGGCCTTCAACCTGTGGCCGTCCTGTACGCAAGGTTCTTCCGGTCCGATCTTGTTTGGTAGCTGAATGCAAAAATTCAAGGTGGTGGACCAGGTCTGTGCGACTGACTCCTGTTGGGGGCAACATGTTGTCGATGGCACCGAGTTGGGCAAGATGTTCGAAACTTTTTTTACTCAGTCGTGCTCGGTCACGAAGATCGGCAAGACTGTCGAACGGTTGGCCACGTTCTAAACGTCGGATTTCGTTTTTGGTCAGGCCTAAAACGGTATTGAAGGACAGCCTGATCCCCCACCGTCCTTCGGGAGTTTCTTGCGTTTTTGGCACCCATTCAAGGTGCATTTCGGTGGTGGATTTATTGACGTCGACGGGCAGGATTTCAATGCCTATTCGACGGGCTTCAGCGACCATGAGGCGCTGGGGGTACATACCCGGGTCGTGTTCTAGTACAGCTGCCATAAAGGCTGCGGGGTAGTGCGTTTTGAGCCAGGCAGATTCAAAGGTAGGAATCGCAAAGGCCGCACCGTGGGCTTTGCAAAAACCGAAAGATCCAAAAGATGCAACGGTCTGCCACACTTCATCAATGACATCGATATCCCAATTATTCTCCATCGCTTTGGCTCGGAAATAGGTTTCAACTTCTGTCTGTTCTTCCGTACCGAGACGTCTACGGAACTCATCAGCTGCGGCCAGTCCGCACCCGGTCATTGCATCAAAGGTGCGAAGGAGTTGCTCATGAAAGACGGTGACCCCGTGGGTTTCTTGCAAAATGGGTTTGAGACGCGGGTGCGGGTAGTGCGCCGGGGCCAATTGTTGGCGAAAATCCAAAAATGGCCGGACCATATCGGATTTCATGGGCCCGGGACGAAATAGTGAAATATCAATGATGAGATCATTAATGGATTCGGGTTCTAGTTTGCCAATAAGTTCTCGCTGACCGGGAGATTCAATTTGAAAACACCCCAGTGTGTGAGTCGTTTTGATCATTTCGTAGGTTTGAGCATCATCGTGCGGGATGTGTTCAAGATTGATCGTTTCACCAGTAGTTCGAGCGACCTCATTAATGGCATACGCGATAGTGGATTGCATGCGGACGCCCAACACGTCGAGTTTGAGCATGCCCATGGGATCCATATCGTGTTTGTCGAACTGACTCATAGCAAGTCCCATACCGGAGGCTTCTACCGGGGTACGATCCAGCAAGGTGTGGTCTCCAAGAATGACACCACAGGGGTGCATAGAAATGTGGCGAGGTAATCGGTCAAGTCGTTCCGTCAGATCCACAAGTAGGTCAAGTTGCTGGTTACCAGATTTTCGACTGTTTTGTACTTGTTCAGCGAAGGTTTGCAGCTCTGGCATATGCCCCATGGCTTGGCGAAAATCAGCGGCAGAGAACCGCCAGAGCTTTTTTGCTAACTGATCAACCCGATCACGTTCCAACCCCAAAGCCCGGCCTGCGTCTCTGACTGCACCACGAATTCGATACCCGTTCTGCATACTCATCAACGTGGTACGTTCGCTACCAAACCGTTCAAAGATTGCGTGATAAATCTCATGGCGTCGAGCGGATTCTACGTCAATGTCGATATCTGGGAGGGTCGAACGGTCTTGAGATAAGAAGCGTTCAAAGATCAACTCGTGTTTTATCGGATCAACATGAGAAATTCGTAAAGCATAGTTGACCAGTGATGAAGCCCCCGATCCCCTGGCTGAGACGCGAACATTGCGCTCCTCGATCATCTCTACGACTTCGGCAACCGTCAGAAAATAACTTGAGAACCCCAGGTTGTGGATGATGTCGAGTTCATGATCAAGCCGATTGAGGATCCGCTCATAAGCTTCACCAACCGGATCTAAGTGTGCGAACCGTTGGGCAAGACCATTTCTGGCTCGTTGCGACAAGACCGCATTAGGGTCTCCCTCAATACCAATGACATCAAATTCTGGAACACGGGGCTGGCCCCACCCCAAATCATTTTTAGGATGCAGAGCACAAGCCTCGGCCAGCCGTTGGGTGTTATCCAGTAATTCGTATGCAACAGCTGCGCCTGCTCCGGCATCACGAACGATCTCATGAGCGAGCTCGTGCATAGCCGCACCGGATTTTAACCACCCTTGGCCGTTAGGCTGCAGATCGGTCAGGGTGTCCAAACTGCTGAGAGCACGTGCTGCATCGATTACATCGGCGGTTGCTGCTCCGTCTGGAGTCGCATACCGGACCGCGTTGGTGAGAATTGCGGGCAGTTTCAGTTCGGTGCTGGCCCGCAGCATGCGTACCGCCTGGGAGGTAGACAGTCTCGCTGTAGGCAAAGCCATATGCGAAACGATCTCGACTCGAGCACTGTCCGTAGGCAGAGCTTTTTTCCAAAGCTTCAGACGTGAACGCCCCTGCAAGTATTTGCGCTGCGACATAAAAACGCCCACATCGGTTTCAGGTCCCAACAAGACGTAAAGGTCTGGACCACCTTGTGCTGCTGCAGCCAGTTGGGAGACGTATACAAATGGAGTCTCGGTGTGGTCAAGCTGACGATGTGCCAGGGAGATGAGTCGCACCAAGGACTGGTAACCAGCACAGAGGTTGTCCGCTGCACCATAACCCGCGGTAGTAGCACTGGCGGCAAGTATGGTGACACGCCCAGCAGGCAACACTTTGCCATCCACGGTGGTTGACGGGTCCCAAGCCACCGCGAGATTAACGCCGACAACCGGGAGGATGTTGTGCGCCATGCAGGCTTTGAGATGCTTCGCCATCCCATATAGTCCATCCCGATCCGTGTAGCCCAGAATGTGGGCACCCTCGGCTGCCGCAACCGCTACCAACTCTTCTGGCCAAGAAACGCCATAGTGCGCTGAGTAAGCGGTTGTGACATTGAGATGGGCAAACGTGGAAGCCATGGTTAGGCGGTTTCCTCCAGCTGCAGCGCATCGTGGATCTGTACCAACCGCCAACGGCCAGATTCAATGTGATGGGAAATATCTAACGTCAGCATCGGTGCATTCTTGGCTCGCGTCAACCCAACTTGCACACGCCACACCTGATAGTCGACCAGGCCCGGACCGTGACCAATTTCTGCTCGATGTGCTTCCGCCCACCAGCGCCGACGAACATACCACCGCTGAGGTTCGGCTTTAACCGTGTAGGAGCGGCCTCCGTACAGCAACCGCAGCGGGATGCCAGCCGTGGTGCAGGTGACGTGTATAGATTGTGTCAGTGTGCCCATCAAAAACTCCTTTTCATCACTGAAAGAACCCCCTGTTCTTTTCGTGTCATCAGCCTAGAAATCGTCATGGACACGATAAGCACAGGCTGTCATGGGCACCTGCCGCGACCCTCATCAGGGCCATGGTCAACTCTGCCTTCTAAGGTCAACTCGACTAAAACAACAGATCCTAAAGCAGAGAATCTTGACCTGGCTCAAATGGTTCGATGAGTTCTGGACCGTTATTGGCTACTGAACCAACAGCCGGTGCGACCGGATACATTTCCCAGGTAGAAGCGACGTCATAAGCTTCAGCAACGACGGCGTCAACCAAGTGCGCTGCTTCGTCTTTGGTCACCTCACCTGCGGACAGCCACTCGTCCATCATTGATGAGCTCATTGGCAGCGGCAGCCGGTGATGCAACCCAGAGAGGTCATCCAGGATTGCGGGTTGCGCGCCTGCATCGGGGGATGCACCGGTCAACATGGTGGCAGACAACACCCATGCTGCATCATCTTTGGCAATCGGGTCCTTCCACCATTCATATAATCCGGCGAAGAAGATTGGAGAGCCGTCTTTGGGACGAACGTAATACGGTTGCTTGCGTTCGCCTTTGGTCTGTGGCGCCAGCCATTCGTAATAGCCATCCACCGGAATCGCTGCCCGCCGGGATTTCACTGCGGAACGAAACGAGGGTTTTTCAACAACTGTTTCAGCCCGAGCGTTGAAGGTGCGCTGGCCAAACGAAAGGTCTTTTGCCCACGATGGCACAAGCCCCCAACGCGCTAAATACAGATT
>DXCT01000038.1 GCA_019115865.1 Candidatus Yaniella excrementavium | reverse complement strand
ACCAGCAGTTCGCGGGAACCCTCTTGGTCTTCTTCAGCGGCAGCCAGCGCTTCTGTCATGGCTTCACCGAAATCAGCGGCCATCTCAGGATCGTCAGCGGCTAATTCACCGGAGGTAAAGGTAACCATGGTTGCCATGCCGGGATCGTTTTCCTGGAAGGAATATCCCACGAGTTCATTTTCCTCATCGGCGAGGAGACCGGAGAGGAACGGTTCTGGAATCCACACTGCATCCGTGTTGCCACGCTCAAGCTGTGCTGGCATATCTGGGAAGGCAATTTCGGAGAATTCAAGAGCCTGTGGATCAGCGCCGTCTTGTTCGGCCAGGTTCATCACAGTCAAGTCCCCAAGGGTATTGAGGGCATTCACCGCTGTGGTCTTGCCTTCAAGGTCTGCCCAGGTGTCAATGTCTGAGTCTGCTCGAGTGACCACGCCGGCCACATCCTCGCCATCTTCAAGCGAGTTAGAGTATCCAGCCACGATTTTCATGTCGAGGCCCTGGTCAACCGCGGTAACAACCGACAGCGGGTTGCCAACACCAAAGTCCATCTGTCCGGCTGACACAGCAGGCAGCATCGCGGCACCGGCCGTGGACACCTCATAGTTCACGTCGAAGCCGTGTTCTTCAAAGATGCCGTTCTCGATACCGTAGGCAACGCCCACGCTGGGGGCGATGGACAATACGCCGATGGTTACTTCCCGGAGTTCTTCACCATCGCCGGAAGCCTCTTCTCCGCCGCCACCGCATGCGGTTAGCAAAAGGGCGGCTGTAGCGGCAGTTGCGATGCCTGTCATGAGTTTGTTTTTCATTGGTTCTCCTGGTGTGAGTGCGTCCGGACGGACACCGTGTACGACTAAAAACGATATGAGGTGAGAGAGGATCGATAGCTGAGTTTGATCTATATATTCATCAATTGAGATCTACAATAGACCACTTCCCGTGACATTGGAAGGGTTTATTCGACAAAATTGTTAGGTTCGTCACACGCTAATTTTTCTAAACAAAAGGGGCCTGTGGAAGCATTTTCTGCTCTCCCCAGGCCCCATGCGGTAGGCCTAGAGTCCCTTATGCGTAGAAGCGAGACAAGAAGGTTGCTACGACTGCTGGACGCTCCTCGCCCTCGATCTCGATGGTCGAGTTGGTAACCAGGTGCAGGCCATTGCCTTTGACTTCTTGTACTTCAGCGACTTCGGCGTGCATACGGATGCGCGAGCCAACTTTCACCGGGTTCGTAAAGCGAACTTTGTCGAGGCCATAGTTCACCTTGGTGGAGACGCCGGTAACGTCGAACAGCTCAGACCAAAACGGGATGATCAACGAGAGGGTCAAAAAACCGTGTGCGATCGGGGCA
This sequence comes from Candidatus Yaniella excrementavium, assembly GCA_019115865.1. Taxonomy (GTDB): domain Bacteria; phylum Actinomycetota; class Actinomycetes; order Actinomycetales; family Micrococcaceae; genus Yaniella; species Yaniella excrementavium. Next base: position 16,653 of record DXCT01000038.1, on the reverse strand, counting down.
CCAAATGGGCCTTCTTTCGCACGCTCAACGTCAGTGTGGATCCACTGGTGATCGCTGGTCGCATCAGCGAAGGTGTTAATCATGTCCTGCGTGACGGTCATCCACTCGGTGGAACCCAGGTCTGTGCCTGCAAGGTCAGCAACTTTGTCGAATTCGACGACGGTACGTGCAGTAGGTTCAGTCATTGGGATCAAATTCCTTATCTGTCTTCAATCAATGGTTTAGACGAACGCGCTTTGGCCGGTAATTGCACGGCCTACAATAAGTGCGTTGATTTCGTGGGTGCCTTCGTAGGAATACACTGCCTCGGCGTCAGCATGGAAGCGAGCAACGTCCGTGTCGAGGGTGATGCCGTTGCCACCACATACTTCACGAGCCAGTGCGACGGTTTCGCGAAGTTTTGAAGCGGTAAACATTTTGGCCAGTGCCGAATTCTCGTCTTTGTAGACACCGGCATCTTGCTGTTCGGTGAGCTGCATGGCCAGGGCGACCGATGCGGTGACGTTGCCCAGCATGGTGGCCAGTTTTTCTTGAATCAACTGGAATCCGGCAATCGGTTTGCCGAACTGTTCACGATTCGTGGTGTAACGAACGGCGGCCTCATAGGCACCGGCCATCGCTCCGGCGGCGATCCAGGAAACATCGGAACGCAACAGGCGGAGGCACTTGGCGACATCGCGGAACGAGTTGATGTTCAGCAATCGAGCATCGCCGGGCACCTGAACATTGTCGTAGTAGATGTCAGCGTTCTGCATGATGCGCAGCGAAGCCTTGCGCTCGATCTTTTCTAAGGAAACGCCCTCGGCTTCGCGAGGCACGAGGAACGCTTTGACCTGGTTATCGGCGGCATCGCGAGCGAAGGTGCACAGCACATCAGCTTGGAACGCGCCACCAATCCAGCGTTTGGCGCCATTGATGGTCCACGTTCCATCGTCATTTTGTGAAGCCGTGGTTTGGAGTCCACCGGCAACATCTGAGCCGTGATCTGGCTCGGTCAGTGCAAAAACGCCGAGCAGTTCGTAGTTCACGATTTTTGGATCGAGTTCTGCGACCTGTTCTGCACTACCGCCTTGTTTCACGACCGTTCGAAACAAGCCGGCTTGCGCGTTGAAGAAGGTCGCGACGTTCGTGTCGCAACGAGCCAGCTCAAAGGTTCGCATGGATTCGAAAACACCGCGAACAGATTCGCCGGCTTCCTTGAGTGCCGCAGGATTCATCAGACGCAGGGATTGCAGCGGTTCAATAATTTCTTCTGGCAGGCGATCTTCGTGCCACGCATCGTTGAGGTACGGGTATACCTTATCGGCGAGTGTGGTGCGCAGTTCGTCCAGCGCGGTTTTCTCCGCCGCGGTCAAGCGTTCCGAAAAACCGTAGACGTCCCAGGATGGTGCTTGGCTCACGCTGATGCACCACCTTGATCCAGGCCGAGAAGCTTCACAGCGTTGTCCTTGAGGATCAGCGGACGAACCTCGTCCTTGATCGGCAGATCTTCAAACGCGGCCAGCCATTTTGGTGGTGGAATCAGCGGGAAGTCGGTGCCAAAGAGCACTTTATGCTTCAGCACGTTGTTTGACTGACGCACCAGGGACTCAGGGAAGTACTTGGGGGACCAGCCAGATAAGTCGATGTAGACGTTCGCCTTGTGGGTGGCAATCGAGTTGGCCTCGTCCTGCCACGGCACCGAAGGGTGGGCCATGATAATCTGCAGGTTTGGAAAATCTGCAGCAACTTCATCCAACAATAGTGGGTTGGAGTAGCCGAGTTTGATACCTGCACCGCCGGGGAGCCCGGCACCCATTCCGTTTTGTCCGGTATGGGAGAGCATCGGGAGACCAATTTCCTCCAGAGCTTCCCACAGTGGGTAAAACTCACGGTCTGATGGGTCGAAACCTTGCACAGACGGGTGGAACTTGAATCCGCGAACGCCCAGCTCATCAGCCTGACGTTTCGCTTCCTCGATGGCTGCCGCACCAGTTCGTGGATCTACCGAGCCGAATGGGATCAGTACGTCGTTATTGCGCGCTGCCCCCGCGACAAGATCGTCGATCGAGTTTGGCATGTGACCGTCAAACTGCGTGCGTGCATCCAGCGTAAAGACGACCGCTGCCATGCCGAGATCACGGTAAATATCGGCAATTTTGTCGATAGATGGCGTGCGATCTTCAGACTTGAAGTATTTGGCTGACGCCTCGTAGAACAGTTCCGGCATGGGCTTGTGGCCCTGCTCGTCAAGTTCAATATGAACGTGAACGTCTACCGCGGAGATCGCGGAGACATCAATGTTGGATACGTACTTTGCCACAGATACCACCTAGGCCTTTGGCTGCAGGTCTGCCGGCAGTTCTGGCATTTTTTCGCCGACGTCTTGCAGGTTGTCTTCAACGATCGAGCGACCGTTGGCCTTGAGTGCTTCGTAGTTCCAACCGCCTTCAAGGTATTCGGTAACAACTGGTTCTGGGTGACCCCAAACCTGCAGACGGTCGCCACCGACACCAATGGCCTGACCTGTGATGTTTGCTGCGTCGTCAGACGACAGGAAGGCAACCAAGCCGGCAACGTCAGCGGCGGTACCGAAGCCAAGATCCTTGCGGAAGAAGTCTGGCATGGCTTCACCGGCTTTGTCAGCTTCGATCGCAGCTGAGAAATACGGCACGGTTTCGGTCATGGCTGTTGCGGCCACTGGGATAACTGCGTTGACGGTTACACCGGCGCGCTTCATTTCGAGAGCCCAGGTGCGCACCATACCAACGATACCGGCCTTGGCCGCGGCGTAGTTTGTCTGACCGAAGTTGCCACGCTGACCGGTTGGCGAACCGATAGTCACGATGCGACCTTTGACCTCATTGTTCTTGAAGTAATCAAAAGCTGCGCGAACGCAGGTGAAGGTTCCGCGCAGGTGCACGTTGATAACCTGGTCGAAATCGTCATCTGACATTTTCAGCAAGCTACGGTCACGCAGAATCCCGGCATTGTTCACCAAAATATCCAGTGTGCCAAAGTTTTCAACTGCTGCATTCACAAGTTCCTCTGCCGTCTCGGTCGAGCCGACCGGTGCAGTGACTCCAACGGCTGTGCCGCCTGCATTGCTGATGGACTCTACGGCCTGGGCGGTAACCTCTTCGTTGACGTCATTAATGACGACCTTGGCGCCCTGCCGGGCGAGTTCTTGCGCGTAAGCTAGACCCAGACCAGCGCCGGATCCTGTAACGATTGCTACTTTGCCGTTCAGTGACATTTTTGACCTCTGTTCTTTGTTGCTACATTCAACTGTTCGTTGGATATAGAAATAATTGTGAATAACACTTATTGTCTATAACAACCGATAATTTTGTGGATGTCAATAATTGATGGAAAGATGTTTCATATGAACGCTGAACTGCTGACCTCTAATGAACTCGACCCCTCGCCACTGCGCGACACCGAGCTGGTCCAAGAGATCCAATTCCTGACTGCCCGGCTGGCAGCCAAGGGCAACAACCACGCCAATAAACTACTCGAGGGGCTCGATCTCAACGTCCGGCAGTTCTCCGTCCTTGCACTCGCTGCCTCAGACCTCAAACCGACCCAACGCGAAATGTCCGCCTTCGTGGCACTGGACCCGTCACAGATCGTCGCCCTGGTGGACACACTCGAAGATCGCGATCTGGTCAAACGCGAGACCGATCGCCGGGATCGACGCTCCAAGAACATCGTCGCCACTGACGCTGGAGAAAAGCTCTACCGTAAGGCTCGAGCCATTACAATTACCGCTGAAGACCATGTTCTGGCGAATTTGACTGAGGCCGAGCGCGATCAGCTTCGTGAGCTGTTGACCAAAGCCACGCTCTAAGAAACTGCAACACCATGCAAGCATCGGGACACAGCAGACGCTGTGTCCCGATTTGTGTTCGCTAGTTTCCGTACAGCTCGCGCAATTGCGGCTTTCGGACTTTGCCAGACGCCGTCCGGGGCAACTCATCAACAAAGACCACAGATTTCGGAATCTTATAACGAGCTAGCTTGCCATCAAGATAGGACAGCACGTCGCTCTCGGTCAGATCGTGACCTTCGCGGACTACCACTGCTGCGCGAGGGACCTCTCCCCATTTCTCGTCAGCTACTCCGAACACGGCAACGAAAGCGATCGCGTCCATCTGCGCCAATTCTTGTTCAATCTGCGCCGGATAGATGTTCTCACCACCGGAGATAATCATGTCTTTCATCCGGTCGGAGATGAACAAGAAACCGTCGTCATCCATATAGCCCATATCGCCACTGCGGAACCAAGTGCCGCCGTCGTCGGTGATAAAGGACGACTCATTGGCTGCTGGACGATTCCAATAACCAGAAATTACATTGGGTCCCTGAATTTGGACTTCGCCAACTTCGTGGGGTGGCAGTTCTTTGCCATCGAGATCGGCAACACGAACGTGCGTATGCATTTGTGGCAGGCCCGCCGAGCCCATCTTTTCACGTGAGTAGCGTCCAGGCAGTGAGGTAGCGCCGGGCGATGTTTCCGTCATGCCATATCCCATAGTGAAGCTCAGGCCACGATCCTCATATGCCTCCAGAATGCGCAACGGGACAGCCGAACCACCACAAGTGAGGCTGTTGAGCGAGGAAATGTCGGTCTTTTCCCAAGCAAGATCCTCTGCCAGCAGTTGATACGTAGTGGGCACCCCTGAGATGAAAGTCGCCTTGTGCTGCTCAATGAGCTCCAACGCTCGGCCAGGATGGAAGCGCGGTTCAAGGATGAGATGCCCACCCTTGAGGAAGGTCGGCAATACACCCATACCAAGCGCCGCGACGTGAAACATTGGCGAGATCATGAGCGAAACCTCGTCGCTGCTGATATTCATGTCAGAAACCACGTTGATGGCATTCCACGTCAGGTTGCCGTGGGTCAACATCGCACCCTTTGGGTTACCGGTAGTCCCCGAGGTGTAAAGAATAATGGCAAGATCGTCGAGCGCCACGTTGACGTTCGGACGCTCCCCGCTGGCATCAGCCAGCACATCGGGATAATTCTCCAACGGCACAGCCAAGCGGCCCTCTTCGGCTGGAACGCGCGCACCGTCGTCAACGAAGATCACGCGCTCCACGCCGGTGTCTTCCACGCCCGCGACAGCCAGCGGCTCCATGGTCCTCGACGCGATGAGCATCTGTGCTCCGGCGTCTTCCAGGTGGAACGTCACCTCTGGCCCCGCCAACCGAGTGTTGAGCGGCACGAACACCGCACCGATGCTCCCGAGCGCGAATAGCGTCTCCAAAAACTCCACGGAGTTCTCGCCAAGGTACGCAACGCGGTCCCCCGATTTGACCCCGCGCTCAGTCAACGCATTCGCCAGCCGATTGATCCGCTGACCGAACTGCTCATAGGTCAGCTCCAAGTTGCCCGCAGTAACCGCCATGCGACCTGCAGATTTTACCCTGCGCCGATGAATCCAGTCGCCTATACCGTGATTCGTCATCCCACTCCTTGCCTGAAATCTCTTGTGATCACAATCATACTAATTACATTTTGCATGAAATGATTGTTATTCGCAATGATTGCAAAAACGACGAGTATAACCGAAGTAGGGAAGCCTCAGCATTCCCTACATGCGTCGGGCACTAGGTGTTTGGTCCACCCAGACGGAGTTGGACTTCATCCGAGAGTGGTCGCAATTCTGCGCGTTACTGGCAGATGCTACGGGATTAGCTGCTGGCAATGAAGGATTCTACCTCCGACTCGACGACAGGCTCGCCATCGGCCTGAGCACCGGATTCGAGGCGCGCCATGATGCCATACACCGTCCGGATGTCTATCATCACTTCGCTACAAAGATAGCCCGGTGGCTACCCCTCCTGCAGATTCTTGAGATGTTCTACAGCGACTATTTGCCACCGGTGATCGTCTCAAAATGCTCCGGCAAGGCGACTATGGCACGAAGCACGACTTGCGATAACCAGTCAAGGATTTCTTGATCGTGCGTAGTAGATCGTCGATAGACTGATAATTCCAATGGTGCCATCTCAAACGGCAGCGGCTTCACGACGAGTGGCCACGTTTTCGCCCACCCTGCGCCGATTGACTCCGGGACGATGGCGACAAGATCGGGTTGCGCACGAAGTATCGGCGGAATACTCGCAAAGTGTTGGGCCACGACTGCAGGTTCTCGATACGCAGCTGAGCCACGCTGGATGGATTCCAGTTGATCCGATCCGGAGTCAGAAGGCACAGCTATTCTCGGCAGTTTCAATAACCTCTCAGCTGTCACGTCGTCGGAGGCCAAAGGATGATCAACTGACATGGTCAATCGATAGGACTGTGTCTTGACCAGAGTGCGTTCAAGATCGCCAGGGATGCCGATCGGAGCAATGGCTATATCGACTTCGCCTTGACGTAGCTGTTTGGCAATCTGTTCTGTCTCCAAGCGGACCACTTCGATGTGAGCCTGTGGAGCGAGCTTTCGAACTTCAAACACGATATTTGCCAGCCATCCGACTTCACCCAGCTCAGATAAAGCGATTCGAAAGGTTCGAGTCGAGGCGCCGGGGTCGAACGGTTCGATTCGGCTGATAACTCGTTCGATAGCGGCCAGAGCTTCGCGAAACTGCGGATATGCGGCGTTCGCAAACGACGTCGCAGCCATTACTCCACCCGTTCTGATGAATAGTTCATCCTGGAGGGTGGCACGCAACTTCGCTAGTGACTGACTCACGGCTGACTGGGTCACGAAAAGGCGCTCGGCTGCGACTGTCAGACTCTTCATCTCGTAGATAGCAACGAAAACCCTCACCAAATTTAGATCCACGGTCACCCCTCATAAGCAATCAAGCAGTCTTGTATTAGTGATTCTAATCATGAATCGTCTGGCCATAACTTATGATTATTCCAAGGGCCAGCGGATATTCCGTGGCCTAGAAACGTCTAAAACTCGGAGGAGCACAATGTCACACTCAACTGCCGAAGCCATGGCACCAGCCGGTACGACCTCGCAGTCAGCTGCTGAAGCTATCGCATCAGCCGGAGGAATCGTCGCAGCCCTCCGAAATGCCCAGACGGCACCCACGGTGTTTCCAGTACAACCCGAATTCACCAACTGGCGCTCCGAACAACTCGCTTGGCGTGAATCAGTGGCACTGCTTGACCAATCCCACCACATGACTGACCTGTTCATCAAAGGCCCTGACGCACTGAAACTGCTCAGTGATCTTGGCATCAATAATTTCTCCAAGTTCAAGCCCAATATGGCCAAACAGTTTGTTGCGGTTAACCACGAGGGTTACCTCATCGGAGATGCGATCCTGGTGTATCTCGAAGATGGCCTCTTCGACCTCATCGGATGGCATATGGTGATCGACTGGGTACAGTACCACGGCGAAAAAGGTGACTACGACGTCACGTTTGAACGTGATGCTAACTCTGCAGCACGCGAAGGCGATCCTCTCCAGTACCGCTTCGAAGTCCAGGGACCAAAAGCAGAACTGCTGATGGAAAAAGTCAGCTCGACCCCGGTCGCGAAGACCAAGTTCTTTGGCATGCTCGAATTCGAAATTGAAGGCCGCCGCATCCGCGCAATCCGGCACGGCATGGCCGGTCAACCCGGCTTCGAATTCTGGGGTCCCTGGGAAGACTACGACCTGATCCGCAATGCCCTTTTGGAAGTTGGCAAAGAGTTCGACCTGAAACTCGTCGGCTCACTCGCCTATTCCACGGCCAACCTCGAATCCGCATGGGTACCTTCTCCCACCCCTGCAATTTTCAGCGGTCAGGAAATGGAAGACTACCTGCAATGGCTCCCCGCGTCCCGGATGGGCTCGATCGCCGGTAGCTTTAGCTCCGAGAACATCGAGGACTACTACAACACCCCCTTCGAAATCGGCTACGGCCGCCACATCGACTGGAACCATGATTTCATCGGCAAGGATGCACTCAAAACTCTTTCCGAACAGCAGCACCGCCAAAAGGTCTCGTTGGAATGGAACGCAGAAGATCTCGCTGCCGCCCAGCGCTCACTTTATGAAGAGGGTACCCCGGCAAAATACATCAGCTTCCCGAAGGCCCGCTACGGTCTATACCAAGTTGATGGGGTCGAACGCGACGGCAAACTGGTAGGTATTTCCCATGACGCCGGCTACCTGACCAATGAACAGGCATTCGTCTCGCTCGCAAGCATCGATGCAGACCTGACCGAGCCCGGCACCGAGGTGGAACTCATCTGGGGCGAATCGCCCAACTCGGCCAAGCCCGCTGTCGAACCGCACCGTCAGGTCACCATCCGGGCAACGGTCCAACCAGCCCCGTATTCGCGTTTTGCTCGGGAAACGTACCGCAAGAACTCCTAGTACTTCGTAACGGCTCCGCAAGTGCCCTGACTCTCACCTCCAGAGTCAGGGCACTTGTGTATTCTGACGTCGTCGTGCTGTTTCTAATCTCGTCTTGGCTTGTGCGACAGCTTGGTCTCGGAGCGCTGGCCATAATCAACGGGAATGATGTTACAGTGGCCGCTCCCCTCTGACAACACCCCGCCAGCTGAGCCGGCTGCCGGGGTCAGCTATGATCCGGCAACAGTCATACCGACGACGCACTACGTCAGCATCCAAAACAAACAAACTGGCCCGCTGGGATATCCCAGTCCCAGCGAACCAGCCCGTGAGTATATTGCTGTGTGGAGTTAGATGCGCCTGCCTTCCAGGGCAGCCCGGTCGATTTCCTCCTGATTTTCCACATACGGGGTGCCGTGCGTGTGGAAGGTTGGCACGGTCTTCATTCCCCAGGCTTGGCCCTTGGCGCGCTCGGCCTCGGACCAGGTGACGACCGGTTGATCTGGATTCAGGATCAACCTAGCACCGGCGTTGGCGAATTCGATGCGGTTGCCGCCAGGCTCCCAGACGTATAGGAAGAACGTCTGGTTAATCGCGTGCTTATACGGCCCGTATTCGATGTAGACGCCTTCTTCCAAGAAGAAGTCAGCGGCTTTGAGGATGTCTTCGCGAGTATCGGTTGCAAAGGCTAGGTGGTGGAAGCGTCCGCGTTCTCCGGTCCAGTCATCTGAGTAGACGACGTCGTAGGATTTTTGGGCGAACCGGAACCAGCGTGCCGCGTATCCGCCCGCGTCAAGTTCAACCTGTTCGGTTTCCCGGGATTTCATGGTCTGGTCCCAGAAGTCTCCGGTCGCGTTGACGTCGGAGGCCAGGTAGTTGATGTGGTCTAGACGCCGGGCGTTGACACCGCGACCCGGATAGCGGGATGCCTGGTTTTTCAGCGCCGGACGATCATGCTCATCGGCCTGGTAGAGCGTGGTGTCGTAGTACAGCCCGAAGACGTGCCCATCCGGATCTTCGAATTCGTAGTATTGACCGATGCCGACTTCTGGATCTTTCCATCCTTTGCCAAGACCGGTCTTCTCAACTGCGGCGACCCGGCGCTCAAGGGCTTCTGGACTGGTTGCCCGTAGCATCGTACGGCCAACTCCGTTGGTGTCAGCGTCGGTGAGTTTAATTGAATAGGTTTCGTATTCATCCCAGCACCGCAGATATACCGAGTTGCCGATGCGGTCGACTTCACGCATAGCCAGCAGGTCTTTAAAGAACCGCAGGCTTTCATCGAATTTTGGAGTCAGGATTTCTACGGCACTGATATGTGCTAGATCGAAGTTTTCTCGTTCAGCCATTGTGTATTCCTTACTGTCGGTACTGCAGTCCCTTGGCTGCAAGCTTTTCTCGCATGCCATATACATCGAGCCCCAGTTCGCCTGCGGCCAGTCGCCCACGAACACCAACTTCTTTGGCTTCGCGAGCTTGGGCGGCTTCGGCGACCTCGGCCACTTGCTCGCGTGGTACCACCACGACTCCGTCGGCATCGGCAACCACCACATCACCAGGGTTGACGACCTCACCAGCACAGACGACCGGAATATTGACCGAGCCCAGGGTTTCTTTCACGGTGCCTCGCGCGTGGATTGCTTTGGCAAATACCGGGAAATGCATCTGCTCTAAGTCTGCTACGTCACGGACCCCACCGTCGATCACCAATCCGGCCCCACCGCGAGCGCGGAAGGAAGTGGCTAGCAGATCGCCGAAGAACCCGGCATCTGATGCGGTAGTGCAGGCCGCGACCACAACATCACCGTCGGTGAGTTGTTCGGCCGCAACGTGCATCATCCAGTTATCTCCGGGCTGCAGCAGTGCGGTAACCGCAGGTCCGCACAGTTTCGCACCCTGATAGGCAGGGCGCAGATACGGTTGCATCAGCCCGACTCGGCCCATGGCTTCGTGGATGGTCGCGCTGCCGTATTGGCTCAGCGCGGCGACGTCGTTGGGGTCTGGGCGTTGGATGGTCGTGTTGACGACTCCAAGTTCATGCATGGTGGTTGCTCCTAGCGTCCTTGGGCTTTGAGACGACGGTCCAGTCGCGGGTGGATGGCGCGTGCGGTGTCTTCGAAAATGGATTGTTTCGATGCGTCGGACAGGTCGGCGGCCTGGATATAGCGGGCAGTGTCGTCGAAATAGTGGCCGGTGTTGGGGTCCTCGGTGCGCACTGCACCGATCATTTCGGAGGCGAACATGATGTTCTTGTGCGGGATGACTTCTAACAGCGTGTCGATCCCCGGTTGGTGGTAGACGCACGTGTCGAAGTAGATGTTGTTCAGCAGGTGGTCTTCGACCGGTGGTTTATCCAGCATCATGGCCAACCCGCGGAAGCGACCCCAGTGATACGGTGCCGCGCCACCACCGTGCGGGATGATCATCTTCAGTTCAGGGAAAGTGGTAAACAAATCGCCCTGGAGTAGTTGCATGACGGCGGTGGTGTCGGCGTTGAGGTAGTGTGCGCCGGTCGTGTGGAAAGCCGGGTTAATGGAGGTCGACACGTGGACCATGACGGGCAGTTCGTGTTCGATGAGTTTTTCGTAGACCGGGAACCAGTGTTCATCTGTCAGCGGTGGCGAAGTCCAGTGACCACCAGATGGGTCCGGGTTCAGATTGACTGCGACGATGTCGTGCTCGTTCACGCAGCGTTCCAGCTCGTCGATCACGGTCGCGGGGTCCACGCCCGGGGATTGTGGCAGCATGGCAGAGGGGACGAACCGGTCCGGGTAGAGTTCCGAGACGCGGCCGATCAGATCATTGCAGTGACGTGACCATGCGGATGAGGTGTCGAAATCGCCTGCGTGATGAGCCATAAAGGATGCGCGCGGGGAGAAGACCTGCACGTCGATACCGCGCTCGTTCATCAACCGCAGCTGATTGGCCTCAATCGATTCGCGGATCTGATCGTCCGAGATGACCGGTCCTTCAGCAGCCGGAGGTTGTCCGCCATCCAAGGCAGCCAGTTGGGCGTCGCGCCAGGCCCCCAGCGGCGCAGGCGCCGTGGTGTAGTGCCCGTGAATATCAATAATCAACGTCAGTGTCCTTCCACTTTCAGTGTGTGGCTGCTTGGTTAAAAAGTTGCGCTTGGATCCCAAATACTGGCCGGCACGTACACTTCTCCGCGGCTAATCAACCGCGCGGTGCGGGTATTGCCCGACGCCACGACCGCGCCGTCGTCATCCAGATCCACGAGTGCGTCGAAAATGCCCGAGGGATGTTCAATCCCCACGGTCTGGTGTTTCCCGGTGCCGGGTTCACCAACGCGAGCGGCAACTGTGCCCTCCATGAGCAATGCAGTCGCCACGGTCACGGCGGCCAACACGCCGATGGATTCGTGCACTCGGTGTGGGATAAAACTGCGAGTAGAAATCGCTCCGCCCTCACGCGGCGCGGCGACCAGGGTCATTTTGGGATACGACTCATCGGTGACATCGCCCAGCCCCATGACCTGTGCAGCGGCCAGGCGCAGTGCCTCAACACGGACTTTCAGCTGGGCGTTATCGGTCAGCTCGGCCACGGATTCATAGCCGGTGACCCCGAGGTCTTCGGCGTTAATGATGACCAGCGGCTGACCGTTATCAATCAGGGTTACCGTGTACTCGGTGCCTTCAGCGGTGACCACATCGGTCGCGTTCCCGGTGGGCAACAGGGCGCTGGCGATCGAGCCGGCGGTGTTGAGAAAGCGAATATTCACCGGCGAGGCCGTGCCATTGACCCCGGCAATCTCGGCATCACCGGAGTATTGCACAAACCGTTGCCCGTTGAACTGCGGGGTGTGGATCCCAATGCGCGAAATCAGCCCGGTATTGGTGGTTCGCACGACGACATCGGTGACATCTTCGGTGGGCTCGATCAGGCCGGTCTCGACGGCGAATGGCACCACGGAAGCCAACATATTGCCGCAATTTTGAGTGGTTTGCACCGTGGTGGCCTCGGGCTGGAGCTGCACGAAGGTGAAATCTAGATCCACGTCAGTTGCGGGGGAATGCTCAACAATGCCTGCCTTGGAGGTAAGTGAATGAGCCCCACCCAGACCATCAACTTGCAGCGGGTGCGGGCTGCCCATGACGGATAGCAGGACCTGATCGCGCGCGGCAGGGTCGCTTGGCAGATCGGATTCCAAGAACATCGGGCCGCGCGACGTCCCACCTCGCATGAGGCACATGGGAATGGCCGTTTGGTCGCCGGTGCGGCGGGCTGCAGTAGTGGTCATGAGCATCCTTGGTTGTGGGAGTCCTCACACCACCATAGCTGCTAACAAGATTGTTTACAATCTTGTTCACGTTCGATGACAGCGCTGCTTTGACTGACTACTATGAGTAGGAGAAACCAGCCCCGAACTGTCAGACTTTGGAGACCGATCATCATGGCCAGCCCGTTGACCCCCGCACCGGAAGCCGCACAGGAGTTGTCCCTGACGGACCGGTTGCGTCACGATATCGTGACGGGCAATCTGGTACCGCACCAGCGGTTGATCGAGGCAGACGTTGCCGAGGCTCACGACGCATCGCGCGGTGAAGTGCGATTGGCCCTCAATGAATTGATCACCGAGGGATTGGTGGAGCGGATCCCAAATCGGGGTGCCCGGGTTCGCAAGGTTTCATTGGCAGAAGCTATCGAGATCACCGAGGTGCGCGGTGCAGTGGAATCCCTGTGTGCGCGCAAAGCGGCAGAGAAAATTACCGACGAGCAGGCGGAAGAACTGCGTGGGATCGGTGCTGCGATGCAACAGGCTGTAGACCGTGGGGCCCGCGATGAATACTCCAGCCTCAATCGGGCATTGCATACACTGATTATTGACATTGCCGATCAGCAAACGGCAGCCCAAACCATTGCACGATTGCGCGGGCAGGCCATTCGGTATCACTTCCAGCTATCGACCCAGCCGGATCGACCACAGGTTTCGTTGCCGCAGCACCTAGCGATTATCGAAGCGATTTGTGCTCGCGATCCGCAAGCAGCCGGTGCGGCCATGCAGGGGCACCTAGATTCGGTCACCGAAGCGATTGCCACATCACGTCAAGGGTGAAGCTTCGGTGGCTTCGGGTTCATCCAGGATGGCCAGCCCGTCTTGGGCCCAGGCGATTTCTGCCTCCGCCTGTCGCAGCACGCCTTCATAGGCAAAGATCTTGAACCGGGTGATTTTCGCATGCTCGGTGTCAGGGTAGCGAGCCAGTCGGCGCTGGTGAATATCCGACGTGTGTTCCTCCAGTTCTTGAATCTGGACTTTGACGTCTTCAACCACTTGCCGATAGTGGGCCAGGTGGTCTTCGAGGCAGGTGCGGGCGTCGTCGTCATCGGCAAATTCGAAATAGGCGGCCCGTAGGCGCACTTCACTGCGCTCGGGACGATACGTAACCGCTTGTCCCTGCCAGGTATTGAGGTGGTCGATCCCGGCATCGGTGATGGCGTATTCGGTTTTGGTCGCGCCTTTGGTCCCCCAGGGCACCGGATAGCCTTCGATGAGCTGCTCGGCCTGCATTTTTTTCAGCTCCGGATAAATCTGTGAGTCTGGAGCGTGCCAGAGGAAACCCACCGAGGAGTGGAAGTTTTTGGCCAGGTCATAGCCAGTGTGCGGGCCGGCTGAAAGGAGGGTAAGAAGGGCAGAACGTAGACTCATGACAAGACCGTAGTGTACTCAACTTCGTGTGGGTGACGCGGCGATAATGCGACAACGCGGCCGCACCCTGGGTATTACAGGATACGACCGCGTGGTCAGCGGATCAGTTTAGTTGTACTGGGTACGCCAGCCGCCCTGGTAGGACTCGCGGGCAACCGTGGAGTATGGAACCGGTGAAACAATGGCGCGAACGTCTTTTTGTTGGTGTGCTTCAACCGACAGTTTCTTGGAGCCGCCGTCTGGTTCGCCCCAGGTGACAGTCAGTTCGGCACCTTCTGGAACATCAGCGTTGACGGTGGCCAGGGACAGGCCGCGACGTTCGTTGGCGGTGTAGCCGGTGAACATCGAGACACCAACGACGTTCCCATCGGCGTCAGTGACCTTGTCGTAGTTGGAAGCACCGTAGTTGGCCAGTGGCAGATCGAAGAACTTGTAGTTCGGGCCGTCGACATTTAGCGGGGAATCTAGGATTTCCTTAAGGTCATCGGTGTTCCACTCGAGGGTGACCTTGCGGCGCTGATTGTCTTTATCGATGGATTCCAGAGCGTCGCGGCCAATGAAGTCGTGGTCGAATTTCACGAAGGAGCCATAGCCGATTTCCCACGGGTTGACGTAGTAATCTTCGATGTTGTCCGAGATGAACGAGCCGGCCAGTGGGGCAGTGGCTTCATAGGAGTCAGCGCCGAGCCATTCGCGGTAGCCGCGTTCGCCTTCGCCCGAGTAGATGCCTGGCAGTGGCGATGGGATCCAGCCGGATTCCAGGGTGTTGGTTGCATATGCGCGGGAACCAACTGGCAGCAGACCGAATTCGGCACCGGCTTCAACAATCGCGTTGCGAACACGAGCGTGGTGTTCGTATGGGCCGTAGATTTCCAGACCTGGTGCACCGGCCATACCGTGGCGCAGGGTGCGGACCTTCAGGCCGTCGATGTTCATGTGGGCCATGCGGAAGAATTTGAGCTGTTCAACTTCCGAGCCGTTGAGCTTGTTGATGACATCCCAGGCTGCTGGGCCCTGGATCTGGAAGCGGAAGAGTTCGCGATTCACAGCATCACCGTACGGACGGGATGGTGAGCGGCGGTCAACCTGCAGGTCGAGGTTCTTGTAGCCACCTTTTTCCGCGTGGTACATCAGCCAGTTGGTGACCGGTGCACGGCCGACGTAGGTGAATTCGTCTTCAGCTTCGCGGAAGAGGATACCGTCACCGACCACGGCACCGGTCGAAGAGACTGGCACGTACTGTTTGGCCATGTCCACGGCGAAGTTTGCTACGGAGTTGATTGCGGTGTCAGAGATCAGGCTGATCGCATCTGAACCGGACAAGAAGACCTGGTCCATGTGGTGGGACTGGTCGTAGAGGACTGCGGCGTTGCGCCACGCTTTTTGTTCGTTGATCCAGTTGCCGAAGTCTGCTGGAACAACCGGGTAAATATAGGAACCGGTCTGAGCGTTGCGCAGCAGTTCAACTGCCGATTGCTCGTTGAGGAGATCCTGAAGAGACTTTGCCATGGTGGCCGCCTTTCGAAGGGTAGTTTGGGTTAGCTAAAGGAAGGAAATCTTAGAGTTTATTCGTGAATTCTTGGGCCCACTCGGCGGTTTTCGCCATGCCACCGAAGGTGTAGAAGTGCACGCCCACGGTTCCCGGGTAATTGGAAGCCGCAGCCTCGTCAGCCAAGTTGCGCAGGAATTTATCCGGTCCAGCGTTGCCCATGAGGTTGGTCAGCGAGAAGCCGTATTTCTTCACGATGCCTGCCGACGATGCCACACCGAAGCGTTTGGCATAGCCCAGTAGACGTTTGATACCGGCGGGACCTGGTACACCGATCCGGATTGGGATCGAGATGTTTTGCTCAGCGAGCTCGTTGAGCCACTTGGCAACCGGGTCGATATCAAAACCGAACTGAGTCAGAATGACGCCGCTGAGGTTTTGTTCTTCCAGCACCTCGACTTTGCCTTTGAGCTCGCGGGCCAGGACCTCGTCCGAGATATCCGGGTGGCCTTCTGGGTAGCCTGCAATGGAAACATCTTCCACGCCGAAGTCCGGGAAGATACCCGACTGCAGCATTTCCAGCGAAGAACCGTAAGGACCCATCGGTTCGGCAGGGTCACCACCGACAGCAAAGACATGCTTGATCGCATCGACATCGGCCAGAGCTTGGAGAAATTCTTTGAGTTCATCTTCACTGCGCAGACGGCGAGCAGAGATGTGTGGAACCGGGATAAAACCGAGTTCTTTGACCGCCTTGGCTGCGGTAACCCGCATTTGAAGATCTTCATTACCAAGGAAGGTGACGTTGATGCGCGTACCCGCAGGAATAGCTGGGGCTGCTTCGCGCAATGCGTCAACGTCTTTACCGGTCATTTCCAACGAGAAGTCCTGCATCACAGTGCGGACATTCGCGGATTGAGTTGACTGGGACATGTGTTACGCCTCACTTATATGTTCGTCACGACCGAGCAAATCGATGTCGCACATCACATACTATCTATGGACATAGTTAGTTGCAATAGGTTTGTGAAAATTCTTTTTAAACTCAAAAAGACCACCTGCAACGTTGGCGTTGCAAGTTGAAGCGCCCTGGGTTTTGTTCCGCTTGTTATACGGGGCTCAGGGCTTGAGCCTGGGTCATATGATAGCTGGCTTCGATCTCTGTCGGGGTCTGGTAGTCCAGCGCTTCATGCACGCGGGTGGTATTCCA
>DXCT01000037.1 GCA_019115865.1 Candidatus Yaniella excrementavium | reverse complement strand
GACCAACTCCTGTGGGGCGCGGCAGAGCCGGTCCGTCGAATGCTGATGATCGCCACCGGCAATCTATAAACCCAGCAAGAACTAAATCTTAGGCTAGCCACCAGTTGCAATGCGCGACTGGTGGCTAGCGCTTTCATACGGCACAATGCCCCCTCAGTGGTTTGGCAGAGTCAGATGACGTAATATATCTGGTTTCTAGCCGACGATAGACGCGGCTACCCATGTGGGACGGTACTTGATACCGCCAGGTGGCATCCGAGCGCAACGCGCATCAGCTGCCGCTAATCCCAGCCGCTGATGCCAAGATTCGGCTCAAGCGATGGGCTAGTTGTTCGGCCGGCTCGGATGCATCATCGCGCAACCAACGTTCGGTACGCCATAGCGCACCAGCAGCTAAAAACATTGCTCGCTCGTGAACGTCTTCTGGACTGGGTTCCATATCTTGCATCGCAGGACCAAGGGCCGTCACATCTACTATGCGGGTCGCCAGGAACTCAATGACATCCTCTCGCACTTCGCCGGCAGCGGTGGAGTCCAGCACCGCAAGATAGAAGCCTCGGCGATGTTCCAGCTCCGTCAATAACGCGTGCAGGGCAGTGGAAGAGGCATCGCGCCAAGAACCTTGTGCGTCATGGGCTGGCTGCGGCACACTGTCAAAGAGCGCAACGAGCCGAACTGCTGCAGCGGCACGGATAAGGTTCGCTAAATCGCCAAAGTGTTGGTAGAGCGTCGGGCGACTCACTTCGGCGGCTCGTGAGATCTCTGCGAGACTCAACACTTGTCCGGGCTCGTACTCATCCAGGGCCCGCGTCATCGCGGTAATCAAAGCGGCTTTCGATCGCTCAGCACGCGGGTTCCGCATCTCGCCTGCGTCTGGGATATCACCAGTAGTCACCGTCGTCCTCCTCACTCAAAGTCGGCCCCCATAATGTACCAGCAGATTGACGCTCGTCAGCCTATTCGCGAGTTCTACGCCGCAAAAACATCACCGCACAATACTATGCCGCAAAGAGGTTTCTGGTACACGCACCCTTCCACGCCCCTGCCGTAGCAAGTACCGGTGCGATGACGCCCTAGGTCAAAGAAAAGGAGGCTGCAGAGCCAACACGAGGTGGCCTACAATATGAGCTACATTACAGAACCGACCAGCGCATGTTGACGGTGCGCACCCCAGCATTCCCGAAGGAGAACCGACTTGAGGCTCCCCAAGTTCAAAATCCCTACATACGCATCGATGAACATCGGCCCAAAGTTATTACAGCGCTTCATGCGCATCTGGCCGCCATACCTCGGCGCGGGCATCAAAACCCAATACATTGCAGACAACGCCTCAAGAGCCATTGTGACTCACAAACCAAATCTCCTCACTCGAAACCTGGTCGGAACTGCCTTCGGTGGTACCATGCTGTCGATGACCGACCCATTTTTCATGTTTGCGGGCGTCTACGGACTCGGCAAAGAGTATCTCGTGTGGGATGTCGGCGTCGAAGCCCAGTTCATCAAACCAGGCAAAGGAAAGATCACTGCGGACTTCCAGGTTAGCGCAAAAACATGGGATCTCATTCGCGAAAAAACGATGGATGGAGAAAAGTACTTGCACTGGTTTGAAGTAGCCATCACCGATGAATCAGGCGACACCGTGGCCATTGTCCGTCGGCAGGTCTACTTTAGGAAAAAGCATACGGCCCTCACCGAAAAAGCTAACGCAAAATAATCACCGCTTAAACCGTCGTCCCTGCGCCTTCTGTCACCACATCGTGACGGAAGGCGTTCTTTATGTCCTGATGCCTTCGGGAATCAAAAAATCTTTCCCCACTCCCGACTCATGGATGACCTGGACAAATGCGAGACAGCACGCGCAAACTCGTGACATTCTCTACTTTTCTTCACAAAACACTTGCACGTTGCTAGTAAAGCAACTATATTGTTGTTACAGCAACAACGTGTTGCACGTCACAGAACTTAGGAGTGGAAATGGCTAACGAAAACTACGATGCGCTCGAACAGGAAATGGAAAGCGTCCTGCAAAAAATCTTCGAAGCAGGCACTGAAGTCTATGAAGACCGCGGCTTTAAACGTCGCGTCGGCTACGGCACCCGCCCAGCTGTGATTCACATTGATATGGCAAACGCTTGGACTCGCCCAGGTCACCCATTCTCCTGTGAAGGCATGGATACCATCATCCCAGCCTGCCAGGACCTGAACGCTGCAGCTCGCGCTAAAGGTGTCCCAGTGATTTTCATTACCACTGCGTACGATGTTCTCGATGACAACCTGGCCTCCGACATGGGCCTCTGGGGTCAGAAAATCCCATTGGAAACCCTCGATGCCTCCACCGGCGCAGCAGACATCGACTCCCGCATCGCACCACAGGAAGGTGAACTGGTTATCAAGAAAAAGCGTGCTTCTGCATTCCCAGGTACCAACCTGAACCAGTTCCTGACTGCTAACCGTATCGACACCCTGATCGTTACCGGCGTGACAGCAACGGCTTGTGTCCGCCACACCGTTGAAGATGCCGTAGCTGAAGGCTTCCGCCCAATCGTTGTCAAAGAAGCTGTCGGCGACCGTGTACCCGGCGTTGTTGCTTACAACCTCTTCGACATGGACTCCAAGTTCGGCGATGTTGAGCCACTCGAAAACGTGGTCAACTACCTCAACGAACTACCAAACTTCGAAGACACCGTTCCAACCACCACCCTGCCTGTCAAGCAAGCTGTCAAGAGCTAAGCGCTGAGCTATGACACGCTGACACGTTGGATATTAGATGGGCTTGTTGAAGCATGAGCAATCAGCTTCGGCGAGCCCATCTTTTCTTCAGTCCCACCTCTCATGTACTGTGGAGACTTTTGTGTTCCTGGTCCGCCTGATATGGAGCCCCAATGACCACCAACTACCAAAGCTCGACAGCCCAGCCCACTAATACTTCTGAAGTTTCACCTCAAACGCTTCGACAAGTCACGTTTGCCGGATTCGCCGGAACGGTCGTCGAATGGTTCGATTTCGCCGTCTATGGCTTTATGGCAACCATTATTGCCACCACATTCTTCCCAGAGTCCACAGGTGCAGTGGCTCTGCTCCAAACTTTCGCAATTTTCGCCGTGGCCTTTGCACTGCGCCCTGTAGGTGGCGCAATCTTTGGTATGCTCGGCGACCGGATCGGCCGCAAGTCAGTACTTATCCTGACGGTTCTGTTGATGTCCGGTTCCACCGCAGCAATCGGTCTGCTGCCCAGTTACGAACAGATCGGCATCTGGGCCGCAGTCTTGCTAACCGCTGCACGGTGTTTGCAAGGCCTTTCAGCCGGCGGAGAGTATGCCGGCGCCGTCACTTACGTCATCGAACATGCCCCACACGACCAGCGTGCACGGTGGGGTTCAGCAATGCCTACCGCAACGTTCTCAGCATTTGCTGCAGCTGCCCTGCTGTCCTACCTCCTCACAACGGGACTCGGCGAAGCCGCCATGCAAGAGTGGGGATGGCGCATTCCGTTTCTCATTGCCGCTCCCCTAGGACTTATTGCGTTCTGGATCCGTCGGAAACTTGGCGAATCGCCAATGTTTCAGGAAGATGACACCACCGAACATGCCCCGCTGCGGTCGACCCTCCGCACCCAGGCTCGCCCAATGATGATCCTGGCCGGTTACATCTCCTTGACCGCGCTGAGCTTCTACATCTTCTCCACGTACATGACGACCTTCCTCCGGGAAGTGGTGCAGCTCGAAGCAGTTCCGGTACTTGCCTCCAACGTTATTGCACTGACGCTTGCGGCGTGCATGGCTCCACTGGGTGGCATTATCTGTGACCGCTTTGGCCGCCGCAAGACCATGTTCGCCTCGGCCATCCTGCTGGGAGGCACAGCAATTCCCGGCTACATGATCGCTGCCGGTGCAACCTTCACCACTGCACTGCTTGGTCAGATACTCATTATGTTCGGTACCGTGGCTGCCAATGTGGTAACCGCTGTGCTGCTCACCGAAATCTTTCCGACTCGGGTGCGCTATACAGCCTCGGGGGTCACCTACAACGTGGCCTATGCACTATTTGGTGGTACAGCACCATATATTGCGACCTGGCTCATCGATGTGACCGGCAACCCACTGTCACCGGCCATCTACCTAACCGTGATTGCTGCGGGTGCCTTCATCGCGACGACACTTATGCCCGAAACAGCTGGTCGAGATCTCGGCCTGGGTGTCGATGACGAGCCCATCACCTCATCTATCCCGGTGCTGCCAGCGGACAGCAAGGTTAAAGCCTCAAAACCTAAGGCTAAAAAATTGAAAACTCTCGCCTAATGTTGATACTTGTTCAACCTTGGCGATAAGCGGGGGCATGATTCGTTTCGGATCATGCCCCCGCATTATTTTCGGAGCCTAGTGGAGCTCCCAAACGTGCGGAAATATCCTGGGCGGTTTGGATGACTGCGCGCTGCAGGCTCTCGGCCGAATGCTGGAATTCCACCCGGGAAGTTGGTGCAGATAGAATGACGCAACCGGTCGCTGTGCCACGCAGGTCAAACACCACAGCAGAAACACCAAACTCTTCAGGGGTGGTACCGCCCTTATTGGTTGCGTACCCATGCCGCAGGATAAAATCTAGCTCGACTTCTACTTCTTCGCGACTGATGCCACCTACCGGCACCAAGATACGGCCGGTTTCAATCAACCGATGCACGGTATGAAGTGGCTGATAGGCAAGCATCACACGTACCGATGAGGATTCCCATTGGTTATAGCGGTTACCAATGGGCTGTGTGTGGCGCACTTGGTGGGGGCTGGCTACCTGTTCCACCACTATCGTTCCGCCGTCGCCCCAGACGCCAAGCGCGGTTGTTTCCCCGGTGAGGTCTGTGAGACGTTCCAGGTGTTCAAGACCGGCGGCACGAATGTCCAGGTCGGCCAGCAACGGTGCCGAGAGTTCTAGGACGCTGAGCCCGAGTCGGTAGCGTCCACTGGTGCCTTCACGACGGACATACCCCAGTTCCGCTAGACCATTGAGCATGCGAGATACTGTTGACTTATGCAGCCCGACGATGTCGGATATCTCGGTGACGCCCAGTGCCGGGCGTTTAATAGAAAAAGCTTCTAAAATCGACAACCCATTGAGCATGGCTGCCGGTGCACCTTGGGGTTGCCGAACGGCTGGTTCATCTGCCTCTGACAATGTTGCTCCTCAAATACGTATGATTTGCATCAATATTGTCACATTTTCTGTTCGTATGGTCAGAGCGTGCCGACGGATCCCGTTAGGACGCAAACAGTTCAGGATAGAGATCCTGTAACTCACGTTCCATGATGGGCGCTAATGTGGTGGCATACTGGGGCGTAATGTGGGAGTTGTCGTACCACACCGCCACATTACCGACCACGGCGGAACAGGCTGTATCTGGGCTTTGCTCCACTCCCGGACAAATATATGGGTTCATGTCGATCGTATGCGTTGTATCGGCTAGATCTTCTGCTGCAATCGGGTTGGGACCGTGCGCGTCGCCAACCATGCCCCCGCATTCTTCAGGCGGGTTTCCGGCTGCCAGACAGTCGGCTGCACCGGCAGTTCCACCCGGACGAATCAGTCCGCGAATCAATAACAGTGGTGTATTTGTTCTCGCAATCTGTTCCCACCGTTGTTGCGCGCCGTCGGCAAATCCTTCTTCAGCGGGGCGGCTATACATTTGGGTCCCGGGAGCAACGACAAGATCAATGTCCTCGGATTCCAGGTAACCCATGAAATTATCGTTCCACCTGTGGCAGTAATCGTTGCCGGGTTCATCTGGTACCCCAGAGAAATTACACCCGGACTTGATGGCGAGGATAATTTCCCAGTTGTGTTCACGACCAAGCGTTCGGAACGTCTGTTCCCAATGTCCGGCATGTGAGTCCGGTGCCAATACGACCGTCGCCGACGGGTTGTCCGGGGCATCCGGATCTTCACACAGGGTGACCTCATAACTCCCTGGTGCATTTCGTCCAGCCTGGCGACAATCTTGGGTGATATAGTCTTGCTCCACCGCAGCAAGCTCCTCACCGTTGGGCTCATAGGAGTCTACTTGTGGCGCTTGCGGTCCGTCTTCAAGCGTCGTCAAAGCTCCCGGATAGGTGTCTGTATCGAGCGCATAACCGACCTCTTGATCTTGTGCAGTTTCCTGCTGTTTGGTGATGATGTAATTGGCCACGACGTTGCTAAACACCAGCATGATAACCAGCCCGACCGCTACCGGTATCGTGTTGGCTCGTTGCCCCGTGGCACCACGACCCCAGGATTGGATTGGCCGTTCCACTAGATGATTCAGCAGCATAGCTAACACCATTGCCGCTGCCAGAATGACTAGACCGCCACGGATACCTACCGCATCGCGGTCTCGAAGTGTCAGATAGAAAATCAGTAAGGGCCAGTGCCATAAGTACAATGCATACGAGTAATCGCCGATCCAACTAAAGATTCTATTGTTCAGTAATTTCGTGACCGAACCACGTTCGGCGACTCCATCCTGAGAAGCGGCCAGCAGTACAAATGCCAATCCCAACAGCGGCCACAGGGCTAGTGGGCCAGGGAATTGTTGTCCTCCGTCAAACAGAACTCCGGTCGATACGACCATGAACAACCCCATCCAGCCCAACACCAGACGAATTCCTTGAACCAAGCGCAGATGGTCGATGACGATCGCCAACAACCCACCAAATGCCAGTTGCCACAGTCGCGTACTCGTAGCTAAGTAGGCTTCGTCTTGCAACTGAGCACTATAGACGATAGCCCAAACCATTGATAGCACTAATGTGGCTACCAACACCGCGCCTACCCAAAACACGGCCGGTTGATTGCGTTTTCGGGCCACCCAGACTAGTGCCAGAATGACAAACGGAATCACTACGTAGAACTGTCCTTGCACGGACAGCGACCAGAAGTGCTGGAACAGCGAGGTCTCCGGACCGGCTGCATCATACGAGAGCTGCGAATCAATCAACTCTAGGTTCTCGTAATACAGCAACGACGCAACAGCTTCCCGCAGCATCTGCATGTGCTGGGTATACGGCAAGATGAGCATGCCGGCAATCGTCGTCGTCATTATCACGATGGCAGCGGGCGCAAAAATACGACGGAAAAGCCGACCAAAATACGCCAGGAAATTGATTCGCCCGTGGTTCTCAGCGGTCTCTCGCAACAACATGGCGGTGAATAAGAAGCCCGAAACCGTCAGAAAGATATCGATACCGCCGGAAACACGACCGTTTCCGAAGAGGTGAAAGACCACCACACCCAGGATCGCCAGTCCCCGAATACCGTGCAGATCTGGTCGATATTTGCGCTGGGGCGTATGCCGTGCGACTCGTGGTCCTCGCGATAGCTGGTTCGAGGGCATGGAATCAACTCCGACTCTGGCTTAGGATACTCTCCCAGCGCTGAGCTAGAGCACCTGAGAAAGTGCGTTGAGAGCGTATTGGACTAAAAAAGATATCTTCCCAACGGAAGGAACACTTGGCAAGTTGAGGGACTATATTAGGTCGTGATGAATGCTTCTGATGCACTACACACGACGTGCTAGGAGCCCAGTTGCACCCCAATAAGTACGGGCTCCGGGACAAGGTGTATCCCCCATTTTGCGGCCACGCCATCACGAACAATAGTAGCAATTTGCACCAGATCTTGGGTGCTGGCGGTACCACGGTTCGTCAAAGCCAACGTGTGTTTGGTCGACAATGAGGCCCTACCGTTGACCGACTCGGTCTCACCGTTGAGACCGAAGCCCCTGTTAAACCCGGCGTGATCGATTAACCAGGCGGCCGAAAGTTTCACTGAATCCGTGTCATCGCCAGCTTCATGGTGGGCGAAGCGTGGAGCCTCGTCCGGCAGCCGGTCGGCCACCGCAATCGGCACGATTGGGTTGGTAAAAAATGAGCCGGTCGACCAGGTGTCATGATCCTGCGCCTCGAGCACCATGCCTTTAGAGCGACGCAAATCCAGCACGGTCTGGCGAATGTGGTCAAGGTGTGCGGTATCACCGAGTCCAACATTGAGTGCCCTTGCCAGCTGGGTGTATTGCACCGGGGCGTATTGTCCCGCTCTGGTCAGACGTAGGTCAACCGAGAGCACAATCCAGCGTGGTGAGGCCTGATGAAAGTTTGTCGTAGACGAGGCGATGGTTCGTTTGATCACCGAGTCACGGTACCCAAATTCCAGATCGGCGCCGGTCAGCGTCACGATGCGGTTGGCGTCTCGATCCCAGGCGCGAATACTCACCAGCGTTTTGGAGATATCGGCTCCGTAGGCCCCGACATTCTGCACTGGTGTCGCACCAGTTGAGCCGGGGATGCCCGACAGCGCTTCAATTCCTGTGAGGCCCTCGACGACCGACCATGCAACCACTGCATCCCATTCGTGGCCTGCGGCGATCCGAACATAGACATATTCGTCAGTCGATTCGATGACGTCGATACCTTCTGTGGCAAGGTGTACCACGGTACCGGGGAATCCTGCATCGGAGACCAACATATTGGACCCACCGGCCAGGACCAGCAACGGAGTGCCTGCGGCATCGGCATCGGCAATAGCCGCGGTGAGTTGGTCCTCGGTCGAAACGGTAATCCAGGTGGATGCGGGACCTCCGACGCGGGCGGTCGTGTGATGGGCCAGGAGATTTTCGGGCATGAGGTTAGAGCTGCACCTGTACTTGAGCGCGAGTTAGCACGCGGGCATCGTCGTCGGAGGGGTTGGTGACCGAAAGGTCGACGCGAACTACGTGTGTTTCTTCGTTGATCGCACCAATCTTGGCGGTGACGTTTAGGACCGCGCCCGGATATGGGTTTTCAAAAGG
This sequence comes from Candidatus Yaniella excrementavium, assembly GCA_019115865.1. GTDB lineage: Bacteria > Actinomycetota > Actinomycetes > Actinomycetales > Micrococcaceae > Yaniella > Yaniella excrementavium. The sequence goes on along the minus strand of DXCT01000037.1, from coordinate 2,639 downwards.
CCGAGCCGGATCGAAGTTTTCTGTGGTTTCATCCACCGGAACCATTGCAGAGAACCGCGTTTGGTAGTCGATGATGGCTGTGGGGTCATTGGTCCATTCGGTTACCAAGTCGACGGCCAGTCCCATGCTGAGCATGCCGTGGGCGATCACGCCGGGCAGCTCAGCAAGTTCTGCTGTGGCGTCCGACCAGTGGATGGGGTTGAAGTCTTTGGAGGCCCCTGCGTATCGGATCAGATCTGCACGATTGATGCCGATGGTGCGGGTGGCGATCACATCGCCCTTGGTGAGTTTTTCGATAGCAGGCATAATAACGTCCTTATCCGCGAATCAGCAGCGTGGAAGTGATCGTCGCAATGGGAGCGCGATCGGCATTGGTAATCTCGGTTGCCGTGGTGAGCAACCGGTTGCCGGCAAGTTCTTTAGCTGAGGTGACGGTCGCTTGAGCGAACAGCTCGTCGCCGGCGACCACTGCACGGTGGTGGGTGAAGCGTTGATCAGCGTGCACTACTCGGGAGAAATCGACTTCTGCTTCAGGGTCATTGACCATCAGCGCTTCGGCACGCTGGGCAATGGTCACCAGATAGGTTGGTGGGGCCACCAGGTCTTTGTGGCCAGCAGCACGAGCAGCTTCCACATCGTGATGCAGCGGGTGCATATTTTTGACGGCGGTAGCAAAGTTGCGGATGTCTTCGCTTCCAACGTGATACGGGCCAACGGCGGGATATTCGCGGCCGGTGAGGTCAACAGTCATGTTTAGTCCTTTCCACGCTGTTGGCGACGTTTATTGTCGGCTTCTAAATTTTCTCGAAGTTCTCTACGGCGTCCTGTCATCCGGATAATTTGCGCAACCACATGGGTTACCAGTCCGGTGCCGATGATCACCGCGGCCACAATAGAGAGTTGCCTGGTTGAGGTCACACCGCCAACGATGGCGGTGATAAAGCCGATGCCGAGGATGATCATACCGGCAAGGAGCACCCGCTGATACGTGCGGGAGCCAGTGCTATACGGGTTGTGATCCATCCAAGACATAACTTCTATTATCCACCCGCCGGGCTATTCGCCCTTGACGTTTACGATTTGGCGCAGGGTGTGGCGGATCGTGACTAAGTCTTTGGAATCTTCCATGACTTGATCGATGGATTTATAGGCTTGCGGGATTTCATCGATGAATTTATCGGTATCCCGATATTCGATGCCTACCATGGCCTTGCGCAGGTCATCTTGACTGAAGTTGCGTCGTGCTGCTCGGCGCGAGTATTGGCGGCCAGCGCCATGGGGTGCAGAGTCTAGGGCCTCTGGGTTCCCTTTGCCCTCGACAATGTATGAAGCTGTGCCCATGGAACCTGGGATTGACGCCATATCGCCTTTGCGAGCTCGGATGGCACCTTTGCGCGTTACCCAAACGGTTTTGCCAAAGTGTTCTTCTTGTTCCGTGAAATTGTGGTGCGAGTTGATGCGTTGCAGGGCTCGCACCGGTGCTCCAGCCCAGAGGCCTAGCTGATGATTCACCCGGTCCATCATTTCTTCACGGTTTAACAGGGCGAAGTGTTGAGCCCAGCGAAGATGGGCAATATAAGTGGTGAACTCTTCAGTCCCCTCGTCCAACCACGCCAGATCAGGGTGTGGCAGCTGATCGTTAGCCTGGTGCCGCAGACTCTTGGCCACGCCAATGTAGTGGGTAGCAATTCTGTTACCGATACCGCGCGAACCGGAGTGGAGGAAAGTCCAAACCTGTTCGTGTTCATCCACGCAGACTTCGATGAAGTGGTTGCCGCCGCCAAGTGAACCCAGTTGTACTCGCCAATTTTTGTCAAAGGCATCGGGGTCGACGTCATGTTGCAACGCGAGTGCTTCAAGTTCGTCAATACGATGTCTGGCACTGGCGCCAATGTTGCGATTATATTTTCCTGCTGAGACCGGAATAGCGCGCTCGATCACTTGGCGCAGTGTGCGAAGGTCTTTGGGCAAGTCTGCAAGATTGAACTGTGTTTGGACGGCGATCATGCCGCACCCGATATCAACGCCGACAGCAGCTGGCATGACCGCACCCAATGTTGGGATGACAGACCCAACGGTAGCTCCATAGCCCAGGTGTGCATCAGCCATCAGCGCTACATGCGGGTAGATGAACGCTAGTTCAGCCGATGTCACCGCTTGTTGCCGAGTTTGCTCCTCCAGCAATGAAGCCCAGGAAACTAACCGATCATTGAGACGTTCCATATGGCTGCAGTGTAGTCGAGAACCGCCAGCACAACGAGACACAGCAGCCGACCCAAAGTGGTTCGGATCGGCTGCTGCGGTGATTATTCGTCGAGCTACCTCACTGGGTGGTGAGCGCGGCGGCTCATCTAGCATTCGGGGATGGTGACCGCGACTGCCAAACCGCCACGCGAGGTTTCCTTGTACTTGTCCATCATGTCGGCTCCGGTGGCGCGCATCGTTTCGATGGCCTCATCCAGACTGACTTTATGAGAACCATCGCCGCGCAGGGCAAGCCGCGCAGCGTTGATAGCTTTGACAGAAGCAATCGCATTGCGTTCGATACACGGGATCTGGACGAGTCCACCAATCGGGTCACAGGTCATGCCCAGGTTATGTTCCAGCGCTACTTCTGCGGCATCCTCGATTTCTACCGG
>DXCT01000036.1 GCA_019115865.1 Candidatus Yaniella excrementavium | reverse complement strand
TCGAACCCGCGTACGCGGCTTTGCAGGCCGCTGCCTCACCACTCGGCCACCCCACCCTGAGGGTGTTGCGAGCGGATGACGGGATTCGAACCCGCGACCCCCACCTTGGCAAGGTGGTGCTCTAGCCAGCTGAGCTACATCCGCGAAACGTTTGTGAACTGCCGTATTCGTTGTTCACCGTGCGTCCAACAGATTGAAACTATACCCAATCAAAATTCAAAAGCGCAAATCAGACTCTCCAGCGTGTTTTATTCACGACAGAAACCCTTAGGCTGTCCACGCCATGACCGATAATGGAGCCATGACTCAACCACAGCTTGCACATCAAACAAACGCCGGCAGAATGTATTCCAGATCCCTGTCTGGTTTGCCTGAAGTCCCATCGATCACCACCGTGATTGGTCAGCAACATATGGATCTCAGCGGATGGGCATGCCACTTGGCAACAACGCAATTGATTACGGACAACCGGTTAACTGAAGCGGTTGGATCACCCACCAAACTCAAGACGCTTGCCCGTCAATCCAATGATGCGGCTGTACGGTATCGTGATGACGCAGCCGCTCGAGGAGATCGCGTACACAACTATGCCGAGCAGGTTGCTCTGCGAGCGCTTGGCAAACCGCACAGTCTGGCTGAGACTCGAGACATTCTTGCAGAACATAACGAGTCCCGATTCGCGGATCGCTTTGATGAATGGTGGGACAACTTCCAGGTCAAACCTCTTGCCGCCGAAATTACCGTGTGGAATCACACAGTCGGATATGCGGGGACCCTTGATTTGGTGGCAGAGATTGGTGGCCGTGTGTGCCTCATCGATTACAAAACCCGTGGAACGGATCGCTCTGGGCGTGTTAAAAGTCTCAGTCCTAACGTCGTCATGCAGTTAGCCGCTGGGTACAAAGCGGAGGAATCTCTGGTCGATTCCGAAGCAGGCACGTGGGAAGAGTGGGCTTATGGGCAAAATGTCATGCTGCTGGGGGTTGCTCTAGGGGAGACTGAAGTCGCAGCGTATCAGGCCAACCCACAATCGTTGCCGCAGCACTGGCAGAAGTTCTGGGCGTTACGCCAAGTCTGGGAATATCAGCAAGCCGTGGACTCAGCTGCAAGCCCGTTACAGCCGATTGGTCCACCGGTGAGTATTGCGCAATAATTCTTTTCTGTCGCTGGTCACACACCGACTGTGAACCGATGTGTCTTTGGGTAGTCTTACCCTGGTGAGTGTTTTAACTATTCGGACGTTGCCGGATCCTGTGCTGCGCAGCAAAACGTCCCAGATTGCAAAAGCCCGCTTTGGTTCGACAGGACTCCAACGGCTCATTGATTCTATGCATCAGACCATGGACGCCGTCTCAGGTGTAGGTTTGGCAGGTCCTCAGGTGGGCATTGGGCAAGCAATATTTGTTTTTCATTTGGATGAACGCCGGGGCCATGTGATCAACCCGGTTATTGAAACGTGGGGTGATGCTGTTCAAGACACCACAGAAGGTTGTCTTTCAGTACCCGAGTTATATTTCACCCCTTCTCGTGCGCAATACGCCAAGGTCACCGGGGTTGATGTTAACGGCAAGGACGTTGAATACGAGGGTGAGGGACTTTTCGCTCGTATGCTTCAGCACGAGGTGGACCATCTAGATGGCTATCTCTTTGTGGATCGCTTAGCGGACGAACAATTCCGGCAAGCTCGTCGAGCGATGGCCTCTGCCGAATTTGCGGCAACCACACGACGAATTAATGCCGAGCGTGCAGTCGATACGAGCTCAACCTTCGGAGCAGGCTCCGCTTTTATGCCTGACACCGGAAGAGGATAACTATGAGAATTCTTTTTGCTGGAACACCCCAGCCAGCCGTTGCGTCACTTGATGCGCTGATTCAGGCAGGCCATAATGTCGTCGGTGTGCTGACTCGCACTGATGCGAAAATAGGACGCAAGCGCGTATTGACTCCGTCGCCTGTTGCACAACGCGCCACAGACCTAGAGCTACCGGTCATTAAATCGGACAGTTTCTCTGGTGCTGAGGGTCAAGCAGCGATCGAAGATATCCAGGAACTGCAACCTGACCTCGGCGCGGTAGTGGCGTATGGAGGACTCTTGCCTCAAGCGGTCCTTAATATGCTGCCCAAGGGGTGGGTCAATCTACATTTCTCTCTGCTTCCGGCATATCGCGGTGCAGCTCCAGTGCAATGGGCCATCATGAATCAAGAATCGAGCACAGGTGCTGCTGTGTTTCGACTGGAAACAGGACTTGACACCGGCCCTGTATTCGCCACGATGACGCGAACTCTTAGACCAGAGGAAACAGCTGGAGAGGTACTGGCAGATCTTGCAGTCTCGGGCGGGGCATTACTGTCGGACACACTGTCTGATATCGCTGCTGGGTCGGCAATAGCTACGCCGCAACAGGGAGAAGTGAGTTGGGCACCTAAAATCACAAGTCGTGACGTACAGATCGATGCGCACCAGCCAGCCGGAGTAGTGCTGGGGCTTATCAACGGTGCCTCGCCAGCACCGGGAGCGTGGGCGACCCTTGCAGGTGACAGCACCAAAACTCAGCGTTTCAAAATTGGCGGGGCAGCACCGGTGACTGATATTCCAGAGCAAGGCAAAGCACCGGGAGAGTTCATTATCGAGGCTGACCGTGTACTGTTGATGTGCCATGATGGGGCTGTTGAGCTGACCAAAGTGCAGCCGTCAGGCAAGAAAATGATGGCGGCAAGCGACTGGGCCCACGGAGTTGATCCATCCATTGGACTCCACACCTCTGCAACGCACCCCACAGAGTTTGATGTGGACAAAGGATAAGAAATTTGGCAGATAATACTTCACACAACCGGCGCAACACCAAGGGCCGCCAACGTAATCGCGGCACGCAAGGACGAAAACGCCAGTTCTCAGACAAAGCGCCAGCGCAACGTGCCAGAAGTGCGGATCCTGCACGGCTAACAGCTTTTCAAATTTTGCAAGCGGTAACCAACGAGGACGCATATGCCAACCTCGTTCTGCCGACCCGCATCCGGAAAAATAATCTTGACCGCCAAGACGCGGCTTTTGCTACAGAATTGACCTATGGCACCCTCCGCAACACAGGAACCTACGATGCGATCTTGGCGGAGTGCGTTGACCGTCCCATTGTCAAGCTAGACAAGCCGGTTTTGGATGCGCTTCGTCTTGGTACCCACCAACTGCTCAACATGCGCGTGCCCGCCCATGCCGCGCTGGACACTACCGTTGCGCTGGTACGGTCCCAGATTGGCGCAGGACCGTCGGGACTTGTCAATGCGGTCTTACGTAAGGTCAGCCAGCAGAATTTAGAACAATGGTTCGATACGCTGGCTCCCGGAGACACCGACAAGGATCTGTCAGTCCGGCACGCACATCCAACTTGGATACTGCGGGCAATCAAACAATCGATGGCCTATCACGGACGCAACCCTGAAGACTTCCCGCGGGTACTGGCCGCAAATAATATCGCACCTGAACTCAACCTCATTGCGCTGCCCGGTATCGGGGAGCTTGAACCCGTTTTAGCGTACGGTGCGACTGCCTCAACCTTGGCCCCCGAGGCAGCGGTGTTTACTGGTGGAGATGCCGGTCGGATTCCCGGTGTTGTCGAGGGGACGGTCCGCGTACAGGATATCGGTTCCCAGCTGACTGCCAGGGCTTTGGTCGAGGCACGCCCGGTACAGCCTGCTGAAACTTGGCTCGACATGTCCGCGGGGCCGGGAGGCAAAGCCGCTGTATTGGCATCATTAGCAGCGTCTCAGGGTGCTACGCTGCTGGCCAATGATGTTTCGGATCACCGAACTCAACTTGTGCAGCAGGCTCTTCGTGTTGTCGATGAAGTCGCGTGGACGACATCGGTTGCAGACGGAGTGCAGATGGGCGACGACCCTGCCAACTCACACCGTTTTGACCGTATCTTGCTCGATGCCCCATGCACGGGTCTGGGTGCTCTTCGGCGTCGACCAGAGTCACGTTGGCGCCGCACGCCACAAGATCTTGCCACGCTGACTAAACTGCAAGCCCAACTCTTGGATGCCGCAGTAAAGATGTTGAAGCCAGGTGGTTTGCTCGCGTATGTCACGTGCTCACCGCACATCGCTGAAACTGCACTGCAGGTCACCGACGTGATCAAACGTAACCCCAACGTCCGTTTACTTGACTCGGCCTCAGCGATGCAACACGCCGCACTGGAAAATAACGGCGAGTCTGCATTAGTTCGTGACTCGGTGTCATCTGGCGAAACGGAATCGAATATGACGCAGCTTTGGCCGGATCTACATAAAACCGATGCCATGTTTTTTGCTTTACTGACCCACTAAACGTTACGCCGCCTACGTATCGAAGGAACACGATTCTGATGCAAATTAACCCCTCCATTCTGTCTGCAGATTTCGCTCACCTCGCCGATGAAATTGGCCGGATCGGCAACTCCGACGCCATCCACGTCGATGTCATGGACAATCACTTTGTGCCGAACCTGACCATGGGGCTACCGGTTGTCAAAGCGATCCGTTCCGCCACACACAAACCACTAGACATTCATCTCATGATCGAAGACGCAGATCGGTGGGCGCCTGATTACGCAGACTTAGGCGCTGAATCGGTCACCTTTCACGTAGAAGCATCCGGAGCCCCGATCCGGCTTGCCCGAGAATTGCGGGCTCGAGGATCCAAAGCGTCTATGGCGCTGAAGCCCGCAACGCCGATTGAGCCCTATATGGATATGTTGACGGAACTCGACATGGTGTTGTTGATGACGGTTGAACCAGGTTTCGGCGGGCAGTCTTTCTTGGATGTTGTGTTGCCAAAAATTCGGCGTGCACGACAAGCTATTGAAGATTCTGGGGTACCTATCGCACTGCAAGTTGACGGGGGAGTGGCGCCGGATACTATTGAACGAGCCGCAGATGCCGGAGCGGATGTATTTGTTGCTGGTTCGGCCGTATACTCCGCCGATGACCCGAATAAAGCCATCGACGACTTGCGAGCACTTGCACGTAACTCACAACGCTAAAGGGGACTCGTTAGCATGCAGTGGCTTATTGACCTGTTCAATTGGACCATACCGATCGCCGGCGGCGGGCTGCTGATGCGAGAAGTTTTCGGCAATATTTTTGGCTTGGCCTCAGCTCTTGGCGGCATGCAGCGAAAAGTTTGGGCGTGGCCGGTCGGTATTATCGGCAATCTCACCTTGCTGACAGTATTTTTGGGTAGCGTATTCGGCGGAGCCGATGTCCCAAGCTTGTTGGGACAGGCTGGTCGACAAATTATGTTCATCGTCGTGTCCGTTTATGGCTGGGTGCAGTGGCGAAAATCTCAAACGCAGCGATACTCAAGCGGTGAGGCAACCGCCATCGTACCGACTTGGGCATCCTGGCCGGTGCGCACCGGATTAATTGTGGTGCTAGTTGGGGGAACACTGGTCTTGACTCCGCTGTTCCGAATTCTGGGCTCGTTTGAACCCGTCTGGGCAGATGCCTGGACCTTTGTTGGTTCGCTGTTGGCAACCTACGGCATGGCCAAGGGGTGGGTAGAGTTCTGGCTGATCTGGGTCGTCGTCGATATCGTTGGAGTACCGCTCTTATTTTCGGCCGGCTATTACGCATCAGCATTTATGTATGTGTTTTATGGAGCCTTCACGCTTATTGGATTCTTCGTGTGGGCACGCGCCCGGGCCAAAGAAAAACCCGCCGTTGAAACACTCATGCTCGACCCCACACTGCAAGACTCAGTCACGGATTCACATCGCTAAGCAAAAAATCGTGTCATGAAGTGGATCGTTGTACCCGAACCCGGTCTTGAACAACTACGCTAGTACTGTGAAAACCTTCGAAGAACTCTTTGCCGAATTAGCTGAAAAAGCACACACCCGCCCAGAAGGCTCTGGGACCGTAGAACAACTGGATGCCGGGGTCCATGCGATCGGCAAGAAAGTTGTCGAAGAAGCAGCAGAAGTCTGGATGGCAGCACGTTACGAAACCAACGATGAAGCCGCCGAGGAGATCTCCCAACTGCTGTATCACCTCCAAGTCATGATGCTTGCCAAAGGTATCTCACTGGAAGATGTCTACAAATACCTCTAACTAGGAGAATCAAACGCAAAATGTTGCGCATTGCTGTGCCCAACAAGGGCTCCTTGTCCGATGCAGCTCGTGAAACGCTCAGTGAAGCTGGTTACCGGCAACGTCGTGATTCCAAAGAGCTAGTGCTCGTAGACCCTGAAAATAGTGTCGAGTTTTTCTACTTGCGGCCACGTGATATTGCTATCTATGTAGCCAAGGGAACACTCGACGCCGGGCTCACCGGTCGAGACCTCTTCCTTGATGCTCAAGTCGGTAATGCAGCCGAAGAAGTCATGGGACTGGGCTTTGCACGCTCCACATTCCGTTTTGCGGCCCCGGCTGGGAAATTCACCTCTGTTCAAGAACTAGCAGGCAAGCGGATTGCTACTTCCTACGACGGTCTGCTGTCAGACTTTATGAAGTCTTCTGACATTCAGCCCGAACGTATTGTTCACCTGGACGGTGCAGTCGAATCTTCGGTCTCGCTCGGTGTCGCCGATGCCATAGCCGATGTCGTCGAAACTGGCTCGACACTTAAAGCCGCCGGTATGGAAATTCTTGGCGATCCGATTCTGCATTCGGAAGCAATTTTGATCGGCCAAACAGGACAACACCCCGCGGCCCTGGACAAACTCATCCAGCGGCTACGCGGTGTACTGGTCGCTCGGGAATACGTCATGGTGGATTATGACGTGCCAAAAGAACACATGGATGCCGCATTGAAAGTGACTCCGGGACTGGAATCACCGACAATTGCATCGCTGGCCGACAACGATTGGGTCGCGGTGCGCTCCATGGCCAAGAAAAAGGACATGAACCGCATCATGGATGAACTCTATGAAATGGGGGCCAAGGCTATTTTGGCCTCAGCGATTCATGCCATCCGCCTATAACACCAACAACCGCGAGGAAAATCATGAGCACTGTAATTCGCGTCATCCCATGCCTGGATGTCAATAACGGCCGAGTCGTGAAGGGCGTAAACTTCGAGAATCTTCGAGATGCCGGAGACCCTGCAGAGTTAGCCCACCGTTACAATAACGCCGGTGCCGATGAGATCACCTTCCTCGACGTCACAGCGACTACTGAACAACGCGATACAACATACGACCTGGTCAACAGTACGGCAAAAGAAGTGTTTATCCCCCTCACAGTTGGTGGCGGGATCCGTAGTATTGAACATGTTGATCAGCTGCTTCGCAATGGTGCAGATAAAGTGTCGATCAGTTCTGCGGCAGTGTCTAACCCTGATCTTTTGAATGAAATTTCCAACACATGGGGAGCTCAGGTCCTTGTCCTGTCGCTTGATGCACAAGCGAATCCCGCTATGCCTTCCGGCTATGAAGTCATGGTCAAGGGAGGCAAAGAGGGCACCGGTTTGGATGCCATTGCCTGGGTTCAGGATGCAGAAGAGCGTGGCGTTGGTGAAATCCTGATCAACTCCATTGATGCGGACGGAACCCGTGACGGTTTTGATATAGCCATGATCAAAGCTGTTCGTTCGGCTGTTGCTGTGCCACTCATCGCCTCTGGTGGCGCCGGTGAACCAGCACATTTCCCGCCTGCTATTGAAGCAGGGGCACAAGCTGTTTTGGCAGCATCACTGTTCCACTATGGTCCAGACGATATGATCAGCCAGGTTAAAGACGCTATCGAAGCGGCTGGATTTACGGTACGTCGGTAAAGATAAACCCTTTTACGGGCGGTCGATTAACACCAGCGCGTGGTCCGGGCGGCCCAGCGCATGAAGAACAAGCTCTCCGGCCGGACCGGTCACATACGTTAGGGTCGTACCGCGTTTTGCCACGATTCGCTCACCGTTGGTACGTACCAAAACGTAGCCGGTTTTTGCGTTGCCGTAGTATTTCCGAGCTTGTTCACGTAACTGTTCGAACAGCGCACCCGCATAAGTATCAGAAAGTTTGCGTGGAGCCCAGCGGCTTTGGGCACGACGAATGTCTTCGGTGTGAACAAAGAACTCTAAGAGCAAACTATCTGCATCGTGACGACGCTGCTTCATTGAATTTCGAACACGTTTGAACAATGAGGGGCGCTTACCGGACGGTGCTGGTTCAGCACCATCACCAATCTTGCGAACAAGACTATAGAACGCTTTGCGAGAAGACGATTCCTCTGCCAGTTTCTCGATCGCTGTATTCATCGCAGCGGTGGAAGTGCCAGATACTCGAGCCGTGACCTGATGAGGATTTTCGCGAAGATAAACCGAAGCCGCGAGGTGCTGCGTCTGCCACTGATCAACAAGCGTGGGCTCATTTGGACCGGCGGCATACAACGCTGCCACGAAAGCAGCACGAGACGCAGCGACAAAGTCGTCGCCGTCTTGTGAATGGGTCCCCGCAGAAATGTTTGTCACATATGTGAAATTATCACGTGTTGATCAGTGGCAACAGCAGACAAGCCGTCCTACACTAGATCCATCATGAACAATTCTGAAGTTTCTCTGCCCGAATCCGATCTTGACCCTGAGATTGCCGCGCAACTGAAACGAAATGCCGACGGATTACTTCCCGCGATCGTCCAAGACGCTCAAAGTCATGAGGTCCTCATGTTGGGCTGGATGAACGATCAAGCCCTGCACAAGACGTTGACCACTGGTAGAGCCTGGTATTGGTCCCGATCCCGCGCAGAATACTGGCGCAAAGGCGATACCTCTGGGCACACACAACACGTGGTATCGGTCGCTCTAGACTGCGATAATGACACCGTGTTAGTTCGCGTTTACCAGCAAGGTCCCGCCTGTCACACAGGTACCCCCACCTGCTTTACCGGTCGGGCACTGACTGTTACTGATACTGACACGAATTTAGACCACATGAAAGAACATAATGCGTGATATTGGCCCAGTGTTTCCCACCCGCGAAGCGTTCCACGAACTCGCCAACGCTGACCACAAAGTCATTCCAGTAACCACCACACTGCTACCCGATGGCTTGACGCCGGTCGGAATCTACCGGCGTTTAGCCAACGATGCTCCCGGTACGTTCCTGCTGGAATCAGCCGGACAGGACGGTAAGTGGTCCCGGTATTCCTTCATCGGGGCCGGAACAGCCGCCACCTTGACCGAACAGGACGGTCAGGCAGTGTGGCAGGGCAACGTACCAGCCGGCGTTCCCTCTGCCGGTACGCCCCTGGAGGTACTCGAAGAGTCTCTGAAGTTTCTGGCCACCGATGCACGGGCTGATATCTCGGATGCACTGCCATACTTAGTTTCTGGTTTCGTAGGATTCTTGGGCTGGGACACTGTTCGCGCGTGGGTTGAACTTGGGGACGGCCCCAAAGACGATCTCAATCTGCCATCGATGGCCATGAACCTCGTCACTGACCTAGCGATCCATGACTCCTGGGATGGGACTGTGACCTTGGTTGCCAATGCCATCAACTTTAATGGCGAGTCCACCGGGGTCGATGGCGCCTACGACCGCGCAGTTGCACGGCTAGAGAGCATGGTGCAGCGCCTCGCCGAACCGGTAGCCGATCCCGTCTCCTTCGCTCCTGCTGGCTGGTTGGACCAAGACTTCTCCACGCAAATTGAGCACTCCTGGCATGAGAAAGATTTCCTCAACGCGGTGCGGAAAACCCAACAGTCGATACGCGAGGGAGAGGTTTCGCAGCTCGTCATCTCGCGTCGATTCACCACACCCACGACGGCAACTGCCTTCGATACCTACCGTGTGCTGCGGGCTATCAACCCCAGCCCATACATGTTTCTGTATACTTTCGAATACCCTGATCGTCACGGCACATACCATTTGGTCGGAGCCTCACCAGAGACCCTGGTGTCCGTCAAAGATAAGCGTGTTCTGACCCACCCTATCGGCGGTTCCAAGCCAAAAGACTCCTCGCGCACTGTCCGGGCTATTGGCGAAGAGTTGTTGGGAGACCCCAAAGAACGCGATGAACACATCCAGTTAGTTGAACTGGCCAAAGCGGAACTCTCAGCTGTTTGTGCGCCGGGGACCGTAGAGGTCTCCGACTTCATGATCGTCCAACAGTTTTCGCATATCCTGCACCTGGTTTCCACGGTGGAGGGCGACATTGGCGCAAACACCACCGCCCTGGACGTTTTGCGCGCAAACTTCCCGGCAGGGACGTTATCGGGTTCCCCAAAGGATCGGGCGCTTGAACTTCTCGACGAATGGGAACCGCATGCTCGGGGTCCATTCGGGGGTACCGTCGGCTATTTCGATCTCGCCGGCAACATGGACATGGCCATCACGATCCGCACCGCCATCCTCAAGGATCAAGTAGCCTATCTGCAGGCTGGCGCAGGTATTGTGGCCGAATCCGTCCCCGCCACCGAAGCACATGAAACGCTGACCAAAGCTACTGCTGCAATCCGTGCAGTCCTGGCGGCACAAGAACTCCAAGACATCAAGGCTGGAAAACAGAACTAGATGACCACTCCACTCCCTACCGATAGTGCTAAGCCCTCCAAAGGTCTCAACCGCAGTATGGTTGTGCTGGTGTTGTTACTTGGCGGCGCGCTGGCACTGATCGGTTCAACTCAAACCTGGGTGACTGCTAACGGATTCGAAGCAGCACACATAACCAACGTAACGCTTTCCGGCCAAGAAGCCTCGCCGGTGATTACCGCGATGTCGTTGGTGTCTATTGCTGGTGGCGCGGCGCTGTCTATCGCACGTAATATTGGACGATGGATTATCGGTTGTGTTGCCATCCTTGCAGCTTTAGCGATCGGAACAACAACCATCAATGTGCTGGTGAGTCCGTTCAACGCTGCAGCCCAGAAGATTTCGGAGACCACCGGAACCACAGCCACGACCAATGTCGTCGAGCATCTCGAGGTGTCACTGATGCCTTGGCTGACGGTGTTGGGGGCTGTCATTATCCTGGTGGGAGGCATCGTTGCGTTGGCGTATGGTTCCCGCTGGTCACTTGGGAAAACAAAGAAATACGATATGAACCAGCCGCCACCGGTGCGCCACGATGGACCGCTTGACGAAATCGATACCTGGGACGAATTGTCTCGCGGCGAAGATCCAACCTAAAATTCGTAGTAGTTCGTGTTCTGCAAGTGTCACGACGAAAAAATGGCACAATGGGACACATATCATCGCTAGCAACTTGAGGCTGCCGGAAAATGATCTGGCGGGAAGAAAGGCATCACCCTAATGGCGAATATGACTGAAGAATTGAAAGTCGATGAGTACGGTCGCATTCTGAATGACCCAACTCACGATGAATCTCCAAGCCACGGTAACTCGCCGGCTGCTTGGGCTCTCGTTATGCTGGTGCTCGTCGGGCTTGTCATTGCAGGCATTAGCGCACTTGCATCGGGCTGGGTTGTCATGTGGATCGGTATCGGAATTGCCGTACTTGGTTTGCCAGTTGGCTTCTTCATGCGGCTGGCAGGTAAAGGCGCTAACGGAGACTACAAGGACTAATGACACCAAACCCCAGTACTGGTACGGTTCTTGATGACATTATTGCCGGGGTCATCGAAGATATGGATGTCCGCAAAGGCATCACCCCGTTGTCGCGCATGCAACAGCTTGCTACTGAAGCCCCTCCGGCGCGTGATGCGCACGCCGCATTAGTCGGCGGTCGCCAAAACCCCGATGGCGTCGGCATCATCGCAGAGGTCAAACGTGCTTCGCCGTCAGCAGGTCCATTAGCCAATATTGGTTCTCCGGCAGATCTTGCAGCTAAGTATGCTGCCGGGGGAGCATCCGCCATTTCCGTGCTGACGGAACAGCGCAGATTCAACGGCTCGCTAGCAGACTTTGATGCGGTTCGAGCACGCGTTGATATTCCGTTACTGCGCAAAGATTTCACAGTAGATGAATATCAAATCTATGAAGCGCGTGCCCACGATGCTGACTTGGTGCTGTTGATTGTGGCCGCACTCGATGACGCACAGCTTCGAGACTATCTGGCGTTGACTCACGAACTCGGGATGAATGCTCTTGTCGAAACGCATACCGTTGAAGAAATCGAGCGAGCCGCTGCAGTCGGTGCATCCATCGTCGGGGTCAATGTACGTAACCTGAAAACACTGGAAGTTGATACGGACCATTACGGCACTTTGGCTGACCAGCTGCCAAACAGTGTCGTACGAATTGCCGAGTCCGGTGTCAAAGAAGCCAGTGATGTCGCGATGTATGCCGCACAAGGTGCCGATGCAGTCCTAGTAGGCGAAGCACTCGTCCGCCACGGCGAACCATCCCAGGCGATCACGGACTTCCGTCAAGCCAGTAGACCATAACCACACATGCTGCCCCGGACACATGTACCGGGGCGGTTGTCGTATTTGGAAAGAAACATATGAGCACCTCAATGGAAAGACCAGCACCCGGTTCATACGTACACGACGGGAACTTCCAACAGCTGCAAGGGCCATACTTCGGCCGCTACGGCGGACAATGGATGCCTGAATCGTTGATGGCTGCACTGCAAGAAGTCGAAGAAACCTTCCGACAAGCTATCAACGATCCAGAGTTTACTGCAGAGCTCAATGACCTCAATGCCAACTACATCAACCGCCCATCACTGCTTTCCGAAGTTCCCCGTTTCGCGCAGGATCACCCAGGTGTTCGCATTTTCCTGAAGCGCGAAGATCTGAACCACACAGGATCGCATAAGATCAACAACGTCATCGGCCAGGCACTGTTGGCTAAGCGCATGGGCAAAACTCGTCTCATCGCTGAGACTGGGGCAGGTCAACACGGTGTGGCCACCGCAACCGCAGCGGCGCTTTTTGGCATGGAATGTACCGTGTATATGGGTGAAGCCGATACCAAGCGACAAGCGCTCAATGTGGCCCGGATGGAAATGCTTGGTGCCGAGGTTAAAGCCGTGACCATTGGTGCACGGACTCTCAAAGACGCCATCAACGAAGCGTTGCGAGACTGGGTAGCCTCCGTGGATACCACCCACTACCTCCTAGGTACCGTGACCGGACCGGCACCGTTTCCCGAAATGGTCCGCTACTTCCACCAGGTCATTGGCGACGAAGCACGCGAGCAGTCCCTTGAGCAGACCGGCAAATTACCAGATGCCGTCATTGCCTGCGTTGGTGGGGGCTCGAATGCCATCGGCATATTTCACGGTTTCCTCGACGACAAAAATGTTGAGCTTTACGGTATGGAAGCCGGCGGTGCCGGTGTCGAAACCGGAAAACACGCAGCGCCCATTGCACTTGGACGCGTTGGGGTGCTCCACGGCGCCCGCACCTACCTCATGCAGGACGAAGACGGTCAGACCATCGACTCACATTCGGTATCGGCTGGCCTCGACTATCCAGGTGTTGGCCCTCAACACGCGTTTTTGCACGATACGGGCCGCGCGATCTACCAGCCGGTCAGCGATTCCGAAGCGATGGACGCCTTCAAGCTCCTGACACGATCCGAAGGTATTATGCCTGCTATCGAATCCTCGCACGCATTAGCCGGCGCCCTCCGGTTAGCTGCTAAGTGGACTGCAGACGGCGTCGTTGACGAGAACACCCCACCAGACGAGCAAAAAGTGATCATCGTGAACCTGTCAGGTCGCGGCGATAAGGACGTTAGTACCGCTGCCACATGGTTCGGTATGGTCCCAGAGGATCACGCGGAAGCCGGAGAGTAACAACATGACAGACACTATTCGCTCACTGACCGCTGAGAAAATCGAACAGGCACGTGCCGAAGGTCGCACCGCATTTATAGGCTACCTGCCAGCCGGCTACCCAACAATTGAAGACTCCATCGAAGCCGCAGTTGAACTTGGTAATAACGGGGCGGACATCATCGAAATCGGCCTCCCATACTCGGACCCGGTGATGGACGGCGAAGTTATTCAACAGGCCACCGCGGAAGCACTGGAAAACGGCTTCCGAGTCGCCGA
>DXCT01000035.1 GCA_019115865.1 Candidatus Yaniella excrementavium | reverse complement strand
AGGGCAACAATTTTGCCCGGACGGTTTTGCTTTGCAGAGAAGTCAAAAGCAGTGACGTTCATCGAGACCAATACCTCCATGGGGTTGATGCGGTGATCAAAATCGCCTAGTACAGATCGTATACGATTTGTCGTTCGCTGTGAAGTCCACGGACAAAAGCCCGCTGGAGGAGACTATGCAGTCCCTCAAGCGCAGCTTAGGGTCCGACCCTGAACGGAAGGTGACTCTCAGGTTTGTCTGGGCTGTCCTATGGGGTCCAATAGGCTGCTACTTCCGCGGCCCATTCCTCTTCAGTCCCGCCATCTGCCAAGAAATTTAATTGATAGGAGATTTTTCCATCAGTTGTTTCGCGGATGAGATCAGCATGGCCTGCGTGGCGTGCGACTTCGGTAATCAAATGTAGCCACACCCAGCTGCCCGTGATCACCATGTCTTCTGGCATCCAAGGGTTATTGGGGCCGGGGATGACCCACATCAGGATCGATTGAAGTTTCTGCTTCATAGATGAAGTCGACCGCACGGTCGTAGATCTCAAGGATCTCGTGGAGCGACATGGTTTCGGGCGCTTCAGCGCCGGAGAACATTTCCGCTAGGCCAAGCCGAGCACTAATGTCGGCATACATTTCCACCGGAGTCGGTTCGGGAGCGCGCATCGCCGTGGTCAGCCAGCCATGGACTACTTGGGCATTGTGTAAAAGCAGACCACCGATCGAAAGATCGCTTGGGCTCGGTGTCAGGCGCGCCTGATCAGAGCTCAGCTGGTGTGCTGTGGTACGAAGCTGGGCGCACTGATGGCGAAGAAATGTGGCCAGCGCGTGCGTTTCGGATTGGGTTTGGGGTGCAAAGAACGGCATGACGTCTCCTTCGGCGTTGTCTTGCCCTCCCATCATCCACCCAATTGCGGTCACTTACTGTCCGGGATTGTGGGAGCATGAGGGTATGCACCCGAGAGTCCTAGAGGTACTGAACGCGCTGTCTACCGGTCGGGTTCTCCGCGCCTGCGATCTCGCTGTCCGATTCAATACGTCGGAACGCACTGTCCGCCGGGACATTGCAGATCTGCGCGAACAGGGATATCGCATCGATGCAGCGCCCGGGGTCGGGGGAGGGTATGTTGCCCCGATCGGAGCCGTTTTACCACCGTTGCAATTCAGTCCGCATGAAGCATTTACTATTGCGATGGCCTTACGCACACTTGCGGGGCAGGGGATACCTGATAGCGACAGTGAGGCAGCACCCCAGCCGGCGCATCATGTGGAATCTGCGATGTGTAAATTGGGCTCGGTGCTTCCTTCCGGGATCGTTGCCGAGCTGACCAGAGCATCACATGCCATCACCTCAGCGCGCGGGAACGAGCCAGCGGTCCCCTTGGATATTTTGGTGTCGATTGCTTCAGCGGTTGCCGGACATCGGCTGATTGATCTCAACTATCTAGGTGGCACGCAGGACGGCGAACGGCGAGTTGAACCATATCGAATCGTGGTGTTCGGGGCGCACTGGTATGTGTTCGCGTGGGATGTGAGACGACTGGATTGGAGGACCTTCCGTCTCGACCGGATCCAGCATGTGCACACCACCACGTTCGAGTTTCGACCCCGGCCGACGCCAGATCCCGTTGAATTTGTACGCGAGCGGGTGGTTCACTCGGTATATCAAACCACCGTCAAAGTTCGAGTCTATGCGTCCGCCGAGCAAGTGTCTGCGCGGGTACCAGCACGTGCGGCCACGGTCACACCGGTAAGCATAGGTGAGTGTGAACTGGTGATCGGTGGCGACGTGCCCGAGTGGCTCGTGGCGTTCCTGCTGCAGCTGGGACACCCATTCACAATTCTTGAGCCGGATAGTTTTCGTGCTGATGTCCGCCGCTTTCGCGACCGCCTCACTCATGGCCTGGAGTAACTGGTGTAGCTGCCAGACCTTTGTCTGACAGGCCGCGTGCACGTCTCGTCCTGTCCTGGTGTATTTCAGCCGGTTTAGGAACCGGCGTCAGATAGTTGGCCGACCTCGAATGGTTCAAGTCCGAGGGCCTCATTGAGTTCTGTGCCATCGACTGTAATGCTGACGTCTTCAAGACCGGCGGTTGAGGCTGCGGTGCCATACATTTGTGCCTGAATGCGGTAGGCCTCGCACTCACCTCGAGCCACGACCTCACCGGTAAGTTCAATATCAACTGTGTTGCGACCGACTTCGACCGAGGACAGTTCTAGGGTTTCGGAAAGCGTCAGGGAATTGGTAACGGCTGGATCGCCGTGATAATACTGCGAATCGTCGAGGAGAAATTGCACGGCGTCCGAAACGTGTTCGTCAGGGGATTCGGCTTCAATGGGTACGGTCCCGATAGTCACCAGGGTGTCTGAACATCCGAAGGACATGCCGTCAACGCCATCGGGGAAATATGTTCCAGATGGAGCCACCATATTGACCTGCAGCGACTGGAAATCGTCTTCGGGATCCTGCGTCGGTGACTGAGCTTGATCCGGTTGAGCGTGGTCGTCAGATTCGCTAGAGCCGGAAGATGTTCCACAGCCTGCCAACAACAGCGTGGACGCGGCAAGGGTTGCCACCAGGGCGGGAATTCTTCTCAAGCGGTCTCCTACGGGCCATTTCACGGCAACGCGAATCAGTCGTCGCACGCAATTCTATCGCGGATTATTCGGTTCAACGGTTAAACATTCGGCACAGGGGTTCGGGTGGCTTAGAATAAAGAGTTCCGATTTGTTTTGACTTAGAGGTTTCCTTCATACCGATGAGACACAGTGCACCACACGGTGATATTTCCGGTTCCAACGCTCAGTGGAGTGACGGCGGCGTTGAGCAGTCGTTGACCGGGCGGGACCGGTTGACCGACCCACTTTTAGGCGGCGGGGTTGGCAAAGTTGCCGGCAGTGGCGTTGAAACCGGTTTGGGCTCGGCTCACGGTAAAGCAATTCTGTTGGGTGAGCACTCGGTGGTGTACGGTGCCCCGGCCATTGTGCTGCCACTGCTGGACTTGCAAGCCACCGCCTCAATTCGTCGCGCTCGCCGCGGCTACATCACCTCGGATCTCTATACCGGCCCATTGGCCAGCGCCCCGAGCCACATGGATCCGGTGCTGACCGCGCTGCGCGTTTCGGCGGAACAACTTGATGTGCGGCCCGACCGAGTGGAACTGATTTTGCGTTCCACGATTCCGTTTGAACGTGGACTGGGCTCCTCGGCGGCGACTTCGGCCGCAGTTGTCCGTGCGGTGGCGAATCTGGCAGGTGTACGGCTCAGTGACGCCCAAACCCACGGTCTGGTCCAGGAAGCAGAACACGTTGCCCACGGAACTTCATCGGGCCTGGACGCTCACGCGGTGCAATCTATGACGCCGCTGCGCTTCCAACAGGGTAAACCTACCACCGTCAAGGTCGCTGAAAAATGCACATTTGTTATCGCCGATACCGGGACCTCGGGTTCCACTGCTGCAGCCGTTGACGGCGTCTCAATGCTGCGCGACATCCAACCGCGTGTGGTGGATCGGGTGGTAGAAGATCTGGCGAATCTTACCGACGACGTCGTCTACTCCCTGGGTATTGGCGATCCAATTCGCGTTGGCCAATCGATGCACGAGGCCCATTCGTTGTTGGCCTACCTGGGGGTTTCGTCCCCGGCATTGGATGCCGTGGTTGCGGCAGCCCTGGAAGCCGGGGCATACGGTGCCAAACTCACCGGATCAGGCCTAGGTGGCTGTGTGTTGGCCGTTGTACCAGACCAAGAACAAGCCGGTGACGTCGCAGCTGCCATGACCGCGGTGGGCGCGACCCGCACCTGGACGACGTCGTTGATTCCCAATGATTTTGCCTTGATGACCGCACCAACCGCTCGTATTGGCGAGGAGGACCGCTAGTGGCATCCATTGCGCGAGCCCATCCCAACATCGCCCTGGTCAAATACTGGGGTAAAGCCGACGACGAGCTGATCATTCCGGTAGCCGGGTCGATGTCGATGACACTCGACCAGTTCGCGACCACTACCAGCGTCGAACTGACCACGGGCCACGACACTTTTGAGCTCAACGGCACCACCGCCGATGCAAAAGCCACACGCCGTACCACCACCTTTTTGGATCTGGTGCGCTCTTTGGCCGCCGAAGCCGGCCTAGACACCGCCGGTGCTCGCGCCAAAGTAGTTTCGACCAACGAGGGCCCAACAGCGGCCGGTATGGCGTCATCGGCATCGGGTTTTGCCGCACTGGCAACTGCCGCGGCACACGCCTACGGGCTGGACCTTTCAACCAAAGAGCTCTCCCGGTTAGCCCGCCGCGGATCGGGTTCGGCCTCGCGTTCTGTGATCGATCGGTTCGCCGTGTGGCATGCCGGGACCTCAGATGGGACCAGCTTTGCCGAAGCCATCACCGCCCCGGATATGGCAATGGTTGCAGTCACCGTCAACGCCCAGGCCAAGAAAGTTTCTTCGCGCCAGGGCATGGTGGCCACCCGTGAAACCAGTCCGTTCTATCAAGCCTGGATCGATACCACCGTGGCCACACTCGATGAGATGGTCGCAGCTTGTGCGGCTGAAGATTTCACCCGGATCGGTGAGATCACTGAAACCCACGCCCACCGCATGCACGCCGTCATCAACGCCACACATCCGCCCATCCGGTACCTGGCACCGATTTCCTGGCAGGTATTCGAAGAGGTCACAGCGATGCGAAACGACGGTATCGAAGCCTACGCAACCGCGGATGCCGGACCGAATGTAGTGATCATTTGCCGTCCTGCCCAGGCCGAGGCCGTAGCGCAGCGCGTTGCAGCATTCGGGCAAGTGAACACGTTTCGACCGGGTCCCGGAGCTCACCTGGTGGACGTTGCATGAGGCCACTGCCATTTCGGGTGGCCGCACCCGGAAAGCTGTATGTGGCCGGCGAATACGCTGTAGTGACCGCAGGACAGCCCGCCATTTTGATCGCGGTCGACCGGTATGTCTCCATTACCGTGACACCGGCAGAACCGGCGGCCACCGATGCCCCCACCGCGCAACTGCTGGCCCATGACCACGGCGTCGCTGCAGCAAAACGGCGGTCTTTGGGTTCCGACTACGCACTGGCCGCCTGGCTGGTCATGGACACGCTGCGCCAAGAACGCGGAATTCAACGCATTGCGGCTGACCTGCATTTTAGTTCCACCCTGCGCTCGGATACCGGAGAAAAATACGGGCTCGGTTCCTCCGGGGCGGTCACCATGGCCGTGGTCACCGCATTCAATGAGCTGTACGGTCTTGGACTATCCGTCGTTGAGAAAATCAAACTCGGTATCCTGGCGTCCATCGAAATTTCGCCAAAGTCCTCGGGCGGCGACCTGGCCGCGGGTGCTCTGGGCGGATGGGTGTACTATCAGGCACCGGATCGCGATAGCATGCCCAGGGTTCTTAGTGGCCACACCGCTGTGGCCGATGCGATGACCGGCCCGGCCTGGCTTCCCATGCGCGCCCGACGCATCCCCACCCCCACCGATATCCAAGTCCTGATCGGCTGGACGGGTAGCCCAGCTGAAACCGATCAACTCGTCAGTCAAGCCACATCCAATGGGGGAGGGCTGAACTGGGACGACGCGTTTTTGCGGCCGTCAGCCGCCAACGTGAACAGCCTGATTCTGGCACTAGCCGACGAAAAGTTCCCACTGATCCACGCGGGCATCCGTACGGCCAGAGCATTGTTAACCCGCATGGCTGAACACACAGCAACGCTGATCGAAACACCCCAGCTGACCACGCTCATTGAATCCGCTGAGCTGTTCGAGGGAGTCTCAGCCAAAACATCGGGGGCCGGGGGCGGAGACTGCGGTATTGTATTGGCCGAACCCACCGTCGATCCGGCCACCATCTACACCACCTGGCAACAACACGGTATCCAACCGCTACATCTAAACGTGACCCAACTGGGTGTCGGGCTCAAGGAGTAACCATGGCACAATCGCGCAAAGACGATCACATTCGCCTGGCTGCAGCTCAGCAAGAACAACTCCAGGGCGTCAACAATGCTTTCGACGACGTCGATTTCATCCACCATGCCCTGGTCGGAGTCGATGCTGACGATGTCGATATCAGTACTCAGGTCGGGCCATGGACATTTGCAGCGCCGATCTACATTAACGGCATGACGGGCGGAACAGACACCGCGTTGCCGATTAATGCCGCGCTGGCCAAAGCCGCTGCCGCAACCGGTGTCCCCATGGCCTCCGGATCTGTCGGTGTAGCGCTGGATGACCCAGCCACCGCACCTTCGTTCACGGTGATCCGCGAACACAATCCCGATGGCATTGTCTGGGCCAACCTGGGCGCAGGACGTACGTTGGACCACGCCAAAGCCGCCGTTGATCTCTTGTCCGCCGACGGACTCCAACTGCACGTCAATCCCATCCAAGAAACGGTCATGCCCGAAGGCTCCCGCAACTTCTCGTCTTGGTTGCGCCTGATCGAAGACATCGTCGCAGGACTCAACGTCCCGGTGATTGTCAAAGAAGTCGGTTTCGGACTCAGTGCCAAAACGGTTGGGCAACTTTATAACATCGGTGTAGAGATCGTGGATGTGGCCGGTAGCGGGGGCACAAACTTTGCCCGCATCGAAAATGATCGTACCCCGCATCCGTCGTCGGTCATCGATGCCCACGCCAAATTCGACTGGCTCGAGCCCATGGGGTTGACCGCCGTCGACTGCCTATTGGATCTGGCGCAGAGTACTCAGGAAGTCACCGTGTTGGCCTCCGGTGGCGTGCGCAACCCCCTGGATGTGGTGCGCGCTCAAACACTGGGGGCCAAGGCGGTGGGGATGGCCGGGGTCATGCTGCGGGTCGCCATGTCCGAGGGTGCCGACGGCGCAATCGAAGTGCTCAACCTGTGGAAAACGCGCATCCGTCAGATTTATGCTTTGCTTGGTGCGCGTACCGGCCAGGGGCTGACCGCAACTGATGTAATGGTCACCGGCAGCAGCGCGCAACGGGCCCGGGCGCGCAATATTGATGTCACACGGTTCGCTGACCGTGTCAGAATTTGACCGCAGCACACCGCGAAGTCCACAGTAAAGAACACGTGAAGTGCAAAGGAATGCCGTGATCGATCCAACTGTCATTGAACCTTCTCAATCCACCTATCAGGACACCTTTACCACCGCTGTGCCCACCCGCTGGGTAGGACCATTGCGCATGAGCGGTGCGGCCTTCGACGGTGTAGAGGAAATCGATGTTCCGTTGGCCACCTACGAAACTCCCCTGTGGCCCTCTGTTGGACGCGGAGCCAAAATCTCGCGCATGCTCGCTTCCGGCATCACTGCCACGGTCCACGACGAGCGGATGACTCGCTCGGTACTGTTCAGCGCTACCGATGCCGCCGCCGCACAAACTGCAGCCGACACCATCCAGACGCGGTTTGATGAGCTGGCCGACGTCGTCCGCCAGGGGTCCAGATACGCCCAGCTGCTCGAAATCCACCCCGAAATCGTGGGCAACCTGCTGTTTCTACGCTTCGCCTACCTCACCGGCGATGCCTCGGGACACAACATGGCCACCGCGGCCTCCGACTCGCTGATGTCCACCATCTTGTCCTGGAACATAGGACTGTCCTACGGCTCGATCTCCGGAAACTTCTGCACGGATAAGAAAGCCACCGCCGTCAACGGCATATTGGGGCGCGGCAAAAAGGTCACCGCAGAACTGATCATCCCGCATGACATCGTAAAGAACAACCTGCATACCACCGCGGCAAAAGTGGTCAAACTCGTGGTTGAAAAAAACTACGTTGGCTCCAATGTCGCCGGAGCCATCCGCTCGGCCAATGCCCACTTTGCCAATATGCTCTTAGCGTTCTATTTGGCAACCGGCCAGGATGCCGCAAATATTGTAGAGGGTTCCCAAGGATTCGTGTGGGCCGAGGAGCGCGAAGAAGGCTTATATTTTGCTGTGACCCTGCCACATTTGATCGTCGGCACCGTGGGTAACGGCAAACACCTGCCCTATATCGAAGACGCCATGGCGCGCATGGGGATCGGTCAAACTAGCGAAGCCGGTGCAGATTCGCGTAGACTGGCTAGCTTGATTGCAGCTAGTGTGTTGGCGGGCGAATTGTCGCTGCTGGCAGCCCAGACGAATCCGGGTGAACTGATGCAAGCCCACGTGGCCTACGAGCGCCCCGAAGCATAGGCAAAAGGAGAAAATCGGTGAAAATAGGCATCCACGATTTGGAAGTTGCCACCACCCATTACGTGCTGGACCTCGACACCCTGGCAGAACGCCACGGCATCGACCCAAATAAGTTCAGCCTCGGACTGGGACAGGACGCTTTCTCCATGCCAGCGGCTGACGAGGATATCGTCACCATGGCCGCCGAGGCCGCCGCACTACTGCTGTCACGCCACGATGTCTCGAAGATCCGTCAGGTATTGTTCGCCACAGAATCATCGGTGGACCAGTCCAAAGCGGCCGGCGTCTACCTCCACGAACTGCTCGGACTCCCCGCCAACGTGCGCTCCGTGGAGCTGAAACAAGCCTGCTATTCGGGTACTGCCGCGCTGCAAATGGCCGTCAACGCGATTGCGCGGACCCCGGAAGAACAGATTTTGGTGATTACCTCTGACGTCGCGCGTTACGCGTTGGACACAGGCGGAGAGCCGACTCAGGGCGCCGGTGCTGTCGCCATGTTGGTGACTGCGAATCCGAATCTGATCGAAATCGAACCCGGATCTGGGTTCCACACCTCGGATGTCAATGACTTCTGGCGCCCCAATGACTCGACCACTCCGTATGTGGATGGTCAACTGTCATTGGACGCATATCTGAACGCGACCACCGCAGCCTGGGATGACCTAGCCTCACGACGTGATCTACACATCGACGACGTCGACAGGTTCCTCCACCACCAGCCGTTTACAAAGATGGCCCGAAAACAACTCGCAGCGCTGGCTGAACACACCGGCGCAGAACTTTCTGACCAGCTGATCGAAGAGTCTATGAGCTACAACCGTGCCCTGGGGAATACCTATACGGCCTCGTTGTACTTCGCGCTGACCGCCCAGCTGCATAACAATACCGAACTGGCAGGCAAACGCCTGGGCTTTTTCTCGTACGGTTCCGGTGCGGTCGCCGAATTTTTCACCGGTGTGGTCCAAGAAAACTACCGCGACCATATCTACCCGGCCAACGTGGCTAAACAGCTGGACAACCGGGTAGAGCTTACCTATGAGCAGTACCGGGATCTGCACAATAATTATGCGGCCACGTCGGAAACTTACACCACCGAACCTACCACCCATGCACCCTTCCGGTTGAGCGGCGTAACCGAATTCCAACGTCGCTACGAGGCACAGTGAACTACCCATTCGTTGATATCCAAGCACTCGTCGCCACCTTTGGCGACACCATGGCCGAACGCGGCCGCAATTATGCGGCAGAAGACCGTGTTCTCACGCTGAAATTCAACGAAGAATCCGGCCGTCTGGTCGGTCGGGTGCGTGGCTCCGAAGACAAAATCTGGCGCGCCTCTGTGACCCTGCGCAAAACCGAGGGCAGTCTGGGCGGTATTGCCATTTGGGATGTCGACTGGGCAAGCTGCAGTTGCCCGGTTGGGCTCGACTGCAAGCATGCAGCCGCACTGCTTTTTGAATCGAATCAGCGTACCGTGGCCGCCTCGGATGTACTATCCGCGGCCGATCTGGAACCCTCTGCCGAACCTGAAGAACCCGAGACTGGCATTCCAGGGTTGTCGTGGCGCCAAGTCGTCAACGAACTCCTACCGGTCATGGACTCGGATCAGGAATTTACCGACGTCGCACTCGGTGTAGAAATTGATGCACTCCACACTGAACCTTCTGGCTATCGCACCCGGTTTGTGTGGCGGGAAGCCAGCGCCAACGACTTGGAAGAACACACCGATCTGACCGTGCGCTTGCGTCCCCTGCGGGTCGGTGCTCGTGGTCGCTGGATCAAAGGCAACATGAACTGGACCATGTTCGACCTGCCCTTCCATCAATCAGCACACGGTGAATACCAGTTCCTGCCTGAACAACACGATGCTCTGCACGAGCTCAACAGGCTCTACACCTCATCGGTGTCGTCGCTGGGATCGAACGACGTCATCACCCTGGCGACCATCAACATGCCACAAATGTGGGATGTGCTCGACAAGATCGATGACGCCGGTATCCCGCTGATCCCGTTGCAGAAAATCATCAACCGGGTGACCATAACCGAGCCCGCACGCATAATTTTCGATGCCGCGGAAAATGAGCAGGAAGACATCGCACTGTCTATCCAGGCGCAGTTGCCCTCAGAAACCCTCATCCCTTCGGGTACGTTGGGCGCCATCGGCCTGTACACCATCGATTATTATCCTGACTCGGCGACCGCAGATATTAACGTCATCCCGGTTGCTCAACCGTTGAGTCGCACGGTCATGGATCTCATCGAGTCGCCCGAGCCCATGCTCATCCCGGCCGATGACACCCAAGATTTCTTTAGCAACGTGTACCCGCTGTTGGCCGGCGTCATCCCGTTGGCAAGTAAAGACCACTCGGTCGAGCTGCCCGAAATACCGCCGGCCACTCTGGAATTGACACTCGAGTACTATCAGGCCACCCATCAGGGTGAGCGCCAAGACCACGTGCGCATTTCGCCACGCTGGGACTACCTTGGTACCGAGGACCAGACCGAACACCAGAATCAGGTGCTGGCTGAAGTCTCCGAGGATGTCGAGTTAGGCGCGATACCGGGCAAAACCATTCTCATTGGTGCCGACGCCGCCCGATTTGTTGACGAGTCGTTGCCTGAACTGCTGCAGCACGACTATGTGCGTATTATCGAGACCGAAGAGCGCCCGGCCTACACTCGATTGACCGGTGAACCACACATCGTCATCAACGCGACTCAGTCAGAAAAGAACGACTGGTTCGACCTTGGTTTTCAGGTCACCATCGATGAACGCACGATCCCGTTCCGTCAGCTCTTCATTGCTCTGGTACGAAACCAAAACAGTCTGCTGCTGACCGATGGCACGTATTTCTCGTTGGATAATCCAGCGTTCGACCCGCTGCGGAAGCTGCTTGAAGAAGCGTCGACCATGGACGATTTTGGGGTCGAATCGACTTCTATTTCACGGTTTAATTCTGCGTTGCTCGACGATGCCGAAGAAGCTGCCGACGCTTTTCATGCTGATCCGGCAATTATCGAATGGCAGAACGCTTTGGCGGTGCTACGGGAAGCCACCGATATTCCGAAGCTGGAAGTACCGGCCACACTTGAAGCCGAGCTGCGCGACTACCAGCACGAGGGCTACCAGTGGTTGTCTTACCTCTACGATTTGGGCCTCGGCGGAATTCTTGCCGATGACATGGGCTTGGGTAAGACCCTGCAGTCACTGGCGATGATCGCCCGTGCTAAGACATTGGGGGAGCAGCGCCCGTTTTTGGTCATCGCACCGTCGTCGGTGTTGCCCGTGTGGCGTGACGAGGTTGAGCGTTTTGCACCTGATCTTCGGGTAGTTGTCGTGGATGTTTCGAATCTGCGGCGCTCTGAGACCATTGAGTCGATCCGTGAGCGTGCTGACGTTGTTGTGACGTCGTATTCGATTGCCCGGTTGGATGAAACCTTTCTTTCAGAGGCTGAGTGGGCCGGCCTCATCTTGGATGAAGCGCAGTTCGTGAAGAACCATCAGACCAAGGCTCATAAGGCTATTCGCAATCTTCGTGCTCGATTCAAGCTGGCGATCACCGGTACTCCGATGGAGAATACGCTGTCGGATTTGTGGTCAATTTTCCGGCTCGTTGTGCCGGGAATGTTGCCGCGTTTCGCGAAGTTCCGGGATGATTATTTGCGTCCCATTGAAGCCGGGCAGCGTGTTGCTCGAACTGAGCCGGGTAAGACCGATGATGTGGAGACGCAGGTGCAGCGTCAAACGCGTTCTCGTGAGGTGATGACGAAGTTGCGGACGAAGATTCGGCCGTTCATGTTACGTCGTACCAAAGAATCGGTTGCTGCTGAACTTCCTGAGAAGCAGGAAATGGTCTTGCAGGTGCAGATGGAGCGTGACCACGAGCAGTTGTATCAGCAAATTCTGCAACGTGAGCGCAAGAATGTGCTGAATCTTGTGGCGGATATGGATTCGAACCGGATTTCGATTTTCCGTTCTTTGACGCTGCTTCGCATGTTGGCATTGGATCCATCCATTGTTGATGACGAGTATGCTCATGTGCCTTCGTCGAAACTCAATGAGTTGATGTCACGGTTGGCTGAGATTTTGCCCGAGGGCCATCGTGTACTGATCTTTTCGCAGTTCACGTCGTTCCTTGGTCGTCTTGGTGAACAGTTGGAGCAGCACGATATTGATTACGCCTATTTGGATGGTTCGACGCGCAATCGTGGGACAGCGGTTGAGCAGTTCCGTTCCGGTGATGCTCCGGTCTTTTTGATTTCCCTGCGTGCTGGTGGCTTCGGGCTGACATTGACCGAGGCTGATTACGTGTTCTTGCTGGATCCATGGTGGAACCCAGCGGTTGAAGCCCAGGCGGTGGATCGTGCACACCGTATCGGCCAGGACAAGAATGTGATGGTTTATCGCATGGTCTCGAAGGGCTCGATTGAAGAGAAGGTCTTGGCGTTGCAGCAGCAGAAGATTGAGATGTTCGCTGCGTTGACCGAGGACGACACGGCGTTTGCTTCGAACGTCACAGCGGATGATATTCGGGCACTTTTTGACGACAGCCCCGTGGACCTTGCTGAGATGACCGACGTTGAAATCGAATCGTAAGATCGTTGCGTTAAATGTTCCAGTAGGCGTTGCGTAGTAATGGCTGATATGGATCGAGCCAGCCAGCTGGTTGGAAGAAGGTCAATCCGTGAGCTTTTCTGATCGCCCATGTGCCATCGTGGACTGCCGTGTGGTGTCGGGAACATAAGGTGACTGCGTTGTTCTCGTTGGTTTTTCCACCACTATGCCACGAAATTATATGGTGAATGTCGCAATAGGCGGCAGGCACGGTACAGCCCGGCGTCTGGCACCCGCGGTCACGAGTGAGTATGGCCCGACGTTGAGCTGTGGTGAATAGTCGTTTTGTGCGTTCTTGATGCAATACGGCATCCGGGCCGTTACGTATTTGTGCCACGATTTCTGCATTGCAGGCCAGAATTTCAGTATCGGCAGGGTGCATCGGTCCGGAGTTGAGCACTTCAGATTCATATGGGGTCCAAGGAACCGGATTGATGTGATCGTTGAACTCTTCAGCGGGATCGTCCGGGCCCCGGGTCTTCACGATGTCTGGATTAGATCGTTTGATAACCGGTGGGGATAGACCTTCTGGGCCAGGCGGTCGCTGAGCTTGTGTGGGCAGTGGTTGATATCCAAGTGTTTTGTATGCGGTTTGGATATCTTGCACAACCACTAATTGAGCTGAAGCTCCATGACATTTCTTCACTCCGATCTCTGCGGGATCCATACTCAGGATCGTGTTGAGCATGCCAACCAGGATTGCTCCAAGTTTTTGACCGTGCGTCATCGAGTCAATGAGCGCCATATATCCTGCTGAAACTGGCTGCCCATCGGAATCTTCGCCAACGGTCTTTTCTGGATCCTCTACCGGGACAGTCCTGTTGAGGTCGGGAGTAGTATCTGAATTCAACAGTTCAGCAAGCTCTGGCGAAATAACCGGGGCTTTGCCATTGAAATTGGACTGATGCAGTATAAAGTTTTTGAATTTTGCATAGACCTCGGGCGTTGCGTCCATCCAGATTCTGCCACTGCCGTCAGGTCGGCCACGAGTTTTCAGAGCGTTATCGGCCTGCTTGGAGAGCAATTGCGCCGGAGACGGGCCGTCTGGACTGATCTCATGCGCAATGCGATCCATCCATCGACGCTTTTGCTGACTCAGTTCTTCGGGACTAGCGGATTCCCCAGCTTCGAGTAGCCCGTGCTCAAAGACATGCATGATCTGGTCCTTGAATTCGGTTGTTTTGCCGGACTTTTTCGCATACTCGATGAGATCTTTATCCATGCCAACCAAACGATCGGCATTTTCTCCGGGCAGTCGCCCGGCAGTAAACGACTCAGCTAATTTCGGAAAGATTGGCTGGTTTGCTTGCTGCTGTGGGTCAGCGCCAGGCCGGGTAGCAAAGTACGTAGCACGATCCAGGTGGCGTTGCGCAGTGTTGGATGACAGTTTCATTGTGTCGCGCAGATATTGTCGACTATCTCGAAATGACGTTTCCGCGTGTGTGGCACCGAGGTACTTGATTTGATCACGCATCACCGAGCCCACCATGGACACGTAGTGAGCCATCATGACATCGTTGCTACGCATGAGCTGCGTAAACATTATCCCCAGAGCAGGTAGCGTATCGCAGTAATTTTCTGGTGGGGTAGCTGTTGGCGGTGGCACCGCTGCATACTCGGCTTCGGTTGCAGCAGTATGCTGCTCGCTGCCTTGGAAACCGGACCAATCAGCACCACCAGACTGCGTGAAAGTTGCGAGTTCAGAAAAGGTGGTCGGATCGGCCATGCGTGCTGCTGCGATGCGACTGAGTGTCGTTGCCGCATGAATAATTTCCCCTATCGAAGCGTCATCGGCTGCGTGGAGATCAACGATATCCGTGGACACCGGAAGTCCGATTGGCGGCAAGATCTCAGTGCGATCCACGACGAACATCCTCTCTGCACAGGGGCGGTGGAAAAGGTGGAGTAGTGACCTTGGAAAGGCAGTCGTAGGGGAGGTGAAACGTGATGACGTGTTCTTACTATTTTACCGCGGCGAAGCCCTTAAAACAAGGTTTTTCGGCATATTTTAATACTGTTTTATCGTGTTTCGAACATGATTATCGCGTTATATCATATGATTTATGGATCGTCACTGGGTGTCATTGATTTTGTGGATAACTTGTCGCTGCGTCATGACAGATTTCCACAGGCGGCTACGCACGCAGTTCAAGCGTGCCGAGATTCTTATTGGATGAAAAATCTTGAGAAGTTAACGGCGTAGTTGAACCATCACGGTGTCGCCCACGACACCGTGTCGACCAGGCAGAACCACGTGCTGATCGATGAGCTCGACGGTGGTGGATTGTTCGGAGACGGCCGTGACCGTTCCGGAAACCTCGCCGATACCACCTAATAGACGAGTCACAGATTCGGTCAGTGTGGAACTATCCAAGGCACCGACCGGCCCGAGCTGAACGATCTTGCCTTCCTCAACCACAGCGATACGATCGGCAACCGTGGCGGCCTCATCGGCATCGTGGGTTACATAGATGGCAGACGTTCCGGTTTGTTTTAGGAGATTTCGGATGTCAACGGCGAGCGTTTGCCGCAATCCGCGGTCCAATGCTGACAGGGGCTCATCAAATAAAATGACGGCAGGGTTCAGCGCTAAACACCTGGCGAGCGCCACACGTTGTGCTTGTCCACCGGACAGTGCCGTCACCGCGCGATTAGCGAGTTCAGAGATCTGTACCATCTCCAATACGTCTGCGACACGTTGACGACGCTGGGCACGCGGAACTCTGGCAGCTTCAAGACCGTAGGCCACATTGGCTGCGACGGTGCGGTGGGGGAAAAGTTGGGCGTCTTGAAACACCATGGTGCAGTCTCGCAGATGCGGTGGCACCGGACGCATACCGTCGTCGTCGGTGGTTTGACCGGCCACGATCACGGTGCCAGCCAGGGGCTGCTGCAGCCCAGCAACGACACGCAACAAAGTGGACTTTCCGGCCCCGGAAGCACCGAGCAGCCCAACGATTTCGCCGTCATCAACCTGGAGGTTGGCCCCGCTGAGTACGGCATCGCCGGTGTCACGACCGGTGCCGTAGTGCAGGTGAATATTTATGAGGTCGATGGCCTTCATACGGAGCTCCTGATGCGCGGACGGATGCGGTCGCCGATAAGTAATGCTATTGCGGCGACAATACCCAAGACGACCGCTGCTGCCAGTGCCATGCCGAAATTATCGGCACCGGGGCGGTTGAGTAGTCGGACAATGTAGACGGGCAGGGTTTGATAGTCGGGTGAGGCTAGGAAGCTGGTGGCACCAAATTCGCCCAGTGCCACCGAGAAACTCAGACCGGCGGCCAGTCCCAGGGCGCGCAGCAGATAGGGTGCGTCAATGGTGGTCAAGATGCGTACCGGACTCGCGCCGAGAACGGCGGCGGCTTGGCGTTGTTTCGGATCAACGGCGGCAAGCACGGGGATCACAGTCCGTACAACGAGGGGCAGCGCGACCACGGCCTGGGCCAGTGGCACCAGCACGCCAGATTGGCCTAACGATGGGTTGACCGCGTGGATGGACACGAGAAAGCCGAAACCGATGGTCACCGAGGACACCCCCATGGGCAGCATGATGAAGGTGTCGAGGAAGTGTTGTCCGCGGGCCAGCATCGGGTGGCTGGCCTCCCGGGTAATGATCAGCGAAATCAGCATCGCGGCGATAAGGGTAATGAGTGTGGCATCCAGAGCGATCTTCAGCGAGTGTTCCAGCGCCTGGGCCGCGGTCGTGCCGCCGGCGAATCCCGAACCAGACGAGGTGACCAGCAACCGGTAATTATCGAATCCGTAGCCGTCATCGGTAATTAACGATCGTTCCAGCAGCGTGATCATGGGTAGCAAAATAATGACGACTACCGCAAACATCGTGACGCTGAAAGGGAACCAGTCGGTGCGGGCCAACGGTTGGCGTACTGGATGCTGCATTCGCAGAGCAGTGGTGGCACGGTGGGAAAGGCGTTGGGTCAACCAGACTGAGGCGAGTACGAAGACAACCTGCAGGGCTGATAACACGGCGGCGGTGCGCAGATCCAACAAGGTTTGGGTTTGTCGGAACACTTCGGTTTCGATGGTGCCAACGCCGGGGGACCCTAGCGTACGAACCAGGGAATAGGCGGTGGAGCAGTAGAGGAATACCAGGCCGGCTGAGGCACCGATCGCGGGTGTGAGTGCAGGCAGGGTAATGGTGCAAAAAGCGCGCGCTCGCGAGGCCCCCAAACTGCGAGCGGCTTCAACCGTGCGCGGGTCAAGCATCTGCCAGAGTCCACCAACCTGCCGGGCGACCAGGCTGATGTTGAAGAACACCATGGCGGCCACAATCGCGCCGGTCGTTTGGTCCATACCCAAGAATCCCAGTGGCCCATTGGGTCCAAGCAGTGCGCGGAAGGCGACACCCACGACGACGGTTGGCAACACAAAGGGCACCAGGGTCAGTGAACGCAGCACGGTTCGGCCCGGGAAATCGGTGCGGTAGAGAATATATGCGGCCGGGATGCCAAAGATCACCGAACCGGCGGTGCCCAGCACGGCCATGGTGAGCGTGTGGCCCACGATTTCCCAGGTGCGCGGCGCGGCCAGCACCTCAGCGAATGCGCTCAGATCCAGCGCTCCGGAGTCGTCGAGGATGCCGCGCAGCAGCATGGCGCCAACTGGCCAGGCAAAGAAAATGGCGAGGAAGGTGACGACGGCGATCAGCGCCGCGCTCCATCCGATCCGAAGGGTCACGAGTTGGCGTTCTCGTAGAGTTCGGTCCAATTCTGGAGCCACGATTCGCGGTTTTCTGCAACTTCAGCCAGGTCGGCGATCAGTGGATCGTCAGCCAGTCCGGCGTGCTGTTCCCAGGCCGGGGGCAGTGTCACTGCGTCATCAACCGGGTACATGTACATTTCTTCGGGCAGGGAGGCCTGAAACTCGGTGTCGAGCATGAATTCGATGAATGCTTTGGCGCCTTCTGGGTTGGCCGCGTTGTCGAGTACTGCCGCGTATTCGACCTGTTCGGTGCAGGTACCTAACGCCGAGGAGGTGCGGCCTTCTTCGGCGGATGGTGAAGAGGAGTAGGACAACACCAGCGGATAGTCGCCGTCACCGGCGGAGGTGAAGTCTGAGTAGTAGGCATCCGACCAGCTGCTGGCAACCTTGGTGCCGTTGTCTAACAGGTCCTGCCAGTAGCCTTGCCAGTCGTCTTGGTCGGTAATGGTGGCGACTAAGAATGCTAGCCCGGGCGAGGACGTGGTGGGGTCGGTGGTGACGAAGAGTCCCTCGTAGGTCGGATCGGTCAGGTCATCCAGAGTTTCTGGGGGCGCGATACCTGCCTCGTTGAACCACTCGTTGTCGATGTTGACGCACACCTGGCCGTGGTCGATTGGCGCCAGCTGGCCTTCGGTGTCGGAGTCCACGGTGTATTGGTCTGCCGAGCCGAGTTCGGCGTCGTGGGTGGTGAGCATGTTCTGGTTGAGCAGTTCCGGTGCCGAGTAGCTGTCGATGCCGTAGACGGCGTCGACCGTGGGGTTGTCCTGCTGCAGGATCAGTTGATTCAGTACCGCAACCGCATCACCGGGTGACGTGGTGGAGACCGAGTACCCGGACTCTTCTTCGAAGGCGGCAACGAGTTCTTCGGGCACATTAAAGGAATCGTGGGTCATGATGGTGACCGTGGGCTTGGTTTCTTCAGCGCTATCCGGGGCCTGATCGGCAATAGAACAACCGGCCAGTGCCAGCGCGCCGGCGACCAATAGCGGTAACGATTTCTTCATGGTTCCTCCTGTGTTTACTAGGAGGGCACGCGGTGCGTGGAGAGTTACGACTTCCTCCGCCAGTATGAGCTGGATTCAGGTTCGAGGGTCTGCTTTTGCACTCTCAGCAGCGTGTTTGGGCTGCTCCCCTGTCGATGCCACTAATTTACCGTATGTCTGTAAGGTGCCCCGGGATGGTGTAGCTGTGTGACGTTAGTTGGCTTCGTGGCCCTGAGGTACAGCAGCTTGTACTCGCCGTGTGCCGGCAATGTCGATGACCGCAACGATTAGGGCAGCAACGACCATCATCATGATCGTGCCGAAGGCTGCCACAAACGCCCAGTTCCAGGAGTATGCTGCTGCGACCCCGAATAACATCGAGGTGATCAGGGCGGTGCCCACCGAGGTCCCAACGCGTTGGCCGGTCTGCATGACACCGCCGGCGACACCAGAAACGTGTGCGGGGACTTCAATCAGCGATAAGGTCTGATTCGGTGAGACAATAAAACCTTGCGCGACGCCAAGCAGGGCCAAAGTCATGATGAGCCACCACACCGACCAACCCCACAGATGCACGCCCGTCACCACGAACATCGACGAGCCAAGGGCGATCAGCGTGACCGTCATGCCCCAGGCGACCATGGCGCGTCCAGCCCGCAGCACATAGCGGCCCGCAATTTGGGAGGTGATCGACGTTGCGACAGCCGAGGGCAGGCCCACCAGGGCAGCCAGTAGCGCTGAGATACCGTGTCCGGTTTGGAGGAAGATCGCAACCGTAACCCATACCGAGGTGGAGCCGGTAAAAAACAGGCCAATCAGTAGGGTGCCATTGCGGTATGACCGGTTTTTGAATAGCGCCATATCGACCATCGGGTCACCGCCGCGGCGTTTATAGCGGCGTTCCCACCACACCCACCAGGCCAGAATGACGACGCCGAGGGGCAGCATGCCAAAGTAGATGCCACCCTTATCGAGTTCCAAGAACGTCCACATCACCAATAGGGTGCCCAGCGTGAACATGGTGGTGCCCACGGGGTCAAGATCTGGTTTGTGGTGTGTGTCGTCGACCCCTTCGGGAACATAGCGTTGCCATGCTGCGGTGGGGAAGTTGCGGTAGGCCGACCACAGCGCAGCTGCGGCAATGGGAACGTTGACCAAGAATGTCCAACGCCAGCCCCAATCTTGGCCCAGTAGCGCGATGAGCCCGCCCCCAAGCACCGGCCCGATGGCGACCGAAACGCCAATGACCGAACCGAAGGAAGCAAAGGCGCGGGCTCGCAGCGGTCCGTCGAAGAATTGTTGAATGAACCCAACGGTTTGAGGGTTGAGGAGTCCGGAACCGAATCCGGTGATAAATCGGGCGACGATCAGCATGGGCCCATTCAGCGCGAGTCCGGCAATGAGCGACCCGAGACCAAAGAGCACCAGGCCGGCCACAAACAGTTTGCCGCGGCCAAACGTGTCGCCGGCGCGTCCACCGGCCACCAGTAGCACGCCGAAAGCCAGCGTATAGCCGGACAGTACCCATTGAATTTGGCTGGTGGGAGCATCAAGTGAGGTTTGCACCGCCGGCAGCACCACATTGATCGAGGAGATCGACAGCAGCGACATGAAGACCGGCACGAGAACGACCACCAGAATGGATCGCTGTATTTTGGTCATGCGCTGTGCGGCCACTGTGCTCCTTTACCTCGTTCCAAGAACTACTGTAGCGCCACCTCAGGACAGTTGGGCCGGTTAGCGGACACTTTGTGCCCGCTGGCTGATTCTTAGCGTCGGTTGCTGACCTGGGGTTGTGGCAGGGTCACGGCACGAATCGAGGCACCGTGATCAAACAGGTCTTGCGCCATGAACGGCACAATGCGATGGTCCGGGTAGAGTTTGCCCAGCAGTTTGTGTGCCTCGGCGTCGTGCGGGTCAACGAATCTTGGCGCAATGATGACGTCATTGAGTACCAGATAATCCAGGTAGGACCAATTGACCGGGCCGCGCATATCCGAATGTGTTTGTGGTGCAGGGATCTCAATGATGTCCAGGGGGTTGCCGTGGGCGTCGGTGGCTTGTTGGAGCACCTCGCGGGCGTGATTGGTGACTTCGTGATCCGGATGCGATGGGTCAGCCTGATTGTGCAGCAACACCCGTCCTGGCGATTGGAAGGCAACGAGCTGGTCGATGTAGCCGCCCCACCCTTCGGGCGCGGCGCCTTGGGTGAGACCGCGAGGTAACCAAATGAAGTGATCGATGCCAACGTTGCGGCGGAGTTCCCGCTCCGCGGTGTCCACGGACCAGCCGGGATTGCGGCGCTGATCAGTCAAGAGAGCTTCGGACGCGATGGCGGTCCGGTTGCCGTCTGTTACCCATGAACCACCTTCAGCCACCATCATGGAAAGTACGCGTTCTGTCATCCCTGAGCTGGTGTCGAGCAGATCCATGAGGGTGCCGGGGAGCGTGTCGTCGAGACCGTAGTTGACACCGGGGAGGCGGCCGAAACCATTAAACGTGAAATCCACCATGCCTAACACCCGCCGCGGACGACGTCCTGAATTGGGCTGTGGCCGGCGGGAAGCAACCATGGTGGGGCCGGTGCGGCGCAACAGTGCGTTATTGAAGGGCAGGATCATGATGTCGATGTCGGAATACACGAAGGATGACACGGTGCGCTGATCATCCGGATCAACGAGCAGTGTGACCGGTACGTGACGATTAATTGTCTCGGCTAACCGGGTCCATGCACGTCGGCCAGAGGAGAGTTTCCACAGGGCGGGCAGGTTCTGGGCGCCTGCGCGCGGGAAGTTCATCCAGACCCGTTGTGTGGGTTCAGTTTCGGCCGGGGTAGTCCACCGTGACCCATGAGCCATCAGGCTATTCCTCCCTTATGTAGCCGTCTCATCGAGCGCGAATTGATGTTGAACACGTGACAGGCGCGCAAAAAATGTCGTGCCGACTACCGCAATGTCTTGAAAGACATGGTGCATGGCGACGGCACAGGAACACTTGAAGGATATACTACTCGTCTTATCGACGGACTGAAACTAGGCAGCCACACACATTCCGCGGCGTGAGGAATGCGACATATGCCAGCACAACTGTAATAACCTTGTCGTGTGACACATCACGATGTGCTCGCCACGTGGTCAATGCTCGATGCTTCAACGCAACAAAAGGACTTCCATGCCCGCTGAAACACTGACACAGAACCAAGCGCTTGCAGAGCTGGACGAGTTACTCGGTGCAGCTGTGGTGACGGAAGGATCAGAGCTTGAACGCACGGCCAAAGACAGCTCGCGGTACTTCCCGGTGGGCCAGCCACTTGCTCTGGTCATGGCCAACAGCACCGACGAAGTTTCCACGGCACTGGCGTGGGCTAATCGGCACCAGATTCCGGTATCCATCCGTGGCGCCGGCACCGGACTGGCCGGGGGAGCAGTCGGGTACGCCAACGGTCTGGTCATTTCTCTTGAACGCTTTAATACGATTCGCGAAATTGATCCGGTAAATCGTTTAGCTGTCGTCGACGCGGGTGTGATCACAGCAGATCTGGACACCGCTGCTCGAGACCACGGATTGTTTTTCCCACCAGATCCGGCAAGTGTTGAGATCTCGACGGTAGGCGGTAATATCGCCACCAATGCTGGTGGCCTGAGGTGTATCGCCCACGGTGTGACCCGGGATGCTGTCGCCGCGTTGGAAGTCGTGCTGGCTGATGGCACCGTATTGGATACGGGCGCACGAACTCGCAAGAATGTTGCGGGTCTGGACTTGACCAGCTTATTCGTGGGTTCCGAAGGCACCTTGGGTGTCATTACGGCGGCCACAGTACGACTCAAGCCGGTGCCACCGGGTACACCGCGTACTTTTCGCGCCAGTTTTGACGATATCCAGTCCGCCGGTGAAGCGGTTACCGCAATCGTAAACGGTCAAGCCCAGCCAGAAGTCCTGGAGCTCATGGACGCTCACAGCGTTGAAACTGTTGAAGCATTTTATCCATCGGGTCTGGCCATCCCGAAAGCTGCGGTGTTGATTGGTCAAACTGTCGGACACGACGCCGAACACACCGCGCACCAAATCACGCAGCTGTGTGAACACCATGGAGCCGTGGAAGTTACCGTTGCCCAGGATGACACGTTGCTTGAGGCCCGGCGTCTGGCAAACCCGGCGCTGACAGCCCGCGGCTTGCGCGTGTCTTGCGACGTCGGAGTACCGGTCGGCGAACTTGCCAACATGTTCCGGGGGATCGAAGCACTGGCTGAGAAACACGGTCGAGCCATCACCTTTGTGGCGCACGCCGGCGACGGCAATCTGCATCCAACCGTCGAAGCCCAGGACACACCGGAGGAACACGAGGCAGCCGAACGAGTCCTGGACGATATCGGACGACTCGCCATATCGCTGGGTGGAACACTCACCGGGGAACACGGTATCGGGGCGGTTAAACATCATGAACTGCCCAACCAGCTGAGTCAGGCCGTACTGGATACACAGCGCAGCATTAAAAATGCACTGGATCCTCACAATATTCTTACACCAGGGCGGGCTATCTAGCTTCCGACTAGGCTAAGGGTAGTTTTTCTACCACGGGAGTATGCGTTGCTGTATGGGCTGCTAGGTATGGCGATCGGCGTATTGATGCCGTCGCAATCCGCGATCAATAACCGGCTCCGTTCAGCGGTTGCTTCGCCCTGGGTGATGGCGACCATCTCGTTTTTGGTCGGTACCCTGTGTCTGGCTGTGCTGACCTGGGCGAGTGTGGGCACCCTTGGTTTCGACAACAACCATCTGACCGCTCAACCCGGCTGGTTGTGGATCGGCGGACTTGTTGGAGTTGTCGGCATGACGACGACGGTCTTGCTGTTACCGATTATTGGTGCGTTATATTCAACCGCGCTGAACCTCACCGCCCAAGTCATCACCACCATGACCATTGATCATTTTGGATTGTTTGGTGTTGCCATCTATACAGCGAGCCCCTGGCGGCTGGTCGGAGCCGCGATCGTGTTGTCTGCTGCGTTGCTCGCGGTAGTTGGCGGTCGTCGAAGGCCTCAGCTGCAGCGCTCGTCGCCGTCACCCATCTGGTATTTGATAGGACTGGGCGTCGGCATCTGTTTTGGTGTTCAAGTGGCAGTCAACGGTCAACTGACCAGCGTGCTGGGATCGGCCATCCACGCCGGATTTATCTCATTTCTGGTTGGGACCGCAGCACTGTTGTGCCTCCTGGTGATTACTCGGCCATCCTTGCGGATTACCGTACCCGCAAGCAAAAGCTCCAATCCGTGGTGGATGTGGTTGGGCGGCCTACTTGGCGCCCTGTATGTGACCGGCGTGGCGTTTTTGTCACCGCTGATCGGTTCGGCCGCTACCGTGATTGTTACCCAAACCGGCATTATCGCCGGATCATTGGCCGTCGATCACTTCGGGCTCTTATCAGCACCAAGAAAACCAGTCCAACCACTACAAGTGATTGGACTGGTTCTCATGGTCGGCGGGGTAATCATCATGAATGCCCCGGAATTATTTGCCTAGATCTCTAAGGCATCATTGATGAGTTGCTGCACCTGCATTTTCGAAAGCAGTCCCTTATCCACGGCAAGGTCGGTGACCTTGGCGCCGGTGGTGTTCGCCTCAACGGCCAGGGCAGTCGCGGCTTTGTAGCCAACCACCGGAGAGAACACGGTGGCCAGTCCGGCAGATCCTTCAACGACGTTGCGCATCAATTCTGTATTGGCGGTGATGCCGTCGATGCACTTCTGGGCAAACATCGTGGCCGCATTACTCAACGTCATAATCGAATCAAATAGCCCACGAGCCATAATTGGTTCAAACGGGTTCAGCTCTAACTGACCGGCTTCAGAAGCCATGGTTATGGCGGTATCGTGGCCGGCAACCTGGAACGCTACCTGGTTCACCGCTTCGGGGATCACCGGATTGACCTTGCCTGGCATGATGGATGAACCAGCCTGACGCGCTGGCAAATTGACTTCCCCGAAACCGCCCGATGGTCCAGAAGACAAGACACGAAGGTCATTGGCGATCTTTGACATCGTGGTCGCTGCACGTTTTAGTGCGCCGGAGAGATCCACAAAAATTTGGGTATCTGCGGTGGCTGCAATCAGGTCGGAGGCTGAAGCAATGCCGTTGAGCCCGGTGATTTCCCGTAGATGTTCGATGGCGCGCTCGCGGTAGCCTTCGTTGGCGTTGATCCCTGTTCCGATGGCGGTACCACCGAGGTTCAGTTCCAGTAGATCAAAGCGGACACGTTGTAGACCGGTTTCAGCCCGTTCGATCATCACGGCCCAGGCACCAAATTCTTGGCCCAGGGTCATAGGAACGGCGATTTGCATTTGGGTGCGACCCATTTTGACGGCACTATCGAACTCTTGCGCCTTGGCCTGCAGCGACGCCTTGAGCGCAGCCAAGTTATTCAGCAAGTCACCGGTCATCTGATGCAGCGCGAGTTTGAGTGCTGAGGGGTAGACGTCGTTGGTCGACTGGCCCATGTTCACGTGGTTCAGCGGATGCAGAACCTCATAATCACCTTTGGAGTGCCCTAGATGTTCGAGTGCACGGTTGGCGATCACTTCATTCGCGTTCATGTTGGTGGAGGTGCCAGCACCGCCCTGGATCATGTCCAGAATAAACTGTTCGTGCAGTTGGCCCGAGGCCACTTCTTGGGAGGCCGAAATTATAGCGTCGGCAATCGATGCATCAAGTGCGCCAACATCACGGTTCGCTGCGGCTGCGGCCTGTTTAATAATGGCTAGCGCGGCAATGAGTTCCGGAAACTGGTTCAGGCGTGTCGACGACAGCTGAAAGTTTTCTGCCGCACGAACAGTGTTGACACCGTAATACGCGTCCGTGGGTAGCTCGACCGTTCCGATCAGGTCGGTCTCAGTGCGATGATCTAGTTGAACTTCTGTCATGGCTCTCTTATCCATAACCGCAATGCGGTTCGCACTTCCGTAGGACGACACCATCGCGGCTTACACATACGAAGACCCGAGGCGTAACCTCGGGTTCAAAATCATAGTTGCTCCGGGATGTGGAGCAGGTCTAGCGGATTCCTCCGCTACAGACTCGTCACACACTCCATTGTGCGCGGCGCAGGCCAGTTGGTAACTGACGTATCTGAGCCATCCTACAACTGAAAACACATTCCGTCTGCGATGTCTCGACAGCACGGTGAAGTTATCCACATTTTGGGCGACACTGCGATGTCGAAGCTGCGCCAACCATAGAGTCAGAGCATGTTTATAACAAGGACATCAC
>DXCT01000034.1 GCA_019115865.1 Candidatus Yaniella excrementavium | reverse complement strand
GAGCTACTCGAGGAACACTAAGCACCAGGTAGTCATCGGGGAGTCGGCTTGCCCGCGGTACTGCAGACTGGGAACTATGACACAGCATAAAACTCAGGCGTCAAAGACCCCCAAGATCAATATACCGTTCGGTGTCTTTCTGGCGGGGGCGGGCCTGTTTTTTGGACAGCTTGTCGCACACTTCCTGATC
Organism: Candidatus Yaniella excrementavium; assembly: GCA_019115865.1. Classification (GTDB taxonomy): domain Bacteria; phylum Actinomycetota; class Actinomycetes; order Actinomycetales; family Micrococcaceae; genus Yaniella; species Yaniella excrementavium. Next base: position 3,827 of record DXCT01000034.1, on the reverse strand, counting down.
TTCGGCTCACCGGGCCGAGTGGATTGGGCCAATCCCTTGCGGTTCTTTGCCGAACCCGGCGGCGTTGCCCTGCTGATTCTGGCGCTTACCGCCGTCTGGTTCGGTGTCATCTTCCGAACCAGACGGCATAGGGGCCTGCCAAATCGTCCTCGCGGTGGCGTAGTTTTTGCCACGAGTCTGCTGACGATACCGGTACTAACGCTTGGCCCAGCGTTGGTCATGGCCGGCCAAGAGTCAGAGTATTTTGGTACCGCACTGATCTTGTACAGCATGGCCACCTTCCAAGTAACGTTCGTTGTGAACGGCATAGTCACAACGCTTGGGGTCGTGCTGATGCAGCGACGGGAAGGCAACCATCTGTTATCGGAGGCTCACTAGTTTAACCGGCCCGACATGCGCGCTCGCATCGCTCGGCTAGCCACGTTCAACCCGGAGATTTCTATGGTCTTACCGTAGTGCTGGTATTTGTCTTCGATCGAGTCCAGTGCGGCAATCGTCGAAGCGTCCCACAGGTGAGATTGGGAAAAGTCGATGACGATGTGTTCGGGATCGTTCGCGTAGTCAAACTGGGTGTAGAGGTCATTCGAGGATGCCCAGAACAGTTCCCCGACCACCGTGTAGTGGGCGGTCGCATCGTCGCCTTCGCCGGTGACATTGCGCTTGACGGTCGCAAATGGTGAGACGCGCTGGGCAAACAGCACCATCGCGGTCAACACGCCCAGCGTCACACCGACGGCCAGGTTGTCGGTGGCTACGGTGCCGATCACGGTCACGATCATGACGGCAACCAGGGCGGCCATCGGGATTATCGCCACCAGATCTCCCAGGGTTACCGACAAAATCAGGATCAGCACCCCTGCGGTAAACGTAGAGATGCGAGGACAGTTGTGTGCGTTCAGCGACCTCGCCGATCTGCATCGTCACCGCACCCTTATCCGCTGCCACGATTGTCCCTCCAGCCCTCGATAATCAAACGTCTTGCTTAGCATAGTCCAACGCCCTATTGGGGTGTCGGCGCGACGAGGGATTGCAGCACGCCGGCGCCTGTTGTGGCATCGGGGACCGTGACCACAAAACTACGGCCAGAACGTTTGTGTATTTGAATTGCTGCACCACGGCCGGTAATCACACCAAAGCGTCCAGGCGCCAATCGCAGCCCCCAACCACCAAATGCACCCATCGGTTCCACCTCGGTGATGGTCACAGAGTCGATGGCATCCAGGGCAACGTTGAAGCGAGGTAATCCGGCGAATGAAGTCACGGTTAGGCCACGGTGATCCACTTTCACGCGGAAAACGGTCATGGTTGCTGTGAGCGCTAATATCAACAGCGTCAACCCCAGTAGACCCAGCGTCACGCTGGGTTCTGAGGCGTTCCACGCAACAACAACCCCAATGAGCAGCACGAGACAAACCGCAACCATAGCTGCCACGAAGAGTTTGGGCATACTGGTGTAGCGGACCCATTCCAGGTTTTGTGTCTGTGGGGTAGCAGCGGGTTGCGCTGCGACGTCAGCTTTGCTGCGCGTTTGTTGCCGGGGCTGGATGCCCCATGCAAGCACTCCAACCACCAGGGCAATGCCAAATCCCAGCAGCATGACTTCCCCGATACCACCGACCTCGCGAGCATCATCCAGACCGCGCTGTATCCACAAGATTCCGGTAAAAAGCGCTGCTATGAGGCCGGCTGTTCCGGCGGCTATTGCACCCATGAGCCGGTACACGGGACCGCGTTCGCCGCGACGAAGACCTGGGATAAGCAAGGCAGCGATGAGCACCGCACTGCCGAGTCCGATAAGTGCAGTCAGTAGCACAGCTGAGCTCGGTGACGAAAACCCGTCGGCCTGACCGCCTGGTCCCCAATGCGTTGCAATTGGATCGGGTAACTCGGTTAGCAGCGTCAGCTGTGCGATACAGGCTAGACCGAGGAGCACGATCGGTAGCACGATGGCCGCTACGATAAAGCGCCGGAACACTTGTGATTGGGGCGTCTCGCGGTGCTGTTCAGCGATGGCTGACCTCCAGGAGCAGGGCGGGGTTCATACGACTACCGATCATAATCATTGAGTTCAGTTTTCGGCGAGTGTCAGCTATAATGTTGAGGTTGCTGTCTGTCCCCAAATGGGTCAGACGCTTGCACTAGAACCTCCTGTTACGGAAATACCGTGACCACCAGACCAGAGGAGGTGGGTTCACATGCGTGCATATGAACTGATGGTGCTCATCGATCCAGAGATCGACGAGCGTACAGTTGAACCAACCTTGCGTAAATATCTTGATGCAATCATCACAGATGGCGCGACCGTTAGCGAACTCGAAGTATGGGGCCGTCGTCGCCTTGCCTACGAAATCCAGAAGAAAAACGAGGCTGTTTATGCCGTCGTTGGCTTCACTGCTACTCCTGAGCAGTCCAAAGAACTGGATCGTCAGCTCGGCTTGAACGAAACCGTAATGCGCACCAAGATCATCCGTCCGGAAGATCAGAAAATTACCCTCTAAGTTTTAGTACCACAAGCTGCTACGCATAGGAGCGTGTCATGGCCGGAGAACCATATATCACTGTGGTTGGCAACCTGGCAGGTGACCCAGAACTGCGGTTTACCGCATCGGGTCACGCAGTTGCGAACTTCACGATTGCTCAAACCCCAAGAACACGAAACCAACAATCCGGTGAATGGGTTGATGATGAAACGTTATGGGTTCGGGCCTCCGTATGGCGTGACGTTGCCGAAAACGTGGCAGAGACGCTGACCAAGGGTATGCGCGTTATCGCGCACGGTCGGCTCAAAGCTCGGTCATTCGAGACGAAAGAAGGTCAACAACGGACCAACTGGGAACTCGATGTAGACGAGATTGGCCCTTCCCTTCGCTGGGCTACCGCACAGGTCAACCGCACACCACGTTCCGGTGGTGGCGGTGGATTCGGCGGTGGCGGCCAGGGTGCACCCGGTGGAAACTGGGGCGGCGCACCAGCTGGCGGCGGCGGTGGTTGGGGACAACCCGCACCGAATAATGACCCGTGGGGTGGCGGAGGATCTGCCGGATCTTGGGATCAGGGTAACGACTCCCCTCCACCGTTCTAAAACACCAATTACCACTCAAATACCATCCCGCCGACCGGCGGGCTCCAGGTTAACAAATAAAGGAGCACCACGATGGCTAAAGCTGAAATTCGCAAGCCGAAACCAAAACCGAATCCGTTGAAAACAGCGGAGATCGATTACATCGACTACAAAGATGTTGCTTTGCTACGCAAGTTCATCTCCGACCGCGGCAAGATTCGTGCACGTCGCGTAACCGGTGTCACCGTCCAACAGCAGCGCAAAATCGCGCAGGCAATTAAAAATGCCCGCGAAATGGCTCTGCTGCCATACTCCGGTTCCGGCCGCTAAACGCTGATCAAGGGAGAGAAATCATGGCGAATCAGAAAGTCATTTTGACCCAGGAGATCCCGGGCCTCGGCTCGGCCGGCGACGTCGTTGATGTACGCAACGGTCACGCACGGAACTACTTGATCCCACGTGGCGAGGCAGTTCGTTGGACCCAGGGTGCGCAGCAGCAAGTAGAAGAACTGCGCGCAAACCGTGAAGCTCGTCAGGAACGCAGCCTTGAAGCCGCACAGGCTCAGGCAGCACAACTGGCAGAAGCACCAATTCAGATCCAGATGCAGGCAGGCGACACCGGTCGTCTGTTCGGTTCCGTGACCACCAATGCCATCGTTGAAGCGATCGCGGCGGCTGGCAAGGGCGACGTTGATCGTCGTTCCGTCATTGGAGCCAACGACATTCGTGCATTGGGTACCTACCCAATCCAGATCCGTCTGCACGA
>DXCT01000033.1 GCA_019115865.1 Candidatus Yaniella excrementavium | reverse complement strand
CCCCACTGGTATCGGTGACTTGTTGCGCCAAGGCTGCCAAACCGGGCATATTCGTCGTCAGATACTCCACCCGGTTATCGTTGTGGCGCAGCAGCACCCGGTTTTTTGACCGCTCGGATTGCCATGTTTGCTGCAATGACTCCAACTGCTCAATGCGCAACTGCAACTCCGCTAGCTCTTGAATCCGGGGATCACCTGAGAGTTCAGAAGCTGCCCGAGACGCACTGAATTCCAAACCGGCAACAACATCTTCCATTTGTCGGCCAGCCAACTCACCGCGTTTCATTTGCCCAATGAATTTGGCCTTCCTGGCGATCATGTCCCACGAGGCAACATCGAACGTGTTATCGGTGGCATACGAATACAGTTCAACTTCACGGTTCTGGTTGCCCTGACGAATAATGCGTCCTTCACGCTGTTCCAAATCTGCTGGTCGCCATGGACAATCTACGTGGTGCAAGGCGACTGCACGCTCCTGTACGTTGGTGCCGGTTCCCATCTTCTGAGTTGAGCCCAACAACACGGATACTTGTCCGTTGCGACACGCATTAAACAGCGAGTCTCGGGCTTCATCCGTTTCGGCTTCGTGAATGAACCGCACCTGGTCACCTTCCATGCCGGCTGCGATCAGATCATCTCGAATCTGGTCGTACATATTCCACTCATCTTGCGGGGTGGACTGATCCAAAAACACGATCTGCAAACCCCCAGTGGTGGCCGATATCTCGCCGGTTTCGGTGCGATACTGGCGGACCTTGGTGCGCTGGTAGACGTCCATGATTTGTTCGACCACAGCCACCGACCGGCCACCATCGTCATCAGTATCAAGGCCAACCAGTCGGCCATCTAGGGCCACCCGACGACCATCACCAGTAATCGACAACATATTGTCATTGTTGCTGGCCGATAGATTTTCAATCCGATCCGATAACTCTCCAATGTAGGTTTCCACCTGGGGCGAGGGATCACGACGCAACAACACCCGATCACCACTGATGACTTTGGGTAAGTCGGTTTCCAGTTGGTCACGTTGGACCGTATCGGTAAAGGAGCCATTAATCCGCATCAATTCCGGCACATTGACGTATTTGCCAATCCTGGTGACTTGTTCACATCCGTCACCAGTCATTTTCGGTTTCAATGTGGTTTCGGACGTGGTGAACTGTTGGCCCCAGGCCGTGACCGATTCCGCGTTGGTGGCAGCCAACACGTCCGGGCGCAGGTAGTGCTGCATCACCCACATTTCCGACATCGTATTGGACACCGGAGTTCCGGTGGCAAAGGTCGCTACGGCTGGTTGGTACGTCGAGGTCAACAATCCCGCACGTTCTGCCGAGACGGTTTTCTGCTCCCGCAGCGCCCGGAGTTTGAAGTCTAAGTCTGCTGCACGCTGGGACCCCGCACACGATAGCTCAGCCAGATCAGACTGGCGTGCCAAATTCTTATAATATCAGACTGGCGTGCCAAATTCTTATAATGATGTGCTTCATCAACAAACAAGTAATCAATCCCGGTTTGCTCAAACGTCAAACCTGGATCGGCAATCTTCGTTGCCCGGTCATACTGGGTTGCTAACCGCTTCTTGGCTGCCTCAATACGCTTGACCGAAAACCGATCATCAGCATCTGAATTGGCGTCGACTGCTTCGAGTTCAGCCATTTGTTCGCGTAACCATTCAGCACGTTTGGCTGGATCAATTTCAACGCGCTCGAAGACGGTTTGCGGCAAAATCACCGCATCCCAGTCACCAGCAGCGGCCATGCCCATCCAGTGCTGACGCTGGGCTTTCGACAAACCAGTGGGCACCGCCAGCACATTGGCGTTCGGGTACCATTCCACAAATTCTCGGTTGATCTGCTCGACCAAATGATTCGGCACGACCAACGCGGGTTTATGAGCAATTCCAGTGCGCTTTAGCTCCATGGCGGACATCACCATCGTGCCGGTCTTGCCAGCACCCACAACGTGATCCAGCAATACCGCCGGTTCGTTCACCACCCTGGCTACAGCCGCCCGTTGATACGAATACGGTGTCCGAGACTCGGCCAACCCAGGCAGCTCCAGCCCGTTGCCCAGTGCTGAATAATCAGGGGCCACCAACGCATTAAATTTGCGGTTATAGATCGTTTCTAACTGCTGGGCACGCGCTGGGTCTTCGGATACCCACTGGTTGAACCGTTGCCGGATGGCTTCAACCTTTTCCCGTGCAGCCGTGGTTGCCTTGGCATCTTTGCGATACGTGCCGTCGCTGTCCTTGTACCGGACCACCACCGATCGATAGTTCATCGTCGAAGCCAACAGTGCCGCCGGAGTGCGCTGGGACGTGCCCCATTGGAAGCGTACGTGCTCGCGAAACCCACCCTTGGGCGAATCGACTTCCCACTGTTCAGCCCCAGGGTTCCACCGCACCCTAGACGACACCTCAAAGGTGTCGCGCACAAAATCGTTATACAAGTCCTGCGGTACCCAATGGACACCAGGGTTCACAGTGACGTCTTCAATGCTGATGTCATCAGGTACCACGGCTTCTAACTCACGCACATTGTGGTCGAACTGTTCATCCTCGGTCGCCGCGTCTTGGGCATGTTCGAGCTTAGTACGCACATCACCGGATAAGTAGGCCACCGCTGACACCAGCTCACCCGACTCCGGGTCCACAAACGCATGCTCCAACACCGACTGCCGTGCCGCAGCACTGTCGGTATCCAACAACTCAGCCACCCGATCCACATCAATACGCCGCGTTTCATCCAAGGAAATCGCAATCGCATCCACCACGGATTCGGCCCGTTCTGGTCGTGGACGATACTCCACAACGTTGTGAGTCATTAACGCCCCAGGTTCGGCAACCTGGGCGTCTTCATCAAAGTGTTCCATCGCCCGAAGTAGGCCAAGCTTTGGGTCACCACTGAGAAACGTCAAATGTGGCTGATCACGCCGATACAATTCCTGTTCTGCCGCGTCAGATTCCCACTGAGCACGCACATCCTCCGGTACTGCAACCTCCTGACGGCCAATATCACCATCATCAGGTAGCTCTGCCCGCCAGGCATCCTCAGCCGCTTTGACGGCCTGTTGTTGCGCGCGTGGCGATGGGGTGCGCCATACTTCTCGATATCGGTTGATCGGCCCATACCGGTCAATATAGTCCCGCCAGGCAGACGCCAATTGATCACGTGCCTGGTCGGCTGCTGCCAGGCCTTGGCCGGACGACTGAGCTTCAATCGTGGCCACGCCCAAATCGCGCAATTGCAACAACGCTTGCGACTCAGCTGCTCGGTTTCGCGCCACTTTAACCGGTTCCCACTCCAGACCCGGACTGTACTGCACGAACTGCCGCTGCTGGCTATCAAAGCGAATATGCCCCACCGCCGCTTCTGGTGGGACTTCAAAATGCAGACCAGGCTCGACCTCGGCAGGAACTAAGGCTTCTGGCTCATACCCAAGCCCTTGTCGTTGCCCTTCATCAACAACCGTCGCCAACCGCTGCTCTAAGTCAGCTCCAACCGTTGTCAGGTCGTCGGTGGTCACGTTATAGGTGACGTTGCCCCACTGATCCGTACCGCCCTGAACCGTTCCGATGACCTGGTCTGGGTGCGTGGCAAAATACTGAGACATACCAACCTGGTGTGTAGCCCCCTCACCATCGGTCACAGTGGTCACACCCGGTTCGATCCAAGCATTGATTGCGTCCTGATTGACCGCTTGATTAAATTTGCGCCGCCGAAACACCAGCACATCGACCATCACATCAGTGCCCGCAGATGAACGCATCGCCCCAGCCGGGAGCCGAACACCACCCACCAGATCTGCATACCGAGCAAATTCGCGTCGCGCCGTGGTGCGCTGGGAGTCCATCGTCCACGTCGATGTCATCACCGCAACATACCCACCAGGGGCCGTATGACGCAGACTCTTAGCAATGAAATAATTATGAATCGAGTGCTGCTGACCGTTATACATCTGATCCGGCACCGAGAAATTCCCAAACGGCACATTGCCCACCACCGCATTGAACGAATCCTCAGCAAACCGGGTTTTCTCAAACCCATGCGCCTGAATCTGTGCCGAAGGATACAACCACGACGAGATTTTCGCAGTCGTCTGGTCCAACTCGACCCCGACCATCTGCGCATCGTCCGGTGCTTGGCCGATGAACTCACCTGACCCCGAGCCAGGTTCTAGTACCGGGCCACCAGCAAACCCGGCACGCTGCAACCCAGACCATATCACGGCACTGTGTCCTGGATCGGTATAGTGCGCATTCAGTGTGGTGGCACGAGCTTGTTGCCACCCATCCTCACCCAACAACTCTCGGACACGCTCCCGCGTTGTGTCCGAGACGCGTTCACTCGTGGGATCGAAAACCTCCGGCAGCGCACCCCATGATGACCACCTAGCTAATTTCCGCTGCTGGTCCTCACTGGCATATGCAGTGCCATTTTCCAGCTCGTCCAGCGTCTCTAACGCGGCAATATTGGCATCTAACCTCGTCTGAAATCCCGACGGTCGCAGCGTGGTCCCAGCCCAGTCAACCGGGTCACCCGTTAACTGTTGTGCACCACGTAGTCCACCATCTTCGAACTGACCAGTCCGGGCCAGGTCTTCGTCCCCGGAATCGGCTCCATACCCTGATCGATCATCCACTGAAAGACCATCTCGGTCTGCCGCTCTAGATGTTTGGCCACCTGCAACTGCCGGGGCATCGACAACTGCCGCAGCGCTTGATCCTCCACCACCGGCAACCGATCCGGTGCCAGCTGTGCTTCCTTGGCCATCACCATCGCTTCCAGATACATCCGAAACTGGCTGGTCGCGTTCTGGAATTGTGGTCGCTCCAACACCACGTCCACCAACGTCTTGGTTTCGGTCTGGCGATACAGCCGGTCGTACTCCTGAATCAGAGTCCACCCGTACGGCGTCTCCGCCAGCGGTTCCTGCCACACCAGCGGATTGTTCTCCCACTCGTCCAGCCACAGACCCTGCACCGGACTGTAATGCCGCTCCGTCGTCTCGTCGAATGCTTCGTTGGTCATCGGTCTCATCCTCACTTCCAAGTAAATCAACATCTTCCACATCGAAGATACTGAGCTGACCTTCAACCTGTTTTCGGCGTGCCATGAGCAAAAATCCTTACTTGACATAACGTCACAGCGGCCAGGGTTCTGTCAACCCTCGGCCACTGCGATCACTCCACGATGTTTCGGCCAATCAACCTCACAGAGAAGGCCCACTAAATCCCGCTTGGGGCTGCTGCATCTGCTGTTGCTGTTGTTGTGCCACAGCCGCCCAGCTCTGCTCCGCGCGCTGCTGACGTTCCGCAACTTCTTGTTGTTGCGCCGGTGTGGGTTGCCCAAAATCCACCGATGCAGTCTGCTGGGGTGGACCCGGTGGTGGGGGAGTGCCAGGCCCGTCTAAAGGTGCTCGGTCTTGCGACTGTTCCGCGACCTCAAGCTCTTGGGCGCGTTCAGTCTCTCGCGCTGTGTTCATTGTCGGATCAAATCGTTCGTCGAGCATTGACACCTGCACGTCTCGGGCACTCATACGCCGATTCAATCCAGGCTCGCCCGTCTCCTTATTCACATACGGGCTAACCTGAACATCGCCGAGAACGGTCACCCTGTCACCCTTAGATAAGTTCTCTAATGAATGCTTTGCCAACCGCTTATTACCAATCGCAACGTCATAGCCAACAGACGCACCATCAACCCACTGCTGTTGCTCCCGGTCATACTCCCGCAGATTCTCAACCACCCGCATAGTGACAAACGAACTACCGTCGCGGCCCTCACGCTGTCGCGGAGCATCAGTCAAATTGCCCGTCACCGACATGTCACGCATTTTTTCTCGATCCACCATGATCAAATTCCTTCCTTCCGTGACACCGGACTATCCGGCGTCACTAGGAATTCGCCAATTCAGGCTCGCGTGCAACGTGACACACAAATTCGCTGATCCTAGTCCTAGTGCATGGATTCTGTTTTAGTTTCCTGTCCCCAAAAGTCCGGCGCGACCACGTTCTCGCCGCCCACGGGTTGGTTAGCGTGTGCAGCACTGCGCGGCCTCCCTGCCAGGCGAATGATCCGCAATGATCCTCAGCGACTGTAAAAGAATCAATTCTGGTGAAGTTTGAGGATGCAGTTCGGTGCAATAATTGTGTAGGTAGAATGAGTTCGTTACTAGGGAGGGGCCATGAAAGTTCAGCGAGTCTATGCATATACGCCCGACGGTGCGAGGCAAACACTGGTTGCAGCAGGCGTGGGCAGCGTCCCAGCAGGGTTTCCCTCACCGTCGCAGGACTATTCTGATACCCAAATTGATCTGACCAAGTTGCTGATCCGTGACGAGCTGTCCACGTTCATAGTGCGGGTTTCCGGTGACTCGATGGAGGGCGCCGGTATTTTCGACGGTGACGAACTGATCGTGGATCGTTCCATCGAGCCACGCGATGATCATGTGGTCATTGCCATTGTGGACGGTGAGATGACCGTCAAACGCTTACGAGTTACCGATACCGGGGTAGTCTTGCAGGCCGAAAATACCGCCTACCCAGATGTAAAAGTAGCCGAGCTTTCAGAATTGATGATTTGGGGTGTCGCGACCCGATGCCTACATCATCTCTAGCCAACCCCGCGGAATACATCGCGCTAGTCGATGTGAACTCGTTCTATGTCTCAGCAGAACGAGTCTTTGACCCAACCTTGCACAACCGGCCAGCCGTGGTGCTGTCGAATAATGACGGATGCGTGGTGGCGCGAAGCACCGAAGCCAAAACCCTCGGTATCCCGATGGGCTATCCCTGGTTCAAACTGGAAGCCACCGCCGCCCAGCACGATCTCGTGGCCAAATCCAGCAACTATGAGCTATATGGCGAAATGTCGAGCCGCGTCATGAACCGTCGACTGTTGCGCGAAATGCAACTCGCAATCATTCTTTGACTCGGCAATAAGCGATCATTCTCATTTGCGAGGGCAGTTTTACCCAGTGTAGTTCAAGTCTTCTCGGTCGGCTATTGACCGTTGATGCATGCACCCTTACATTGTTGTATGTGGTGCAACATTCAGATGATTTAATGCGGACTCTTCGCGCCGTGTCGGACTCGTCCAATGTGGCGTTTGTGACGCCGGAAGCGACGGTGTTTGAGGCCATGCTTGGTGGTTGGGAAAGCCAGCAGCGCAGTAGGGGACTGCGTTCCACGACTATTGCGACTCGGCGGCGTCTGATCCTGCGGTTGCAGGAGTTTTCTGGAAGGATGCCGTGGGAGTGGAATGCTCAAGATGTCGAAGAGTTTATTTCAGGGCCAGATCAACGGCTCAAGTCGCTTTCGACCATGCGGCACAATCACAATGCTATTAAGACGTTCTGTGCGTATTTGATCGATCCGAATTATGACTGGGTGGAGATTTGTGAAAACCAATTCGGTAATCACCCGGTACAGGTTTGTCTGCCCTGGAATACGGTCGCTCATAAAGCTCAATATGAGGGGTCTGGAAAACGTCGTCCCCTGACCTTTGACGAGGTTGAAACCCTATTTGACACGGCCGATGCCAAAGTCGAAGAACTCGCATCGTCAGGGAAGAAAGGCGCGCTGGCCGCGCTTCGAGACTCCCAAATATTCAAGACGGCTTACGCTTTTGGGTTGAGACGAAATGAACTGGCGAAGTTGGATCTTTCGGATCTGCACTACAATCCCGAAGCTAAACAGTGGGGACGCTATGCGGCTTTGCATGTGCGATGGGGCAAGGCAGCCGGCGGTGGTGCGCCTCGACGTCGTACTGTCTTGCTAGTTCCCGAATTCGATTGGTGGGTACCGGGTATGCGACAGTGGGTTGAACAAGGCCGTGATCGGTTTGATCCAGGAGAACTCGATGCTATTTGGGTTACCGAGCGACGGACTCGCATCTCTGGGGGTTATCTTGATCGCCGATTTGCCGAGCTTCGCGCCGAAGCTGGGTTGCCGGAAGAGCTGACCTTGCACAGTCTTAGGCATTCGTATGTCACGCATTTGATTGAACATGGGTATGCTGACCGCTTCGTGCAGGAACAAGTGGGGCACCAGCACTCGTCTACCACATCGATTTATACCTCCGTGAGTGGAGATTTCAAGAATAGAATTTTGGCCCAGGCACTGCGAAAAATTACCGAGGACGAGGGGCAGGAATGATTGAGCTTCATACGACGTGGAACCTTCGAGCCATTATGGCTTCGAAAGGGCTATTCCAAACGACTGATCTTCGCCCTTTATTGGCCGAGCGAGGCGTTGAGCTGTCGCGCGAGCAAGTGTATCGGTTGGTAGCAACGCCACCTCGCCGCATTAGTCTGGAGGTGTTGTCTGCGCTGTGTGATGCGCTGGAATGTTCCAAGGATGAGTTGATCGTGACCGAGCGGCGTGAAGTCGAAGCGCCGAAGACTGCTGTGGCTGAAGGCAGTACAGCTCCTATTGGTGATCTGCGTCCGGTGCGGGCCAGGATCAGACGGCCTAAGTACTAACGAAAGCTCCTTATGGATACAGTGACACAAGACATTGTCTTGATTCTGGAGCCTTATGTCCCAGAAATTGCGCCGAGTGTTCTGGCCGCCATGATCGATTCTATTGCGCCGGCCCATCGGACGCGTCGGAGGCTGTTCATCGCGATCAGCAAACGGCCCGGGATTCTGACTGGTAACGACCCGAACGTGCCCGTGACGGTTCAAACCCTGACTACTGCTCTCAGTGAGGCTGGGGCCGCTGCGATTGTGGTGCCGGGATGTGAGAGTTGTGGCCGAAAGATGCAGTTGCCGCATCGAGCACCCCAGGGAGGTCGCCACTGTTCTCGATGCGAGAAAAATTATCGAGCGAGACCATGTGTTGGCTGCGGGCAACGGCGACCCATCCATAAAAACCTTGATGGACAGTACTTTTGCAGACCGTGTTGGAGGCTCGATCCACGCTCCTTTGGCGTATGCCATCGCTGTCAGGAGACAACCTCTGTTAAGAATGCTTTAGACGGAACGTTGGTCTGCAATCGCTGCTATGAGCGTCCCAAGGCTGATTGTTTCGGCTGTCAACGTCTTCAACCCATAGCCCTACACCTGCAAGGGAAGACGATCTGTCCCAATTGCTACTACGGGATGCGTTATCCTCGGCCTTGCCCAGACTGTGGTGAACAGAAATTCCTCACCCACATTGTAAACGACCAACTGTGCTGTGCTTCGTGCGCAGGTCAACCCGAAGTTTTAGCATGTCCGGGATGCGGTTCAGTGGAGAACGTGCGCAAGTTCCACCTGTGCATCGAATGCCACCGCCCTGAAACAATCCGAACGATGCTGGCAGATGCCGACGGGGCTGTGCGGCCTGAGCTTCGACCGTTAGAAAAGTATTTATTGGAAGGGCCTGCGCGAGCTGACTCCCTCATGGGGTGGCAATACACCAACCGTGTCAGTGCTGCGGTGCTGCGAGAATTAGCCACCGGGCAGTTGCCCCTAGAATTCGAGGCAATCTTTACCCGATGCGGAGGAAAACAAGGGGCAACGTTCTTACTGAGCCTGCTCGTGACCTCCGGCGTGCTCCCAGACATCGATGTCAATGAGGAACGATACTACCTCTGGTTGACCTCGTGGCTCTCGGAACAGACCAACTCGACTCATCGGTTGTTGCTGCGCCGATACGCGCAATGGGGGCTCTCGACCAAACCCTGGGCAGGGTACGCGATACGACCTACCGATCCCAATAACCGGTTTCACCGGCTCCGATCTCGACTACAGACCTGTGCTGAATACCTTCAATTCGTCGAGGAGCAGGGATATACGACCTTGACCTTGCCCCAACGCGTGCTCGACGCCTACGTTGCTGGCTCAGCGAACCGGCATGATCACATAAGCCACTTCACGCGATGGCTTAAAGACAATGGACTTGCTACAGCTGTCTCATCATATCGTCCAAAAAGAGAACCCGTAAGTTCGATGCCTCCGGATGAACGCTGGGATCTAGCGTGCTGGTTGCTCCGAGATCAAACCCTAGAACCGCAAGACCGTGTCGCAGGACTATTTGTGTTGTTATACGGACAACCACTGACTCGTATTGTCGCCATTCCACGTACTGCGGTGCATTTCAACAAGCAAGGCGTTTCCGTCACCCTCGCCGATGATCCTATTGAGCTGCCTGAACAACTCGGGCATGCTGTCACGCTGTTGTACCAGAACCCACCCAGAACTCACCGGGATATAAATGACACATGGATATTCCCCGGAAGGTGGCCAGGTAGACACCTCACCGCAGGGGCCTTAGGAAGCCGGTTGAATCGATTGGGTATTCCGGTCAATCGTTCTCGTTCGGCCGCACTCCTGGAACTTGCCGCTGAAATACCTGTGCCACTCTTATCGGATCTGCTCGGTATCTCCACCGTCTCAGCTGCAGCCTGGGCAACAGCAGCAAACCGCGCCTGGTCAACATATCCTGCACTACGCACGAAGGCTTGCCCGGCAAGATATCCGCCACGGAACTGATACAATCCAGGGTATGGCAGGTTCCTCTGCGGCTGCAGCCGCCGTGACGAAGATGCTCCGCTAGCGGCGGAGCACGTAGTCCTTTAATCTTTAGATGCTTCGCCGCTCTACGGCCAGTCCGGAGCGGCGCTTAGTGCTGCCCGGAGTTCTTCTGAACGATGGAGCACGACTTGGTTCCCACTAATCTTTCTTCTCAATCTAAAACCACGGCGGTGCGGGCTTGGGTGACGCTCGCCTGTCTTTCCATGTTGCAATTCTTGATCGCGGTAGATGTGACCGTAGTGAACGTTGCCCTTCCGTCCATCGGTGCCGAGTTCGGTGCCAATGCTAGACAACTGACATGGGTTGTCGTCGGGTACACGATCACCGGTGGCGGTCTATTAATGCTTGGCGGCCGGCTCGGGGACCTACTCGGGCAGCGCCGGTTGTTAATGATCGGCACAACTGTGTTCGGCCTCGCTTCACTGCTGGCGGGACTTGCCCCTACGTATCCTATTCTTGTAGCCGCGAGGCTGCTTCAAGGGGCAGGCGAAGCAATGGCTTTGCCAGCCGCAATGGCTGTGATTGTTCTCTTGTTCCCTGAAGGTCGTGGACGATCACGCGCGCTGAGCGTGTGGGCGGCAGTTGCTAGCTGCGGGCTTGTGCTTGGCTTCATTCTCTCCGGAGTCATCACTGAGTTTTTAGGGTGGCGCTGGATCTTCCTTGTATCGGTACCCTTTATCGTGTTCGTCCTCATCGCTTCGGGCATTCTCATCCCGGCAGACCAGCCAAGAAGGCGTATGAAACTCGACCTTCCTGGTTCGGTCCTGTTGACAGCTGCGCCACTTCTGTTGGTATTCGGGATCGTCGAAGCAGGAGAGACTGACGGAATCCCCCGTTGGGCGGCCGTGGTCGTGCTAGTTGCAGCTGTGATAGCCGCCTATATGTTTGTTGTCGTTGAACGACGGGCCACGAATCCGCTGATACCCCTGGAGTTCTTCCGCAACCGAACGCGAGTGGGGGCCAATCTTGCGACTGCTCTGCTCAGCGGTGCTTTGTCCACATCGTTTTTGCTGTTCACTTTCTACCTACAGAACCGGCTAGGGCTCAGTCCGTTGACCACAGGACTGACGCTGGTGCCACTAGCGATCTCGCTTGTTGCTGCCGCAACCTTGGTACCTCGATTCCTCGGACGATGGGGCGCGCGATTTTGCGCCGTGACCGGCATCGGGTTTACGGCTCTCGGGATGGTGGCTATCGCCATCGTCACCTACGTAGAGGCTGCGGCTATTGCGATGATTCCAGCTATGGTTCTTATCGCCGTAGGGATGGGTTTTGGGCTAGTCGGACTTCAGTACGCGGCTGTTACTGGAGTGACCGAATCGGATGCCGGTACAGCTTCTGGAGTCCAGCGGGCGGCAGATCAGCTCGGCGGGTCAGCAGGCATCACCCTCTACATCGGTCTCGGCTTTTCTGGAGCTTCTTTCGGAATAGACCCATTTCTGCTCAGTAGTGCGTTTGCCATCATCGGGTTAATCGGGGCAGGACTGATAGCCATGCGGATATCCATGCCGCGTCATGGTGCTGAGGAATACGCCTAGCAACGAAACCATCCGAGTCAGCCCCGTGACAAATGCTGGGCGCATCGTGAAACCGTCTTCTCCGCCTTGGCACAGCGCAGTGATAGGCCCACGACGCGCCCAGCAGGGTATATCCTGCTGTAACGCAATCAGCACAAGTCAATAGTGAACAAATCGATATTCGCCATTACCAGTAGGCATCCTGTCGCGGTTTTCCGCGTGGATCGAAGTGTATTCCATTGACGAAGCGTTTCTAGGCTTACGCGGCACCCTGGACGAGCTGCACGCCGTGGGCCAGCAGATCAAAGATACCGTCTTGAAGCTGACCGGTCTGCCGGTGTGCGTTGGCATCGCGAAGACGAAGACGTTAGCGAAGCTGGCCAACGAAGCCGCCAAGAAGGTCGAAGCCCTTGGGGGAGTGTGCGTCTGGGATCGCGTGCCCGAACCTACCCGCGAACGAGTCCTGTCCCGTCTGCCGGTGATCGAGGTCTGGGGGATCGGCCCCCGCGTGACCAAACGCCTTAACGGGATGGGGATTTTCACCGTGGCCGACTTCCGCGCAGCCGACCCGGTAACCATCCGCAATAAGTTCTCGATTGTGCAGATGCGCACCCTCTTGGAGCTGCGCGGCACCGCGTGTATCCCGTTGGAAGAAGAACGCGAAATCAAAGATCAGCTGATCTACTCGCGGAGTTTCGCTGAGACGGTCACCAACCGGGAGGATATGGAGCAAGTGCTGAGTATCTACGCGCAAATGGCCTCCACCCGGTTACACCGTCACGACAGGGAGGCGAAGGTGCTCACCGCCTGGGCCATGACGAGTTACTTCAACGAGGACCAATCCCACCAACCAGCGGTGACGGTTGCCCTGCCTGGATATAGTGCTGATCCGGTGGTGCTGACGAAAGCTGCCAAGAAGCTGCTGCCGAAGATCCGGCCCGGAGTGCGCTACGCCAGAGCCGGCATCGTGGTCACCGAGCTACGCCCCGTTGGAGCGCAACCGATGTTCGAGGAATTTGTGTCACCCCACGAGGCCAAACAGATCGGCCCACTCTTGGAACAGATCAAACATGAACACGGTCCCGCTGC
>DXCT01000032.1 GCA_019115865.1 Candidatus Yaniella excrementavium | reverse complement strand
GAGATGGCGGAGCTAGGGCTGTTCGGCATGCACATTGACGGCTACGGCTGTGGAGGTCGCTCAGCGGTGGAGTACGGCATCGCGATGCACGAGATGGAAGCCGGCGACTCCGGTCTGCGCACCGTGATTTCCGTGCAGGGCTCACTGGCCATGACGGCAATTGCCAAGAATGGTTCGGAAGAACAGAAGCAAACTTGGCTGCCCAAGATGGCCAAGGGTGAAGTGATCGGCGCCTTTGGGCTGACCGAACCGACAGCTGGTTCAGATCCATCGTCGATGACCACCAATGCCAAGCTCGTGGATGGCGAATGGGTGCTCAACGGTGCCAAGCGTTGGATCGGGCTGGCCACGATCGCCGACATCACCATTATCTGGGCGAAAGTGTCGGTTGCCGATGCCAAGGCAGCCGGCGTGCACCCTGAAAACGATACCAAACCCGACGATGCTCAGGTGGTTCGTGGGTTCATCGTGCCAACCGACACCCTGGGCTACCACGCCGAGGCCATCGAACAGAAAATGTCGATGCGCGCCTCCCTGCAGTGCGATATCTGGCTCAAAGACGCCAAGCTCCCGGTCGACGCTATTCTGCCGCACAACCCGGGCTTGCGCGGCCCATTCTCTTGTTTGAATGAGGCGCGTTACGGCATCGCTTGGGGCGCACTGGGTGCGGCCCGCGATTCCATTGAGTCCGCCCTGGACTACGCTTCGACGCGCATGCAGTTCGGCAAACCACTGACCGCGTACCAGCTGACCCAAAAGAAACTGGCTGACATGACCATTGCCCTAAATAAGGGCCAGCTCATGGCATTGCAGTTGGGCCGTGCCAATGACGCCGGCACCATGGATCTCCACCAGATTTCGATGGCCAAACTCGACAACGTACGCGTCTCTATTGAAATCGCCAGGGAGTGCCGCACCATCCTGGGCGGCAATGGCATTACCGGCGACTATTCACCGCTACGCCACGCCAACAACCTGGAATCTGTCCGCACGTACGAAGGCACCGATGAGGTCCACACCCTAATCGTTGGTCAGAAACTCACCGGCGAAGCGGCCTTCAGCTAACCCTAGGTGTGCGGCTACCTCCGGGACGTGTGATGCGCGTTACAGATTCCTGGTTTAGTATTGAGGAACACAATGCCCAACGGACCTGGAGGTACAAGGCTCATGGCTACCTCTTCAACTGGTGAAACACTCAACCTCGGTGTTGTGGTTGGTTTTGATGGCTCACCGCATTCACAGAACGCTCTGCGCTGGGCTGCGCGCGCAGCTACGCGGCGCAACACGCCCCTGACCGTCACGTCGGCCTATCTTTTTCCATACAGCGACTACCTGCATAGTGTCGCACCAGGCCCAGATGACGACGTATCCCGCCGCATAGCGGACGGCATGTTGGCAGAAGCCCGACAACTGCTGGAGGACGACGGTCACCAAGGCGAAGTGGATTACCTAGCCATTATTGGCGATGCCACTGCCGGGCTCGTCAGCGTTTCCGCAGATGCTGAGTTGCTGGTCGTAGGACGACGCGGTCTCGGACGGTTCTGGGGCCGGATCCTCGGCTCGGTCGCGGCTGCCCTGCCCGCCTACGCGCATTGTCCAACCGTGGTAGTGCATTCTCCCGAAGATGTTGAACGCAGGGCTGGCGACGACGCCGCAATACCAGAGCCTGCCCGCGATACACGCGCCATCTGCGTTGGCGTGGACAGCTCCGCCCACGCCCGTGCAGCCGCCATCACCGCCGCCGAAGAAGCAAAACGGCTGGGCGTCAGCCTCGAAGTGGTACACGCACAACCACCATTTACCGGCACCTCGAGTGTCTGGTACCTGCAACAACATGAGGATCTGGAACAGCAGACAACGCAGAACACGCTGGAGTTCCTCGGCGAAGAGATCGAGTTCTTGCAGGAGCAGGTTCCAGGGGTTGAGATAAAACCGACTGTCATGCGCGGTGCCCCCGCCGAAGCCATGATTGAATGCAGTCAACGGTCGCAACTAACAGTCTTGGGCACCCGCGGTCGCGGGGGTTTCGCCAGTCTGTTGCTGGGGTCCGTCTCACGCACCACACTGGAACATGCACGCGGAACGGTCATGGTGGTTCCACTGCCCAGTGACGACTCGAAACAAACTCAGTAGTTGTATTCGTAGTTCGTGGGGTAGGTCTCTGACAATTCGTTAAACAGTGAGATCCCCAAACTCGCGAAGAGGATGGCCAGGAGAATCGAAAGCACGATGCCTATGACCATCCAAATCAGCGTTGCCCGAGCGAAGTTCTTTTTGGCGACAGAGATGCTTCCACCGAAGGCCAGGACCAGTAGGTAGATGATGTTGACCAGCGGAATCATCGTCAAGAAGATAGCAAGCATCCAGCTGCCAAGCCCCTCGGTGGACTGCTGAGGCGCTGCATATGGCAAGTTGCTGGGCGGCAGTTGTTGTTGATACTGCGGGTACTGGCTCATGATTAATCTCCTAATGTCGTACCGATGTGGGGTTAGAACCGCTGTGGTGTGAGAATTACGCCCATCCAAGGTCGTGGAGCTGGGCATCACTCAGCCCATAGTAATGCCCGATCTCATGAATCAGCGTTACCTGAATTTGGTGGCGCAACTGCTCTACATCATCGCAAATAGCCAGCATTGGGTCTCGGAAGATCACAATGACATCGGGGAGCTGCCCGTAACCGTAATCAGCACGACCAAAACGGTCATGGCCCTCATAGGTGCCGAGCAGATCCATGGCGCCATCCGCGGGACGATCCTCAACGACGAAAACCACATTGTCCAAGCCACCCACGACTTCGTCTGGGAGCCGGTCAAATTGTTCCGAAACTTCGGTTTCGAAGTCATCGAGTGTCATGTCCATGTGTCGTCCCTCCTATCCTGGCCATGCAATAGTAGTACACACTCCGTGTTTTCTACGTTTTAACGGATCGGTTCACGGCACGGAAGATTGGAGAACGATGGTTGCACAACACTACGTATTTGGGGTTGAGGTGGATGAACAGACCCGCTGCGCCCACTACCACCAGTCCTTCGATGTCATCGCCATTAAACATGTCTGCTGCAAGCGTTACTACCCGTGTCACCTCTGCCATGAGGTTCTCGCCGATCACCCCGCGGAGGTCTGGCCGATCGAACGCTTCCACGAATCAGCGGTGCTGTGCGGAGTCTGCGAACTGGAGCTCACGATCACCGACTATCTGGCCACCAATACGTGTCCTGGTTGTCGGGCCGAATTTAATCCCGGTTGCAAACTCCACCGGGAAAACTACTTCGCTACTAATTACGACCTACGATGAACTCTGAACTTGCTTGACGGCGTCACGGTGAGTGCTGTGCTCTGTGTCTTGAACTTTTCGAGCGATGACCACGACGACTATGACGAGACCGAGCAACGACACGAGAAGCCAAGCGACCAGTGGCATCACCACACCGACCGTATCGAATGCTCCACCGGCTATCAGTGACCGCAGCCCGTCGACAGAGTGGGTAAGTGGCAGCCAGGAATGCACACGCTGAAGGAACTCGGGTGCCGTCTCGATGGGATAGGTACCTCCGGCAGCAGAAAGCTGCAAGACAACGAGCACTAGCGCAAAGAAACGCCCCGGGGGTCCAAGGGCTGCGATCAGTAACTGGTTGAGCCAAAAGAACGTCAAGCTAACAAAGAAGCTCAGCGCATATACACCTGCGGTGTATACCATGTCTATGTCCACGACAAAGCGTACGAAAGTAACCATCAGCGCGCTCTGCACGATGGCCATAAGGAATGACGGAGCAATACTCGCCACAACGGCTCGGAAAACAGACCCCGAGCTAATGATCTTGCGCAGGTTGACCGCCGGGCGCATCAGGAAGTATCCCATTGCTCCAACCCACAGGGCAAGACTCATGAAGTACGGGGCAAGGCCCCAACCATAGCCGGCAACTTCGTGTGCACGTTGTTCATCAAGCTCCACCGGGTTTGAGGCCGTACCCGCCAAGTGGTCGCTCTCGTCCTCCGTGTAGGTTGGTACTTCGTCTCGCCCATCTGCAAGGCCAGTGGCCAGCTCTGAAGACCCTTCGTCGAGTTCCCCTATACCATTCTGTAAGTCACCAGCACCGGCCTGTGCGTCTTCGGCACCGGATGTTAATTGATTGGTGCCATCGTTGAGGTCATCGGCTCCGGCTGACAGTGTCACAAGACCTGTACTGAGTTCACTAGATGCTGAGGCAGCAGTCTCAATGGCCCCGGAAAGCTCATCTGCGCTATCCACCAGGGTAGATGAAGCCGAGGTGAGTTGGTCGGCACCCTCATACATGCGCAAGCTACCTTCTCCTGCACGTTCGGCGCCTTCATGAACGTCATTCAGGAGTTCTTGTGCATTATTCGCACTGGCCTCTATTGCACTTAGCCCGGAGCCTCCCTCAGATGATTGTCCGCGCAATTCCGAAACTTTATCCGCGATAGCGTCCGATCGTTGATCAATATCACCGAGGGCATCGTGTGCAGTTGTCGCCTCTCCTGCAATTTCTTCCAGGGCGGCCTTTCGCTGGTCTTCGGAAAGTTCATCCCACTGATCAAGTAAATCTTGGCTTCTGGTAGATACCGAACCCGTATCGTCTAATGCCGCATCGGTGTAGTCCCCAAGCTGCTGAGCTGAACCCTCAAGTTGGGTAACGTCGTCAAGCGTTTCAGAAACATCAGTGGCTAAATTGTCGACGCCGGTTGCGGCATTGTCCACCTTATCCGCAATATCTCGTATGTCTCCGGCTACCTTATGAGCTTCGCTGTCGATAGCGCGTGCGGTCTCCGGGAGGTCGGCGGTTTGGTCATACAGCGTGCCAAGTCCATCCGACAGTTGACTCGCCCCGTCTGAAGCTTCTGAGAGCCCGGCTGCCAGTTGTGAGGCGCCGTCGGAAAGATCGTATGCCCCATCGGTGAGTGCATCTAGGCCAAAGACCAGCTCGCCGGCACCGGAGTGGGCGCTGGCCGTGCCGCTAGAAAGCTCCTCGGCGCCATCTGTCGCTTCGTCCAGAGAGGCAGAGATGTCGTTGAAGCCTACCGTGACCTGAGCAAGAAACGTTTCGCTGACTTGTTGTGAGATGGTCGAACGAATTGCTTCACCCACTGTTGCGGCAATGTTGCCGGCAATGATGTTCGAAGCATCATCGGTGATGATCGATAACTGCGATGTGGCGGCTTTCATTGGGTCGTCCTCCCCCAACGAGGCGGCTGCGGCAGAAAAATCTTCTGGAACTTCGAGAATTGCGCGTATGTCTCCGTCCTCCAAGGCAGTGTACGCCGCCTCCGACGACATAGCTTCCCACGCAAAACTATCGTCAGAGTCTAGGAGCTCCTCGGTGAGATCTTCCCCCAGGTTGAGCTCATCACCATCTTCGGTGGTCGCAGGCTTATCCTCATTAACGATTGCCGCCGACATCGTATCCAAAGTCCCCGTGGGGTCCTTAACAGACCAAACCAACAGGCTGGCGTACAGCAGTGGAATCGTAGCTAGTGCTATCAAAATGATCACCAACTGCGTTTTGGAACTAAGACGAGACATTCAAACCCCCTAGCCGGAGTCTCCGACAGGATACTTTTACACATGTAAAACTTACACGTGTAAAAATATCCGACTCGTGTGGTGCATGTCAATTGGATAATACAATCTGCAGGCAACTGAGCATCCTAACTGGCTTCGAGATCGTTGTTGGCCTGGCGCGACTGCCCGCTGCACGACATGCTCTTGTCAGCGTATACAAACTCCTTCTATGCTGTGACTATCGCATATCGGAAGGGATCACCGATGACATTAGCAACTTACATTGCGCTTCCCGGCACAACTGCCAAAGCAATGACCCACTGGCACGAAGTATTTGGCGGAGAGCTTGAAATTCTATACTACCGAGATACACCGTTGGAGGACATGGGCTTCGAACCAGACCCTGGCGCGGTGGCGCATGCTACGTTAACGCTCCCCCAGGGTGTGATCGCCGGCGGGGACTCCATGGATTCGGAAAACGACTACCCCATCCGTGGCACCGCCTACTCGCTGCTGTACACCACCGAAACTCCCGAAGAGGCGGAGCAGTTTATTGAAAAACTGCGTCCTGGCGGGAGCATTGGCATGCCGTTTCAGAAGGCACCCTGGGGAGATTGGTACGGCCAAGTCTTCGACCGGTTCGGCGTGATGTGGGCATTCTCTTGCGAAGCATGATCTGTTAGCCCGTTTCAAGAAGACAGACGGGCCATTTCGTCAAGAATCATCCCGCTCAACGGGGCCAGGTCAGTGGCCGTCGGAAGTTCGACGTCGTGTAGTTCAACCCAGATCAGTTCGGCAATTTCAGCACGAGCAGTTACGGCGAGACCAACTGGCAGACGTGCTTGATAGACCTGGGAGAACAGTTCGGCTCCAGTCTCATTGGCGGCGGGTGTTGTGAAGTCGCCGAGATGTTTGAGTGCGGCAGGATCCAGTGAGACCCCAAGTTCTTCGTGCACCTCACGAACAGCGGTAGCGACGCCATCTTCTCCGAGTTCCGGCTTCCCGCCGGGAAAAATAAAGAACCGGGTGTGGTGCTTACGCACCAGAGCAATACGTCCATCACCGTCGATGAGCACGACGGCCGAGACTCTAATAGGCGAGCTGGAGTGCACGTCGGCTCATTTTTCGGTCGGCCCAGATTAGAATGAGAACGACGACGGCACCGATGGTGGCCAGCAGGATATCGAGGCCAAGGGTATCGCCGATGGGCTGCAGCGCGCCGTCTTCGGTTTGGTAGGGCCAAAGGGCCCGCAACGCCCCGAGCATCACACCGGAGAGGACGAGCAAGGTGGTTGAGTGGTGGTGATCCAGCAACCATTTCAGCAGCTGCACGATCACGACGGCGCCGAGCACAAGGCCTGCGCAGAACACCGCAATGTAGCCAAGGTCGAGTGCTTCAACTGCGCGCAGAGTAGGTTCATAGAGTCCAACAGTGAGCAGCACCAGTGAGCCGGACAGCCCCGGGAGGACGAGTGCAGAGACCGCAATGGCCGCCGCGGGCATGATGATGTACCAGTGCGGCTCTAATGACAGCGTTGCGGGCAGCGACAGCACGGTGAACGAAACGATCGCGGCAACGATGAAAAATATCAGGTGTTTGATGCCGAGTTGTTTGCGGCGATAACTCACGTCGTCGCGAACCATGAGCAATGGCACCAGTACCGAGGCTGCGACCATGCCGAAGAAGATCGAGCGCATTTGTGCCGGATAGGTTTCCACCAGG
>DXCT01000031.1 GCA_019115865.1 Candidatus Yaniella excrementavium | reverse complement strand
GAATTACGCTACTGACAGCGGTTGTTAGCTGCGATGAAAGAGTGATTTTCGCCAGTACTCAGGTTCAGCGGTGATCAACATCCCCAGCTGACGAAAGATCGATTCATCGACTGAACCAAGAATCGTAGTGGTGTGGACATCGCAGCCGCGTAAATGCTGGAGCATGTCGATGGCCTTTCGGGCATCTTCCGACTCAGCTGCCGAAACAGATAGAGCTATCAGCACTTCATCGGTGTGCAGTCGCGGGTTGACGGAACCTAGATGGCGGGTCTTCAAGGTCTGAATTGGTTCAATGGCTTGGGGCCGTAACAGATGGACGTCGTCGTCGATTTCAGCCAGATATTTCAAAGCATTGAGCAGCATGGCCGCTGAACAACCCAGAAGGTCAGAGGTCTTGCCGGTGATGATTGTGCCGTCGGCAAGTTGAACGGCACTAGCGGGCTGTTCGGTGCGCTGTGCAACAGCAGCCGCTGGAGCTACCACCGCCCGGTCCTCACGGGAGATCCCGACCCGGGTCATGATGACTTCAAGACGTGTGGAAACCGTGTGATCGGCGGTATCCATTCGACGCTCTTCTACTCTGGCCTTATACCAGCGGCGAATGATTTCTTGCTTAGCTGCTTCAGCACACACGGCGTCGTTGCTGATACAGTGCCCCGCCATATTAACCCCCATATCGGTGGGGGATTGGTAGGGAGAATCGCCATAGAGTTGTTCCAGCATGGCTTTGAGCAAGGGGAATGCTTCAACATCTCGGTTATAGCTCACTGCCTGCGACTGATAGGCGGCGAGATGATAAGGGTCAATAATGTTGTTGTCATCGAGATCGGCGGTCGCGGCCTCATACGCCTGATTGACGGGGTGCTGCAACGGCAGATTCCAGATGGGGAACGTTTCGAATTTCGCGTACCCAGAGCGAATATCGTGTTGATAGTCGTGATAGATCTGTGAAAGAGATGCTGAGAGTTTGCCAGAGCCTGGTCCAGGTCCGGTTACGACCACCAGCGAACGAGTGGTTTCTGCATATTGGTTTTGGCCAAATCCCTCTGCAGAGATGATTTTTGCAGTATCGGTCGGGTATCCGTTGGTTGGGTATTGGTGCGTCACCCTGAGACCAGCACGTTGCATCCGATCGCTGAAGGCCAGCGCATTGGAATATTCTGCGGACAACTGCGTGATCACGACGTGTTCGACCATGAATCCCTCGTCACGAAAGATATCGATCAGCCGCATAGCTTCGTCTTGATAGGTAATGCCTAAATCGGCACGAATCTTTTCGTACTCGAGGTCTTTTGCATTGAGGACCATCATGATCTCGAGCTCGTCTTTGAGCTGCTGGAGCATCAAGATTTTATTATTCGGGGTGAATCCTGGCAGGACGCGCGAAGCGTGGAGATCATCGAAGAGTTTGCCGCCCATCTCCAAGTACAACTTGTGGCCGATATCTTGGCGGCGTTGAGAAATGAATTGGGACTGCAGCTGAATGTATTTCTGCGAGTCAAAACCAATGTCAGGGCGAAACGATTGTTCTGGGGTCATATACTCAGCTTCCACGAAACACTATTGTTCCATGAACGTTCGAGGGAACCTAGTTATTGAACGCGAGACGATGGGGCGCCAAACGTTCTCATGACCACCACGCTGATCGTAGGTTCAGCACTCTTGACGAGCCCGGCGTACAGGAAGATGCGAAAGCACCACGCCAGGAAGTCGTGGTGTCCTGAAACACCGGCAACCACTACGTGTAGGGGCCGCGGGTGGCCCGTGGCACAATCAATGGTGGTAGTTGGGAGCGCAACACGCCGTTTAAAAAATCTTTTTCTGTGGATTGGGCAAATTTTTGTTGCCTGGGGGAATGTGGAGAACTTTTTAGCTGTTGTACTAGACCCGCACCATGATGCCGATGCGACAAATTTTAATCCCGTGGAACTCTGGTGGATAAGTTGTGGAGAACCCTGTGGGTGAATGACACTTATGTAATCACTACATCTAGTTATGCTTGGCGTTATCGATCCCTAGATGTAGTATTAACTCTGTGGTTGGAGCCGATGAGGACTTCACCAAGAATTCATCAAGAAAACACCGTGGAAACTTCGAATTTACGAAGTCTACGGAATGTGCCGGCTTAGAAGCAGCGATCAAAGGGAGATAGATCATGACTGTGACCGTTTACAGCAAACCAGCATGTGTGCAGTGCAACGCAACCGTGCGTGCTCTGGACAAAAAAGGCATCGAATACAACGTGATCGATATGTCACAGGATATGGATGCCCTGGAGCGCGTGCGTGCTCTTGGATACATGCAGGCGCCGGTCGTTATGACTAAAGCTGATCACTGGTCAGGTTTCCGCCCAGATAAGATCGCCGAATTGGAGAACGCTAGCTCCGCCGCATCGACCGTTGCCTAGGACGAATTGCAACAGAAGTTTTTGAAAGCAGGGGTAAAATGACTACCCAGGTTCAGGATAGATCGTTCGTAAAATCTCCAGAGTCTCAAGACCTGGTGGACACCAATGCGAAACTGATCTATTTTTCCTCGGTATCTGGTTATACTCACCGTTTTGTCGAGAAATTGGATTTTGACGACGAGTATGTGGCGCGTCTGCCACTCATAACTCGCGAACCAACTCTCTATGCACGCGAGCCATTTGTATTAATGCTGCCAACCTACGGTGCGGGCAAAGGCCCCGGGGTTGTTCCCAAACAGGTTATAAAATTCCTGAATGTAAAAAACAACAGAGAGCTGATTCAAGGCGTCATCGCTGCTGGAAATACAAACTTTTACGACGCCTACTGTCTTGCTGGTGACATTATCTCGGCAAAGACTAACGTACCGCTTATGTATAGATTCGAACTGATGGGCACTCCAACCGATGTGACCAAGGTTCGTGAAGGATTGGATGCATTTTGGCAACAACACTCACTGAACAAGAACTGATTCAGTCAGCTAAAAAACTCCCTGATGCTTGGCAAAATCTGGGCTACCACGAACTGAATGCCATTTTGAATCTCTACGGTCCTGATGGCGAGATCCAGTTCGAAGCTGACCACGCAGCTGCACGTCAATACTTCTTGCAACACGTTAACAAAAACACCGTGTTTTTCCATAGCAAGAAAGAGCAAATTGACTACCTTATCGAAAACGATTATTACGAGACTGCCACCTTTGCGCAGTACCCAGAGCAGTTCGTTTTCGATCTCTACGATCAGGCCTACGCACACAAATTCCGTTTCACCTCGTTTTTGGGTGCTTTCAAGTTCTATACCTCCTATGCACTCAAAACCTTCGACGGTGAACGCTTCCTCGAACGGTATGAAGATCGCGTAGTCATGAACGCTCTGTACTTGGCACGCGGTGACCAAGACATGGCCAGCCGCCTAGTCGACGAAATCATCCTGGGCCGCTTCCAGCCAGCCACCCCAACCTTCCTCAACGCCGGCAAAAGCCAGCGCGGCGAACTGGTCTCTTGCTTCCTGCTGCGTGTGGAAGACAACATGGAATCCATCGCCCGCGGTATTAACTCTTCGTTGCAGCTATCCAAGCGTGGCGGCGGGGTAGCACTGAACCTGACGAACCTTCGTGAACAAGGCGCTCCGATCAAGAAGATTGAAAACCAATCGTCTGGTGTCGTACCGGTTATGAAACTTCTTGAAGACTCCTTCTCGTACGCGAACCAGCTTGGTGCACGTCAAGGTGCAGGCGCCGTTTATCTCAACGCACACCACCCAGATATCACCACGTTCTTGGACACCAAACGTGAAAATGCCGACGAAAAGATCCGCATTAAAACGTTGTCACTCGGTGTGGTTGTTCCAGACATCACCTTCGAACTGGCAAAAAAGAACGAGCCAATGTACTTGTTCAGCCCATACGATGTTGAAACTGTCTACGGTATTCCGTTCAGTGAAATCTCCGTATCCGAAAAATACTACGAAATGGTCGACGATCCTCGTATCAAGAAGACCAAAATCGCACCACGTGATTTCTTCCAGACCGTGGCAGAACTGCAGTTTGAATCTGGCTACCCGTACATGGTCTTCGAAGATCACGTCAACGAGGCCAACCCGATCAAAGGTCGCATCTCGATGTCGAACCTGTGCTCGGAAATCCTGCAGGTCTCAGACCCATCGACCTACAGTGCAGATCTTTCCTACGACCACGTTGGAAAAGATATCTCGTGCAACCTGGGCTCAATGAACATTGCCAAGACAATGGACTCCGAAGACTTCGGTGGCTCCATCGAAACGGCGGTGCGTGCCCTGACGGCAGTATCCGACCTATCAGATATTTCTTCAGTCCCATCCATTGCAAAAGGCAACTCCCAGTCACATGCAATTGGTCTGGGACAGATGAATCTGCACGGCTATCTGGCGCGTGAGCAGGTCCACTACGGTTCCGAAGAGGGGCTGGACTTCACCAACATGTACTTCTACACGGTGGTGTATCACGCACTGCGCGCGTCCAATAAGATCGCAATCGAACGTGAAGAAGTCTTCGGTGGATTTGAAGACTCCAAGTATGCATCTGGTGAATTCTTTGACAAATACACCGATCAAGAATGGAAGCCAGCCACCGATAAGGTAGCGCAACTGTTTATCGATGCTGATGTGCACATTCCAACTCAGCAGGACTGGAAAGATCTGAAAGCTTCTATCATGAAGCACGGTATCTATAACCAGAACTTGCAGGCTGTGCCACCAACAGGTTCGATTTCATACATCAACAACTCGACCTCATCGATCCACCCTGTGGCATCCAAGGTTGAAATTCGTAAAGAAGGTCGCCTGGGTCGTGTCTACTACCCGGCACCGTACTTGACCAACGACAATCTGGAATACTTCGAAGACGCCTACGAAATTGGCTACAAGAAGATTATCGATACCTATGCACAGGCAACCCAACACGTTGACCAGGGCTTGTCGCTGACCTTGTTTTTCAAGGACACCGCGACCACCCGTGACGTCAACAAGGCCCAGATTTACGCCTGGACCCAGGGCATCAAGACGCTCTACTACGTTCGTGTTCGCCAGTTGGCACTCGAAGGTACCGAAATTGAAGGCTGCGTATCCTGCATGCTGTAAAGCACTAACATGAGGGTGTGCCGTATGAATATCATTCAAACGGCACACTTTCTCATGTGACCACAAGCGCACAAGTTTTAATCGTAGAAAGAAGTTGCATGACTCCTGAAGAAGTAGCGCAGCGCATCCCCACCTACCAGGCAATAAACTGGAACCACATCGAAGACGATAAAGACCTTGAAGTTTGGAACCGTCTCACCACAAACTTCTGGCTTCCAGAAAAAGTCCCGCTTTCGAATGACCTGCAATCGTGGGCCAACCTCACCGAGGACGAACGCGAAGTCTCGATGAAGGTCTTTGCCGGCCTGACCCTGCTCGATACCATTCAGGGCACTATTGGCGCACTAAAACTCATTCCAGACTCGTTGACGTTGCATGAAGAAGCCGTGCTGTCCAACATCGTGTTCATGGAAGCAGTTCACGCAAAGTCATACTCGTCAATCTTCTCGACCCTCGCCTCGACCGAAGCTATCGATAATATCTTCCGTTGGACACGCGAAGAGCCAACCTTGCAGTACAAGGCCCACGAGATTATCAAACATTATGAAGGTGATGACCCGCAGAAACGCAAGATCGCGTCCGTCATGCTGGAATCCTTCCTCTTCTACTCGGGCTTTTACTGGCCAATGTACCTGTCCTCACAGGCACGTCTGACTAACACCGCTGACTTGATCCGATTGATTATCCGTGACGAAGCGATCC
Source organism: Candidatus Yaniella excrementavium (assembly GCA_019115865.1). GTDB lineage: Bacteria > Actinomycetota > Actinomycetes > Actinomycetales > Micrococcaceae > Yaniella > Yaniella excrementavium. The sequence goes on along the minus strand of DXCT01000031.1, from coordinate 1,187 downwards.
ACGGCTACTACATCGGTTACAAGTATCAGCGCAACATGGAAAACGAGACGCCAGAACGCGCGGCAGAACTCAAAGAGTTTACCTACGATATGCTGCAGGATCTCTACGATAACGAGGTGGCATACACCCACGATATTTACGATCCACTGGGTCTGTCTGAAGACGTCAAAAAATTCTTGCACTACAACGCCAATAAGGCACTGATGAACATGGGCTACGAACCAATGTTCCCGGATTCGCTCACCGATGTGAATCCGGCGATCCTTTCGGCGTTGAGCCCGAACTCGGATGAGAACCACGACTTCTTCTCCGGTTCCGGATCTTCGTATGTCATAGGTGCCAAGGAAGAAACCCAAGACGACGACTGGGACTTCTAAATAAAACAGGAGCTAGTGCCGTTGATTCGCTCAGCTCAAAAGAAAAATAGTCGACGGCATAGTACATAACAAGGTGGAGCTTTCTCTCGAGGGAGAGCGCTCCACCTTGGTCCTTCAACACAAATTTAGAGTTTCTAACACGAAGTGTTAGAGAGTCGAAGTGGTTTGATCATTTCGACGAGAAAAAGCCCCGAACGGGGCTAAGCCGACGCTCGGGGCCAATTTCGATGGGCATCGAAATTACACCCTAACAGGGCAGGACTAGGACAGTAAAATCGTAGTTCACTCGTGAGCGTCGCCATTCACTCACGAGGAGGTGTAATCATGAAGCGAAGGATCCTAAGAGTTCGTCGTACTCGTCGAATCCGTGTCACCGGACGGATTCGTTGGACCAAGTAGTTAGTTTTTAAGGAGCCTGCAGAGGAAATCTGCAGTATGCCTTACTAACAAACCCGGGGGCTGGTTACCACACGTGGCAAACCAGCCCCCGATGTTATTTAACCACTTATGCAAAGGACATGAACAGTTTTTCTAACTGTGCAACGTCGTCTTCATGAATGTCATCTTCAGACAAGCACTCCTGTAGTGCAGACGAGATGACTAAAAAGCCCGCCCGATCTACAGCCTTGGACACTGCAGACAGTTGCTGGACAATCTGCGCACAGTGGGCGTCATCTTTGACCGCGTTCATGACCGCAGCTAATTGACCGTGCGCCCGACGCAGGCGATTGATAATCTTCTTTTTCGCTTCCGGGTCGTTTTCTAAACCGGTTGATTGCACCATATGACACTCCACATCTGAATCTTGAA
>DXCT01000030.1 GCA_019115865.1 Candidatus Yaniella excrementavium | reverse complement strand
CGAAATAGCCTGCGAGCTTCGCAGGCTATTTTTATCCAAGACCAGTTCGCTGGTATGGCTGTGTAGCTCAGTTGGTGAGAGCGCACGACTCATAATCGTGAGGTCGGCGGTTCGAATCCGCCCACAGCTACCATTGAAAGTCCCGCACAATTGTGCGGGACTTTTTTTATTTGCCCGACATCGTCAAGGCGGTGGTCTGGGCTCGTGAGCCTGTCGCAAACAACAACGGGTGGAACATCATCACATATGTTCCACCCGTTGTTGTCCTGCAGTTGCAGTTAGTGGATGATGTTATGCTCCGGACCGATTTCAAATTCGGTGAAGTTCTCGACACCGTTTTCGGTGATTGACAGGATGTCATGCTCACGGTACGCGCCAGCACCTGGCATGTTATTGGGGATGGTCAACATCGGTTCCATGGAAATGACCATGCCTGGCTGTAGCTCGGTTTCAATGTCTTCGCGGAATTCCATGGCTGCTTCGCGACCGTAGTACGGGCTCATGACACCGAAGGAATGCCCGTAACCGATAGGTGCGTATTTCAGCAGGTCCTGCTTTTCGAAGAAACGGTTGATCGTAGCTGCGACCTCTTGAGCAATCGCACCAGGCTTGATGAGCTCAAGCCCAAGGTGGTAGGCCTCAAGGTTAATCTTCCACAGGTCTAGCGTTGCCTGGTCTGGCTGACCGAGCGTCATGGTGCGTTCCATAGCCGTGTAGTGGCCAGACATCATCGGGAAGCAGTTGATCGACAACAGGTCGCCTTGCTGCAGCTGGCGCGTGGTAGGCCAGTTATGTGCGCCGTCCGTGTTGATATCAGACTGCACCAAACAAAATGTCTCGCGTAGCTCTTTGCTCGGATAGACTTTGGCAATCTCAGGAACGATGGCTTCGGTGCCGATAAATGCCAATTCATATTCGGTGATGCCTTCACGGATAGCATTTTTGATTGCGCGTCCGCCGATATCAGCGATGCGTGCACCCTGCCGAATCAGATATACTTCTTCATCAGATTTCAACAAGCGCTGCAACATGATTGACTCGGCCATATCGACCAGGTCTACGTTTTCGAACCAGCCCTGGAATGAGCGATATTCTTCGACCTTCAAACCATCAAATTCGATACCCAGTCGGGATGGCTTAATACGCTGTTGTTCAAGTACATGGTCAATAGCGCGGAAAAAGTTCTTCTTTTCCCAGTCCGAGTACACAATGTTGTCGCCGTAGGTGGTACGCCACGGCATACCACCATCAACCCATGGGGTCACTGTGGTCGAGCCTTCTGGTGTGATGACCAGAGCAAATGTTCGGCCGAATGGTGATGGGACGAAATCAGAAAAATACTTGATGTTGTGCATGCTAGTCAGCACGAAAGCATCAAGGTTGTGCCTCGACAACAGCTCACGAACGCGAGCCAGACGCCGTTCAAACTCGGCGTTGGAAAAGGTCAGGTCCAGCTGTTCACCGTTGTACTGGGTGAAAACATGTGGAACTGTCTGGTGGTCTGTCATCTGAGGTTTATTGGCAATAGTCATGGACCATCATCTCCATTTGGGCTCTCGGGAACATGTTTGCGCGAGGCGCTCTTCTGTCTCATCCTATGCGTCGCCAAAATGCGACTTCAAGACAACAGTAACGGTGCTCTGCGTTACATCGCTACTGACAAGTATCGAACCGAGTAAAAACATGTGGTCTCTTGCGTGTTGTAGCTGACAGTGTTGAAATACAGGCAAGTTGAAACAGGATACGTAATGACCCTATGACTCGAAAATTCACTTGGAGGGATATGGCCATGAGTATTATCTTCAGAAGCGTCGCTTCTGCTGTGCTGGCGGTGGTGTTCTTATGTGTCATGGGATATCTCGAGATACATATCCGGGCTCTCGAATTGGGCCTCAAGTTGACGTGGGATCTTGCTCCTTCTGACATCACGGTGCCAAATGCGGCAGTTGGGCATCGTGTCCTGCAATTTGTGCTATTTGGCATCGTCGCCGGTCTCTTTCTCATGAGACGGCGAGGGCTGTCCGGCCACACAGGGTATCCGGCGTTGGTGGGCGGCGGTGTCTTGGTGGCCCTGTCAGTTTGGCACTTGGCGACTGTGAATCCAGGCGCGGTGGTGCAGGAACAGAACGAGATGCTTGCAGAATACTCATGGAGAAGCATCCTAGAAAGTGGTGTACTCAGCTCTGCAACCCTTGGTATGGCTGCACTGCTACTCGTACTCGCAGGATTGAGGTTAGCGCAGCAGCACACTCAATATGGCTTGTCCCGCCTCTGATACATTCGAAATGGTGCTGATTGGCAGCACGAGCCTATCAGGGCTGGTATTTGAGAATAGGGTGAGCTGAATCTACGAAAAACACCCGCTGTTTTTAGCTTTAGACGACGAGCGTCCAATGGCTGAAACGGTGGTGCATATTTTATGCTAGGTCAGCTGCAACGCACCGCCGTTTTTACTGTCGGCATTTTTATTATGGCTTTCGGGATTGCGATTTCTGTCAGAGCAAATCTCGGTACCTCACCAATCGCATCATTTCCCACGGTGCTTTCATTCGCCACTCCTTTGAGCGTGGGATTCTACATGGTTCTGCTCAACTTGGTTTTCTTTTTGATGCAGATCTTGGTGCTTCGACGGAAGTTTCCACTAGTTCAGCTCGTTCAGCTTCCCATTACCTTATTGTTCGGCGTCTTTACCGACCTTGGCATGTATCTGACCAGCTGGTTGGATCCCACAAGTTACTTCATGCAGTGGGTCTGGACCCTAGTAGGTGTGGTTTTAGTCGCACTAGGTGTGTATGTCGAAACTCAACCACGCCTCTGGTATATCCCTGGCGACGGTATCGTCTTTACACTGACGCTTGTTTTACAGAACATCTCGTTCGGGACGGTCAAGATGGTGTTTGACTGGACCTTAGTCATCATCGCGGTCATCGTTTCATTGGTGCTTTTGGGTGGACTTGACGGGGTGCGCGAAGGGACCGTATTTGCTGCGTTTGGCGTCGGCATCGCTATTCGTATCATTAATGCTGTGCACAAGCGCTTTGGCACGAAGAAGTCTTAGCATGCAGGTTTGCCCAAGCTGTCCTATTAGCAGGACTCAGAGGACCATCGCAGCGATCCAGCCGGCCCCGGTGAGTGGGATGTTGTAGTGAATGAAGGTTGGGATGACGGTGTCACGCATGTGATCGTGCTGGCCATCGGCGGCGAGCCCGGCGGTTGACCCAAGGGTGGAGTCGGAAGCGGGGGAGCCGGCATCGCCGAGCGCGCCGGCGGTGCCGATCAACGCGATGGTGGCCATGGCGGAGAAATCAAGTGATACGCACAGGGGAACATAGATTGCCGCGATGATTGGCAGCGTCGAGAACGATGACCCGATGCCCATTGTCACGATCAACCCGACTATCAGCATGGCCAGTGCGGCCATGGCTTGGTTGTCTCCAAAGATCTGCTGAACTGCGGCCACAAGTGGCTCGACATGGTCTGATTCGTTGATGACTGAGGCAAAACCTTGCGCGGAAATCATGACAAAACCGATCAGTGCCATCATGCGCATACCGGAGGTGAACACATCATCGGCTTTATTCCATTCAACAACACCTGAGATGAGGAAAATGCCCAAGCCAACGAGGGATCCCAGCAACAGCCCATCGGCTTCAGAGCCGCTGAATTGTACCGTGAGTTGGATAGTAAACGTGGCGATAATAGCCACCAGCGACATGATCAGGTTGTAGCGCGTCGGGGTGGGTTCAACAATGGACCCACCGATGATTGGTCGATCTTCATACTGGCGGGGTTTGCGGTAGCTTACGAAGATGGCGATCAACAGGCCAAGGATCATGCCCATAGCGGGGATCGCCATGACCTGAATGATGTTGATTCCGCTGGTGTCCAGTCCAGCGCGTTCGATGTTGCTCAACAGAATATCTTCCAGGAAGATTTTACCGAAGCCCACGGGCAGGGTCATATATGTGGTGACCAAACCAAACGTGAGTACACAAGCGACCAAGCGGCGGTCTAGCGCGAGACGGTTCATTACGGTCAAGAGCGGCGGGATGAGCAGTGGAATAAATGCAATGTGTACCGGGATGATGTTCTGAGACATGATGGACATAGCCAATATGCCGGCGATCAAGAAGTAGGCGGTTACTTTGACAACCTTTGTAGAAGCCTGTTCAGCATTAGCATCAAGCCGTCGTATGAGGGTGTCGGCTAGTGCCTTAGGCAGGCCGGAAGCAGCAACCGCCATGGCAAAAGCTCCAAGAAGGGCATACGATAGCGCAATCTTGGCACCATCTCCCAAGCCGGACTGGAAGGCGAGCATCGTAGCCTCTATACCCATGCCGGCCATCAGACCGCCAACGAGTGCCCCGATGAACAGGGCGATGACAACATGGACTCGTAACAGGGCCAGTAACAGCATGACGGCTACGGCAATAACTACAGCATTCACGATCGACAAGCATAGACCACTTCGAAGGATTGATCGATTTTATTTGTGGTTTTGAGTATGTTCATCCGAACCTTGATACCATGGTGACATGGAACACACGCATGGTAATGGGGAGTCAGGTCACGTTGTCGTTGGCGTTGACGGGTCACAGAATAGTAAGCGAGCCTTTGATTTCGCGTTGTCTCTTGCACAGTTGCAGCAGCGTGAGGTGAAGGTCGTGGCGGCTTTTACTGAGCCAGGCTACGAATATATCCCAGCTGATGTGTATGGCATCGCGCGAAAACAAGCTGAGCATGTGCTGGAAGAGTATGTCACACGAGCCGAGGGGACCGAAGTGCGCGTGAGCTCGGTGGCATCAGAGGGCGATGCCGCGGGGGTTTTGATTGAAGCATCGGACGTCGCTTCATTGGTTGTTGTAGGCAAGCGTGGTAGGGGCCGTTTCGCGGGTCGTTTCCTCGGCAGTGTCTCAGCCTCAGTTGCAGCCCACTCTCGCTGTCCAAGCCTTATTGTGCCGGCTGCATATGATGCCAAGGATCTCCCGGAAGCACAGTATGCGAAGATGCCCGACAGTCCAGGTTGGGCTCAGACCGGTGTGATTACAGCACAGGGCATCGAGGATGCCACTGATTTCCGGGACAGTGTCGTGGTGGGTATTGACGTCGATGCCGAGCCGGTCGAAACTGCATTACAAGGTGCACGTTATGCCCGTGATCATGGGTTAAAGCTCATCCTGGTGGCCGCGGAGCCATTGAGTGGCAGCTTATGGATTCCCGTTTCTCCAATTTATCGAGCCGAAATACCAGATATACGTCGTGAAGTTGCCTCACACCTGGAGGCGGTGACAGTACAAGTAGCCAGCCGGACGGACGTAGCTGTGCAATGGCGATTCTACGATGCCCATCCTGCTGATGTGCTCGCAGAGGCATCGCAAACTGCCAATTTTGTTGTGGTGGGTACGCGTGGCCGTGGCGGATTTACCGGGCTCCTATTGGGATCTATCAGCCAGGCAGTACTCAACCGTGCGGTTGCACCAGTCTTAGTGGTGCCAGGCTCTGCGAAGAACTAAGGCGGCGCAAAACCTATGGGGCAGGATCGGGGCTGCCCATACGCGTTGAAATCGTTGCAGCAGTGGCGAGGCACTGCTCGATCAACCATTGCGTCGTGTGGTCATCAATGCGGTATGCCGGTGCAGCGATGAGAACTGCCGCGACCACTTTTCTGTGGTGGTCATAGACTGGTGCCGCGATCCCAATTTCATCTTCGAAGGTCTCTCGAAGGTTTGTGGCATAGCCGCGGTTGCGGGTCTCGGCAAGTCGTTGCCTGGTCGTTTCTTTGGTCCAGTGAGTCTGCAGGCGGATGTGGCCACTGTCGATGAGTGCCCAGGCTGCATCCGGTGTCATATCAGATAGGAAAATTTGTACGGTAGCCGACCCTGTTGAAGAGTATCGCGAGCCCAAAGGTGAAGTGTGTTTAACGGTCCGGTCGGAGACGATCTGCTCGACTGTTACTGCAGCAGAATCCTCCCAGACGGCAAGCACCGTGGTCTCCCGGGTGTCCGCGGCCAACTGTTGTAGATACGGGTGAGCAACTTGGCGAACGTTGAGGTTGGCTAACAGGGGCCCTGCAATAGCGATGAGGCCGAGGCCGAGTTGGTATTTCCGCGTGGTTGGTTCCTGTTCGACCCAGCCTTCAGACTCTAGCGTTGCAAGCAGGCGAGAGACAGAGGACTTGTGTAAGCCGACCTGCTGGGCAATTTCGGTAACACCGACCAACGGCTCGTCTGTAGAGAAGCAACGCAGTACATCAATGACGTTGTGTACAACAGAGTTGCGGGGTGAGCTCACGGTGCTACCTTTCTGAACGGGCCTCTCTGGATCTTACGCCATGAAACGTGACCTAGCTCATTGTGTGGCTCCGTGGTGCAATAAACATGCCAAGCACTCATTAGTCCTGTAGAGGTTTGTCGCTTGTTTCTGGGGACAGGGCTACCGCGATCAAAGCGATTACTGCAGCCGCCATGAGGTACCAGCCCGGTGCAATGGAGTTCCCCGTTGTCGCGATCAGCAGGGTGGCAATTGCCGGTGCTGTGCCACCAAACACTGCATTGCCCACGTTGAAGGAGACCGCAAAGCCCGAGTACCGGACCCGGGTTGGGAAGTTCTCCGCCAAGAAACTGGCCAAGCTGCCATCGTTGAGTGTCAACATCGCACCCAGGAGAACTTGGACTAACAAAATAACTGCAAAGCTGCCTGTTCCCAGCAGCATGAAGGCGGGCACGGTGAACACAATGAATAGCACAGAGGCGCTCATCAGTACCTTTCGGCGTCCGAAGCGATCGGAAAGGTAGCCGGTCAGGAAGATAAAGCCAATGTAGGTTACCAGAGAAATGGTCGTGGAGATGTTCGCCAGTGTGGAGTCCATACCGACTGTCTGGGAGAGGTAGGTCGGCATATAGGTCAGGATGACATAGAAGCCCACAGCGTTAAGTAGCACGGCGGCCGTCGCACGGACTAACGTCCGCCAGTGATCCCGGAATAACGCCCAGACTGGAGCTTTGATGGCTTCGTCTTCCTGGGACATTTCGCGAAACACCGGGGAGTCTTCGAGTTTCCGGCGGATGTAGACGCCGATGAGACCGAGGGGTGCGGCGAGCAGAAATGGCAGACGCCAGCCCCACGATTCCATTTGAGCATCGGATAAAGCTGCCGTGAGGACAGTGGCCATCAGTGAGCCAAAGAGGAGACCCGCCGCGGTTGATCCCGGAACGACTGCGGCATACATGCCACGTTTCCCATCGGGCGCGTATTCCACAAGGTAAGCAGAGGCGCCGGCATATTCACCTGATGCACTGAAGCCCTGCATGACGCGGAAGAAAAGCAGCAAGGCTGGTGCCCACATGCCAATCTGCAGGGCACCGGGAAGCAGGCCAATGCAAACGGTTGAGGCGGACATGATCAAAATAGACCACGCAAGGGCAGTGCGTCGTCCAACACGGTCGCCGATGTGACCCCAGATGAAGCCACCAATTGGACGGGCAAGAAATGACACGGCAAACAGTGCAAAGGTCCAAACGAGACCTTCGGTTAGGTCATCGGAGGGAAAGAAGACCACGGCGATGACGACTGCCAGGTAACTGTATGCACCGTAGTCAAACCACTCGACGAAGTTTCCAATAAAACTTGCCACGATGACTTTACGGCGTTCCTTCGGGCCGATGCCGACCGGGTGGACCCGTTTTTGGCCGGAGAGTGTGGGGCCGAGGTAGTGCTCCGGGGTGTGAGGATTCGAGGACATGAGACACCGCCTAGATGTAATGAGTTGCGTTAATCACAACGAGGTTGCATCACCATAAGATGTGTTCAAGGCCACTGTCAAGCACTTTTGAACAATGGTAGGCGGCGGGGCGGTCGATTTAAAGGGCTTCGCGGACCATGGAGTAGAAGTTTTCGACGTGCTCGGCGGCGTTCCGCTCCGCTTCGTCTGCTTCGCCCGCAACGATGTGCTTGATGAGCTGAGTGTGCTCGATGATGTGCTCATGCAGCGAGGGAAGTCGATCGGAAAGGGTTGCCCATATACGGGTAGCGATGTTGTCGAGGCGAATGAGTGTTTCTGATAAGTGGTCGTTTTGCGTCACATTGTAAATCATGCGATGGACCGAGAGATCGTAGGACAGCAGGTCGCGCTGCGATTGATTCGGGCTGAGGCTCTTGAGGCTGACAAGTACCTCTAGGAGTTGTTCCCGCATGGCGCCCCCTTGGGCTTCGGCGGCGCGTCGCGCGGCCAGCGGCTCAAGTGCCTGTCGAATTTCGGAGACGTGTGCCAGCTCGGTGACGTCGACCTGGCTGGCGAATGTTCCACGGCGGGGGTATGTGACGACGAGGTGGTCGGACTCTAGACGCTTGAGCGCCTCGCGCAGGGGCGTACGGCCCACCCCCATCTCTTCGGCCAACTGTTTTTCCATGATGGGCTCACCCGGCTGGATGTCCAGCATGATCAAGCGATCAAGGAGAATGCGGTAGGCGCGTGAAGAGAGTGGTTCGCTTGTGTGGGTAGCGCTGTGCAACGTGGTCATTCATGTCCTTTCGTTGATCTCATTGTGCACTAAATGACGCGAGACTGCAGCGTTTCAAAAATTTTATGTGATCTCCTTGACATGCTTGTGATGAGCGTCATATCCTGTGATCGGTAGCTGATATATCAAGTGTCGTTCAGGATTTTTTGAAGGAAGTTGCATGACTAGTATTACCTCGCAGGTTACTGCCTCGCTGACGCAGGATTTGGTGGAGCTCGATCCAGAGATCGCCGGCTTCCTTGACCAGGA
>DXCT01000029.1 GCA_019115865.1 Candidatus Yaniella excrementavium | reverse complement strand
CAGCGCGTTGAGTTCCCGATTGCGTTTAACCTGATCAAGGTTCTCGCGTAACGCTTCGCCCTTTTTACCACCGATATCGTCAATGTTGTCGAGGATACCTTTGAGGCTGCCGTATTTTTTCAGCCAGCGTGCGGCAAAGCCGGGGCCAACGCCGGGAACACCCGGCAGATTATCGGCGCTCTCCCCCACCAGGGCGGCGAGTTCGGGATACTGCAAGGGTGTTACACCGTAGCGCTCGACTATGGCATCGGCATCGAATGGCGGAAGCTCAGAGACGCCGCGCATCGGATATAAGACTGTGACCTGGTCATTGATGAGTTGGAAGGTGTCACGATCGCCCGAAACAATCCGGGCATCCCAGCCTGCTTCAGCAGCAGACGTTGACATCGTAGCGACGATATCGTCTGCTTCATACCCGTCAACTTCAATGGAAGGGATCTGTAACGCTTCCATGACCTGTTTGATCAGATCAATCTGGCCGTAGAACTCCTCTGGGGTTTTATCCCGTCCGGCCTTATATTCAGGATATTGTTCCGAACGAAACGTTGGCGTTTCTAAGTCGAAAGCCACAGCCACATGCGTAGGTTTTTGCTCACGAATCATAGCCAACAGCATCGATAAGAACCCATACACGGCATTGGTATGTTGGCCGGTAGCGGTCTGAAAGTTTTCGGCTGGCAGTGCGAAGAACGCCCGATAGGCCATCGAGTGGCCATCGATAACCATGAGGGTGTTGGAGTTGTCTAAGGCAGTAAGTTTGGAAGCAGTCACGGTATCTAGTCTAACGAGCACAACGGGGCTCTGGTACTTTTATCCACACTCCGCCGAGCCGAGTCAGTGGGTTTGTGATCAATCACGCAATTGCTTAGTGGATTCTCGCCCAGGTTCACCTGGGGTATCCCCATTATCCTGTGTTTCGTCTGCATCGGGGTGTGCTGTCTCCTCAGGATCCAGCTGGTCCTCGGCTAGGTGATCGAAGTGACCGGGGCGCATTTTGGATCCGGTGAGATAGGCGGAGCGAGCGATAGCCATGGTGCCGATGGATGAGGTTGCCAGCTGCAGAAACAAGATAATCAGCAGTTTGAAGAAGTTTGGCCAGGTGGGTGCCTCGAAGAACACACCGATAACAACCAGCGAGATACCGAGTCCGGCTGCTGTGCCAACCGCGGAGATCCGCTGGTAGGTGTCAGTGAATTTATACAGACCAATGACGGCAACGGTAAAGATGAGGCCGCCTAAGATGATAAGAACGTTGCCGAGCAGATCGGCGAGTACCGTGATATCCATTAGCGACGCCCCCTAGTGAGTGCGCGAGCCAGTGACACGGCCGAGAGGAAACCCACGACCGAGGCGATGAGAATAAGGTCAAAGAAAAACGCACCGGCTAGCAGAACGCCAATGATGGCCAGCATACCGGTAAAAGAGAACATCAGCAGGTCTGCAGAGACGGCGCGGTCGGCGTCGGTGCGACTGGTGACGATGCGAATCGCTACGGCAATCATGCAGGCAGCCAGCACGGCCAGCCCGATGTACAGTCCGAAGTTCAGGGCAGTCATGAAGCGGCCCTCCTTGGCTGATGACGCTGCGTTTGGTCGACCGAGTGCGGATCGAAACCTTCATGACGCATCGCTGCAATGATGTGGTTCTGCATATCGATGGAGCCCTCGGCAACAGCCTCGGGGTCGCCGTCATACAGTGAGTGAACATAAATCCACCGAACACCCTGGTCATCCTTATCAGTGCCAAGAGTAAGTGTGCCGGGAGTAATCGTAATGAGCGCGGAAAGGAGGGTGACTTCGGCATCAGTACGACAGTCTGTGCGGACTCGTGCTATACCAGGTGCGGCATCCAAACCGGGCGTGGCCAGGTCCTTCAGTACGGCCCACGAGGAACTGATGATCTGGCCAATAAACCAGATGATCAACCAAATCCAGCGCGGCAACCAGGTCAGAGTTTTCATCGATTTAGCACCGCCTGTACGTAGTCGGTGTTGTCATAGAGCCCCTCGGCTGCAATCCCTGACAGCGACAACAAGAACTGTGCACCCAGACCAAATGCGACCGTGATGATGGCCAAGACCACCGAGGGTGCAGCCAGCGCAAAGTTGATGCGCCGCGCTGGCACGGTGGACTCATCGGTCTCGATAATCGTTTGGGTGCCCGTGAGCGTACTCACCTGTGCTCGGGTGGCCTCGGTGGCCAGTTCGGGTGTGTAGGAGGCTTCATGTGCGTACGGGTCGCGGGTAGCTGAAGTGATGACGGTACCGGATTTGGTGGCTGGTCCCCCAGAGCCTTTTTCCCAGAACATTCCGGTCCAGATTTTGAGCATAGACAAGAGCGTAATCAGCGATACGAATAACATGATGACGACGGCGGCAATATCTCCGGTGTCGACCGCACCGACAATGAGCATAAACTTCGCCACGAATCCGGAGAACGGAGGAATTCCAGCAAGAGACAGTGCTGCGATCATAAATGCGATTGCGATAACTGGCTCGGTTCGGGAAATACCACCGAGTGCACCGATCACGCCCGTACCATAGCGCACTTCCACTGCCCCGGTGGACATAAACAGTGAGGCTTTCACGATCATGTGGTGCAGCAGGTAGAAAATACCGGCAGTTAGACCAAGTTCGCTGAATAATGCGACGCCCAACAGGATATATCCGATCTGCGAGACCATATGGAACGCCAGAATGGTACGCGTCGTTTTCTCGCCAACAGCGCCGAACACACCGATGAGCATGGTCAGACTAAAGAGCACCACACCGATCCATAAAAATCGAGTGTCACCGCCATAGACGACCGAGTAGATGCGGTAAATCGCATAGATTGCCACTTTGGTGTGCAGCCCAGAAAACAGCGCGGTAATAGCCGGTGAGGTTCCGGGATAGGCTCGTGCCAACCAACCGTGCACTGGTATGACAGAGGCTTTGATACATAGCGCAAAGATACTCACCGCACCCGCAATGGCAACCGTTGGGTCGTGTTGAGCTTGATCCGCAAGCACAGCTATATTGACTGATCCGGCGGTGCCGTATAGAAAGCCCACACCGATCATATACAGCGTGGATGTAAACAAGTTCATGGTCACATATAACCGAACACCGTGTACACGACGCAGCGGGAGCTTCCGATTGGCGCTGAGCACGTAGAGCCCATAACTGGGCAGCAGCATGACCTCGAGGAACACAAACAGGTTAAACAGGTCGGCGGTTAGCAGTGCACCGTTGACACCTGTGGCCAAGATCAGTACTAAGGGCGCAAAGTACCGCGAGTTGGCAGCCCGTGAAGCTTGAGCAAACCAAATACTCACGACGGTAAGTAGTAGGGTTACCGCCAGCATCAGGGCAGTAAACATATCGGCGGCAAACGGAATTGCAATGCCCGCTGGCCACAGCCCGACCTGGTGTGCAATGGTCCCGCCGTCGGTTGCCCAAAAATGATAGACGAGGCCACAAGCAGCTGCCAGCATCACCAGCATGGTGGCGATATTTATGACGGCATGCAGACGAAGCCGGTGCCCGGTGGTGATGAGTATCCCTGCGACTAATAGTGGCAAGCCTGCAAACAGTGGCAGGAGCGCGCCTATGGTTTCTGGGCTCATGTATTCTCCTGTCGCGGCGCGCTACGGCGCGAGGCGTGTCGGACCCCATCCGATTCCGATTCAGCGGCTACATCCAGTTCCTCGACTTTGGCTGCGGTGCCATCGGAGTCGTCTCCGGTGACGGCTAGGACTAGCATAAACACGGTGATCGAGAATGCGATGACAATCGCCGTCAAGACAAACGCCTGCGGCAGCGGATCAGCCATGGCTGATGGATCCGCAGACGGGTGAAAGGCCTCATTGCGCCGGTCTGTTCCCCCAGCAGCAAACAGGATGAGGTTCCCGGCGTGGCCTATTAGAACGAAACCGAGAATTACTCGGAGCAGTTCGCGTTTACTAAAGAGATAGACTGCGCCGGCGGTCAGCAGTGCAACGGTGATACTCAGTGTCATGAAGTCACCTCTGTTTGCTTGCCGCGTTTGGTTTTCTGGTGGCTACCGGGCGGCGACCCCGCGTTAGGATCAGGCGCGGTTTCCACGATTCTTGCGAGACCACTGTCTGAACCCAGCATGTTGAATGCTCCTAGGATCAGGCCCAGAACTGCGAAGTATACCCCGACGTCAAACAGTAAGGAGCTATTGAGCTCAAATCCGAATATGTCCAGGTAAATGGGTGTCAGGAACGATCCCTCGACGAGTCCGTACACCCCCACGGCAGAACCCAGGGCCACCCCTGTTCCAATCAAGCCCATATACGGCAACCGAATTGGTGCGGCCTCGTCAGTGGGTGCAGCGAGGTAGAGCAGTGCAAAAGCGGCACCGGTAACCAGGGCGCCCACGAACCCGCCGCCAGGTTCATTGTGTCCGCGGAACAGCAGTATAAGACTGACAACTACGAGGATCGGTACTGCAATTTTGGATAACGACCGTAAATACACCGCGTTGTCAAACGGATTTGTCAGCGGTGAGGTATCGAGGGCTTCCGCTCTTCGAACAGGATTCGGAGCTCGGGAGGCAAGGAGCGCGGCAACTGCAACACCGGCGACTCCAAGGACTGTCAGCTCACCGAGCGTATCGAGTGCACGGAACTCTACCAAAATGACGTTGACTAAGTTATTGCCACCGGTAACTTCCGTGCCTTGCTCTGTCAGATATTGGGCAGGATCCGACATGTCACGCCGTCCGGTCAGCGCATAGGTGCCGGCAAAAGCGGCAATCCCGGCAAGTACCGCAGCGATCATACCGACACGAGATGCTTTTTCTTGCTTGCCGAATGTTTTGGGCAACCGGTTGAGCAACAGCACCATGACCACAACGGTAAGAATTTCAACCATGAGCTGAGTCAGTGCCACATCGACAGCACCCAAAGCAAAGAACCAGAGTGTCACAGAAAAGCCCACGGTCCCTAAGACCACGATTGCAGCCACGCGAGTTTTTGCACGGATTGTGGCAATAACACCTACAGCTACGACGGCAACGAGCAACCAATCGGTCCAGCGAGTGAGGTTTTCTTGTTGGGCCGGCAGTTCGTCAATGGTGAGCCATCCAACCAGCGCTAATCCAGCGAGTAAGGCGGCAGGCCAGACCAGGTGGCGTCCAGGATTAAGTCCTGAAGTCCATGAGCTTACAACTGCACCGAACTCAATTGTGGCCTGACGAAGTTTTTCAACTGCACCCAGGCCGGAAAACGATAGTGGACGCGGTACCAGAAACGCCTCGAGCTTTGGCAGTTGCCAGACCATAATGCTGCCAGCCAGGATCACCAGCAAGGAAAGCATGAAGGCAGGATTGAAACCATGCCACAGGGCGAGTTCAATCTCTTGGTGTGCACCGATGGTTGCGGTGGCGGCGTCTGACACGAGGTCGGCCAAGAAGAATGGAAAAATGCCCAGTATTAATGACAATGATGCATTAACCGCAGGATAACCCCAGAAACTCGGGACCGCTTCATGTACGGTCTGTCGATTGGCAGCCATACCGCGTGGTGTATTGATCCAGTTCCGAGGAGAACGGTAGTAACCCATCGCGCCCAACACGAAGCGACCCGAATATGCGAATGTGCCAATTGCTGTCAGAACAGCTAAACCAGTGAGTAGCCCCGGTAGAACGCCTGGAAGATCAGCGCCAAGGAATGCTTCGAAGAGATGCTCCTTGGAAACAAAGCCCAACAGGGGTGGCAGGCCCGCCATGGATGCAGAACCCAAGATGATGATGGTCAGTGTTGCGGGCATGGCCATTTTACGCACCGTAAGCATCCGCATGTCCCGTGTGCCAGCTTCATGGTCAATGACCCCGACTGCGAGAAATAGCGCAGACTTAAACAGAGCGTGAGCAATCGTGTGAAGAGTCGCTGCGGTCAGCGCTGCAGGAGTGCCAATGCCGATGAGTGCTACAAGATAGCCCAGCTGCGACATAGTGGAATAGGCCAGCAGTTCTTTGAGATCATAGCGGCGTAAGGCTGCCACTGCGCCTAGCAGTGCGGTAATCAGTCCGGATGAAACGAGTAAAGCAAGCCACAACGTGTTACCCGCTAGAACGGGAGAGAATAACAACAGCAGGTAGATACCAGCTTTTACCATGGCGGCAGCATGAAGGTATGCGGAAACCGGTGAGATCGCGACCATGGAGTCCGGTAGCCACGACTGAAACGGAAATTGGGCAGATTTCGTAAATGCAGCCAGCACTAGAGCCACAATGATCCAGGTGACTGCGCTGGAATTCTCCCAGAGATCTGACCGAAGTATCTCGGTAATAACAGTTGTCCCAGTAGCAGCGATCATGACTGAGACGGCAGCTAACAAACCGAGGCCACCTGCCACGGTTACCAAGAGAGTCCTGACGGCAGGTTTCCTCGCGTGTGATCCAGAACGCGCTATAAGGAAAAAGGATGCAAGTGTTGTTGCTTCCCAGGCGACATAGAGCACCATGAGATCATTGGCCAGCACGAGTACGAGCATCGCCAACGCAAAGGCGGACATCGACAGATAGAAACTGGTGATTTTCGTGCGGTCGAGGTACCTCGCCGAGTAGAATAAGACCCCAGCGCCAATCACCAAGACCAACAGGCCAAAGACCAGTGACAGCCCGTTGAGTCGCAGGTGAAATCCTACGTTGAAGAAGTCAGGAATCCAGGGATAGTACTCAACGACCTCGCCCCCGGAACCGGCAAACGCTTGAATAAGTAACCATGCGGCCGCCGCCAGCGGAATCCATAGGAGCCAGCCAGCATATCTACCCAGTACATGGGACAACGGTGCAGCCAGTACGACTGCGATCAGTGTAAGCAAGATCGCCGTCATGAGCACGGGCTTTCACCTCTTTGCAGAAGCCGATGGCAGTGGTGTGAGTGACTACCGGATTGAACGTCAAGACCAGGTCGAAAAACCAAGATTATGTGGTGCACAGCATTTTGCACACCAGTCAATATTGTCACAGCTCACTATAATGTTTCAAATAAGTCATCGTCTGAAACTTGGGGTTAATTG
>DXCT01000028.1 GCA_019115865.1 Candidatus Yaniella excrementavium | reverse complement strand
GTAGCTGTGGGCGGATTCGAACCGCCGACCTCACGATTATGAGTCGTGCGCTCTCACCAACTGAGCTACACAGCCATACCAGCGAACTGGTCTTGGATAAAAATAGCCTGCGAAGCTCGCAGGCTATTTCGACCAGAGCCCCGACCGGGAATCGATCCCGGGACCTCCATCTTACCAAGATGGCGCTCTACCACTGAGCTATCGGGGCAACGAGATAAGACTTTACCAACAAATGATCGAAAGGCAAAATCGCTGTACCCGTTTATGGTCAACATCACTCACGCAGTAGATTAGTACTGTTGTTCTTGACGTTTCTTGGCTTTCGACCACCGTTGCTTCTTCTTTTGACCACGCTGTGGTGAGTCAAATCCTCCGTGCGAGCCTCGCGACGAGAAGGACGACTGTGGCGCACCGCGGTCCAAACGCAAGTTCAGTTTCCGGCCGGCCACCACAGCATTCTTGAGTGCACTTTCCTGTTTGCCCGACAGCTTCTCTGGCAGTTCAACCAATGAGAATGTCGGACGGATTGAAATATCACCGATTTCAGAGATGTCCAAGTTCCCTTCGTTGGCGATTGCGCCTACGATGTTTCCTGGCTTGACACGGTCCTTGTGGCCAACAGCAATCCAGTAGGTTGCATGGCCTTCTTTGGTAGCGCTTTTTGGACGCCTAGTACGCTCAGCACCCTGCTCCTTACGACGACCCCGCAAATTGAGTGGTGGAAGATCTGGCTCTTTGGCCTCCAGCGGACGACCATCTTGCGCCATCAGGGCCAGCGCTGCCGCGATATCTACGGCTGCCACATCATGTTCGTCAATGTAGTTGGCGACCAAGTCCCGGTAGACAGTCAGTTCTTTATCTTCGGCGTGGGCCGCGATGGTCTGGGTGATGCTCTGCGAGAAGGCGGCCCGACGCGAAGCATTCACTTCGTCCAGGGTCGGTAGCTGCATCTCTTCAACGGGCTGCTTGGTTGCTTTTTCAATAGAACGCAGCAGGTACCGCTCACGTGGTGTCATCAGCAAAATGGCATCGCCTTGACGGCCGGCACGCCCGGTGCGACCGATGCGGTGTACGTAGGACGATGTGTCATGCGGAATGTCATAGTTGACGACGTGGCTGATGCGTTCCACATCGAGTCCACGGGCAGCAACGTCTGTTGCAACCAGGATGTCGATGCGTCCGTGGCGAAGATCTTCGACCGTCTTTTCACGGATGTGCTGAGGGATATCACCGGAAATGGCCGCCGCTGCAAAACCGCGCGCTACCAGTTTCGTGGTGAGTTCTTCTGTCATATTCCGTGTACGCACGAACGCGATAATGCCGTCGGTGTCTTCTGTCTCCAGCAGACGAGTCATGGCTTCGAGTTTCCACGGCTGCGCAACCTGCAGATAACGCTGACGAATGTTCTGTGCTGGCTTCGACTGGCCATCCACGTGCACCTGGACCGGGTCTTTGAGGTAGTCACCGGTGATGCGTTGGATAGCCTTTGGCATGGTCGCCGAGAACAACGCTGTTTGCTTATTCTCTGGAGCCGAGGACAAGATGCGGTCCACATCTTCGGCGAAGCCCATGCGCAGCATTTCGTCGGCTTCATCGAGGACCAAATATTTGAGGTCGCTCAGGTCAAGAGAACCGCGCTCCAGGTGGTCGATAACGCGGCCCGGCGTTCCAACCACTATGGCGGCACCGCGGCGGAGACCAGCAAGCTGTGGACCATACGATGATCCACCATAGACCGGTAGTACAGATACCGATGGCACGTTAGCTGCATAGGAGTTGAAGGCTTCGGCGACCTGCAAAGCAAGTTCACGGGTTGGGGCAAGCACAAGCACCTGTGGTGATGCATACTTCTGGTCTGCTTCGGCCAGTTTCGAAAGAACAGGCAATGCAAAAGCTGCAGTTTTACCGGTCCCTGTTTGGGCCAGGCCCACCACGTCGCGGCCTTCGAGCAACAGTGGGATGGTGCGGGCTTGAATCGGTGAAGGGGTTTCATAGCCGAGTGCTTCAATTGCTGCATTGACTGGATCAGCAAGATCCAGCGAGGCAAAAGAGGTTTCGGTTTCGGGCAGCGAAGATTTATCGGTCAAAAAGACTTCCTAAGGTTTCGTAAGGTGTTTGAAGGATCCGGATGTTTTCCTTGCAATCACGCTACGCACACTCAACAGTCCCAGTGACTGGAGTAGAAGTTAAAGGAAGAAGCCGGATCTGGCTGAACTCTTCTAGTCTAGGCCAAATCCGGCTAATCGTATAATCGGTGTGAGCTTAGAGGCTCTTCAACGCTTGATCGAGGTCGCCGATGAGATCATCTGCATCTTCGATACCCACCGACAATCGAATCAAGTTTTCTGGCACTGCTAATTCGGTGCCAGCTACCGAGGCATGGGTCATCGCGGTCGGATAGTTCAGCAGCGATTCAACGCCACCGAGTGACTCAGCAAGTCGAAAAACATGGGTTGACTCGGCCACTTTGCGAGTTGCCTCGACTCCTGCCTTGAACTGCACCGAGACCATACCGCCGAAACCCGACATTTGTTTCTTGGCAATCTCATGACCCGGGTGGTTCTCTAACCCCGGGTAGTGCACGGCTTCGACACCCGGGTGTTCGCTCAGCCAGTGAGCAATGGCTGTGGCGTTGGACACGTGACGGTCCATACGGACACCCAAGGTCTTCAAACCACGAGTGACCAAGTAGGAGTCTAGGGGCGAGTTTGAGGCACCAGCAGCAAACTGTTGGAAGTTGACAGCCTGGGCTAGTTCTTCGTTCTCGGTGACCACCGCACC
The DNA here is from genome assembly GCA_019115865.1 of Candidatus Yaniella excrementavium. GTDB lineage: Bacteria > Actinomycetota > Actinomycetes > Actinomycetales > Micrococcaceae > Yaniella > Yaniella excrementavium. The sequence continues at coordinate 15,113 of DXCT01000028.1, read as the reverse complement.
GCCGATGGTGTCGGAGTGACCGCCCATGTACTTGGTGGTGGAATGGACGACAACGTCTGCACCCAACTGCAATGGCAACTGCAGGTATGGCGTCGCAAAAGTGTTATCGACAACGAGCAACGCGTCGAATTCCTGCGCTAATTCGGTCAGCGCGGCGATATCGGCAATATGCATCATGGGGTTGGTTGGCGTTTCAACCCACAGCATGCGAGCTTTGCCTGCAGCTAGCGCTTCACGCACCTGATCCAGGTTGGACATATCCACGACTTGGTGCTCCAGGTTCCAAGGACGCAACACTTTGTCCAGGAGCCGGTAGGTTCCGCCATACACGTCGTTACCAACAATCACGCGGTCACCGGGTTCGCAGGCTGCCATCAGCAAGGCGGTCTCTGCGGCCAAACCGGAAGAGAATGTGTAGGCAAAACCGGTTTCGGCGTTGCCGGTTTCTAGGGCTGCGATCTGGTGTTGCAAGGCATCACGGGTGGGGTTCGTCCCGCGTCCATAGTCGTAGCCCTTGCGCAATTTGCCGATGGCTTCGGGAGCATAAGTCGACGAAAGGTGAATTGGTGGGACCACTGCACCATAGACCGGGTCGAGGTCTTGTCCCACATGGATAGCGCGAGTGTTGAACCCTGAGTTGTGCTTATCAATAAACGTCATGGAAGTCTCCTGGACTGGTTTAGTTGTCGATCAGATGCATCAAAAGGTCATGAGCCGAGACGATGCCGGCGATATTTCCGTGACGGGTCACCAGTGCGGCCGGTGCGTCTTCCAACACAATTTTTACTTGGGCAACCGGGGTCTTAACGCCCACCATGGGCAGCGCGGCTAGCTGAACGTCGGACAGCAAGGTATCGGAAGAAATGGCACCGGTGGCCAGCTGCTGCATCAAGTCAGCTACGGTGACGGCACCACGAACTTCACCAATGCGGTATTGCTCTTGGACTGCCCCGACAACTGGAAGCGCATCAATGCCGTAGCGGTTCATCGTTGAGATCGCGTCTTTCACGGGCGAATCCAGCAGCGCAACTACGACTTGTGGTAGCGAGCCAGGTAACCAGGCTGATTTATTCTCCACGAGTTCGCCGACCGGACCTGCCAGACCTGCAATATCTGCCGGTGCCGTTGAGGTTTCTACCGCTTCGGGGTCTGTGCCATCCAGGTAGGCGGTGCCGATACGTTGTGGCGCAACGGGAGCGGGGGCATCGATGTCAAAACCGTGGGTCTGCATCCAGGTTTCAGAGAAAATCTTGCCCAAGTAGCCACGTCCGGAGTCAGGCAGGATAACCACCATGAGGTCATCCTGTGTCAAGTGCTCAGCTTCTTTCAGCGCAGCAGCAATGGCCATCCCCGACGAACCACCGGCAAGGATGCCCTCTTCTGCTGCTAAACGGCGAGCGTAGTGGAACGCTTCGGCATCGGTCACAGCATGGATCGAATCGGGCACTTCTGGATCATAGTTGCCAGGCCACATGTCCTCCCCAACACCTTCAACAAAGTAGGGACGGCCTTTGCCTCCGGAATATACGGAGCCCGAAGGGTCTGCAACAACGACTTTGACGGGACCCGATGCACGGTCGGCCGATGCTTCATGGAGGTAGCGGCCGGTTCCGGTCATCGTGCCACCGGTACCTGCACCGATCACCACGTGGGTTAACTTACCGGCGGTATCTTCCCAGATCTCTGGGCCGGTGGACTCATAGTGGGATTCTGGCGCCGCAGAGTTGAAGAACTGATTGGGCTGGTAAGCACCGTCAATACTTTCTTCAAGCTGGTTGGTGATGCCGTAGTACGAATTAGGAGAGTCTGGAGCCACAGAGCTTTCCGAGACCACGACGTCGGCGCCGTACGCTTTGAGCACATCGCGTTTTTCTTGGGCGACCTTATCCGGGGTGATGAACACCGAACGATAGCCCTTCTGCTGCGCGACCATGGCAAGACCAACCCCGGTGTTACCGGAGGTTGGCTCAACGACAGTACCACCCGCGCTCAATTTGCCTTCAGCTTCGGCTCGCTCGATCATCTTTAATGCAATACGGTCTTTGATGGACCCGCCTGGGTTCATAAATTCACACTTGACCAGGATGGTAGGTTTCACTTCAGTTCCAATGGAATTGAGTTTGACCAACGGGGTATTGCCGATCAAATCCAGGATCGTGTCTGCGTACTTGGGCGTGACTGACGTAGGCTGTTTTTCGCTCATATGGTCCACGCTACCCTCTGTAGCAATGTTGAGGTGTTCGGGAGGTTATAAATCGCCATGAAGTTTACTCAGCCACCAGATTATTCTGGCGTGCTGCTACCTTCTGTCCCCGTGGATGTCGCTGCCAATGCCGCACCGCTGGTTCGTGGGGCAGGTGATCCGACGGCGGCTACCGGCAATGGTCTGACATGGTTATCATTTCGCCCACTTGAAACCGGGCCGGTCACCGTGGCGATTGCCCACCCGAAATCAACGGTGGCACCAGACGAAATTCACTACCATATCTGGGCGAATGGCGATGTTGTCGCGATAGAAACCATGATCGAACGGATGCCGCGGATATTGGGGATTGATGAAGCCGCGCTGGCAGGTTGGGCTGCTTTTGATGAGCTGTTAGCCGACACCGCGCATCTACTCCCCCACCAGGTGGTTGAAGCCAGAAGAAAAAACCCTGGCATGCGGTTGATGTCGACCGGCCAACTGGTCGATGAACTTTACACGGTGGTTTTGGAACAAAAAGTCACGCAGCGTCAGGCACGAGCGACGTGGCGGTGGTTCGCAGATACCTTTGGCGAGGCCTCCCCCGCTGGTGAACCGGCGCCAAAGATCGCTCCTGCCCCAGAGACAATCCTGCAAATTCAGTCGTGGCAGTGGCACACCGGTTGGGTCCAACCCTTTTTGGCACGGACATTGAAAACCGTGGCATCTCGAGCCACCGCGCTGGATCGGTTAGCAAAGAAACCGCTCCACGACATCTCTACGGGCCTGTTGTCATTACCAGGCATTGGCCCGTGGACGATCGCCGAAACACTACAGCGGACCCACGGGGCCGCTGATCTAGTGTCGGTCGGTGATTTTCACCTGGCCCACCACATCGGCGAAGCACTGACCGGTCAACGCACAAACGACGCTGGAATGCTCGAACTGCTTGCACCCTGGCGTGGTCATCGTCAACGTCTCGTCAGGCTTATCTATGCCTCGGGGATCCGCTTTTCGCGTTTCGGACCGCGGTTAGCGGCTACCGATTTTCGGGATCGTTAGTTGGGCTGCTGCTCAGCTTGTTGGCGAGCTTCTTCAACCTGCTTGTGTACGTCTTCCATATCCAACCCACGAACCTGCTCGATCAGCTGAGCCAGCTGCTGAGCATTAATCGCACCCGGCTGTGAAAAGACGAGAACGTTTTCCCGGAAAGCCATCAGGGTTGGAATCGAGGAAATACCAGCCGCTGCCGCCAGCTGTTGCTGGTCTTCGGTGTCAATCTTGCCGAAAACAATATCTTCGTGCTGCTGGGAGACCTCATCGTAGACCGGTGCAAACATTTTGCATGGTCCACACCAGTCGGCCCACCAGTCAACGAGCACGATGTCGTTGCCTTCAATGGTCTCTTGGAAAGTTTCTTGCGTTAGATCAGTCGTTGCCATTTATCCAGCCTAATCTGGGGCCCAGAATCTGTATAGTAGTTTGCTCCCCGTGACCCCGGTGTGACGGCGGACGGCTGAATTTTCGCAGGTACCGAAATAGGTCCAGATATGACAACGTAAAACAAGCTGGCAGCATGCGTCGTCGTAGAGTTATCGCTATGCCAAAATTCTCATCCTCACACTTGAAGATACTGGTCACTGCTGTAATCAGCGGCCTCGCGCTCGCAGGTTGTAGCAACACAGACTCTGCCGGTAGTGAACCAGCTGGTGAGCCACAAGCCGGTGGCACACTGACCTATGCATCCGGTGATGCCGAACCGGATTGCCTTGACCCACACTATGGTGGCAACTATCCGCAGGGTCTCATCGCGACGCAGTACCTAGAAACGTTGTTCACGAAAGATGATGACGGTCAAACGATCCCATGGTTGGCTGAAACCTCAGAAATCTCCGACGACGGACTGACGCACACGATCAGCGTCACCGACGGCATTACGTTTCACGATGGCACACCACTGACCTCCGAAGCCATTAAAGCCAATATCGAGCATCTGCAGGATCCAGAAACCGCGTCCTCAACGGGCTTCCTTGCCGTAGAAAAAGTCGAGGAAGTCGAAATTGTTGACGAGCTGACCGCCGAACTCCAACTGTCCGCACCAGATAATGCACTAGAAGAATCGTTATCCATGCACTGGACCGCAATCCAATCTCCCGAAGCACTGGAACGTGATGTCCAGGAGAATTGTGCCGATCCGGTTGGTACCGGCCCATTCATGGTTGATTCCTGGGAGCGGGAACAACAAATCAACTTGGTGCGTAACGACGACTACCTGCTACCGGTGGACTCCGACCGTGAAAGCGATCAAGCCTACCTCGAGGGCATCACCTGGCGGATGATCCCAGAAGCTGCCACCCGGTATGCCGCACTACAGTCGGGCGAAGTCGACGTCATCGACAATGCCCAGCCGGATACTATCCAGTCTGCCGAAGACGCCAACATCGGGCATCTGGATGCCCCTCGTCCCGGTGCAGCAAACCGACTCGAGCTGAATTCTTCCAAGGCACCCTTCGATGACGTGCGAGTTCGCGAAGCCTTCATACGATCCGTCGACGTTGACGGCGGGATCGAGGCGCTGTACTTCGACACCGCGCCGCGATCACATTCGCTGCTGTCCTCGGTTGAGCCACTGGGATATTCCGATGACTCGTTATTCACCCAAGATGTTGAGCAGGCCAATGAGCTGCTCGACGAAGCCGGTTGGACCCAACGTGATGACGACGACGTTCGGATGAAAGACGGCGAACGCCTAGAAATCGTCATACCGGTATCCACCAATCAATCGGTACCTGCAGAACAGTCGCTATTTGAACAGTTCCAAGCCCAGGCTTCTGAAGTCGGCTTTGACATGCAGATCAATCTCTTGGATCTGTCGAGCTGGTACGCCGAATTGAGCGAACACAACTACGATTTGGTCTCTGCACCGTACACCAAAGTCGGTCCATCGGTATTGCGGATCTTGTACCATTCAGATTCCATCGAACCGGCTCCTTCCGGCTACTTTGCCAATAACGCCCAGGTTGATATTCCACAGTTGGACCAAACGCTGGTCGAAGCCGAAGAGACCACCGATGAAGATGAGCGGGCCGGACTCTACGAACAGGCACAGCAAACCGTCCTCGAGGACTATTACGTCTTGCCGCTGTACGATCAACAAAACCATTTCTTGTACTCCGAAGACGTCCAAAATATGGGTGATACGTCAGCCATTGCGGCACCGCAGTACTACAACGTATGGCTTGATCAATAACCCATGCGCATCGCAAGTTGGTTGGCACGCCGGGTCGGTGCCGCAGCATTTCTGCTGTGGGTCGTGGCCACCGTCATTTTTATCGCCATCCGGATGATTCCGGGCGATCCTGCAGAAGCCATTATGGGAGGACCCGGCTCCCAGGCTTCAGCCGAGGCGCTGGATACTGCGCGCGAGCAGTATCATCTCAATGAACCGATTCTGGTGCAGTATGCGTTGTACCTGGGGCAGTTGGTCACCGGTGATCTGGGAACCTCCTACGCTCAGCAACGGCCGGTTGTCCAGATCATGGCGGAAATGCTGCCGGCTACCTTGCAGCTCACGCTGATTTCGTTGGTCATAGCCTGGCTCATCGCATTGGTGATGGCCGCTGTAGCCGCACGCTCGAATCGGCTCGGCCAAGCTATGGGCACCGTAATAGAGGTCGTAGCCGCGGCGGTCCCCCACTTCTGGTTGGGTGCCATGCTCATTATTATTTTTTCCACGTGGCTGGGATGGTTACCCGCTGTGGATACCGGAACCGTCCAAGGGATCATTTTGCCGGCGCTGACTCTGGCTGTCCCGCTCTCCGGCTTCCTGGCACAACTGATGCGTGACAGTTTAGTCACCGCCATGAACTCTCCCTTTGCTCTGGCAGCACGAGCCCGCGGAGCCTCCGAAGGCCAAGTATTTTTTCGTCACGGCTTCCGACATGCTGCACTGCCCGCACTCAATCTCACCGGTTGGGCTGTGGCAACCTCCATTTCCGGGGCCGTCGTCGTCGAAGAGGTTTTTGCCAGGCCCGGACTGGGACGTTCGCTCTTAGGCGCAGTCCTGGCCCGGGATATGCCGATGGTCACCGGCATAGCACTGTTTTCAGCGTTAATTTATATGCTCGTCATGTTGCTCGTGGAAGCTCTTGAAGCCCTGATCAACCCCGCAGCTGCTCGGGGTGATGACGCATGAGTCGCACCGTAAAATTCTTCGCCACGCTCTTCGTCGGCATCATTGTCGTAGCCGCCCTCTTGCCGTCGCTGCTAGCCCCCGGGGATCCACTGGCGGTCGATCCCTCCGAAGCATTCCAGGCACCGTCATTGCAGTATCCTTTTGGTACCGATGAATCCGGGCGCGATGTCTACACCCGGGTAATACATGGGACCGCTGATTCGTTGACCATCGGGCTCGCCGCGACGGCTCTTGGCATGGGGATTGCCATCCTGCTGGGAGTTATCACCGCGTTTGGGCCGCGATGGATCGACTCGACCATTCTGCGGCTACTGGAAGTGTTATACGCGATCCCTGCACTGCTGATGGCCTTATTGATCATCGCGTTTACCGGGCCCGGGACCACCCCGGCTATCATCGCCGTTGGGCTTTCCACTGCACCGGGTTACTCACGGCTCATCCGAACCCACCTACGAACTCTGGTGAATTCCGAAATGTTCGACGCCGCCACCGTACTCGGCCATTCAAGATGGCACAAAGTCCGCAACCACCTCATACCCAACACGCTGTCCACCCTGCTGGCGCTGATCACACTGGGTATCGGTCAAGCAGTCATTTGGGCATCGGCGTTATCCTTCCTCGGACTAGGGACTCCCCCGCCCGCACCAGAATGGGGCGCTATGTTAGCCAACGGGCGTACCTACCTACATTTCGCCTGGTGGCTCACGGTGTTCCCGGGTGCAGCTATCGTTACCATTGCCGCAGGGGCAACCCTGTTGGGCAGAACCGCAACCCGGAGCCGGATATGAATACTGCCGCCGTGGAAATCCAAAACCTTTCGGTGACTTTCACCGGGCCCAATAAAATGCGCGTCGAGGCGGTCAAAGATATTTCGCTCACGCTGACCCGGGGCAAAGCCCTAGGCATCGTCGGAGAATCCGGGTCAGGAAAGTCTGTCACTGCGCGCAGTCTACTGGGCCTCACCGGCGGGCAAGTCACCGCAGATACCCTCAAAATTTTGGGGACCGATGCCACCGGACTCACGGAAAAGCAATGGCGCGCAATCCGTGGCACCAAAGTCGCAATGATCCTGCAGGATGCACTGAACAGTCTGGACCCGTTGCGACCGATCCACCGCGAAATTGCTGATGCACTCCCCGGATCACGCAAGCAACGCAAGCGTGCCGCCATTAACGCTCTACACGCCGTGGCGATGCCTGAACCAGCACTGCGGGCTAACCAGTCAAGCCCCCAACTATCCGGCGGGATGCGGCAGCGCGCCCTCATAGCACAAGCCATGATTAACAATCCGGCTGTCGTGATTGCCGATGAAGCCACCACAGCCTTGGATACGCGCTTGACGCGCATGGTGCTTGACCAACTTGCCGAACTCAAGGACCGGGACATTGCGTTGGCGATGATCTCACACGACCTCGCACAAATTGCGCAGGTGGCCGATGACATCATCGTGATGCGTCGCGGAGAAATTGTGGAGTCGGGACCAACCAAACAATTGCTATCCGACCCACAGCACGACTACACAAAACAGTTACTTGCTGCGATCCCCCGCGGCGTTGCACGCTATGCCCCGCTGAGTCAGGTGACAACCCCCGAAGATACAACGGCAAGTTTTGAAAACTTCACCACCCCGCCCGATAGGCAAAACTCGTCGAATACTTCGGCTATTGAAGTTCACGGGTTATCGAAGACTTTTGGCGACCACACCGCGGTATCCGATGTTTCGTTTTCCGTGCCGCAGGGCTCCACACTGGGACTGGTTGGCGAATCTGGCTCGGGAAAGACCACGACGGCAAGAATGATCCTTGGGCTTGAACGTCCCGATACAGGAAGCGTTCGCCTCTTTGGTCAGCACTTCGCTCCCGCAAAGGAATCTGATCGACGCGATCTGCGTGATCGACTCGGAGCAATTTACCAGGACCCCCTGGCATCATTTGATCCGCGCTATACGACGTCGCAAATACTCACGAATGCGCTATCGCAGGGCACAACGTCGCGCGCCCGGCAGTATCACAAGCCTGCACTGGAATTACTCGATCTCGTTGAGCTGGACAGCAGTCTGCTGTCCAGGAGTCCGAGAGAACTTTCCGGTGGACAACGACAACGCCTGGCGATCGCCCGTGCTTTAGCGCCCAAACCAGATATCTTAGTGTTGGACGAGCCCGTCTCCGCTCTCGATGTATCCGTTCAAGCCACGGTCTTGGATTTACTTGACCGGCTTCAGCTTGAAACCGGAACCAGTTACCTATTCATCACCCACGATCTAGCGGTAGTCGAACACATGTCAGACCAGATTGCTGTGATGACCCAGGGCGAGCTTGTAGAAACTGGAACGGCCCAGCAGATTATCCATGAGCCGTCCCACCCCTACACCCAGCAATTAATTGCCGCTGTCCCAGACTGGAACATCAGACCTTAGCCGACAACCCTGCACAGCTGTGATGCAGAAGTAGCGAAGGTCACGACCGCCACAACACCAATTCTGCCCACGTTCAGCCAGTGTTCACCTCCTAGGGAAGCTTAGATCACTCAGCGCACCTACGGTTGACACTCGTGCGTTTAAACAACTGTTTTCGACTTCTTCGGTCCTGGCCTGCTGTGTTCCAGCAAGCGGATACGCCCCACTCAGGGGGCACATTGTGAATATCTCCCTACCTGAACCGGTAGGTCTTGAGTTAACCGATATACGCCGTGAATTCGGCGACAACACTGGACTACACTCAACCTCGGTCAACATTGCACCTGGTGAATTCGTATCCCTGCTGGGGCCCTCTGGTTGTGGTAAGTCCACCATGCTTCGATGCATCGCCGGTCTGGAGACTCCAGATGAAGGCATCGTGCGTTTTGGAAACCACGAGGTGTTCAACTCTTACCAGCGAATCAACAAACCCCCGAACCGGCGCAACCTTTCGATGGTGTTCCAGGACTTGGCGTTGTGGCCGCATATGACAGTGGCAGCGAATGTAGAGTTCCCGCTGACCACTGGTAAGCAAAAACGCTCCTCTGCCGAACGTGCCCAACGAGTTGTTGAAGCGCTGCAAAAGGTAGGCATATCTGACAAGGCCGATAGCAAACCCAGCGAACTTTCTGGCGGTCAGCAACAACGCGTAGCCATTGCTAGAGCTATCGTCTCCAACCCTGAAGTGCTCCTTATGGACGAGCCCTTATCCGCGCTTGACGCCGCACTGCGCGTACAGATCCGCTCAGAGTTAACGGCATTAGCACGGGAATTAGCCCTGACCGTTGTGTATGTAACACACGACCAAGCTGAAGCACTTGCCATGTCCGACAGGGTGATCGTCATGGAATCCGGTCACATCCGCCAGTTCGCTAGCCCGATGGAAATTTATGAGAATCCTGCTGACACGTTTGTCGAAAATTTTGTCGGAACGGTCAATACACTTCCCGACGGTAGGTCAGTACGCCCGGAAGATGTAGAACTCGACCCGCACGCCATGTTGCAGGGAACGGTCACCGACAGGCAATACATCGGTGGGGCCTTTGAAATCTACTGCGATATCGAAGGTGCTCCGCGCCCCTGGCTGGTACGCACACGGCAACCGCTTGAGCTGGGGGAAACCATAGGTTTACGTGTCAATGCATCAACAACATCTACTCAAAAGAGGATCAACCATGTTTCGTAAAAAACGTATCACCATGTCCGCCAGCATGCTGATAGGCGCTTTAGCGCTAGTCTCCTGCGGCTCCGTAGCCTCCTCGTCAGAAGACCAGAACGCAACTGATGGTACACAGACGACTGAATCTTGGGAAGCACCAGATGGCCTCAGTGGAGAAATCTCCTACTATTCGGCCAACCCTCAAGGCCTCACCGATGATCTGGTCGCGGCGTTTGAGGAAAAAACCGACGTCAAAGTGAACGTTTACGCAGATACCACTGGCAAAATCACTGCAAGGCTTAAGGCTGAAGAAGCTAACCCACAGGCAGATCTTGTATATATGGCATCCTGGGATGCTGCTACCGAACAGTCCTCCGCCGGAACTCTGGCTCCATATACTCCTGAAGGCTCTGATCAGGTCCACGAGGGGTGGGCCACTGAAGAGTTCGTTGGACGAGATGGCTCAGCATTAGCCCTAGTGGTAAATACGAACGCTACCGATGCCACACCCTCGGATTGGGCTGATCTCACGGATCCGGAATATAAAGATCAAGTAATAATGCCAGATCCACGTGAATCTGGAACAGCCGCTGATTTGATCACCGCGATGGTCGCGCATCAGGGCAAACAAGAAACTTGGAAGCTATTCGACGGTCTCTTCGAAAATGGCATGGTGGTACAAGGTGCCAATGGGCCAGCATTAGATACCGTCACAGCAGGCTCCAAGGCCGTTGTTTTTGGCGGTGTAGATTACTCCGCCTACTCAGCCCGAGACGAAGGTGAAGCCCTTGAAGTTATCATCCCTGACTCAGGCACGACTGTGACGCCGCGTCCCTTGATGATCATGGAATCATCCGATAATGCCCAGGCCGCTGAAGCGTTTGCGGATTTCATGTTTTCTGCTGAAGGCCAGGAAGTCTCTGCACAACGAAATATGATCCCCGGACGTGAAGACGTCGCGACACAGGCTGGACCACAGTTTGAAGAAATTGATCAACTGGCCACGGATTGGGACGAGATCGTTGAAAGTTCCGAAGGCGTCACCGACGAATTCGTTGAACGGTATCTCGACTAATTGTGAATTCATGTGGTAGGCGCCGCCGTTGAGATGGTGGCGCCTACCTACTTGTAAAGGAATACCCTTGACACTGTCCCAAGTCCGCAGCTTTGCACCTGCCTGGCGTACCTACGGTGTGTTACTTATCCTCTTGGTACTCGTGGCAGCACCCCTAGGCGCAGTCCTGCTCACGGCCATCTTTGGATATCGCAACGAACCTGCGGCGTTAGCCACGCTGATTGAGCCAGGGATGGTACAGGTTGTCGGCAATACAGTCTGGCTATCCATCTTGGTAGTTGTTTTCGCAACACTGCTGGCAACTCCGCTTGCCGTGTTGATGAGCTGGACCTCCTTGCGGCGTCACGCATGGATCGATGTCGCCGTCATGGTGCCCTTCATGACACCGCCTTTTGCTGCTTCCATGGCGTGGATGGATTTTACACGCCTGGGCGGTGTAGCGAGTATGTTTTTTGGTGAAACTGTTGGCCAACTTGCCCATAACTTTATTTATTCTGTCTGGGGCATGGCGCTCATCATGGCGTGCGAGCAGTTTACGTTCCTCTATCTCATTCTCCGAACCGCGTTGAGTGCACTTCCCGCCTCGAGTCTCGAAATGGCATCAGTGGTCGGAGCATCACGTTGGCATCGTATGCGCCGCATCATCGGTCCCATGCTTGCAGGCCCGTATTCTCTGGGAGTGTTGATCGTTTTTATCCGGTCAGCAGGCGAGTTTGGCACGCCTGTCACTCTCGGAAATGCCATTGGTTTTGAAGTGCTCGTATCTTCCATCCATCAAGATGTCACCGTTTCACCGTTGAGCTTCTCTCAAGCAGCCGCGACGTCGAGCGTGCTTTTTACCTTGGGCGTCCTGATTTGGGGACTTCAACAGTGGGTTGCCCGAAAGGACCTCACGTCGGGCGGTCGCGTATCGCGGCTCTACACGATCGCTCTCCAAACCAAAGCGAAATTTTGTGCATGGAGTGTTGTCGCTGGCATTTTCACGGTGTCGGTGCTCATTCCGTATTTTTCGATTGTCCTTGGCTCAATGACAATATTGCGTTCTGAACCACCAGGTTTAGACAATCTCACATTCGAGTATTTCGGCATTGTGCTCAATAAGAGTTCCGCTCAAGAGGCACTCACCAACTCAGCGATCCTAGGGTTTGCAGGCGCGACTCTGGCTGTGCTGTTAGGACTTGCCGTCACTTTAATAACACTGAGAAATCGTAGGACGAGTGCACGAGCAACAGACTTCTTCGCTGTAGCACCGGATACCGTTCCAGGAATTGTCATGGCCGTCGGATTCATCCTGCTCTGGAATGCACCGTGGTTACCAGTCACCCCGTATGGCACCGGTTGGGTGCTTATACTGGGATACGCCTGCCTGTTCTTGCCAATGGTCACACAGAATATCAAGACCTCAGCCAGTGCGGTCTCGCCTACAATCCTGGAAGCGGCATCAGTAGCAGGAGCCAGCACATGGCACACCTTTCGTCGCGTCCAGCTGCCACTGATGATGCCTGGCATCATAGCCGGCTGGCTGTTGGCGCTGCTAATTGGTTTTCGTGAGCTGGTCATGTCCTCGCTGATTCGGCCGGCCGACATGCAATTATTGTCGCCATGGATTATGAATGTCTTTGATCAAGGTCAACGTGCAGAGGCTATGGCTATGACCCTGATCGGTGTCCTCTCTTCGACGCTCATCTTGGTTCTGGTGACCTACTGGCAACGGCGTCGAGCATAATCGCCTTCCTGGAGAACACATCGCGGCATTTCGTCCAGGCCTGATAAGACCACCGAGCCCCGAGCAGGACGTTCTGCTCGGGGCTCGGTTATTACACGATGTATGTGGCGTTAGGCAGGACTCGTGCCGCTGCGTGGTCGATAGTTATGCATCGATAATGTTGTGGCCTGGCCCGTATGGGAACTTGGTAATGTTCTCGACGCTATCTTCGCCAACCACCAGGATGTCGTGTTCACGGTAGCCGCCAGCCCCGGGTTCACCATCCATGACGGTAACCATTGGTTCCATGGAGACGACCATGCCTGGTTCAAGAACGGTATCGATATCTTCGCGCAGTTCCAGACCTGCTTCACGACCGTAGTAGTGCGAGAGGACTCCGAAGGAGTGGCCGTATCCGAAGGTGCGGTTTGGCAGTAGCCCATGACCGATAAAAATGTCATTGAGTTCGTGTGCGATGTCCTTGCAGACTGCGCCTGGTTTGATCAGTTCGATGCCCGCTTCGTGAACTTCAACATTGGCGTTCCAGATCTCCAAGGTTCGCGCATCTGGCTCACCGAGGGTCATGGTGCGCTCCAGTGCGGTGTAGTAACCAGAGGTCATCGGGAAACAGTTCATGGACAACAGATCGCCACGTTGCAGTTTACGGGTGGTGGCCCAGTTGTGTGCGCCGTCGGTGTTAATGCCCGATTGGAACCATACCCAGGTGTCACGGACTTCCTGATCGGGGAAGGTCTTGGCAATCTCATGGACCATGGCTTCCTGGCCGATGAGCGCCACTTCGTATTCGGTGATGCCTTCACGAATAGCGGCGTGGATGGCTTCGCCACCGATGTCACCGATACGGGCACCGTGTTTGATGACTTCGATTTCTTCTTGGGACTTGATCATGCGCTGACGCATAGCGGCCTGCGAAACGTCAACGAGTTCCGCATCGGGGAAAGTATCTGCAAGGGCTGTGCGTTGCATAGTGGTCACGGTGTCGTCTTCAACACCAAGGCGTTTGGCTTTGATGCCCTGGCGGTTCAACGCTTCTTGGAGACCGTAGTAGAAGTTATCGCGGCGCCAGTCGGTATAGACGATGTTATCGCCGTAGCTGGTGCGCCATGGCATACCGGCGTCGATATTGGCGGTTACCGAAATCGATTCTGTTGGTGTTACAACCAGTGCGTACTGTCGACCGAAGTAGGTGAATAGGAAATCCGAGTAGTACTTGATGCCCTGATAGCTCGTCAGAATGACCGCGTCGAGGCCCTTGTCAGACATGATCGAACGCAGCCCTTTGAGACGGCGTTCAAATTCTGCATCTGAGAACGTCAGAGGCTGCTTGGTGCCATTATGTAAGGTCTTCAGTCGCTCGAGTTCGCTGATGTTTGTGACGTTAGCCATGGGTCTCTCCTTTGAGGTATTCAGCCCGAGACCTCGGACTGCTTGATGTGGGGTTCGTAGTTGAGAGGTTGCGACATCATAGTTGTGATGACTGCAACGCTGTTGCATTCAGGATAGATGTGAGGAAGTTCACTGTCAAGACCAAATGCGACGAATCTTTGGACGGTCTTTTCGGATCTGCTTCAGGCCTTGTCAGCTCGAATAAGCCGGCACAGCCAACAGCTAAGCTGCGCCCGCTTGCCGCTACGCCACACTAGGCCTATCGAGCATTTATGTCACTGAGTGTCATCGACCCCGGCCGGGCGTGACGCCACAGTGGTTGCTTCAGCCGGAGGCTCAGTAAAGCCTTCTCCATCGGGATTGGGGACCAGCACCCTGTCGGGGTCAGGATCATTGACAGCTCGCTCCATGCGCCTGATCTCTTTATTTCGCTTCTTTAGCCGTCGCACGAAGTTGGCAATCATCAATAAGATGACGAAGGAGAACGGGAACGCTCCGATAATTGTGCCCGTTTGCACTGTATCGACCACAGCCTCACCGCCAATGGCCAGCAAGACGGTGGCAACGGTACCGATACTCAAGACCAGTACCACTCGGAAGAGTGGACTAGATTTTCGTGGAGCGGTAACGAACTCGCCCAGCGCATAGGTACCCGAGTCCAAGGACGTGATGTAATAGGTGGCCACCAGAATCGTTGCAACGATCAGCAAGATCGTGCCAACCAGGGGCACTTGGTCCAGCATGGCAAAGAGACCACTCGATGTATCCGCGGCAACCTGCTCACTAATCGATCGATCAGCCTGGTCGTCATAATACACTGCGGCAGCACCAAGAATGCCGACCCAGACCATCACGATCAGTGACGGAACTACGGTCACTCCGATAACGAAATCACGGATAGTGCGCCCACGAGAAATGCGAGCCACGAAACCTGC
>DXCT01000027.1 GCA_019115865.1 Candidatus Yaniella excrementavium | reverse complement strand
CGTCAACGTATTCACCGATGGATGAGCCGCTCTCAATGGCT
This sequence comes from Candidatus Yaniella excrementavium, assembly GCA_019115865.1. GTDB lineage: Bacteria > Actinomycetota > Actinomycetes > Actinomycetales > Micrococcaceae > Yaniella > Yaniella excrementavium. The sequence goes on along the minus strand of DXCT01000027.1, from coordinate 8,587 downwards.
CCGTCAATGAATCCGGACCAACCATTGGCGTAGTCTGATCCGGCCAAATAGAAGCCGTTGCGGGGACGTCGAACTGCCTTGCCATATTTGGTGAGTTGGTTTTTCCGCAGCACCGACCAGGTGCCTTTGGAGAATTCATCTTCGTCCCACTTATGACCTGTGCAATCGATGACTTCAATATCCGGAATCCAGTGCCGCAGCAATGCTTGTACCTGCGCCTTATCTGTGACGTCGAGTTTCTGGGTGTTGGAAACGTAGGCCATGATGATGCCCTCATGTGTTTCCTCATCAAAGAACTGCGTGTGCATACTGCTGACGGGGTAGGCTGGCGCCGTGAGTCGGAACGTGTCGGTAATGCTTGGTCCACGGACTTTTGCCCATAATTTTCCACCATTGGTTGTGGTCTGATTTTCATCTGAAAACTGGTGGATCTCATCGGCGAGTGCTGGCTTGAACTCAATATTGTTGATGGTGTTGGTGGGGATCGCAGCGATCACGGCGGTAGCCGTATATTCTTCACCATCTTTGGTGGTGACTTTATGGCCGTGGTCTGTTTCTTCGATGGTCGTGACCGGGGTTGAGAGCTTCAGCTCTGCATTGCCGTCATAGAATATGCTCTCGAGCAGGGATTTGGTCCCGTGTTTGAACTTATAGAGTTCAAAGATGTCTTCCATGACGTCCCAGTCGTTATAGGACATCGCGACCCAACGGTATAACTGTGTCAACGCTGGTTCTTCTAGATCATCTGTACAGAAATATGCGCACCGGTACGCCGTCAGGATGTCGCTGACCTCTTGGCTCACTTCTGATGCGATCTCTCTGAGTCGATCGGCGACTGACAGGTGGTCAATTTCTTGAACCGCGGCCTCATTATAGAAGGGCTCAAACGGACGGGGAAAGTATTTTTCTGCGTCTCTGGCCAGGACTTTCATCCCTTGTCTCATGAGGGAAAATTCGTCATCCTGGGTTCCTTCTTTCACTTTGCCATCGGTAATCCAATATGCCTCGTGTAGCTCGATGAGCTTCACGACTTCAAGGTTATAGCGCATCGTTTCGTGCCAAACATTCGGCTGGAACCAGTGGATAAAGGTACCGCCCATTTCGAGGTGTTCGCCTAAGCGTTGGTCATACCAAGTTCTGCCTCCATCCGGTCTCGACCTTCTAGGACAAGGGTCTTATGTCCTTTCTGGCTTAAATTTCGGGAAGCGGTAACTCCTGCAAATGCTGCAAATACTGCACCGACAATAATGACATCATATTGATTCTTCGACAATGTTTTCACTCCCTTATGGGAACTATCTCCTCAGAGATACTGAGTGTGTCTGCTACTGAAAAAATTATGTCAATTGCATCATGCGGCATCAGGCGACCTTCACCACTTAATTCTTCTGGACAGTCTCGGGCGAAGGCTCAGGCGTTGGGTTGGATTTGTGCCGGCGGGCTTCGTTTTGCGAATAGAACCAGATCGGGATGTAGACCGACAAAACGATGAATCCTACCCAGGTGGATGTCCAACCGATTTCCAGGCTGTTGAGGTACACCACTCCGACGAGGCATAGTGGCAGGTTGAAGAGTCCGAAGATCAAGCCGACGTATTTCCAGCTCTTTGGCGCCTTGAATGGACGCTCAAGTTTGGCAAAAGCCGTGTCTTTCTTGCGAGCTTTGACAAAGGCAAACAGGCTAATGCCGTTGGCACAGGTGTAGCCGATAGCCGACGCCGCGAGAATGGCGGCTGGGTTCCCCATCGAAATCAGCGCGAGGTTGAAGATCGCGATAACGGCCATGGTAATGAACGGTGTACCGTTGCGGTTTGTTTTGCCCAGCACACGTGGCAGGTTGCCTTCCGTGGACATCGAGTGCATAGCTCGTGAGGACCCGAGGTAGGCGGTCTGAATGACCAGGATCATGGCGACGATCAGCATGAAGATCGCGATCATCGAGCCGACCTCACCAAAGATGGTCTGGGCGACCGGGATCAGCGGGGAAATGGGCTCATCGACGACGCCGTCGACACCGAGAACACCGAGCACTGAAGTCTGGACCAGTAGGTAAAGGACCAGGCAGATCAGACCAACGGCCAGCAGCGCCTTGGGTACATCTTTGGAAGGGGTCTTATATTCCGGTCCGTAGATCGCGGCAGTTTCCCAGGCACAGGCACTCCACTGAGCGATAGCAAAGACACCGAAGAGCAACATGATGTGGTGCATGTCCCAGGCGAAGTCTGCTGGGAGCCAGTTTTGGCTGATATTGGTCATATCGACGTGGCCGGTCAAAAACGGGGCAACGGATAACACAACCAGTGGGATCAGCGCACCAATACCCAGCACATAGCCCACGATGGCGCCTTCTTTGAGTCCAAACCAGTTGATGATGAACAGACCGGCAAAGATGATGATGCCCGATATGAGCGAGAGTTGATATTCGGTGAAGGTGTCAGCAAGGGCTGGGAAAAGTCCGTAGAGGTAGTTCCCAACGAGCAGCGAGAAGATCGCCATAACGGGGTTCCAAGCGAACCAGTAACTCCAGGCACTGAATCCGCCGATGAGTTTCCCGCGGTCGTATTTCCCCTGGTGGTTTTCAGTACGAAAGACATGCTGGGCGAATCCTGGCAAACCCGAGGCTCGGGGGAAGGTGGTGGCCATTTCAGCGTAGGCCGTGTTTTGTAAAAAACCCTGCAGTACCGACAGCCCCCAGATCAGGACTGCTGCTCCGGCAAAGTACATCGGCATATAGCCAAGCGAAGGCAGAATCAACAACGGAACGCCCAGTGCAATGGCCATTCCCTGTTTCCAATTGATCGACCGCTGCAGCCGCTGTTGCTGATCAACGTCTATCGTCCCAAATTCACTCACGATAATTCCTCATAACTGGTAGGCCGGTGCTTCCGGCGACCGTGTACTGTGTCAGCATAGCGTCGTGAACTGCGGTACTACTCTTCAAGGTGAAGCAACTCAGAAGCTATGAACGCCAAGGTCAATCGATAGCGACTGCCTATGGAACATTTTCCTTTGACTATCAATACAGTCACTTTAGGAGACGATTGTGACGTACGTCAATATCCGAATGGACTCGCATGCACCCCTGGACAGAGTTGAAATTCTAAGCATTCCAGTCGCCTGTCGTAGCGTATTTTTCAACTATCTGGTTTTGGGTATAAAAAAGCAGGACCACCCGAGAGATTCCTCGAGTGGTCCTGCTGTGTTCTTGGTCCAGAACCTGTTTCGTAGCGGGCTACGAAAAGGGTTTAGAAGCCACCGTTCTGTCCGACAACCCAGTCGGTGCCGGCCAATGGCAGACCGGTCATGGCTGAAGATTCCATGGTGAGTGCAACCAAGTCTTCAGGCTCCAGGTGGGTGACGTGCGACTTACCGCAGGCACGTGCGATGGTCTGTGCTTCCAGGGTCAGAACCTGGAGGTAATTGGCCAGACGCTTGCCGGCCGCGACAGGGTCAAGACGGGAGGCAAGTTTTGGATCCTGGGTCGTAATGCCTGCAGGATCTTGGCCAGCCTGGAAGTCATCGTAGTAGCCGGCAGCGGAACCGATTTTCTCGTATTCTTCAGCCCAGCGTGGGTCGTTGTCGCCCAGTGCGATAAGTGCTGCGGTACCGATGGCCACGGTGTCTGCGCCCAACGCAAGAGCTTTGGCCACGTCGGCACCGGTGCGGATACCACCGGAGATGATGAGTTTCACCTTGCGGTGTACGCCCATCTCTTTGAGCGCTTTGACCGCTGGACCGATAGCCGACAGGGTTGGGATCCCAACGTGTTCAATGAACACTTCCTGGGTTGCAGCGGTTCCGCCCTGCATACCGTCGACGACGACGACATCTGCACCAGCTGCAACAGCCAGTTTGGTGTCGTAGTACGGACGAGATGCAGCAACCTTGACGTGGATTGGGACTTTCCAGTCGGTGATTTCCCGCAGTTCCTCAATCTTTAGCGTCAAGTCGTCTGGACCGGTCCAGTCTGGGTGGCGGCACGCACTGCGCTGGTCGATGCCGACCGGCAGGGTACGCATTTCTGCCACACGTTCTGAGATCTTCTGTCCCAGCAACATACCGGAGCCACCTGGCTTGGCACCCTGTGAGACGACGACTTCGATCGCATCTGCTTGACGCAGGTGATCTGGGTTCATGCCGTACCGGGATGGCAGCAGCTGGTAGACCAGTTTGGATGAGTGGTGACGTTCTTCGTCGGTCATACCGCCGTCGCCGGTGGTGGTTGAGGTACCCATGGCCGATGCACCGCGGCCGAGGGCTTCTTTTGCCTGGGCGGACAGTGCACCGAAGCTCATCCCGGCAATGGTAATCGGGATGTCGAGTTCCATTGGTTGGGAAGCGGTATCTGCACCCATGGTGACGTCGGTGTCGCAGCGTTCGCGGTAGCCTTCCATCGGGTAACGCGAGATCGCTGAGCCTAGGAATAGGAGGTCATCAAAGTGTGGGACCGCACGCTTTGCACCCCATCCTCGGATATCGTAGACGCCGGTTTCGGCGGCGTGCTGGATGGCGGCAATGGATGCTTTATCAAAAATTGCGGACTGGCGGAGTCCACGATCTTCAGGACTTCTCATTTACTCTCCAGAGTTGAAGTGGTACAGGGTACGTGCGGAGCCGTAACGGGTGAAGGAGTTGACGTAGTCGTCGTCGTTGGCTTCGTCTTCCATGCCGGCATCTTTGAGGAGCTGTACCAGCTCTTTACGATGCTCGTCACGCATCTCTTTGGCGATGCAGTCGGAGCCCAGTGAAGCGACCGTACCGCGCACGTAGAGGCGAGCTTCAAAAATCGAGTCGCCCAGAGCTTCACCGGCGTCACCGCAGACAACTATGCGACCGGCCTGTGCCATGAACGCGCTGAGGCCACCGATGTTGCCTTTGACCACAATGTCGCCACCCTTGAGCGAGATGCCACAACGGGTGGAGGCGTTGCCGTCGACCACCAGCAGGCCACCGTGGGCGGTTGCCGCAGCGGACTGTGAGGCGTGGCCCTTGATGTGGATTTTGCCCGACATCATGTTTTCGCCGACACCTGGTCCGGCCATACCGCTGATGGTGAGGTTGCCCTTCTGGTGCATGCCACCGCAGAAGTAGCCGACGTCGCCGTCGACTTCCACGTCGATCTCGTCTTTAATCCCGACGGCTACCGAGTGCACGCCCTGTGGATTGGCGACTCGATAACTTTTAGCGGTGGGTGCGTGGAGTGCAGCGTTGAGATCCCGAACCGTTTTTTCATTCAGGTCAATGTTGACCGTGGTGTCCGTTAGCGATTCCATGTGTAGACCTTCCCTGGCTCTGGTTCGAAAATGGTGGCGTCTTCGATACCTGGCAGATGCGAGATGGCCTGGAATTCCGAGGCCATGGCGACCCACTGTGGGTGTTCTGCAACAATGGCTGGTTTGCAAGCGAACTCATCGCGGGCCACGGCAAAACCGTTTTCGGTGGTGACGAGCAGCGTGTAGAAGCCATCGAATGTACGGCTGAGCTCTTTCAACGCGGTATCGAGGTCATCGCCTTTTTCTTCCATCCGGTAGGAAATAAAGCGAGCTGCGACCTCGGTGTCGTTCTGGGAGTCGAATTCGACGCCTTCGTCTTCGAGTTCGCGACGAATCGTGGCGTGGTTCGAGAAGGAGCCATTGTGCACCATGGATAGGCCGTTACCGACCGAGTATGGGTGAGCGCCTTCTGCGTCGACAGCAGATTCGGTGGCTAGACGGGTGTGGATGACACCCTGCCAGCCGGTCGCTTCGGAGAGGCGGTAGGTTTCGCGCAGGTCCATTGGGTTGCCGACGCCTTTATACACGACGCTGTCGTCACCGGTACCGATGATCATGGCTTCTGGGGCCACTTCACGAACAACCTGTGACAGTTCTTTCGAGAAGACCTTGGCACGGACGAATGTGGTTTCAGCGAACTCTTCAACACTGACGTCAGCCGACTGTGGCAGTTTTTCAGCAACGAGCTGCTTAATGTCGCTCGGGGCGTCGAGCATGGATACAGATGAATAGTCTTCAGGCAGACGATCATGGTCACCGTACAACGCTAGCCCGGCAGAGTCGGGGCCGCGTACAACGATACCTTCGACCATCTCATGCATGAGAGACCCTAACTGCGGTACGAGTGATTCGTCGCGCAGGTGGATTCCAGCGATTCCACACATGGATAGACCTCCTAGTGTCTTTGAAATTTTGTAAGTTTGTACCTGCACTCGGCAGGGCCGGTAGGTTGCACTTCCAGGTTCGCGCAGCATCGCGGCGTCATGTCCTAGCTTAGCCGGTTCCAGCCTGGTCAACAGGTTAAAACTCGAAATGATTCCCGGCCTATAAGCCATCACCAGGATGCCAAGAAACCACAACGGCCCGGGACCGTTGGCGACGCCCTACGCGCGAGAACATCGTCAACGGTCCCAGACACACGGTTGTCTTACACTTCGTAGTTTGAGTGCTATGACACCCGACGGCTTATGGGAAGCGCAGGTAACGATCAATTTCGTGTGAAGTTACCTCATCGGTGACTTCGTGGTATTCGGCGCGTTTGATGCGCGCGTAGTAGTCTACGAAGTCTTCGGTTGCGTCTGATTCCTCACCGTAGGGGCCATCAATGGGAACTTCACCAAATGCTTCGCGCAGGACATCGTCCTTGCTGAGGTAGTGCACCGATTCCATCAGGGAGTGAGGCAGCATGCGGATGCCGCGACGATCGATCTCCTGCTGTGGAGCAATGTAGAGATCCATATCGTTTGGCTCGCCTGGATCCAGATCGCGCTTTACGCCGTCCATGCCGGCGGCTAGCGCAGCGGTAAAGCCCAGGTATGGGCTACCGGCAAAGTCCGGGGTGCGGTCTTCGATAGCACCTGAACGGGCGATACGCAGCATCTGGGTCCGGTTGTTCCCACCGTAGGTGATTGCCACTGGAACCCAGGTGCGGATGAGCTCGGTACCGGCCTTGAGTCGTTTATACGAGTTGACGGTTGGAGCGACCATGGCCATGTAGCCACGTGCGTGATCCAGGATACCGGCGGAGAACTGGTAGCCCAGTTTCGACAGGTCGAGGCCGCGTGGATCGTTTTCGTCCAAGAACAGGTTCTCGTCGGTTTCGGCATCCCAGAGACTCATAGTGTAGTGGAAGCCGTTACCGGTGTTATCGGTGAATGGCTTCGGCATAAAGGTTGCGATCATGCCGTACTGTTCCGCTAGGGAATCGACCATATAGCGGAAGAAGATTGCACGGTCGGCGGTCTCGAGAGCGTCGGCAAAGGTGACGTTAATTTCGAACTGGCCGTTGCCGTCTTCGTGGTCAACTGCGTAGTTTTCCCAGCCAAGTTCGGTGACATACTTAGAAAGGGTGGTCATCAGTTCATACTGGCGTGAAAGCGCTTTGACGTCATAGCAAGGACGGGCCCAGTTGTCGTATTTATCTGCCACTTCCAGCTTGCCGTCTTCATCGAAGTCCACGAGCATGAATTCGGCTTCGAAGCCGAGCTTAAACACGTAGCCTTGCTCTTTGGCTTTTTCCATCTGGTTTTTCAGGATGGTGCGTGGGCAGTATTCCCATGGTTTGCCTTCAACGGTGACGTCACCAATGACGTGCGCCAGGCCTTTCTGCCATGGAACGATGCGGAAGGTCTTCGGATCAGGAATGATCTCCACATCCGGGCTCTGCGGGCCTTGACCGATTTGACCGGCAGCAAAACCGGCGAAACCAACACCTTCGGAGAACAGTTCCTCAACCTGGCTGGCAGGTACGAGTTTAGCGCTGGATTTACCCTGCACTTCGGTGAACGAGGCAAAGATAAACTCAATGTCATGTTCTTTGATTAGTTTTTTGACATCTTCTACAGACTGGGGTTGTACCACGGACTGCTCCTTCAGTGATGTTTGAACTCAGGGTCGCTCCCCGCTCATACGAACGAAGAGTCTGATTCGGACGTAAATGTCTGAGGTCGACTCAGTGATCAAAGGTTACTTTTCCAGGCCCTCCCGACGGTGTCAACCACGAGATTGCGGACCAGCTGGGCGCCATTTAGGTATAGACGCAACCAAGTTTTCATGTTAGCACGGCCAAAAGGATCGTTTTTGATATGAGAATAATGACCCAAAACATGTCGCATAGATCACATATTTCTCACGGGCTAGGAAGCATCGGCGCTGTCATGACACTTTCCGTCAGAGGCGTGTTGCACGGGGCGACGAACCGCAGCACTACAGAAAACCCTGAGTGCGGCCCTGAGTCGTATTGTCGAACATTCCTGAGCCCTGTTTCGAAAAGAATTACACGCCCGAGACTTTCGGTTCGGTAATAGCGAAAACCCACAACAGCATTAAACGCCACGAGAGGCGGAGTTTCCGCCCCTCGCAACGTTTGTAGCACCTGGGTGCAGCAAGACTAGGCCTCAGGATCGAGCACGAAGTCGTACACCACACTCTCGCCCTTGCCGTCTGCGGCTGGTTTTGGAGCCAGCATCAACTCTGGCTTCACCGCGGAGGCAATATCGTCTTCGTTGTGCGGGTCGCCCGGGAAGTACAGCTGGGCGGTGAGCAGCTCGTGACCTGGCGCACGAACCTTGAAGTGCAGGTGGGCTGGACGCCAGG
>DXCT01000026.1 GCA_019115865.1 Candidatus Yaniella excrementavium | reverse complement strand
TCTTGGTGGTCGTAGCCCACCCCGACGATGCAGAATACGGGACCTCGGCTGCCGTAGCGATGTGGACCGAACGCAACATCGAAGTCGGTTACCTGCTGGTGACCGCCGGCGAGGCAGGTATGCAACGGCCGCCGTTCGAAGCTCGCAAGGTCCGCGCAGCAGAACAACGCCAGGCCTGCGATATCGTGGGCGTGAAGCACCTGACGATCTTGGACTTTCCCGACGGGCTCGTTGAGTACGGGGTGGAGTTGCGCAAGGCCATCGCCCGGGAAATCCGTGCATTCCAGCCTGACGTCGTGGTCAGTAGCGCCGGCGAGCTGCAGGTGGCCTGGGGGCTTGATCACGCGGACCACCGTGCGGTGGGACTAGCGACCATCGATGCGGTTCGAGATGCCGGCAACCAGTGGTTATTCACCGAACAGTTTCACGAGGGGCTGACCACGTGGCAGACCAAGACCATGTTGTTGACCGGGACGGCGCCAACCCATTTTGTGGAAGTCTCTCAGACCGGGGTGGACAATGCCGTCGCGTCGTTGGCAGCGCATAAGGAGTATCTGGCAGATATTCCTGAACATCCTGTTCCGGCCGATTTTGTGCCACAGATGCTGGCTGAGACTGGACGCTGGGCCGGGGTGGACTACGCCATGGCGTTTGCCGCCTACTAATGTCGCCCTCGACAGTTGGGCACACACCAGCCGGCGAGCACTTCGAGCATTGCAGCATCGAGGTGCTCGCCGGCTTTTTACTGCAGACAAGTGTTAGCGCAGTAGGTCTACGTGGTAGACGGGCCACAACTGACCAAACCAAAAGGCGCCGGCCACCAGGATGATCGTCACGGCCACAACCGCCAGATCTAGGGCGCCAACCTTGAGGTAGGCCAGCCGGATATTTCTGCCGCGTTGATCGACGGTGGCGTAGGTGAAACCTCGGGTTTCCAAGGCTTCAACCGTGGTCCGCACGGATTGGGCGGTATTGAGGAAAATTGGATAGAACGCCAAGATGGCCATTTTGATCCAATGCGCAATCGAGCGGAAGCCTAAAAATCCTGGTTTCTCAGGTGGTGCAGACCGCAGTCGATAGTTATCAAAGACCGTGTTGAACTCTTCCACCAGAATGGGCAGCATCCGATATCCGTAGCTGACGGCAAATGCCAGCAATGCCGGGGCACGCAGTGCAAGGAGAGCATCTGAAAGTTTTTCAGGATCCAATGAAACAAAGGCGGCCATTGAGGCCATCGAGATGGTGCCGAGTTTCAGGGTAAGTTCCAGCAGGGCCATGATCGTGGTGAGATCCCCGCCGAAAAATATTGCTGCAATGAAGATATAAACGGCCTCGGTCAAGAGTCCGAAGACGAATAATGCCAGGATCAGTGGGCCGACCCGGGCCAAGGCAACCGAGATTGCGGCCACCACAAACAGCACCGCCAAAACGGTGAGGTTGTGGGTGAACCACGGGATGATCGCCAGAATGAGGTACCAGCCCAGCACCATCCGGGGGTCCATGACCGAAAAGAGGCCACCGCGAGTAGCATACGCCGTACGAATCAGTTCAAGTTTGACCCATTCCACGCTGAGGACATCGCGTTGCTTACGGGCCATTACTGTTTCACCCCTACTGATTTTGTCCAACCAGTCCCGACCAGCTCGTCGGGTTGAAACCGGGCAATGAACTCTGCAACCGACAGCGGTGCCGGTGAGAGTCCCACGGCTTGACCTAGCTGCGCGATTTGGGGTGGCACCAGATGGGCTTCGGCTAACAGCTCCGGATAGTCGAAGAGGGCTCGCGGGGTCAGGTCGGCGGCGACCTGACCGTTGCGCAGCACGACCACCCGGTTGGCCCATTCCGATACCAGGCTCATGTCATGGGTTGCCACCACAGCACTGGCGATGACATCCGAGAGTTCATCGAGCATGCTGATCACCGCATCGCGGCTGGTGATATCCAATGAGGCAGTCGGTTCGTCCAACAGCAAGAGTGTCGGCTGCATGGCCAAGCCGATGGCCAGCGTGGCGCGACGTTGTTGCCCGCCGGACAGACTACGGCCGTCACGGTGAGCGAATTGGGTCAAACGTACTTGTTGCAGGGTGTGTTGCACGAGGTGTTGCCAGTCGGCGACTTTGCGTTCTTTGGGGTACAGCGCAATATCGGCTTCGATGGATTCTTTCAGGAACATTTGTTGGGGGTGCTGCCACAGGTAGGCGGCATGCTCGGACAGTCGCGCCGCCGAGCGGGATCGAGTGTTGACTCCATTGACTTGTATCTCGCCTTGACGCGCAACCATGATGCCCGACAGCAGTTTCAACAAAGTGGTCTTGCCCGATCCGTTGCCGCCCACCAGCGCAATGCGGTCGCCCCGATGAACTTGTAAATCCAGGCCGTTAAGCACCGGCTGCAGCGAAGATTTCACGGTGCGGTAACTGTGGTGCACCTTGGACGCTGCAGCAACCACCGGTCGCTGCGCTGCTTGCTCTTCCTGGTCCGCTACGGCATCGGACTGGAGCGTTGCAACTGCTGGACCGATCAGCTGTGCGGCGTCTTTGACCGTGCGTGGTGATTGATCGTAGGCCAGGGCCTGGACCGCTTGGACGACCTGCGGTGCCGGGATGCCGTGTGCTTCCAGTTGACTCGAACGGTTCACGGCCTCTTGGACCGGCAGGTGCCAGACGGGGCTCCCCTGGTCCATCAGCACCACAGATTTGGCGAACTGGGCAATGAACTCGGCGTGGTGTTCGATAGTGACCACGGTGATGCCGTGCTGCTGGTTCAACACTTCCAAGCGCTCATATATCTCCAGGGCACGGGCTGGATCAAGTTCAGCGACGGGTTCATCAACCACAATGATTTCCGGGCGCATGGCCAGCACCGAGGCTAAGGCGGTGAGATGTCCCTCGCCGCCGGAAAGCTGCCACACGAACCGGTCAGCTAAGTCGGTAATCCGCAGCATCTCGAGCGCTTCGGCGGTTCGTTCGGCGTGATCGGGCATCCCGAAATTGATAGGGCTAAACGAAATCTCGTCGCGCACAGTTGGCCGGACCAGTTGGTTCATGAAGTCTTGGTAGACATAGCCCACACGCGAGGACAGTTCCGCGACATTGGAGGTATAGGTGTCAATGCCGCAGACTTCCGCCACACCGGCGAAATCGCCGGACCAGTAATGCGGGACCAGCCCGTTGAAGGTTTTGCACAGCGTGGTCTTGGCCGAGCCGTTGCCACCAACAACGGTTACGAAGTCTGCTGTGTCGATGGTGAGGTTGACGTTGCGTAGCGTGTCCTCGTCGGCGCCGGGATACCGAAATGACACGTCGTGTAAGGCAATTGCGGGGGTCGTGGTCATTTAGCGGTTGTCCTTGTGTTGTGCTTTGCGGAAGAACATGATGGCCAGGCCGGTGACGACCACGATGGCGATCACGGAGATCCAGAGGAAGCCGTTGCCATATTCTTCGAGGAATTCGGGTTCAAAGGCACCGATGCTCACGTCCCAGGCTTCCAGGAAGGCGAAGAAGAATGAGGCGATAGACAGTAACACGGCAGCGCCAACGAAGAGGCCCGAGTTTGGCATTTTGCCCGGGATCGGTTCACCAGCCACGCGTGGGCGCATCCCCATAAGTGGTTCGATCTTGCCGTGGAGGGCTGGGATCAGCCACATGGCCGGCAGGATTCCGAACAGGATGCCCGAGATGATCAGGTCGACACCAAAACCAACGCCTTCAAGCAGCAGCATGGATTCTGGGAGGCCTTCAACGTATTCGGCTTCTTCAACTCCGACCCAGACTTTGGCCAGGTCGACTGCCGCGGACAAGAACTTGTCGACGACCACGATCAGCAGGGCGCCGATAGCAATCTGGACGCCATTACGTGGGTTTCGGATGGCCGATCCAGCGATGTAGATGGCCAGGAACATTTGGATGAAGCCTTCGATTTCAGACAGGCCTGAGAAGTCGCCCATGAGCAGATCGGTGAAGATGATTTCACCAAGCGGTGCGCCAAGAGCGACCCAGAACGGGCTGAAGAGTGCGGCCATGGTGAGCGGGATGAACACGAAGTATGCAACCGAGATATCAACGGGGCCAATGTGGATGTCCGGGATGATTTCCAACAGGATGTTCGATAGGCCAAACAGTGCCATCGATAAGACGAAGATCATAAGTTTTTGCGGGTTGGAGAGGTCATAACGGGGTTTGTTGCCTGCTGTTGTGGCGCCGCGCAGTGTGCCTGCGCGCTGGTATACGGCGTTCATATGAGGAGTTCTGCCTTTCAAAATGCTGGGAGTGTGGCTGAGACGGGTTTAGGACAGTGTTCGGTGGTGTGCGGCTGCCTGTTGCATGATCGGCAGCAGGTCGCGGGGTGTATCAACAATGTGGGTCGCAACGCTTTGATCAAGTGCCGCTTGAAGTGCGGACTCTGCGGTGCTGCCACCCCGTACAAGGACGCGGTGTCCAATGCCGCAGGCCTGGGCCCCGAGTCCATCGGTTTGGGGTTTATCGCCAAGGAAGTAGGTGTGGTGTAGGTCGGCGTCTGCGATATCGAGGGCGGCTTGGACGATGGCGGGATGTGGTTTCCGTAAACCGATTTCGTCAGAGGCCACAACGGCTGTGACGTATTGCGCAAGGCCGTGTTTTTGCAGTTGAGCACGCACGGCAGCACCGGAGACGGTATTGGTCACCACAACCACGGGATATCCCTGCTCGGTACACCAGGCCATGAGCTCGTCTACTCCCGACCGCATGATGCGGCGGGATTTTGCTTGACCCCAGTGGGCCATGAGTCGAGGGGCTTCGCAGCGTAGCAATGCGGCAACCGCTGGTTTCTGGTGTTTGGCACCGTAGGTGCCCCAGAATGTCGCGGGGGTAACCTCGCTGTGGTCACCGCGCTCTTGGCGTTCGCGTTTGCCGTGGCGATGGCCCGCGGTCGCGTTGGCCAGGAT
>DXCT01000004.1 GCA_019115865.1 Candidatus Yaniella excrementavium | reverse complement strand
GCGATGACGGCGTTAATAATGGAGCTCATAGCCCAGCCGCCCGTGTAGCCGCCCATCGGGTAGAGCAGGGCGAAACCGAAGATCCCGGCTACGATCCCGGCCCAACCGGTACGGATATAGGTCGATAGGACTTGTTTGACGCCGTAGTCACCAAAGAACCGTTTGACCAGAATGTGAGTCAGTACCAGCTGGAGGACGTGGACGACCGTGAAGATCAAAGCGATCAGATACGCCATGTTTTCGACCGGCATGATCGGGGCTAACCCGTAGGCCAGTCCCAGGGAAACAGCAGCGGCACCGATCTGGACGACCATGGGGATCATCGCGTTCTCAGCGGCATAGAAGACGCGCAGCAGATAGAAATGTGCCGAGCGCAGCGGCATCCCCAGGGCCAACAGCAGCAGGATTTGGGCGATCGCATGCGCTGAAATGACTGCGGTTTCGGCCGACCCGGCAAATAGCCGGCCAATGGGTGGTGCCAGCACGATGACGCCGACCACCGAAATCATCATTGGCACCGCGAAGGTGCGCAGGCCGGAGCCAGTAGTGCGCCGGGCGGTGTCCATATCCTGTTCTTGCATCGAGCGAGCCAGGTGGTTGAACAAGACGGTGGCAATCGATAAGACGAACACCGAGTGCGGCAGGACCGTGATCAGCTGCGTGATGTTCAACGCCTGAAGACCCGGAATCGAGGCGCCCTCGGCAACGGTGCCGCTAATCTCGCTTCGCGCTTCGGTAGCGCCGGTCACCAGCCGATTGATCATGAGGTTCGATATGTTGCCGACCACCATGGTCACAATCGTAAAACCGGCAAGTCGGCCGGTATGGCGCAGGCCCATGCCCTTCCACCCGAATTTGGGTTTTAGGCCCAAACCGAGGCGTTTGAGCGGCCAGAGTAGTACCACGGCCTGGGCGACGATACCCAGCGTGTGCCCACCGGCGAGGATGATCGTATGCGTCGTCGTCCATTGTGCTAATTGTTCGGCGTCCGGAATGGCCACGTAGGCTCCAAAGACCGCCATATAGAACAAAATAAATCCGATGGCGATGATGTTGTTGGCAACCGGTGCCCACATATACGCGCCAAATCGGCCGTGGGCGTTGAGCACCTGTCCGATGATCGCGTACATGCCGTAGAAGAAAATTTGTGGCAGGGTCCAGAACGCAAATGCGGTACCCAGGGCCAGTTTGGGCTCCGACCAGCCCAGGGTCAGCGCTTCAATAATCGGCGCGGCTAAGAAGGTTAGGGCGATTGTGAAGGCACCGATAATGATCGCCGCCAACGTGATCAACCGCGACGTGTAGTCGGCACCGCGGTCAGATTTTTTGGCCTGCTTGATGATCTGCGGGACCAGCACGACGTTGAACACGCCGCCGGCCAGCAGCATGTAGATAACGTTGGGGATGGTGTTGGCAGATTCGAAGACATCCGATACCAGGGCCGTGGAGCCGATCGCCACAAAGAGCAGCGAGCTGCGGACAAACCCCAGCACTCGGGAGACGATGGTCCCGGCGGCCATAAGCGCTGACGCTTTTGCGGCTAGGGAACGGGACCGCGAGGCGTCCTTGGGATCTGGAGTAGCCTGTTGGGCCTGGGGGGTTTCGGTCATGTGTTTCGTTTACGGTGTTTCTCAAATAGTGCCGCCGAAGGTTTGGGAATCTTCGGTTGCTCTGGTTCAGGGGAAGGTGACTCCTCGGGCTCATGCTCGGGAGAATCTTTGGGTAGGCTACCAGGCTGTTGGTCGGGTTGCTTGGCCCTGGCTAACTTTTGAGCTAGTTCATAGGGTGTAGGCGGTCTTTTTTCAGCTTCGGCGTTATGGTCATCACGGAACTGCGGGGGAATCAGTCCCGATGGCAGACGGCGAATCATCGGGATAATCCGTCGCGGACGTATGACGGCGGGCGGCGGACCGATATCGAAAAACTCGGCCATCAAATCGCGGGCCATTTCTACAATGCGACGCTCGTTGAGGAATGTCAGCCGGCCGGTGAGCCGATCAATGTCAACCCAGGCGACGTCGACGGCTTCTTGATCCGGATCATTTTCAATGGTGAGTTCCCCGCCGGTGGCGCGTAAGAGAAAGTGGTGCACGGTTTTGTGGATGCGCCGCCCCGGCACGGTGAATGTGTAATCGATGTGCCCCAATGCGGTGAGCACGTCGCCGGAAATGCCCGTTTCCTCGGCGACCTCGCGCATGGCGGCTTCGTGATGATCTTCTTCGCCTTCGGGGTGGCCTTTGGGCAGGACCCATTCGAGTCGCCCACCACGGTTATACCGTGCGATAATGGCTACCTGGTGTGCCCCTCGGTGTTCCCGGACCACCATGCCGCCGGCGGAAATTTCGCTTACAGTTGGTATCTGGCCCGAGCCTGTAGCAGACTCGGTGCGTACCCTTGCGGCCTGCGCATCGCGGCGAGCCCGTCGGATCGTAGACGCACTGGTGCCCCAAACATTGGGTGGGGTGCGATCGGAAGCACCTCGGGCACGGTGGGACATACAATCCACTCTAGCCCGTAGTTTTCGAGCCAGCATTATCTGGCACGCAATACGGGGACACTGACGAACAAAACTTGCAACTGAACTTATCGGATCGAATACGTACTTACCTCATGTCAAATACCAACCACCTCAACCAAGCCACCGTGGACTTGCCCGCCGGTTTCCCCACCGACGTCACCCTGCCAAAATTCGTTGTGGAGCTTGGTGCTCGGTTCGCTGATGCCGGATTCGAACTGGCCCTGGTCGGTGGTCCGGTACGCGATATGTTCCTGGGCTCAGACGTCACCGACCTCGACTTCACCACCGATGCCAAACCCCAAGAAATCCAACAGATTCTGACTGGCTGGGCCCACGCGCAGTGGGACATCGGGGCCGCGTTTGGCACGATCGGTGCTCGCTACGGTGACTGGATTCTTGAAATCACCACGTACCGGGACGAAAAATATGATCCGGACTCGCGGAAACCGCAGGTTGTCTTCGGTAGCGAGCTCGTCGAAGACCTGCGACGTCGGGATTTCACCGTTAATGCGATGGCGCTCCGCCTGCCGAATTTCGAACTCGTTGATCCGTTCGGCGGTATCAAGGCGTTAGTGGCCGGTGTGCTCGATACCCCCGGCACCGCCGAGGATTCGTTTTCTGATGATCCGCTGCGCATGATGCGTGCTGCACGGTTTGCCGCCCAGCTGGGTGTGACCGTTTCGGAGCGCGTGGCCGAAGCCATGGGTGAGATGGCCCAGCGCATTGAGATCATCTCGGCCGAACGCGTGCGTGAGGAACTCGTGAAACTCATGATCGCCGCCAAACCCCGCCGCGGTCTCGATCTCCTCGTAGCCTGCCGGATAGCTGATTTTGTACTGCCTGAATTACCGGCCATGCGTGAAGCTTCAGACGATACGCACCGACATAAAGACGTGTACGAGCATTCGCTGCAGGTTATGGAAAACGCCATCCAGCACGAAGCCGACTACGTCGACGCCCCGAATTTTGTGTTGCGCTTTGCGGCTTTGATGCACGATATCGGCAAACCGAAAACCCGCCGCTTCGAGAAAAACGGTAAGGTCACGTTTCGTCATCACGACGTCGTCGGCGCAAAACTGGTCGCCAAACGCATGCGTGCCCTGCGCTTTGACAAAGACTCGACCAAAGCCGTCGCCCGACTCGTGGAGTTGCACATGCGGTTCTACGGTTACGGCGAGGGTGCCTGGTCCGACTCCGCGGTGCGTCGCTACGTGACCGACGCCGGCGATTTGCTGAACCACCTTCACGCGCTGACCCGCTCGGATGTGACCACCCAGAATAAACGTAAGGCTCGTCGCCTGGCAGCCGCTTATGACGATCTGGAACACCGCATCGAGCAGCTGGCCGAAGAAGAGGAGCTCGCCTCGATCCGTCCGGATCTCGACGGCAAACAGATCATGGAAGTTCTGGGCATCAAACCCGGGCCCCTGGTCGGGCGTGCCTATAACTACCTGTTGAACCTCCGGCTGGACGAAGGCCCCGCCGACTTCGAAGCCACGAAGGTCGCGTTGTTGAAATGGTGGGCGGATCAGCCTGAAGCCCAAACCTCTGATGACCATGCTACCGAGGCATAATCTAGGGTAGAAAGCGTAAAGTATCGCGATGGCGAGGAGACAATGTGGGCAACGGCGTCTGGTATAACCCCCTGACCTGGGACGGCCCTTGGATTTGGGTGTGGATCGCGCTGTTTGCCATCGTGTTTCTTCGCGCCGGGGGCACCTATCTCATCGGCCGCGCTGCACGAGCAGGTATGGCCCGGATCAGTACGGTGAAACGGATCATGAAATCGACCGTGTATCAGCGTGCTGAACGAGCACTGGACCGGTGGGGTCCACCCGCCGTCGCCGTGTCCTTTCTGACCATTGGATTCCAAACGGCCGTCAATCTGGCCGCCGGCGTCGTCCGTATGCGGTGGTATCGGTATCTGCCTGCGCTTATCCTTGGCGGAGCGATCTGGGCGACCATCTATACGACCATCGGCTCGGTCTCCGTTGCAGCCCTGGGTATCGCGTATTCCAGGTGGCCCATAGCTACGATTGCCGTGTTTATTGTGCTGGCCGTTGCGTTGATTGCCTGGATCATCTGGCGTCTGACCAGTACGGATAAGAAGGTCTCAGAAAAAATCCAAAGTTAATCT
>DXCT01000025.1 GCA_019115865.1 Candidatus Yaniella excrementavium | reverse complement strand
ACCGACCGGCTCGCGGAACATCCCGAAGTAGTTAAACTGATGATCAAGGTCAACGGGCATGATCCAGATGACTTATTGATGACAGTGCGGGCACATTTTGGGCATCGTGTGCAAGTCACCCACTCGGCCCCGGGTATCTCGCTACTGGAAATCTCCCGTGGTGACGTTCACAAGGCCTCCACCCTGGCCGATTATGCGGCGTCGATGGGGATTCACGCCAACGACGTCGTGGCTTTCGGTGATCAGCGCAATGATGAACAAATGCTGCGCTGGGCAGGGACCAGTTATGCCGTGCAGTCCGGGCATCCCGGGCTTTTTGCCCAAGCCGACGTCGTCGCCCCGGCGTGTGACGACGATGGCGTTGCCGAAATGATCGAACACCTCATGACCCTGCCCGAATAGACCAGCCAGCAGTGCCGGGTGGGACATTAGAAGAGCTCGGCGCACCGAGTCGGTTGTCCCGTGGCAAAGTACTCAACCAAGTCCGCGCGCTGTGCTTGCGTCAGGTCTTCGGGAATCGTGCACGAAGCAATATTGGCGGCCGGGACATGTCGCAGTGACCGCGCCAGATCGGTAATGCGCCCCGTATTGAGACCCTGATCCGCGGCAACATAGGGGGTCAACGACCTCGCGATGGACTGCAACTGCCCTGGATCCTGTGTCTCAAGGGCTTCTTGGAGCACCGGGGTCCACACGTCATCGGCGCTGAACGATTCGGGATCGTCGGTCAACTCTTCGGCGGTGATGTCCATGCTTTCTAGTTCGGTGAGAAATGCCAGATCCCATAGCATCACATGCTCCATACGTGCTCCGGTGAGTTCCTCGACGGCCACGAGCGTTGCTTCGACATCTTCTAAATTGGCCACCACTTCGGCACCCTGCGGAAAATTCAAGATGTCAATCCGACGACGCCCGTCAGCCAGATGGAAAATTGACAGCGTCTGATTCGACGATGCGGCTTGTCCAAACACCAAAAAATTCACGGGACCGCGATCTTCCTCGGAAGCTTCGGGCCGGTTATCCTCAGCTGGAAACGGGTCGTTGATCACCTCAAGCGGGTGGAGACTAGAGCGGATGGTACTGACAGCGACCCACACAGCACCGGCAAAGACCGCCAATACGATCACCCAAACCCATACCGTTTTCCGTCGCGAAGCAGCAGCCATGCGGCAAAGTCTAGCTGACCTGTTTCAGGGTGGCACCAGTATTGGTGCACGAAATTGTCGTACGGTGGAATGCATGACCACAGGCCCCAACGAGTCGATGACCAGCCGGATCGCCCAGTTGCGATCCTTTGCCGCCACCCGGGCAACCCATGCCCGGTCGTTTCGCATGGACCAGCTGCGAAGCTTGCGTGAACTCTTTGAGGACTATTCCAAAGATATTCAGGACGCCCTGTGGCAAGATATCGGAAAATCCGCGGCGCAAACCGATCAAACAGAATTCACCCCGGTCAAAGACGAAATTGCACACGCCATATTGCATCTGACCGACTGGATGGAACCTGACAGACGTCGGTCTATCCCACTGGCACTACGGCCCGCCCAGGCCATGGTCAAAGCCCGCCCGCTGGGCACCGTCGGCATCATCGGGCACTGGACCCACCCGTTCTATAGCCTGCTGGCCCCGCTGGTGGGGGCAGTGGCCGCTGGCAACTGTGTGGTGCTCAAACCCTCAATGCGTGCGCCGAAAACGGCAAAATTATTGGGCACCATTCTGCCCGAATACCTGAACCCGCGCTCGATCGTCACGGTGACCGGAGGAGAGAACGCCCTGGACGAACTTGCCTCCCAACAGCTGGACCACCTCTTCTACTCGGGCTCGGAAGCCGTTGGACGCAGGGTGTATCAGCGCGCCGCTGGGCAGCTGACACCCGTCACTTTGCAACTGGGTGGTAAATCTCCGGTCATCGTGGTGGATGGGCATGACTGGAAAACCATCGGCCGCCGCATCGCCTACGGTAAATTCTCCAATGCTGGTCAGAGCCTTGTGAGCCCCGACTACCTGATCGCCGTCGGTTACGACGTCGCCACCAAAGTCCAAGACGCGATCATTGACGCGGTCGAAGACTTTTACGGGCCGAACCCAGGCGAAGCAAAACAGTTTGGCCGGATGATCACCCCGGACCACACGCAACGGCTCGTGAACCTCCTGCAGGCCACCGTGAAAGGAGCGGTTGGCGCTACCCCGGCGCGACTGGTGCACGGTGGAAAATACAATGTCGAATCCGCTTATCTCGCGCCCACCATCCTGGCGGATGTGGACCCGAATTCAGCGATCATGCAAGAACAAATTCTTGGACCCATCCTGCCCAT
Source organism: Candidatus Yaniella excrementavium (assembly GCA_019115865.1). Lineage (GTDB taxonomy): Bacteria > Actinomycetota > Actinomycetes > Actinomycetales > Micrococcaceae > Yaniella > Yaniella excrementavium. Next base: position 342 of record DXCT01000025.1, on the reverse strand, counting down.
TTTGGTCGTGGATACATATGACGAGGCCATGGAACTGGCCAACTCCATGCCCACCCCGCCGGTAGCCTATGGCTTCTCAGAACGCCGCCGCATTCGCCGCGACTTCATGCACCGTATCAACGCCGGTGCTGCTGTCATGAACGTAACGGTGCTGCAAGCTTCCCTGCCGTCCTTGCCAAGTAATGCGACCGGAGCCGCAGGATTTGGAACCTGGGGTGGTTACGAAAGTTTCCGGCTCTTCTCGCAGTATCGCACCCACCTGTATAAACCCACGCGCTGGGACACACTCGAGGCCGCCTACCCGCCGGAGCCCAAGCTCGGTGGCCGCTTCATCGACAAACT
>DXCT01000024.1 GCA_019115865.1 Candidatus Yaniella excrementavium | reverse complement strand
GTTTCTCGCATCCGCGTTGGAGTATCTAACACCTGGCGCAGGAGTTTGCCTTCTTCCACGAGGTGCAGGTCAGAAAGCTGAATGAGACGGAGTGTAGGAGAGACAGTGGTCATGAGGTTAATACTAACGGCCCTTTTATTCGAGCTGTCCTAGCGCCGATGCGAGGATCGCCTCCGAAATGTCCTGGAACTCGGCGTCGGCGATTTCTTCGCTACCGATAAAGGCGACCATGATGACATGGCCCTCGTGTTCGGTCATGAGAGTAAGCGCGGTGGTCGATTGTCCTTGGTCGTCCTCGGTTGGGTATCGCTGCCACAGCAGACCTGAGCCAGACTCAGTTTCAACTGGTTCTGCTGTGAATGTGTATTCGAGTTCGGCCCAATCTGGTTCGGATTCGTCGGCAAGCATCATCGTCAGATCATTGCAGTCCGTGGTAATTTCTTCGACGGCTTGTTGATGTGCTGCAACTTGGTCGGTGGCCTCTGGCTCCCCGCCGGTGTCTTCACTGATCCCTGCAATTTCAATGCTGCCGACGCCCGAAAAGTTTTCGCGACCAAAATCAACCCGGGTCATCGAATCCGATGACGCCAAGATGGGCGACCAATCTAACGCTTCGATGGGCGAAGCACACGACTGCGGGTCAACGGTCATTTCTTCTGCACTACCAGCCCGCTCCTCAGCACTTTCCCGGACAGTTTCCAGAGCTTCATCGGTGGCTGGCTGGGCTTGTTCAAATCCCAATTCCATGGCCATATTTGTCCCCGCGCCAGCGGCCCGCTGGTCTGGTCTGGCATCCGTGGCCAGCAGTGTCTCGAGCTGATTACCCTGTCCTGAACCTTGGTTTTCGTCTTCGTCTGAAGAACATGCTGTGAGCCCAAGAGCAGTCACCGAGATCGTCGCGAGTATCTTGGCGAGTTTACCGGGTTGAGTCATAGTTGGTCTCCTCGTTGGCTACGGCCATGCGGGCATAGTATTCATTCAAATCGTCGAGATCACTATCCCCGAGACGGTCGACGCGATCGTCACGACGTTTGGCATGTTGCATATCGTCTTGGCGCCAACGGAACAGCACGATCATGGCCATCCCCACGGTTGGGAACTCTCCGGTCCCCCACATAATCAATCCGCCGATCTGTTGATCTTCGATAGCAGATGCACCCCAATCACGGCCGACGGCTGAGAACCATTCAGACATCAGCAACGATTCGGAACCGGTTAGGGAAACCGCGATGAAGGCGTGGAACACCATGGTCGCTAAGAGGATGACCAACCGCAGCGGATACCCGGGTCTATTGGGTAGTGGATCGATACCGATCATGACCGACGTGAAGATAAACCCGGTCAATAAGAAGTGAATATTCATCATCTCGTGACCGATGTGGTAGCGCAGCGCAAACTCGAACACCGGGGTGAAGTAGAAAATCACCAGTGATCCGGCAAAGTTCATTGCGGCAAATATCGGGTTGGTAATGACTTTTGAATATTTGGAATGCAGCATCGCTAGCATGTACTCGCGTGGGCCACGAGTACCGTCTTTACGGGATTCCATGCTGCGCATCGCTAAGGTAATCGGGGCGCCAAGAACCAAGAAGATCGGTATGAGCATGGTCAGAATCATGTGGTTGACCATGTGTGCCGAGAACAGCACAAGCCCGTAAATTGCAGGAGCTGCGGATGTATCCCACACCAGAATTGCTAAACCGATGAAGAAGAAAATAGTACGGTGGACCGGCCACTTATCCCCGCGGACCGAGAGTTTTCTGATGGCACGGATGTACCAGACGGCCAAGAAGATCGCGACGGCTACCCAAAGCCAGTTGAACCGCCATTCGGTGATCCAACGAATCGCTGTCAGTTCGGGCGGAAGCTCGTATTTGGTGGTAATCCGAGCCGGCGAGGCATCCGGTGGGATCTCTTCGGGTTTTGGTGGTTCGGAACTGCCCAGGAGCGTAGCGGTGACCATGACACCCGCCATGATGACGATTTCTACGGCGATCAGCTGCCACAGGGTTCTGCGTGCGCTGACCGGGGGCTGTGTCGTCCCGGTTTTCAATCGAGGAATGACTCGCACCCGGTGGGCCAGTCCAATGAGACCTAACGCAATGGTCAAGACTGCTTTTAGGACGACCATCTGACCGTAGGGTGACAAGAAGTGGCTGAAATTCTCCATGCGGATCGCTGCATTGGCGACGCCTGATGCTGCAACTAGCGCGATGGCAACCCCTGCAACCGCGGAATAACGGGTCAGCACCGTGTAGACCAGAGGTTGAGTGTTCTTGGCTCGCGCACGCGGTTTGAGTTGGGCGGTTCCGGTGAGTTTTGGAGCCAGCATCGCCAGCAGCACGAGACCGCCCACCCACAGCAACACACCCAGCAGGTGCAAGCCAATCGAGTTGACGGCCGCAAAGTGGTCATCACCCGAAGACGAGTGGCCAACCAGTGCCAACGGGACCACACCGATCAGTGTCAGCACAGCACCCCAAGCCATCGCAATGGGAGTGCGGAGCGCAAAAATGACGCTGGTGACGACGGCGGCAATGATCGTCATCCAAAACCATGCCCGGCCAACCGCGATCGCCAGGACGTAGTCCAGCATGCCCTCGGAAAACCCGTCAGAAGCATTGACAGGCATCCCCGCGACATCCGAATAGGTGAAGACGATTTGGGCAAGTGCACTAAATGTCCAGATGATTGCCGACACGCTGGCAATTTTGACGGTGCGAGCATACGCCGGGTGTTCTTCAGCGTCACTGGGCGGTGTTTTACCCCGGCGAAGCATCCTGGTCCACTGCGGCAAAATAACCGCGGCAAACATCAACGCACCGAAAGTCAGTGACCAGGCAATATTGTGGATCGCCTTGGTAGCAGGCAGAGCCCAGCGGGTGAGCGCACCCGGATCGGAAAGTTCTTGAACCCCGGTGACACCGGATTGGACGCCGATGACAATCAAAAATACCACGCCAGTCACTACCGAGACGGGCCAGAGCCAGCTCGGTGCGGTCGTGGTTGGTGTATCAGTTTTCGTTGTCAACGGTGCTCCTTGGACAATCCGGCGAAGAGTTCCTCGCCGCGAACAGCCTCGGCGGGCTGGGCTGGTAGCGGTAGGTACTACTGCAGAACTCTAGTCCTCTGCGGGGGCCTCAGATTCTCCGGTGGTGCGGCTGCCGCGCATCACGAGAAACACGATGCCAGCCACTACGAGCAGACCGACACCTCCAGCAACCCAGACCCACGTCGGGACCGATGTTGCGGTCTGCCCATCGCCGGCTTCGTCCGCATCCGATGGGGTTTGAGTATCTTCGTCTGATGCTACGGTCTCGTTGTCAGTTGATGCATTTTCTTCGTCCGATGGCGCAGTTTCTTGTTCAGCACCGGCGACGGCTTCACCGCAATCTTGCGGTGTGCCCTCTGCGGGCGCGCTGGGATCTGCATTGGTAAAGCTGAAGCTTTCTTCACCAGTATGACCGTCCGAGTAGACGACCCGATAAGCAACGGTGTAGTCGCCCTGCGGCATACCTTCACATGTTGGGATGGCGAGCTCATAGCCTTCTACCGTCACTTCGCCGTCTTGCCACTGGTTTCCTTGTTCATCAGTAACACGAATCAGATTCGTCAGACCTTGTCCGTGGAGCGGTTGACCAGAAAACTGCAATCTGATCTCAGTTGGCGTTGTCTCTACAGTTGAGTCGTGCTCTGGAGTTGAATCTGTTAGGACGTCGTGGGCATGTGCCAGCTGTGGCACCAGCATGAGGCTCAGCACGGCCAAGAGACCGGTCAGCAGCATGCCAAATTTTGTTGATACGTTTTGTTGCATTCTTCCTCCCCCAAGTTCAGCCTTGGGTCATTCAATGGTTGCGGAGGGCTGTTCCCGCAGGCAGGCTTCTGTTAGGCAATGACAGGCGGACCTCGGGTCGAACAAGCTTGGGAGACATCTACTGACTGTGGGGTCCAGACCCAGGCAAGGCTCGGTACACGTTTGGGATGAGCGATGCTTGCGGGTTCGGTAGCCAACACCAACCGTGTCGGTGCCAGCAATACCCACCCCACGAGTGCGAAGATACAACGTTCTCCGTGCACAATCACCGCTGTGGTAAACACTGCGGCAAAAATATGAGCCGCAACCATAACCATGTCAGCAGTAGCCGAAGCATGCGTGGTCACTGCCAGCCCAGCTGACTCGTGGTGGGCATGGACGTCATGAACTGATGGCACCCCGGTATACGGCAGAGCATACAGTGCGTGAAATACGAGTTGGGCCACGACAGTGGTGATCGCCGTTGACCGTGTTGAATGCCGCTTTCCTACTAGCCCAACGGCAATGGGTGCGGTGATAGCTGCAGCAAAACCAAGCAGCTCAAACGGGAGCATATCGGCTGTACCATGCATCATGGAATGGGCTATTTGGTGCCCTCCAGCAGCCAACAAGACGGCGACGATGGCAACAACCCAGCCGCGTAGCAGGCGAGCGACACCGGATACACGGCTGCTGCACACAGCGTTATCCGAGGTCATGTACTCTCCTGCTTTAGCACAGCACCGTCACTCCGCGGTGCAGAAAATGAATCAGCTCCATTAAAGCATCTTTTATCCGAGACATTGTCCATCGGCGTTAACAACAAAGACGCTCCGGAATCTCCGAAGCGTCTTAGTTCTGAGGATTTAAAGCTTATTTTTTCTCGCCAGTGGCAGCAGCCTTCAGCTTCGAACCAGCGGAAAGCTTAACACCGTGACCGGCTGGGATTTCGATTGCTTCTCCGGTGCGTGGGTTCCGACCGGTGCGAGCTGCGCGATTGGTGCGTTCTACTGAGAACCAGCCTGGGATAGTGATTTTCTCGCCTTTTGAAACCTGCGAGGAGAATACCTCGAATACGGCGTCCAGCACACCATTGACGGCGGTGGCAGAATTGCCGGATTTTTCGGCGACTGCTGCAACAAGTTCACTGCGGTTCATAGCCATATGTCCTCCTGGACTTTTGGTTGTCTTAAACCCGACGTTCGCCGGGCTCCTTTGGGAAAAGCTACCACCAATGGCGCGATTTGTGGCGCTTTTGAAGGCGATTTCTGCGGAATTTCGCTGAAATGAGCGTATTTTGGGTGAAAAGTCTGCCAGAGTTCAGCTTCTTCCCAGCAACGACGCCAGTTTAAGATACTCTCACAGTTGTAAAAATCCTGGAAAATCAGCGGGTTTTATCAATGCACAACCTGAGCGATGACGCATCCTGCGGGATGCCTCAAGGAAGTCATTGGATCTAATGATCGCGAAAACTCTTGAAACTGAAGACGGCCATCAGCAGGCTCAACATGCTGATAGCACCGGTGAGAATGACTCCGGCAATTTTCGTTTCCAACATGAGGGAATTCTCGGTGAAAAACAGCATTGTGGCCATTACCGTCAGCACTCCACCCACCACGGTGAGCAGCCCAAAAACAAACACTCCGAAGAAACCCAGGGTGCGTATTGCGCGAGATTTTCTTGGCCCTTCGGACTGCGTTACAGGATGTTCGGCAACCTCAGTGACTTCAAAGGTCGATATGTCTGAGCTGTTTTCCGTGCGTTGCTGCGTTGTCGCTGTCGCGGCAGGGACAATTTCGTGCACGGGATCAGCTGGCTCTAACACTTCGTGACTTGGAGCCTCAGATTCTTCGGCTGACGCTTGCGCTACAGCCACTGGCTCGTGAGCGTCCTGTGCATCCGTTGAGGATGCACAGACGGTGTCTTCTTCACGGTCTACATGTACTGCTGGCGTGGCAGCTGTACATGAGTCTTCAGGTGATTCAGAAGTCTCTAGCTGCTCGGATTCCGATAACGGCTGTTCATGCGCCGATACGGGCGTCGTAACAGGAACACCATCGTGTTCAGGCTCGTCTGAGCTGGCTTCGTCCACGAGTTCTTCGGGTAGTTCAGCTGCTGCACTGTGGCCCGGTGCCAGCGGCGTTTCAGAATCTTCAGCGGGTGCCGATGCGGATTCGTCTGCAGGGTCGGTATGTTCCACTTCTCGTGGTGTTTCGGGATCGGAGTCTTCAGCTGGCTGGTCTGAGAATGTGGCAGTATCATCAAGGAGTTCTTCGGCATCCTCAGCATCTGGTTGCTGCTCTGCCGTAGCTGGCTCCTCGACCGAGCTAACGGAACCTTCTTGTACGTTGGCTTCATCAGACATAAGCTCATCGCTAGCATCTTCGGCATGCTGCTGATATGTCGGCGGCGGCACGGCTGCAAAATTGAGTCCTTCCAACCCTGCGTCCAGACCAAGGAGTTTGTCCTGCTGATCGTAGAGTTCTCCCCACAGTTCTTCAACGGAGTTCACGTTGTGCCTGCGAGCGAATTCTATGACGATCTGGCTGGTCTGCTCAACTGAGTTGCTATCGCCGTATTCATCAAATAGATCTAAGGCTTGCAACACGGTGGAGAGTTGAAACTCTGGTAGATCCGGCAAATATGTTTTCGCAAGTTCTCTGCAGTCGAGCCAGCGAAACTCCGGTGGGGTTTTGCCGCTGTGTTGGCTTGCCGCTTGAAATACTTCTTTGTCTGCATCGCGGTAGTAACTCACCACGGGCAATGTGCCAACCATCATAGTGAGCTGCGATAACGCCTCATCCCAGGTTTTGGTCTGGTGGGTTGATTCTTTGTCGGAATCACCAGTAGTGGTGGGCGGGATGACCGGCCAGGAGTCCACGAGGGTGATATTGCCATTGACGAGTTTGACGTAGGAGGCTTGCGATACTGAGGCGGGGTCCAGGTGTGTGGTCTGTAATTCAAGGGCCACAAAACTCAACGCTGACATTGTTGCAATGCCTCCCCTCTAAGCACTTGATAACGCAAGGATATCGTATAGCAGTCCACAACGATTCATTATGTGATGTTGATGTGTCCCGGCGGGGGGTGCTTCTATAGTTTTCGTCAAGCTGCTGTTGCAAGTTGAGTAGGCCGGGATTCGTAGAAGGTGCCGTCTCTGAGCATCGCGAAGAGCACGTCTGATCTGCGTCGAGCGAGGGCGATGATGGCTTGAT
>DXCT01000023.1 GCA_019115865.1 Candidatus Yaniella excrementavium | reverse complement strand
GCAACCGCTGGTTTCTGGTGTTTGGCACCGTAGGTGCCCCAGAATGTCGCGGGGGTAACCTCGCTGTGGTCACCGCGCTCTTGGCGTTCGCGTTTGCCGTGGCGATGGCCCGCGGTCGCGTTGGCCAGGATATTGGAAGCAAGCTGATGCGGGTCATTCACACCGTCAACTGGTCGGATCAGATCAGCGAGTTCGTCTACAAACTCTGCCTGGGCTTCCGGATCGTCCTGCGAGTGGGAGATCACACCGCCGTGGTCGATGAGCAATGCGAATCTGGGTGGTTTGTCTCCGGCAGGTTCGGGTGGCGCTGGAATCTGCTGGGTCGCTTGTGCTAACAGGTTCACCAGTCCGCTGGGAGTATCCAGGATGACGTCGGCCCGATCTCGTACCGCAAATGGCGGTGTATCAGTGTGATGGCAGCGGGTCAGTACGACGGCGCCGACTCCAGCTCGACGGCCGGCGACCACGTCACGATCCTGCGTGTCACCGACATACCAGCAGGCCGCTAGTTCTACATCAAGTGCATTGGCTGCCAACGTCAACATCTGGGGGTGTGGTTTTCGGATGCCGACTTCATCGGAGTAGACCTGTACCGAAAACGCGTGGTCCAATCCGTGGTCAGCAAGGATCTGGCGGTGTGAGGCTCCGGAATGTGCATTAGAGACGATGCCCAACGGGATCTTGCGCCGGGCACACGCTGCAATGAGCTCGGGAATTCCAGGACGCAGGTGATGATCCGAGATCAGGAAGTTTTGTTGTTTGACCAGCTCGTGAGCATGACTGCCAAGAAATTCTCGCGGACCGGCTGGCAGATCGGACATCATGAACTCTGTAATCACTTCACGATGGGTCAGTTCGCGAGGTGTCAGCGTGCGACTCGAGGCGTTTTTCCAGGATTTCAGCGCGCTCAGTCCGGCATCAATGCTTTCACGTAACCGTCCAACGGTGTAGTCGATATTGATGTCGGCCAGCAGGTTGGCATAGAACGCAGCCAGCCGATCGCGGCCGTCTGGATATTTCGAAGTTTCGAAGATGACTCCCCCAAAGTCCAGCAGAATGGCCTGCGGTGACGGCAAGCCGGATGCAGTGGGGGTCGTGGTGTCGGTCGCTGTCGCGGCAAGCGCGGCGACATTGGAGGTAATCAGTGAACTCATGGCTCTGAGCCTAAGAGCCCATCTTGACTTGAGCGTGTCAGCCAGGTGAACAATATGGAACGTTCCAGCTATCTTTTGGAACGTTCCAGAATTTTCGGCTACGGAAAGCACAAACTGTCTGATCTTGGCGGTGAATCATGCTAAAAGTAGCAGCATGGAATCCTCTGCACCCCCCGGACGCTCACGCCCGACCATCATTGATGTGGCACGTGCCGCCGGTGTCTCGAAATCGTTAGTGTCACTAGCCCTGTCCAATAAATCCGGCGTCAGTCAAGCCTCCCGTGCCAAAATCCTGAAGGCCGCCGATCAGATTGGCTACACCTCCAATCCATGGGCCCGTTCGCTGGTTCGAGGCCGCACGCGTTTGATAGGTGTCGTAGCAACCGATATTGCCAGCGCCTACAACGCTGATGTGGTGGTCGGCATCGAGGATGAGGCAGCCCAAGAAGACTATGAAGTGCTGGTGACCCACGGTCGGCGCGATCCTGACCACCTGGCCCGTGGAGTGCAACGCATGTTGCAGTTGGGTGTCGACGGGCTCATTGTGGTGTCCTCTAGAGTTCCGCAAGCAGTCTTGGACGATGCGGCTCGCCGCCGTCCAGTGGTGGTGGTAGGGCGACCAACTGGTGCCAGCGAATTCGTGGATGTGATCCATAACGACGACGAACTTGGCGGCGCACTAGCCATTGAGCACCTGCACACTCAGGGCCACCGCCGTATCGGTTTTATCGCCACGTCAACCCAGGCAGCAGTCCGCGCACGCGGGGCCGCATATGAGCAAACGATGCAACGTTTGGGTCTGGACTATCGGTGGCAACTGCCCACAGATTTTCCGAAGGATCCAAGATTTGCGCAACGAGTCTTTGACCTAGTGGCCGAAACACCAAGCAAGGATGCTCCGACCGCGCTATTTGTGGCAACCGATGGCACCGCAATCCGACTGCTCGGGGAAGCATTGGACCGCGGGCTGCGGGTTCCACAGGATATGGCGCTGGTGGGTTACAACAATTCCACTGTGGCCTCGACGATGCGCCCGGGGTTGACCAGCGTGGATCAACCCCGCAACGACATGGGCAGCCTTGCAATGCGGTACCTTTTGCAGCGCATTGCAGGACGTACCGAATATCGCGTGGAGATTATGACGCCACAGTTAGTGCAACGCAATTCGTCAACTGCCTGAACTTATCCTCGATTGAGCCCCACAGCGTGTGGCTGTTGGAGACGGCGCTGCTGAGTATGGGCTGAATATCTGCTGGGCATGACACTCAGCCTCCTTTGCTAATGTCACCGAGAATCACGATTTCAACGTTAGGAAGTGCTGAAAATGCCGAAGAAGTTGCTTTTGAGTCTCGCAGCAGCCGCTGCGGCCTTCACCCTGGCAGCATGCGGAGCAGACGGTGAAGAAGAGGACGGCGGCCAGGCCGAACAGAGCCAGGAACAGGGTCAACAGGCGATGCCGGAACCGGATCTTGAAAACATTCCAGATGTCGTGGCGGAAATTGATGGTGAAGAGATCTCCGGTGAAGAATTCTCGCAGAACTATGAGGCCCAGTTCCAGCAACTGTCCATGCAGTCCCAGATGACCGGTGAGGAACCGGATCAGGATGAAATTAAGCAGCAGGCTCTGGAGATGATGATCAACAGCGAGCTGCTGGTCAATGAAGCCGAAGAGCAGGACTTCACAGCCTCCGACGAGGACGTCGATGAGTATCTTTCGACCATGGCTGAGGAAAATGGCATGGAATCATCTGATGAACTGGTGACGCAGTTTGAAGAACAAGGCCTCGACGAAGAACGTGTTCGTGAAGACGTCCGCAAGGAAGTGCTCATGGACCAGGTCGTCGAAACCGTTGACGTTGAAGAACCATCAGATGAAGACATCAAGGAAATATACGACACTCAGGTCGAACAGCTCGAGGCCATGAATGAGCAAATGGAAGAAGGCCAGGAACAAGAGGTCCCATCCTTTGAAGAGTTGAAACCCGACCTCGAGGAACAGGCCGCCCAGCAGAAGGAAAACGAAGCCGTCTCAGCTCATTTGGAGACACTCCGTGAGGACGCTGAGATCGAAACACATATCTAAACTGACGATCACGTCAGCCCCGGTGCATGAAAAGACTTCGGCCGCGGTGTACGGGTAAAACCGTGCACCGCGGCCGAAGCTATTTGAAGAAGTCTCTTATTCTTGTTCTTGACCCATCTGGGAAACGATTTCGTTACGGACCGCTTCGATCTGCTCTTGGGCAAGTCCGAACTGGTGGTCGGCACCAAAGTCAAGCACAATGCCGGCGTCTGTCACAGACTGAATAATCGCCGAACCCGGGACCACACTCACATGTGGGGCAGCCTCGGTGAAATCTTCCGGGATGCCTTCTGGATCGGTGAACAGCGGCATCACCGGATTGCCTTCGGTGTCCTGTAACATCAGTGGGCTGACCGAGCCATCTTCGCCGGCCTGATCCACGGATGGGAAGACCACCTGTGAGTTCAAAAAGGCATTGACGACATCCACGACGTGCTCATTGCTTGTCTCGCCTGAAGTCGCGGTGATCAGCTTTTCTCGTAGGTCCGTCTGTTCTGGAAATCCTGCGTCCTGTGTCATCTCAATACCTCAATTATTCTTTCATCGGGGACCTGCTGTCCACAGGCATAACGACCTCCACGCTACGCAATACAAGGCCTCGTGTGAAATCGTTGAGCATCGTCGGCT
>DXCT01000003.1 GCA_019115865.1 Candidatus Yaniella excrementavium | reverse complement strand
TCGCCCAAGAGCGCTCGTGTCACGTTGCCGTCGCCTTCCATGCCAAATACCAACATATCTAAGTTGTTGTCTTTGCACATCGTCATGGCGGTCAAATCCATGACTCGAATATTTTTGACGATCGCTTCATCGTAGGTGAGGTGATCGAATTTTTTGGCGGCTGAATCCACCTTGGGATCAGACGTATAGACGCCATCAACCCCAGATTTGGCCATCAGTACCTGATCTGCTCGAATTTCCAACGCACGTTGGGCTGCAACAGTATCAGTGGAGAAGTACGGCAGGCCGGTGCCGGCACCAAAGATCACAACCCGGTTTTTTTCCATATGACGAATGGCTCGTTGTGGAATGTACGGTTCCGCCACTTGAGACATGTGAATGGCTGATTGCACTCGGGTATCTACACCAGCTTGTGTCAGGAAGTCTTGAAGCGCCAGGCCATTCATGACTGTACCTAACATACCCATATAGTCAGCGCGTCGTCGGTCCATACCATTGATGGACAGCTCTGCTCCCCGGAAGAAGTTACCACCGCCAACTACAATCGCAATTTCGACTTGTCCAGCGGCTGCAGCGATTTGTTCCGCGACTGAGCGGACAGTATCAGGATCGATACCGATGGAACCGCCACCGAAAACCTCACCAGACAGTTTCAGCAAGACCCTTCTTCTGGTCACTGCTTCGTCTTGTGCATCTCTCGGACCGTCTTGTAAACCGCCCGGGGTGTTAATTGCTGGAGTGTCTGACACGGCCATGCTCCTAATTGTGCTGTTGGTCAATAAACATAAAGAAGGGGTGATCACCGGTTGTGGTGATCACCCCCCTGTGTTAGGTAGAAACGACGCTGATTTTACCTAGCTCATTGCGGCAGGTACTGTGCCGATGAACTGACTAAGCTCCAACACGGAAGCGTGCAAACGAGATTGCTTTAGCCCCGGCTTCGTCCAAAACTCCGCCGACGGTGTTCTTGGTATCTTTTGCAAACGGCTGGTCGAGCAGAACAACGTCTTTGAAGTAACCGGTCAGGCGGCCTTCGATAATGTTTTGCATAGCGCGCTCTGGTTTACCTTCAGCACGAGCGGTTTCTTCTGCGATGCGACGCTCATCAGCGACAATGTCTTCTGGTACTTCGTCACGGTTGAGGTATGTGGGGCTCATGGCAGCAATGTGGACGGCAACATCGTGTGCTGCAGTCTGTGCTGCTTCGCTGTCTGCATCCACGGCGAAAAGGACGCCAACCTGGGCTGGCAGATCTGCCGATGTGCGGTGCAGATATGGATCAACGTATGCGCCTTCGAGACGTGCTAGGCGACGAACTTCAACCTTTTCGCCGAGCAATGCACCTTCTTCTTTGACGTATTCACTGAGCGGGTTGCCGTTATAATCACTAGCCAATAGGTCGTCTACGTTGTCCGCACCGGAAGAAACTGCAACTTCTAGAACGGTGTTGCCGAGTTCAATAAATTTATCGGATTTAGCAACAAAGTCAGTTTCAGAGTTTACTTCGACCATGATGCCGACACCGTTGTTAACGGTAGCGGCAATCAAGCCTTCTGCTGCGGCTCGGCCTTCACGTTTGGAAGCGCCCTGCAGACCTTTGACACGGATAATTTCCATGGCCTTATCGACATCGCCGTCGGCTTCGTCGAGAGCTTTCTTGACGTCCATCATGCCTGCGCCAGTACGCTCGCGCAGGGCCTGAATGTCTTTGACTGTGTAATTCGCCATTACAGATATCCCATTCCTTGGATGTTCGTTGCGGGAGTCACCCGCGAGTCTAAAAACGAAACGTAGTTGTGTGGATTAGTGGTCTTCCTTGGCAGCGGGCTGCTCGCCTTCAGGTGTAGCGCCAACTTCTTCTGCAACTTCTACAGTTTCTTCGTCAACTGGAGCTGCCGTTTGATCTGTAGCTTCTTCAGTCTGACCGGATTCCAGCAGTTCGCGCTCCCACTCAGCCATTGGCTCTTCAACGGCTCCGGATTTACCTTTGCCCTGGTTGCGGGCCATCAGACCATCAGCAACTGCATCCGCGATAACACGCGTCAAGAGGGCAACTGAGCGAATAGCATCATCGTTGCCTGGGATCGGGTAGGTGACTTCGTCTGGGTCAGCATTAGTGTCCAAGATGGCAACGACGGGGATACCGAGTTTGACGGCTTCGTCAATTGCCAAGTGTTCCTTTTTGGTGTCAATGATCCACACTGCAGACGGGGTGCGAGTCATATTGCGGATACCACCCAAGTTCGACTGCAGCTTGTCGAGTTCACGACGGAGCAGCAACAGTTCTTTCTTGGTGTGGCCGGAACCAGCTACGTCGTCGAAGTCGATTTCTTCGAGCTCTTTCATACGCTCAACACGCTTGGAAACGGTAGCGAAGTTGGTGAGCATACCACCCAGCCAACGGTGGTTGACGTAGGGCATGCCAACTCGGGTAGCTTGTTCGGCGATTGCTTCTTGGGCTTGTTTCTTTGTACCTACGAACAGGATATTCCCACCGTGAGCAACGGTTTCTTTGACGAACTCGTATGCGCGGTCAATGAATGATAGGGACTGCTGCAGGTCAATAATGTAAATGCCGTTGCGTTCGGTGAAAATGAAGCGCTTCATTTTTGGGTTCCAACGACGAGTCTGGTGGCCGAAGTGGACACCAGAGTCCAGCATTTCACGCATGGTTACGACTGACATGGTCGCTCCTTCAAGGTCAACCGACGTGCGAATTGACCCTCTAGTTATCGGTTCATTATAAACAGCTGATTTTCTCAGCTTCCTAGCGTGAGAGCGATGTTCTCGGGAACTACCATTGACCAGAATACTCCAGACCGAAAGGTGTCACTGCAACCCCTGGGGCGCACATCTCACGCGCGTAGTCAATTAAGCGCCCACCGCAGTAGGCGCACAACTGCTTCGACCAGCATACCTTATAGTGCAAAAGCTTTTGCATCTTCTGTGATGCTTTACACAACCATTCGATGCGGAATTTAGACACCCGTGGCATATTCGTCATTGTTCCGTCTTGATACCAGAATCCCAGCTCAAGGAAAGCTTGACGTTATCCACAATTTGATCGGTGAGACCCCATACACATTCCACATCATTGCAGAGTACAAACATGCAATACACCTCCGCCACTGGTTCGCCTTCCGATCCTCGCCCACCTAAGTCAATCACTGTCGCGATCTGCAAAATACTCTTCGTCAGCCTAGTGTTTTATACGCTTCCAACAGCCCATGCATCCACTGTGCGTCCAGATGCTACCCCGCATGCTGACATGTGGCTTGCGCCCATTGAATCAGCTGTCGAAACAGACGTACTAACACCATTCGTACCTCCAGATATGCCGTGGTCAAGCGCTCATAGAGGTATCGATATTGCCACCAGCAGCACCGAAGTGCTCGCTCCTAGCAGTGGCCAGGTGACGTTCGTCGGTGTCGTGGTAGATCGGCCGGTCATTAGCATTCGGCATAGTGACGGGTTAGTTTCATCGCTAGAACCAGTGACATCCGATCTAGCCGTTGGAGATTCAGTGTCTCAAGGCCAGGTCGTCGGGAAACTCGCCGATGAATCATCACACTGTGCTATCCAATGCGTACATTGGGGCGTACGCAAACCTGATTCCTGGCAGATCGGGTCGACCACACGGGATCTATATATCGATCCAGCATTTCTTCTAGGTTGGGTTGAGCCCTCAATTTTATGGCCTATCCACTCTGACCCAGTTTTTTAGAAAGTTCGTCGGCTGCGGCGTCGATGGATATCTTCGGCTAGGCCGAGAAGCGCCGTCGCGGAAGCCTCCCATTGAAATGACTGCGCTTGGCGGGTCGCAGCGATTGACGCACGGATGAAAGCTCCATCATTTTCTAGTGCGAATACTGAGTCCGCCACTTCACGACCCACATGTGCCGATGCAAGGTTGATAAATTGTGCACCTGGATTGGAGCTGCCGCCGATCTCTTCAAATATTTCTAGATTCGAGAGGATAACCGGGGTTCCTTCGGCCATGGCCTCAGCGACAGGCAGGCCGTAGCCCTCGGATCGAGACAGTGTGACTAAGGCCGTGGCTTTACGAAGCAAGCTGCTGTAGGCAAAGTCATCAATGCCATTATGAAAATACAACTGCTCTGCTAGGACCCCACAACTATTTGCTAAGTTGAGATACTCTTGTCGCCTGGCATCGGAGATACGGGAGCACAAATGCAACTGATAGTCCGGTAGATACCTAAGTGCCGTGATCAATGTTTCCACGTTTTTGTACTCCATGAAGGAGCCCATATAGATCAGTATTTTTTCCCGCTGCCCAGCAGGGTCGCGCGGACGCTCGACCTCTGGAGGTGCATTGGAAATGACGTGAACGGGACGACTGGTCACATGCCGTTGCCGAATCAACCGTTGAGAAGTTTTAGAGACCGTAGCTACAGCATCAGCTCTATTAAGCAGAAAACGTTGTGGCTTGTAGGAGAGATGATAAGCATACCAGAGGCCGCGCACAACCTGAGGGAGATCCCGTGGTGGAGTTCGGTGTTGGTAGTAGATGAGATCATGAAGCGTCAGTATCAGCCCAAATTTTCGTCCCAAGGAACCGAGAGTTTGCATGGGAGAAAAGACCACATCAGGCTCATATACATTGAGCCTCCGGGCCGCGAAGGGCTCTCGCGCCGACGTCGGAGCATGAAGCTCAACGATCTCAACGTTTGGAGGTAACAGATCGCGTTGAGCCGGATCATGGATTATGACCGTTGGTGAGGTCTGCTGTGCCACGGCGTGAATCAAAGAATGACTAAACCGTGAGATTCCGTCATGAAAATCGGTTCTGATATACCGGCCATCCATGAAAAATTTCATCGTCACTCCCCGGCTACATCATCTGCTCTCGCTGATTTTGACAGACGTCATCGCCCAACAGCGTTTGAACACCTTAAGCTTGAAGTATGCTCGATCAGTCTCACTAACCGATTTGATCGTAGGGTGTGCGGGACTTGAACCCGCGACCAAAGGATTATGAGTCCTCTGCTCTAACCGACTGAGCTAACACCCCGCGCGTGCCGCTATAAAATATAGGGCAGCTTTGCAGCCCTCACTATAAGTGACACGATCTCATAGTCTAGCGCAGCTTCGCTTCAGAAATCATAACTGAGACTTCGTCTGACGTAGCGCCATGATACATCTTATGGATAATGTCCATAATTCTTGCATGCCCATGCTGGGACGCCAAATGATGTGACGCTTGTCCCATGGCTAATCGCTCCTCACGACTAGCACCGAGCACCATGTTCATTTTGTTAGCCATATCTTTTGGATTATTTGGCTGAAACAAATAGCCATTGACCCCTTCAGATACAAGGTGCGGCAATGCCAGAGCATCCGCAAGCACCACAGGTGTAGACGCACTCATGGCTTCTAAAGATGCCAATGACTGCAGCTCTGCCGTGCAAGGTTGCGTAAAAACGTCTGCGCGAAGATAAGCCTCACGTAGCTCTTCGTCAGATACCAGACCTCGGAAATTAACCCGGTCCTCGATACCAAGTTGCTTAGCTAAGCGATGCAACGTGTCGCGCTGTTCCCCATCACCAATGATTTCAGCATGAATGTTAAGGGCAGGGTCTGTCATAGTCAAGGCTTTGAGCAAGATGTCCACATTTTTCTCGACGGCGAGACGTCCAACAAATAATGCCGTCGGATGTGGATGTGGAGTAATCGATTCCTGCTGTCCCAGCTCGTACTTTGCTACATCGATGCCGTTTGAAACCGGTACAACGTAATCCAGGCCTGCTTTGTTATTCATGTTGTCAGCAGATAGCCGCGTAGGTGTGGTGACGATATTCGCTTTGCTCATTAACCGTCCCATATCATACCAAGACCGATTCGAAACGATATTTTTGAAAAACTGTGGACCAGGAATAAAAGGATCCAAGTTTTCCGGCATGAAGTGATTCGTACAGATCAGTCGCACCCTTCGTCGATCCGCCGCACTTATCGCAGCGTCCCCGATCATGTAGTGGCACTGCGCGTGGACGACATCCGGCGCAAGTTCTGAGATTAAGTCATGAATTACCCGGTTAGCATGTCGTGGCATAACCAAACGATAGAACTCATGGGTCGGGGCACCATAAGATTTCAGTCGGTGCACAGTGGCCTCGTCCCGATATTCAACAGTATCCGGGCCCGACGTGTAGTGAGGTGAGACCACATGCACGTCGTAACCGCGATCCGTGAGTTTCGTGGCGAGTCGATAGCAAGACTTCGCGGCACCATTCACATGTGGTGGGTACGTATCCGCTGCGATCAGCACACGCAACTTGCCTGTTTGGTCGTGAGACACTACTGCATTACTCCTATGAGACTCAAAGCTGTGTAACGATCCTAAATGAGTGTTGCCATTCGCCGCGGATATTCCTAGAAGGCTGGCCGTGAAACTTCAAGATTTCATCCAAAAGTTGGTCGTTAGTTCGCTTCGAAAAATTGGTCCCTATCCCGTTTGTTTTTGGGGTTGAGGCCAATCTTCCGCATTTCAAAGGCGTATCGAACGCCCTGAACGGCATAGTCGACGCTGGCAACTAAATGTCCGCCTGCCCCGATTGCGAGAATGCCAATTGCAATTGACGACCACCATATTTCATCGACGAATGGAGCCTTAGCAAAGAGCAGGAGCGGAACTCCAAGCATGAGAGCTGCAGTCCGGGCTTTTCCAAGAAATGTAACTTCCATTTGAGGATTACCTGCGTACACGCCCAACATCAGTCCCGCCAAGATAAGATCTGGAACCACAAGGACAAATATCAGCCACAACGGAGCGAGGCCTGATAATACAACCGTAATGACGACAACCCACAATGATAGACGGTCCGCTAGTGGGTCCAACCATTTTCCAACCGATGAAACTTGGTCAAGTCGTCGGGCGAGAAACCCATCGATCCAATCAGTCGAAAACAATACAACCAATACGATGAGCGCAGTCCAGTATTCGTCCCGAACCATTTGCCACAAAAAAACTGGGACCAGGAGAAACCGGACGATGGTCACCAAGTTGGGGATAGTTATCCAGTCGTCGGTCGCAGTAAATTCAGGCTCGTGACCCGGCCTTGGATCTACTGGCCGATTCATATCAACCCCAAAAACAGAATGCACTTTGCCTTTACGGCACTATCGGCGGCGAAGACGCCGCAACAAAACCGCAGCGGTTGTCACCGATGCTCCTAAGACAGTAAGCGGCTGCCAACGATCTTTCACATATCCAACGCCTTCATTGACTCGCTCACCCGCGCGTGCCGCCGAATGATGCGGTGCCAACGGTGACGTCGCATGCTCAACATTATCCCGAGGAACATTACCCATAGCGTGGCGAGTAAATGTATTGAACTGTCCTTTGTAGTCAGTTTTTTCGTCTACTCCGGAGCGAATGTCACCAAGGTGTCGACGCCGCAGTTCCATCCGATGACGTATTTGAGCTTCGGTTGGCTCCGTCTTAGGCAATGATTCCGCAGCTTCTCCACGACGTATGGCGCGTTTCTGCTCTTTTTTGGCTCGTTTCGCTTGCTCCTTGCGTCGCTGAGCTTCCACGAGTTTCTGCTGACGCCGCTCTTCTTCAAGGCGATCGAATTCAACGGGGTCGAAAGCATTACCTTTGAGTACGTATCCGATGTCGTGCTTGATCCCACGTACGATTTCAGGTTGCAACAGCGGGAAGCCTGAACGAACCACCAGCGCACCAACAACAAGCAGAATGAGCATAACGACGAACGCGCCCAATGCTACCCAGAGCGAAGTTTGCCACAGCGGCCCCTCTGACATAAAAGCACCTATCAGTGCTGCGACAAGCGCAATGAATGTGATGGCGCCGAACACCAGTCCAATCAACGCAACACCAACGCCGGCACCTGCACGAATTCCTTTGGCTTTTAACTGGCTGCTGAGCAGCGCCACGTTGTCGTTCAACTGCTTTGGAACCAACCGAAAAACTGTTGATAACAAGTCAAGCAGCGAACTCATCCGAGTTTTCGTCGTCACCTTTGGTGAGCCGTTGATGGTCATTAGTCACTACCTTCGTACGTGTGATGCGGGCGGATCTCTGATGCTATCTCCGACAAGTATAAACCGGACGATAACCCTCTTTACATCTCTTCTAGTTTATTAGCCTGATACTTCCAGTTTGTCAGAGCAACCTTTGAAGTTCGAGTTTGCGTTCCTGGGCAAAAAACCGCTGCGATTAGAAGTCTGTGGACTGCACAATTCGCAACTTTGAAGCCAAAAGCTCGATTTCCGGTCTCCTAGCTACAAGGTCCTCCACCTTATTGAGTGTTTCTTCGAGATAAAAGCGATCACCGCTCACTGTCGAAACCCCCAGCAGCACACGTCGGTGCAAGGAAACGTTTTCAACTTCAGCCACAGATATCTGAAAGTGTTTCCGAATATCAGCGATGAGAGGACGCACCACTGAGCGTTTACCTTTCAAAGAATGCACATCCCCAAGCAGGATGTCGAATTCGTTCCAACCTATCCACATACCTACCAGCTTTCACGAGAGGCCTCCGTTCAGCAACACCTCCTCGCAGGAGAGTCCTATGCAAATCGTTCAACCACCCAACACGACGACACACCATAATTGCTGTGAATTCCATCAGAGGTTCGTGACCAGCAACTGACTACGCCAGGAGGCTTACTCAAGCAGGTACACCTACATCTATTGACGTGCAGGAAAGACTCTTACGGCTTTAGACACCGTCAGGAAAATGCGATGACAATAGCGTCATATGAATCTGGATGGCGATGCTTCGGAGATCAAGACGGCACTTCTCGTAGCCTGTCTTCGCAACGCTCACTCTGGTTAACGGGAGTCTCTATATGAATAAAAAAGCCCCGTCCATACGGACGGGGCTTCTCGCTCCCCCAACTGGATTCGAACCAGTAACCCCTCGATTACCAGTTTCGGCGAAGCCAGATATTGGTCGCTTATTTCATTGCTGGGATCTTTCACAGTGTCCGGCGCGTCGCGGCCAAGCAATCAGGAAACGGAACACACCCGTAACGGATTAAGGTGGATTATTATGGGACTTTTGCTTCTATTACTAATACCTGCGGTGCTGGGTTTCGTAATTGCTTTCATCCTAAATCCAGTGCACGTGTTGACAAATATTGTGCAAATCATTGCAGCCGCAGCTACTCTCTTGTTTGGCTTCGTTGCCTATTTCCAAGGATTTTTTGAGTCTGTCGCAACACTCTACTTCGGGCTATCACTCGTGACTTGGCTTGGTCTGGTCTTTTTACGCCGACCAGGCCCAGTGACCACATAGTCTAAATTCCTCTGACTAGGTCATATGGGTTACGTCACGGAGTGTTTCTGGGCACAGTGGTAAATCCATTCAAGCCAATCTGAAAGGAACTTCGTTATGGATTTACTAGCTAAGTTCGAGTCATGGTTGCTACTCAACAGACGACCATTAACAGTGCGTAATCGGGTACATTATGCAAAAAAGCTTCACGATTGGTGCATGGAAAATAAACTGCAGGTTTTACAACTCCACGCTCGCGACTTAAATAAATGGGTGCCCTCTGTTGGGTCCGCTCCTGCGACACGGAAAAATGCTGTAGACGCAATTAATGTCTTCTACGACTGGGCGATATTTGAGGAATTACTCGAAGAAAATCCTGCACGAGATATACCGAAAATTGACGTACCTTCGGGGCTCCCCCATCCGACACCCGATGAAGTGTTGCAAGAAGGTATCGATAGATGTGACAACGTACAAGACTTATTGATGTTGCTCTTTGCCTCGTACGGTGGCCTTCGTGTATCGGAAATCGCCACATTACATTCCACAAACATCGAAGGGGAGCATGTCCGTGTTACCGGCAAAGGTGACAAAATTCGGTACGTGCCACTTCATCCGGTATTACAGGACATTCTTCAAGACTTGGACATCTCTGGCTGGTTATTTCCATCGTCCCGTAATCCCACAGGACATTATCTACCGGATTCGATAGCACAACGCATACGTAAAGATTTATTGTCGGATCCATGGTCAGCTCACACTCTTCGTCATCGGTTTGCTACTGAGTATTACCGACTGAACCCAGACCTACTAGCACTTCGTGAACTGCTTGGTCACGCCAGCGTGGACACCACCATGATTTATACACGTGTCGCGCCAGATGTCCTTGCCCCGCCTGTTGCAAAACTGCAAGATCAAGGAGCAGCGCAACGATGGTCTGTGCTCAAACACGCCGTGTAGTGACTTTCTGACATACACATTAGGGGCTAGCCACGAACTGGATGTACCAGTCGTTCGCAACAGAAAGGTACATCCAGTGGCTATCCCCAAAAAATTACCGATTGAATTTAGCTGCGGCCATACCGAGACGAAAGACCTGTCCGATAAGCCAGCGGGCAAGCGCAAGGCTCACGCTTTTGGTCTGGGCAAGAATTTCGTTTGCAGCCGGTGTTTCAAAAAACAAGGACGGGCCAACCTTGAACGGCAAGAACAAGAAGTTCTTGCAGACGCTATGGGCTTTGAAGAGGATCACGAGTTACCAGAGCTGCAAGGTAGCGACAAACAGATCAAATGGGCTACGCGCATACGCTATACCGTCCTTGCTGACATTCTGGAGAGCGATGAATCGCCCAAGCAACAATCTGAAGGCGCTCACACGCTTGAAACCGCAAAACGACTGATCCACGCGGGATGGTGGATCGATAATTTGCGCGACACGTCCGATTTGGATACGGACGATCTGATTGAGCTAATCATCACCGGCGCCGATGACACCGATGATGACCACATCGCGTCTGAAAACCCGTTCTAAGGTGGCGCATCTATGCATCTGGACAATTCTACGCAACCTGCACTTTTTGCATCGGAGCAACCCATGATCACTATCTATGGACAACCAAACTGCCAACCATGTCGCTTAGCTCGCAAACAGCTCGACAAAGAGGGCGTGCCCTATGACTACGTCGATCTATCGGAGCGACCAGACAAACTGCAGCAGTTCAAAGATCAAGGATTGCAGTCAACGCCCATTATTGAGACTCCCACTGAACGTTTCACAGGTTTGCAACCAGAACGGATACAACAAGCTGCTGCTGAAATGCGGCAACAACAGCAAGAACGAAACAGGCACCAGTCCGCAACTTTGCAGAACCCTGGATTGGAGGTCAACTAATTATGACTACCACACACGATGTGACTGAACAGGTACACCCCATGTTGGACATTGAACTGACCGCACGCATCACGGTGATCGATGCTAATGGCACCGAAGTCTCTGACCAGCGGTTACCCGAGGTTGTAGACATTATTCGTCAGCGGTCTCAGCGCACCGGACAATCAATTGTCACGCTTGCTGTTCACCACCGCGAAGATAGCTACTATGAACCTACCGTGTGGCAGCTCAGCGGTCATAAGTTTGCTGAATCGAATGCATCACCTAAGAATGCGCATTACAGCTTGACCTACGACAAGTGGCAAGTATTAAGCACCGACGGTCAGTTAGGACCGATTTTGTCGGGTCACCCCGACTCTATCTGTCAACAGCTTTCTGACCGCACCGGGCATATCGTGACCATGACAAGCGAATTGCCAGGCGTGTATGCGCGAACATATCACCCAACGCGTGCCGACAAATTCAGTGGTGACTCTAGCCAAGAGACAACTGAGCATGATCATGATCAACCAGCGACCGCAGCTAATGACATGACACAGTTTACGGACCAATTACTCGAAACACAGCTGCCAGATAGTCCTGATCATGAAGAAAGCACGGATCATTTAACCACGAACAGTCAAGCCAGCCCAGCCGACTCGGCCCCGAGACAACCAGGCCCTGATACGGCACCAGCTTCACGCCGTGAAGCACGATTACAGCGCGAATCGTTCTTAACGCCGACATCTACAGAAGCCCCAGCGTCAAAAGGGATTCGCGGCCTTCTGTCTTCTGTCGGCATTCGTATGAACCCATCAGCCAAAGAACG
The DNA here is from genome assembly GCA_019115865.1 of Candidatus Yaniella excrementavium. Lineage (GTDB taxonomy): Bacteria > Actinomycetota > Actinomycetes > Actinomycetales > Micrococcaceae > Yaniella > Yaniella excrementavium. The sequence goes on along the minus strand of DXCT01000003.1, from coordinate 208 downwards.
TGCTGAACGAGAAGACGTCAGGGCGATTTCGCAGCATTGGCCTGGACCACGCACAATCGCCGTCGCAAACGGTAAGGGCGGGGCAGGGAAAACTCCAACGACCATTCTGTTATCCGCAGTCTTTGCTCGATTTGGTGGCGGTACCGTGCTGGCGTGGGACAATAATCAAACTCGTGGCACTATGCCCTGGCGTACTGAGCAAGGGCCA
>DXCT01000022.1 GCA_019115865.1 Candidatus Yaniella excrementavium | reverse complement strand
TCGGACTTTTAATCCGCAGGTCGCGGGTTCGATCCCCGCAGGGCCCACAATAAAACGGCATCTGACCAGGCATTATGCTGAGTCAGGTGCCGTTGTTGTTTTCCGCGCGCAGCTCATCTGGTCGCGGAACGTGCAGGCAAGAGTCGCCGTCGTTGCGAGGCCAGTGAAGTCTGTGGCGTCAGGATGCCCAGAACTCGCACGAACGTCGTCATCCACAGCAGGGCAAGTCCGACGACGATACTTTCCAAAGCTGTAACACTGATGACAGAAAACATAAACGTCAGTACCGTCGAGCCACCGACCAGGATCACCAGCATTGTTGTGACTGCTTTGAGCACCAGCGGTGGATTCGGCAGTACGAACTGCGTATAACCGGCAGCTGCCACCAAAAGAAAGAGCATGGTAAAGGCCGCGATATTATGCGGCGTGGGGAGCTGGTCGATGGGTAAGAGGCCGACGGCGGTCAGCGCCAGTCCAGCCGCGAACCAAATGCCCACAACGGTGGCGATGTGGGGTATAGCGTCGTCTTCGAGTAGCCGGTGCAGGTCGCGTCCAATATAGGAACCGACCGTGCCGATGAGCAGACCGGCGATGATCAACGTACCGTTGAAGGCCCATGCACCACTTCCGGCGCCAAGTTGTGAGAAGTTTCGTTGCCACCAAGTTGGGTCGGTGGCGGTGGTCATGGCAAAAACGGTGCCAATGATGAGGTAAGAAAACAAGAGCGCAGCAAGATTCCGCGTGCTCAGGTGGATGCCGGCTTGAAAGGCGAGTCTGCCGCTCAGGGCTGCAGCGACGCCGATCAGTAACCCACCTCCCAGGGGGCCAAGTTCTAAACCTCGTAGACCGGTCGCTAACACTTGCCCGGCCAGCAGGACCCCAATTGCGGTGACCCCACCCATAGCCAATGTGATGGCAGCCGCAGAGACATTGGAGACGAGTTTTTGCCAGCGTGGCATCTGCCAGGTTTCACCGCGACGGTAGAACACCGTGCTGATGATAAAGGCCAATGCCGCTACCACTGCTGCAACTGCAGCGGTTTGTAGAGCCACCGGACCGGTACCGAGCATTGCATACTGATCGCCCCATAACAGGATGATGCCAGCGGTCATCCCCACAAGAAAACAGCCGATAGTGGCCCACAGGGCGTGAAGTTGCTCGCGCAATGCTTGATCGGTGTCCATCACGTCTCCATCACAGCACAACGTGGATAAAAAACTGCTCCCCGGTGTCGAAGAGGTTTTTCATCCAACACCGGGGAGCAATTGCGCACCAAGGTGGCACGCAGCTAGATCATAGTTAGCGGCGGGTGGCGGTAGTGCCACCCTCTTCTTCTAGTGACTCAGACGGATCACTAATGGTGTCTCCGTTGACATGCTTCTTTTCGTGGCCGGCCTTTTCGTTGCCCGGCGTTGCATTTGGGCTGTTGGACTGCTCGGGGGACTCGTTGGAATCGTAGCCCGTGGATTTATCCAACATATCGGCTGCTGTATCGGCGACACCGCTCAGTGCAGGTGCTTTCTCTTTGACAACATCAGCCATGCGTCCGGAGGTCTCGTGTACCCGCTCCTGGGTTTTTGGGTCATTCCAGAACTGCTGAATCGTGCGCTGAGCCTGACGGGCGGCTTCTTCTGCCTGGGCCCGGCCCTCGCGGTTTCCAAGGAGGTAGCCAATACCTACACCGACGCCGAGGGTTAGGACACGACCAAAACTCAAGATTTTCATAGTTGACCTCACTTCAGTAGGGGACACTTGCGATGTTCATGATTCTTCTCGGTTCAAGCGTAGTCGGTCAATGCTGGAATGACGGTGCGCTATGGCACAGCTGGACCAAATGTTGCGGCACTTGGCGCCTACTACGGTTGGCTTGTTACAAGAGACTCTTCAACTGAGCTGTGATGATTGAACAATCATGCAGTCGGGTAGTGTAAGCATTCCGCCGAAAACATCGGTCCTGTAGCGTGGATGCCAGACTTCAGATTCGCAAACACCTGGTTTGCGAGCTGTGCATTCGAAGTATTCAGGAGGAAGCATGGCGAACGTAGCAGAACATTTCATTTCAACATTTGAAGCCAACGGGATCGACCGCATCTGGGGTATCGCGGGGGATTCCTTGAATGGGTTCACCGATGCCATGCGGAACTCGGATATCGAGTGGATGAACGTTCGACATGAAGAAGCTGGAGCCTTTGCCGCGGCCGCTGAAGCTGAAATGACCGGTGAGCTGGCGGTGACTGCTGGCACCGCCGGGCCGGGTAACCTACATCTGATCAACGGGCTCTATGACGCTCAGCGGTCGCGTGTTCCAGTGCTGGCGATCGCCGCGCACATCCCAGCTGAAGAAATTGGGACAGGCTACTTCCAAGAAACTCATCCGCAAGAGCTCTTTCGCGAGTGCAGTGTGTATGTTGAACAGGTCAGCGATATCGGACAGTTGCCCAGACTGCTATCGATTGCCATGCGTGCCGCAGTGGAACAGCGCGGCGTCGCCGTGTTGGTGATCAGCGCTTCGATGTTCGTCACCGAGCTACCGGATGCAAAACCAGAAATTATCAAAGCTACAAATTCTCGGATTTTACCGGCCACCGAAGAGCTCGATCGTGCAGCCGAGCTATTGAATAGCTGTAAAAAGGTCACCATCTTGGCCGGGGCCGGCGTGGCTGGCGCGCACGATGAGCTGTTAGAAATTGCTGAGCGCATCCAAGCCCCCATCGTGCATGCGATGCGCGGCAAGGAACACGTCGAATACGATAACCCCTACGACGTCGGTATGACCGGCCTGCTGGGCTTCACCTCCGGCTACCGAGCCATGATTGACGCCGAAGCGCTGTTAATGATTGGCACGGACCTGCCGTATCGACAGTTTTACCCCGAAGATGTCCCGGTTATCCAAATCGATAGCCGTGGTGAACAAATTGGGAAACGTGTCCCCGTTGAAGTGCCACTGGTGGGCACTGCCAAAGATACGATCCGCGAACTGTTGCCGTTACTGAAACCTGCGAAATCGTCCCGACACCTGTCGAAAATGCTGGACCACTACAAGAAAACGCGGTCCAAACTTGATGACCTGGCTCGTCCCTCGCGCAGTTCTCGACCAATCCACCCGCAGTACCTCACCAGGGTGCTTGATGAGAAAGCCAACGACGATGCGGTATTTATTCCAGACGTTGGTTCACCGGTGGTCTATGCTTCGCGGTATCTGCATACGACTGAAGACCGTCGTGTCATTGGCTCATTTGCTCACGGTTCAATGGCTAATGCGTTGACCATGAGTCTGGGTGCACAAGTCGTTTCCCGTGACCGTCAAGTCATCGCGCTGGCAGGAGACGGCGGCCTGGGCATGATGTTGGGCGAACTGCTCACCGTGCGCGAGCACGACCTGCCGGTCAAAATTGTGGTCTACAACAACTCATCACTGAACTTTATTGAACTCGAAATGAAAGCCGGTGGATTCGTGCCGTTTGCCACCGACCTGCAGAACCCCGATTATGCCAAGGTCGCCGAGGCGATGGGCATCTGGGGCAAACACGTGGAACGCAGTAAAGACCTCCCCGGTGCGGTCAAAGAGTTTCTGGCCCACGATGGTCCCGCAGTGCTCGACGTCGTCACAGAACGCGAAGAACTGACTATTCCACCAACCATTTCCGCCGAACAGGTCAAAGGATTCTCGCTGTATGCGCTGCGAACCGTGTTGAGCGGCAAGGGTTCCGAGCTGGTAGACCTCGCTAAGGTAAACTTGCGCCACATACTTTAATCTTGCACCTCCTGCTGTATAAGGCACATCCCGAAAGGTCTTCTATGTCAGCAACACCTATGAAAATCGGCATGTATCACTTCGCACGCATGATGACGTCGAAGAGCACCCCGGCGGTTGTCACCATTTCGCCGGGTCGCATCCACGTTGCGACAGCCGATCAGGTGTTGCTGGACGCTGCACCCGGTCAACTCCAGCTCAAAATCAGCAAACTTTCTGGAGCTATCACCCTGCTGACTCCCGCGGGCAAAGTGATTCTTGCCGGTGTGGGCTCTGCTTCTGCCATCCAGCATTCGGGCCAGCAGGAAGAAGAAATTCGGGCGGCTCAACAAGCAGCCTCACAGGATCCGCAGATCAGCCACCTCGCACTGAGCCAACTGTTGTGGGCCGGACGTACCACCACGGTCGATGGCACGTACCACGGCGGATTGCAGTCGATTCTCAACGGCGATGCTGCCGCCCAGAAGCGTATTGGACAAACCGTTCGCGAGGCAATGATGGCTGCCGGTGTTCAGCCCGCCTAACCAGTAGGTGCACCGCGCGCTACCAGTTGGCGGCGTCGGTGAGACAGAATGGATGCCCCGCCGGGTCGATCAGCACGACCCAGGTGTCACCGGGTTGTTCAACAGGCCGGTGCGCGCCCAGCTCGATGCAGTACTGTGCGGCGGCTGAAATATCGTCGACAGCCACGTCGAAATGGAACTGCTTGCTGCCCCGTTCGTTCGGCCAGACCGGAGCAGCGTAGTTTGCAACTCGACCAAACCCTATTGCCTGGTCCGGGCCTTGAAGCATCGCGGCGTTTTCGTCCAGGTAAACCCGTTGCCAACCCAGTAGTTCAGACCAGAATCGTGAAACTGGTTCTGGATCGGCACAGTCGAGTGTGATCATGGCCAGCTGTGGTGTATGAGTCTGCATCGTAGTTTCCCTTCTAGGTGTTGAATGCTGGGAAACTACTCTTCTACACTCCAAGCGTGGGCGATTGTACAAACGCGTCAGAACTACCGTCACCGGGATGTGTTGCACCAGAGCCATCGGCCGCAGCAACCTCAACACGGTCCGGAATACTGCGTCCAGCACAACTGGAAGCACACATTGCGCTGCAACGTGCACAGTGCTGCCCTGAAATAAGCCGCTGGGTGGAAGGCTATTGGCAGCTGCACTGGGCTATGCCCGAGCAACAGAGCTACCTCAGTCAGGTTTTGCCGCATCCAGCAGTGACCTTGAGCGTTGAACACGGAGCCAGACGTGACGTACTGCAAGACGAAACGGTTGTGGTCACCGGCGTGCCCACACGGCGTTTCGAGGTCAATGTGCACGGCGAAGGGTCCGTGTTCGGCATCAAATTTCGTCCCGGCGGGTTTACTGCAATGTTTGGTACACCTGCCAATGTCTTACGTGACCATACCGTGCCCGCAGCCGGGCTGGTCCCGCACCGCGTGCACCAAGCATTGGCTCGGCTAGAACCCACGCTGCAGCTCACCGAATGGACCGCACAAGTTGACCAAGTACTCGCAACCATTGTTCCACGGTCAAATCTGGAGTACGAGTCGCTGCTAAACATCATCCAGAGCATGCTCAACGATCCTACGGTAGTGCGCATCGGGCAGCTTGAGCAACGACAGGGTATTGGGCGGCGAACGTTGCAGCGCATGTTTTCGCACTACGTAGGTGTCAGTCCCAAGTGGGTGCTCTCGCGCTACCGCATTCACGACGTCGTAACTGCCTTGGACAACGGGTACGACGGACTATTGACTGAGTTAGCAGTAAACGCTGGCTGGTACGACCAATCACATTTTATTCGGGACTTCTCAACATTAATTGGAACCACACCCAGTGATTACCGCAACGAAGTGCAGGCTCGCAGACGGTGAGCTACTGCCGTTCAACGCTAGACGTATAAGTGAAGTTGTGGAGAGGATGGAGGGAGCAGAACACGTTTTTTCAACGTGATGCTATCCCAAAAGGAGGAGCTATGACTGCCGCTGATACAGCTACCACAGCACAAGAATTCGACCTGATCGTGCTCGGCGCCGGACCGATCGGCGAAACACTCGCGCTCGCCGTTGCAAAACACGGTCTGAACCCGGCCATTGTAGAACACGACCTGGTCGGTGGTGACTGCGCCTACTACGCGTGTAAACCGTCCAAAGCGCTGCTGCGTCCGATCGAAGTTGCCGCCACCACCAAACATTTGCGCGGGGTAGAAACCTCCCATGTTGGCGCCGATGAATTGCTGAAGCGTCGCGATGAACAGGTCTCCAACTATGACGATTCCGGCCAGGAAGAGTCGCTGGAATCCGCGGGTGTAACTGTTGTTCGAGGCCATGGGCAGCTCAGCGGGGAGCGCGCTGTAGAAGTCCACGGTCGTGACGGTGGAACACAAACTCTGCGGGCGAGTCGCGCCGTCGTGGTAACCACGGGAACCACCCCGAATATTCCACCGGTGTTCGAAGGCATCCCGGTCTGGGATTCACAAGATGCCACGTCGGTTCAAGATGTGCCGGCACGCCTGGTCATTATTGGTGCGGGCGCGGTCGCGTGTGAAGCAGCCACCTGGATGAATTCTTTGGGGTCGAAAGTGACCATGCTGGTGCGCGAAGGTGCGCTGCTGCGCGGTGCCGAACCATTTGTATCGGATATCCTGACCGATCATTTCAGCGACGCCAGCATTGACGTCCGCTTCTTCACCGAAGCCACACAGGTCCAACGCCCCGATGGCATGGACCAGGGGCTGGGCAAGGTCAAAGGTGGCACCGTTTCGATTCGCACCTCTGAAGGTGAGACGCTCCAGGCAGATGAAGTACTGCTGGCAACCGGACGCCGTCCCGCACTGGAATCGATCAACCTTGAATCGATAGGCCTTAGCCCGCAGGACGTGTTGGAACAGCGCACGCCCGGCTGGCTGCATGCGCTGGGTGATGCCGGCGGGAAACATCAGCTGACGCATATGGGCAAGTACCAGGCCAAACAATTCGCGGCCGAATTCTTGGGACAGCAGCTCCATGAGCTTTCGACTGAACCCCCGACACCCCAGGTCGTCTTTACCGACCCACAGGTTGCTTCGGTTGGACTGACCGAAGATACGGCCACCGATGCTGGTTACGACGTGGTCACCGGTGAGGTCGATTTTGCCGGGGTGTGGGAGCCGGTCTATTACGCGACGATGTTGTTGGCAAAGGCAAGATTGTGGTTGATCAAGCCACCGGTTGTCTGCTGGGTGCCACCCTGATGGGACCGGAAACCGGCGAGATGCTTCATGCCGCAACTATCGCGATCACCGCGCAGGTGCCGGTGTCGACACTGCAACACGCCGTACCGGTGTTCCCAACCGCATCTGAAGTCTGGGTAAGGCTGCTCGACCAAGTTACAGAGTAGTGGCCGATAGGTGCTGCCCAACCTAAGATGTGCTGCCGAATCTACGATCTGGTGGCCCGGGGCTCATCGGTGGCTGCCCGCGATTCCAGGGTGCTGGTCATGAACGTCTCCAGCGAATCATCTAACAGTTCCATCCAGTGATCGGGCAGCGGGGGCGCCAGGGTGCCGGTGATCGTGGACCGGTAGGACTGGTTGCGATAGCCCATTATGTCCTCGTGCTTATGGCGCAGCCAGAGTTTGAAGAGCTCGGCCTGTTCCTCAACGGCAAAATCCGGGTAGTCGGTCATGCTGATGAGATCCCTGGTGTAGGCCCCCTGGAAATCGATGGCGTCATCTGAATCTTCTATCTGTGCTTCACGGTCGAGCCAGTGGAGGACATCGTTATGCATGGTTGCAGCATCGGGCAGCGTGATACGGCCCAGGATCAGATCGCGCGCAAACCAAGCTTGTGCATCGAGCATATTGAAGGTGAAGTACTGGTCCTGCATCCCCAAGTACATCAGCTTGGGATTATCTTCCCACACAACGCCCTTATACAGGTCCGGGGCATACATGCGGTTTGCGGTAATGAGCCGGAGGTCATCGGGTAAATAGGGGAAGTGATGCAGATAGCCCGTGCACATCACGATCGCATCGAACTCTTCTTGGGTACCGTCGATGAAGTACACCGTATTCTTGTCGACGCTACTGATCAGCGGCACTTCCTTGAGTGGCGGCGGCCAGTCATAGCCCATCGGGGCCGAGCGATAACTAAAGGTCACTGAGGCTGCACCGTACTTATAGCACTGCGAGCCGATATCTTCTGCCGAGTAACTGCTGCCGACCATCAGGACGTGCTTGCCGACGAATTCGCGTGCGTCGCGGAAATCGTGAGCGTGCATCACTCTGCCACGGAAGGTTTCAAGCCCATCAAAATACGGCATATTCGGGGTCGAGAAGTGGCCGGTAGCCGAGACAACCCAGTCAAACTCTTCAGACTTCAACCGGTTGTTCTGATAATCCATAACCGTGACGGTGAAACGTTCGGTATTCTCGTCGTAACTGACCCAACGGACGGCGGTTTCAAACTCAATGTATTGTCGCACATCACTCTGTTCCACCCGGCCCATAATGTAGTCCTGCAGTACCGCCCTGGGCGGATACGAAGGAATCGGGCGCCCGAAGTGCTCTTCAAATGAATAATCGGCGAACTCGAGACATTCTTTTGGGCCGTTGGACCAGAGATACCGGTACATGCTGCTGTGCACGGGTTCACCATTCTGGTCCAAGCCGGTGCGCCAAGTGTAGTTCCACTGGCCACCCCAGTTGGGTTGTTTTTCGTAGCACACCAGGCGAGGGATATCTGCACCCTGACGTCGAGCGGAATCGAAGGCGCGTAACTGTGCAAGACCACTGGGGCCTGCACCGAGAATGGCAACGCTTTGTGTCATGAACTAGCCTCTCATCGGAATACCGGGTGACAATGTGATTTATATCATACGCATGGGCCATCGAGCCTGTAAAACAGGACTGCATCATGACTTGAAGACCAGGAATCGCGGTCACAAGATTTTGCGCATACTGTGGTGAGGGCAAGCCGTGCAGTTCCAAATACACGCGAGAGGGTCGTATGCCGAATCAATCCAGCTATGACCAAATGCATCATCAAGATGGTTCGGGGCCCGTGCCTATGACGCAGAAGCGGCCCGTCTCAAACGTGGCGCTGGGCAACCGTATGACGTGGAGTGTTTGGCTCTGGCTCGTGTGGCTGTTGCCTTTGGTGGTGATCGCTATCAAGGTAGGTGCCCCCGGTGGCTCAGAGAAACTGTTTATCATGCTGATGGCGCCGATTGTTGTTGTACTCTGCGGATTATTAGGTTGGTTGCCACGGTTTGTGCTGAAGAAACGGGGTTTTAGGTATTCGCCCAGCAGCGTCAGCGCCGTCTTCGCTGTGCACTGGTGGTCCTTGAGTCTGTGTGTGCTGGGCATCGGCGGTGCAGATCACCAGGGGCCAATTCCCTCGCCACTTGATATGGTGCTGCCGTTTCTGGGTGGTGAGATCGGCGGCGCGGTTGTGCGGTTGAGTATGGGGGCCACCGGTCTCAGCTATGGCGTGCTTATACTCCTTGCTGTCTGGACACCGCTTGGCGCCCAGCAGCGTCGTGCTTCCTGGGCAGTATGGTTGGCGGTAGCAGTCACTCCGCTGATTCTGATTGGGCTTGGCGCGCTTATCTAGTGGGCGTTATGCGGGGCACAATCTTTGCCCTGGGCGCCGTTCACCGCAAATTTCCCGGGTATTTTTGGTACCGTCACCTTATGACAGATTCGACGTCGCGGTCTCACGACCCAGATTTTCAAGACATGCTGGCCGCCTCCGGCGTCCACCACATGCCGGAGCAAGGTGACGAGCTCATACAGCAGCTCGCCCCGTTGTTGTCTGCAGACGGCATTGATGTAAACAACCTCGACGACGTCGACCCGAGCCAATTCGAGACCGCCATGGCTCGTGCTATTGAACGCCACAACTTGGAGCTGATGACCCCCGTGAGTGATGAACGAGCACGCACTATTAATACGTTGCGAGATATTTCGCAGGCCCTAGACGCCCAACAACATGACAAGGCCGTGGAGATCCTCGGCAATATTGGTCCGGAGGCGCACGAAGGCACCCCAAGTGCCGGCCACGTGACCGGCGTCGCTATGGAATCTCTCGATACCTGGTACGCCACCGGTGCACTACACACCGGATTGGCCCGCGTATCCCAGCGCGAAGCGCCACGAGCCGTTCGGAACATCACCCCGGATGTGGAAGCATTGGCACGCAAAGGCCGCGCGTACCGCTCGATTGGTAGCCTGCTTCGCCGCAACTCAGAATCAGAGGTCGTCGGGGCAAGCGCCTATATGGTGGCCGCGGCCATCGCTGCGTTGGCAGAGCATCGCGAAGTTGCCTTTGATGAGGTGCTCAACGAACTGCTGCCCGCGCAACAGGTCACTGCAGCACCTGCAGCACCCGCATCAACTGCAAAACCAGCCGCCGCACCATCGGCCACGGAAACTTCGGCAGCACAGCCCAAAGCCGCCGCGAAACCCCAAAAGACCCCTGCCGAACCCCTCGACCAGGAAACCCAAGCGGATAACCGGCCCGACCCGAAGGATCGCTACACCGCGATCGTTGAAACCCGATTCATGGCCGGAGTCAAAGAATTCCAACAGTGGATGGGGGAGTCGCACCCGGTAACGGGTACCGGGCTGCCCAAGCGCGCTGATATTCAAGACGTTGCAGCCACCATCGGTATCGAAGCTGAAGGCGTTGCCAAAAAACAGGACCCAGCACAAGCACCTGCCTCGGACACCGACCTCACCGTCGTCGCCGGCACGCAGCCAACCCGCTATGTGCAATCCGCCCAGGCCATTCCAGAACTCATGGCCTTTCTTGAGGCCCTGCAGGCATTCGAGCTGATCGAAGTGCTCTCGACCAAGGTGCAGCCCGGCGCTCGCGCACAAACCTTCGGCTTCGAAGACTTTGACCAGCTCGACGCCGCTGAAGAACTGGTGGCCACCTATGTTCGTACAACTCTGACCTACGCGACCCAGGGCGATGCGGCAGCACGCACAGCGCAGTTCGCACTGGGCAATGGCGATGTCGATGAGACCCTCATTCCACGCTTGCGCCAGCTGGAAGCCATGGACCTCATCGCGATTCAAGACGGCAGCGTCGTCATCCCGGCACCACTGAGTGCCGCTGTTCGCAACGGCTTGGAACAGGCCACACAGCATACCGCGTAGCCTGTACTCCCTTTAATGGACCGGGTCCCCGCATTCGTGATGAATACGGGGACCCGGTTTTATGTTGTTCCGAGGTGGTTAGAACCTTCGCATTAGTGATCGGTCGCTTGTTCTGCGCCAACACCGGTCAATGAGCGAACCTCCATCTCGGCCTGTTTGCGGACATCTTCTTTCACCTTCGACGTCTTCGAGCCGATCCAACCGAGCAGGAAGGACAGCGGGATCGAGACGATGCCGGGGTTCGTTAGTGGATACAGCGCCAGATCTACGTCTGGGAAGAAGGAGGATTCTGCACCCCACAGCACCGGCGACACGAGAATCAGACCGATTGAGGTGCCCAGACCGCCGTACATCGACCAGAGTGCACCGCGAGTGGTGAATCCTTTCCAGAACAGCGAGTAGATGATGGTCGGCAGGTTCGCTGAAGCTGCAACCGCGAAGGCGAGTGCAACGAGGAACGCAACGTTCTGCCCCTGCGCGCCGATACCGCCGAGAATCGCCAGAATACCAACGACGACAACGGTCGCGCGTCCCGCTCGCATCTCACCTTTGGTGTCGAGTTTGCCTTTCTTGATGACCTGACCGTAGATGTCATGGGCAAACGATGCCGACGCGGTAATCGTTAGCCCGGCGACAACAGCCAGAATGGTAGCGAAAGCAACGGCTGCGATCACGCCGAGCAGCAGGGTGCCGCCCAGTTCATACGCTAACAGCGGTGCCGCGGAGTTCTGTCCGCCCGGAGCATTTGTGATTGCTTCGGGCCCGACCATTGCTGCAGCGCCGAAGCCCAACACCAGGGTGCACAGGTAGAAGCCACCGATGAGCCAGATCGCCCACACAACAGATTTGCGTGCTTCTTTGGCGGTTGGCACGGTGTAGAACCGCATCAACACGTGTGGCAGCCCGGCGGTACCAAGGACCAGTGCAAGACCCAAGGAGATGAAGTCCATCTTGGTGAGCGTGGATTCGCCGTATTGCTGACCTGGATCCAGGATGTCTGTAGTTCCAGCAATCGAGGCTGCTTCCCCGAGCAAACCGGAGAAATTGAAGCCGAAGAGTGCCAGGAGCCAGACGCTCATGATGCCCACGCCAATGAGCAGCAGTGTGGCTTTGATGATTTGCACCCAGGTGGTGCCCTTCATGCCGCCGATGAAAACGTAGAAAATCATCAGCAGACCAACGACGGCGATCACCAGTGACTGACCGATTCCCGAGTCGATCCCCAGTAGCAGAGACACCAGTGCACCAGCACCGGCCATCTGGGCCAGCAGGTAGAAGATCGACACGGCCAGCGTGGAGGTGGCCGCTGCGATGCGGACCGGTCGCTGCTTGAGACGGAAGCTCAGCACATCAGCCATGGTGAATTTACCGGTGTTGCGCAACATCTCAGCTACGAGCAACAGTGCTACGAGCCAGGCAACCAAGAAGCCGATTGAGTACAGGAATCCGTCGTAGCCATAGATCGCGATCGCGCCGACAATACCCAAAAATGATGCCGCCGAGAGGTAATCTCCGGCAATCGCGGTACCGTTCTGGGTGCCGGTAAATGATCGGCCACCGGCATAGAAGTCTGCGGCGGTCTTGGTCTTCTTGGATGCCCGTAGGACTGCAAAAAGGGTAATGGCCACGAAGACGAGGAAAATACCGATATTTGCCCAGGGGTTGCCCACCTCGGTGGTGAGCCCCTCATCAGCCTGGGCGCTGAGGATAGCTAGTTGTGTCATGACTGTTCTCCTGAACCCTGACCTGCAGACGCATAGTCGGTGTCGTCAGTTGTCTCTTCTGGTGCGCCAGCGCCTGCGGCTTCCATGGACTCGCGAAGATCCGTGGCAATCGGGTCGATCTTGCGGTTGGCGTATGAAACGTAGGCGCCGGTGATAATGAACGTGGTGAGGAACTGGGCAAGCCCCAGCAAGATGCCTAAGTTGATATTGCCGAAGACCTGAATCGCCATGAACTCGGGGAAGAATGCCGCCACGACGACGAATCCTAGGTACCAGATCAAAAAGACGACGGTCAGGGGGAACACGAAGCTACGGTGTGTGCGCCGCAGCTTCTGGAATTGATCGGAACGTTGGACTGCAGAAAAGTCCGAATAATCGAGGGTACTCATGTTGATCCTCCAGGGTGGAGCTTGGATAACGATCTCATGAAGCACACGGTAATGATGTGACTGAGGTCACGGGACGTTGCTGCGGGTAATCTGCGCTAAGCGGCACTGTCTGTGAGTTGAGCGGTTTTGCGGATCGATAAAGTGACAGCAATCACCTAGCATAGAAGTATGTTCAGATTCCTTGCGCGTCGTCACGCGGCGGTCATTATGACTGCATCCGCCGCTGTCAGCTGGTATATCACGTGATGCTGCGTAGAAAATCTCGTCGTCGAACACCAGAGCCTGAACCGGATTATCAGCAGCTGGTGCAGCTCACCCGCGAGCAGCTCATTGAGGCTCAGCTGCGCAGTCTGCGGTCCCAAATATCACCACACTTCATCTACAACTCACTTAACGCCATCGCCGGTCTGATCCCGACTGACCCGACACGAGCGCGTGAATTACTTATCGATTTTGCCGACTTCACGCGATACTCGTTAGGCACCGAAGGTGATTTCACCACGCTTGAAGATGAGTTGACCGCTGTTGAACGCTACGTCGTGCTGGAAAAAGCCCGGTTTGGGTCACGTTTGCAGGTCAGTCTCGATATCGCTCCGGAAGTCCTCGGCGTCGAAGTTCCATTTCTGAGTGTCCAGCCGCTGGTCGAAAATGCGGTGCGCCACGGCATGTACAACTCGGATCGCGACGGCCGCGTCTTCGTGCGGGCGAAAGACGTCGATACTTTTTCTCAGATCAGTATTGAAGACGGCGGTGTCGGCGCCGACCCAGAATATATGGCCAAAGTGATGAGCGGCCAGGCCGAAAGCTCACACGTTGGACTGCGCAATGTGGACTTACGTCTGCGCCAAGCCTACGGCGCTGACCACGGATTGCAGATCGAAACACAGCTGGATGCCGGTATGAAAGTGTCGATGCGCATTCCAAAATTCAAAGCGCCCTCACACTTTATTCCACCAATGACCGCGGGGCCCGCATGACTACGCAAGTAGCGGGGCTACAGGTATTAGCCGTCGACGACGAAGTGCCGGCCGTTGAACAAATGCGGTGGTTACTCGAAGCCGATCCGCTGGTATCCGCGGTACAAACTGCCACCAATGTAGCCCAGGCTCGGCACATCCTGGCCGACGGGACTATCGACGTTGTCCTACTCGATATCCATATGCCCGGGCCCACCGGCATGGACCTGGCCCACGAGCTTCGCCGCGCACCCACAGGCGAAGTGCCGCACGTGATTTTTGTAACCGCTGATGCCCGCCCCGCCGTGCATGCCTTCGAACTGGACGCCCTCGATTATCTACTGAAGCCCGTGCGTCCTGCCCGACTGCATGAGGCACTACGCAAAACACTCAACCGCGTCGACACCGGTGCCATAGAACAAGTACCAGAGCACGGCAGAGTCGCGGTGCAACAGGGATCGCAACAAGTGTTTATCCCCATCCGCTCCATTCGATGGGCCCAAGCCCAAGGTGACTACGCCCGGATCTACACCGCCGATGAGTCCTACCTGCTGCGCATTTCGCTCGCCGGGATCGAAGAAGACTGGGCAACGTATGACTTCGTGCGGATTCACCGGTCGCATATTGTGAACCTCAACTTTGCCACCAAGATCGTCCAACAAGACGGGCGTATGTGCATCCACATTGACACAAACGAGCTACCGGTCAGCCGCCGGTTAATGCCCCAGGTGAGGCAACGTCTCAAGCAGTTGAACTTCCGATCGGTTTCCCGGAGTGATGGATGACCCACCGGCGCCACCCCGACGACGGTTCCGAAGACGACATCCCGACCCCCGACGACGACTTCGTACTCGACCTCATCCGCGAACCCGAGCCAGCCCAAGACGTTCCCGACAGCATTCGTGCGATGCGCGCCCGACGCGTCAAGGTCCGCATGCCCACCGGGGCGCCCAGTGTCAAGGAAGTACTCCTGAACCCCTCCGAAGCCTCGGGGAGCGCCCAACCATCACGCAGTATGCTCCGCAAACTCATGCGCGCCCAGCTGCGGCTAGGCGTCACCCTTGTCTCCTGGTTTTTCGGTCTGGTGGTCGTCGTCAATGTTGCCTTCGGGTTTAGTCCCAACCTCGCATCATTCACCGTTATGAATGTGCCCCTAGAGTGGCTCATCCCCGCCGGTGTATTCATTCCGCTGCTCATTGTCCTTGGCTGGTTTTACGTTCGGCGGGCCACCGCAAACGAGCACGCCCTTGAGCCGCAGCCTGAACAGGAGGGGCTCCCATGATGCATGATCCCCTTTTGGTGCTGGGTTCCATCGGCCTCGTCTGCGCAGTGACCATCATCATCAGCGTGCACGGACTCCGCCGCAGCCGCACCACCCGAGACTTTTATGTGGCATCGCGCCGTGTGCCCCCGTGGCTGAACGCCTCCGCCGTCGCCGGCGAATATCTCTCGGCCGCAAGTTTCCTCGGCGTCGCTGGGCTCATCATGGCTTACGGGACCCACGGACTATGGTTCCCCGTGGGCTACACCGCAGGCTTCTTGTCGTTGCTCGTCTTCGTGGCAGCGCCCCTGCGGCGCTCGGGTGCCTATACCATCCCCGATCTCATGTCGCTGAGGTTTCCATCCAAACTTTTGCGCCGGCTCACCGCCATGATCGTCGTGTTCACCGGCTGGCTCTACATCGTGCCACAGTTGCACGGGGCCGCCATTGCCTTATCAGCGACGACGGATTTGCCCGCCTGGCTCGGTCCCGCGATCGTTATCCTGGTCGTGCTGCCAACCGTGGTTTCCGGCGGGATGCGCTCGGTGACACTGGCTCAGGCCGTGCAGTATTGGTTCAAGCTGTCTGCACTATTCATCCCCACCGTCTTCCTCGTGTTGCGCTTGGGGGTAGGGGACACCAACTTCGTTCCCGACCTCGCCAACGCTTTCGAAGTCGAACTTGTCAACGACACGCAATCCAGTACGTATCGCACCGTTTCCTTGGTCGCAGCTCTGATGCTTGGCACGCTGGGACTGTCGCATGTCTTGGTGCGTTTCTACACCAATCCTGACGGCGGTACCGCCCGGCGCACCACCGTCTTGCTCTTGTGGCTTTTGGCCAGTTTCTACACGCTGCCGATCATTCTTGGCGTTGTTGCCCGCGCGGTGCTGCCGGAACTGGGCCAGAGCGCGAGCACCGACACCGCACTGCTCCAACTGCCCACGGCGATCTTTGACGGGCTGACCGGCGACCTCCTAACCGCGCTGGTTGCCGGCGGCGCCTTCGCCGCGTTCCTGTCAACCGCCTCCGGGCTGGTGGTGTCCATATCTGGAGTCGTGTCACAGGAGTTTTTCGGTGGAACAGTGCGCGGCTTCCGTGTGGGAGCGATCTTGGCGATGGTTCTGCCCATCGTGGCAACATTCGTGACCACCGGCCTTGCGCTGGCAGGAGCCGTGGCTATGGTGTTCACATTCACCGCGTCGTCATTGGCACCCGTAGTCTTGCTGGCTATTTGGTGGCGCGGCCTCACCGTAACCGGGGCTGTCTCCGGCATGGTCACAGGTGGGCTCGTATCGCTGGTCGCATTGTTTGCCGGACACCTCATCGATGACGCCGGCATGTCGATGGCCGTATTGCAGTATCCTGCCCTGTGGATTATTCCGTTGGTGTTGGTGGTTACCATGCTGGTCTCAGCCCTTGGATCACAGCGACCGCCAGGGAATACCGACGAGGTTCTTGCGCGCCTGCACCTTCCGGAGTCGATGAAACGCAGCACCACTCGGTCGTTCTAGCGCCGGCGAGGTCAAGCGTTAGCTCCCCTGGATTCTTCTGTGTGACTCCGTAGTGCCGTGCGGCAATTAAGCCCTGGCCGCGGCTTGCGACAAGAGCCTGGACGTCTGTGGAAAACAGCTGCCCCAGATTCCGTTATCCACAAAAAACGCGACACGAGACCCAAAAAATTCTAGATATGATAAAGGGTCATAAACCATATTCACATATCTTAAAAAGCTCATTAAATAACCCTAAAATCATTGTGTGAATAGGTAGTGTGCGGTAGAATAGTGGCAATACCCGATCAGCAATTCAGTGTTCTTTCATCCCTTGTCCCAAGACCGTTCACTACTGTTTCGTCGGCATTGCTGCTGCGTCGAGAGGAGTTGTTGTGGATCAAATATCGATCTTCACGAATCTTGGCGCCCCTGTGTCAGTGGACGCGATCAACGAGAACTTGATTGACGATATGAGCTTGGGTGAATTGGCCTACGCACGTGCACTCTTGGCTCAGAAATTTTCCGAACGACTTTCGCAACCAGATGCGGAGCACGAGGTAGCTCTGTATCGGAAGAGTTCAGGTGCTGACTGGTCTGGCTTTGCTGTCCAAGACGAGTCTCAGGGCACCGTAGAAGGCGCTCCTGAACCAATAGCGCCTGATAATTACGTGGATACCATTCCCGCTATCACCGCGTTAATGGCACAGCATGACCGCGCAAATGATGCGGCGATGACGAACCTCACGCGGCTATTGCAGATTGCTCAAAAAGACCAAACCGCCTATCTGGGTGTTCCTGAAGGATTGCGGGGCTTCCGTGACGTCAGTGAAATCATGCGCAGGCAACTGCGAATGTCGGGGCATAGGGCCAAACGACTGCAAGTGCGAGCGAAGTATGTTTCTCATGCGGTGGCTACAGATCGAAATCCAGCCGGAGCCGAGCCCAGGCTGCCAAATATCGCTGCGTCGTATGCTGCTGGACGGATTTCAGGTGAGAATCTGGATCGCATTGCCGCCTTTGACGACGATCTGACAAAATACTCCAACACCGTCAAACGCCCGCTTGATTACAAAGACCAGGTTATCCAGGCATTTGAACCCACTTTGCTTCAGGCAGCCGAGTCTGCGTCGCCGGAGGAGTTGTCCCAAGCTCGCCATAGATGGACCGAACAGGCGGCCCACCACATTGATGCAGACGGGCCACCGCCGTCGGAGGCTATTAAAAAGAAGCCCGATAACGCATTGCATCTACGGTCCCATGACGACGGCTCGACTACAGCGTCGATGCACATGGATCCCATATGGGCGGCAACGCTCAAAGAATTTCTCAATACCAACCTGAACTATAAAGGCAATAAACCTCTTCTGCCGGAGAATATCGAAAATCTTTACGAAGCCATGGCTGAAGCGAAAACGACGCATGACGCTCCAGAAGCCCCGAGTCAGCAGCCCGTAGACAACTCTGCGGAAAAAACTTCACACGCCCAGCGGGAACGGGCTTCAGGCCACGAAGAAAAACTTGCCGTATTGCATGAAATGCTGGGTTCTCGGCCTGGTACTGATGATCGGGTCCCAAGCCAGATTGAAGCCAGTCTCCCACAACCTTTCGCCGCCGACGCAGTGATCGCTGAAGACGAGCAAGGCAACGAGTACACGAAACAACACATCGACTGGATCGATCGACTGACTCGACCGCAACGCGCCGGAGCGATACTGTTGGGCGCCATCAATGCAGTAATGAGCATGCACCCCGAGGAAGCAGCAGCGAAACGCGCTCATGGGTCACCAGCAAAACTCGTTATCGTGCAGGATATCCAGACAGCACACGCGACATTGGGATTGCCAGCGCTGCCTCAGCAAGTGCAGCGACCGGCCGGGCCGTCTGGTATTTTGCCCCCGATCATCAAACGACCGAATCCCAATGTCCGTGACAGCTTAGAGGACAGTTTAGAACCAGTTTCAGGCGCCGAGCATGAAATCACCGGGTATGCCAACCCGGTACCCTGGACACGGTATCAATCGGAGATCGTCAACATTGGCCCAATGCACCCGGGTCACCTGGGGCCGACGTTATGTGATGCAGAGCTAGTCGGACAAATATGGAACGGGCAAGATATCGTCCTCAACGAATACCGTAGTAAAAGGCTCTTCACCACAGCGCAGCGAAAAGCGATCCTCGCGCGTGATAAAGGTTGCCAAGCACCGGGTTGTATTGTGCAAGCCACCTACTGCCAGTGCCACCACATTGAGGAATGGTCGCAAGGTGGAGAGACCAATGAAAATAACTCCATCACTTTGTGTCCTGCCCATCACCTCGACGTGCACAACGGTAAATGGACCATGCGAAAATCTGGTGGAGTGACATATTTCCAGCCGGCCAAGTGGCTCGACCCGGACCAGCCACTGCTGCGAAACTTGTACTGGAATACATAAACATGTTTTGCGATGACGCCTGTGGAGACTGAATTCGGCCTATGAGACTGATATTGTCACCATATGAATAATGCGAAGCACCCTTTTGACGAAGCAGATGACGCCGATCTGCTAGCGCGGATGCAACGTGCCCCCGAGGTCCTAGAAGAACTCAAGCCCTTACTTGCAGCTGATGGAATCGACATACACGATCTCCCCAACGTTGATCCCGATGAACTCTCCGCAGCCATGACCCGGGCAATCGAGCGCCATCAACTGGAAGCGCACACTCCAGTCGGCGACGCACGCGCACTGACCATCGATACAGTGCGTGACATATCCGAGGCCCTATACCGACAGAAAACAGTGCAAGCGGAGCAGATACTGCGCTCCCTGCAACTAGAACCAACACCGAGCCTGCCAAGCACCACTCACGTTAGCGGCCTGACATTGGAGACGCTCGACTCGATATATACCAACACGAAACTGCGGACAGCACTTGGCATCGTGCGTTTGCCGGAGCTCTCAGACGCCACACAAGCTGCGGCCCAGGATATTCAAAGAGCAGCGATGCAGGGTCACGCATTCCATGGCCGGGACAACATGGTCACAACACACGGCGCACACGAGATTCAACGAGCGGCCCTCTACCTCTTTGCCGCCACTGCACAAGCCATAGCGGAGCACAGCAAACTGCAATACAAGGCAGTCGTTACTCAACTGCTGGAGTCACATACGAACCCGGACCAATCTGCCTAAGACTGATCGCCTATAGAGCGCAAGTACCGCCGTCGCAAGAAAAAGGTAGGTACCCATACTCCAACGGCAGCCAAAGCAAGTGCCGTTCCAGCTAACGCCGGAGCCGAGTAACTGAACCCTGCTGAGATCACCATCCCGCCAATCGCGGCGCCGGCTGCATTGGCAAGGTTCAACGCCGAATGATTCAACGCAGCCGCAAGGGTTTGTGCATCACCCGCGACGTCCATGAGTCGGATTTGTAAGCTGGGAACCAGGCTGGTGCCAAAGAAACCGACTACCCCAAAATTGATGACACCCAACACCGGATGTTTTGACGTGAAATAGAACGCGGTAAGAGCAGTCGCGATCATCAGCAGCGCAAACAGGATGCCAAATTCCAAATTGCGATCTGCCAGGCGGCCGCCGAACCAGTTTCCAGCAACCGAACCGATGCCATAAACCATCAACACCAGCCAGATCCACGACGGATCCAAACCTGCGCGTTCAGTCATGGTCCACGAAATGTAGGTGTACACGGCGAACATGCCACCAAAACCAACCGTCCCCATCGCCAGGGTGAGCCACACCTGACTCCGCTTCAACGCACCGAGCTCGGTGGCCGGATTCGTCGGACGCATTTTCGTCATATGTGGCATCAAGAACCACAGCGCCCCGATCGTCGTCAGGCCGATGAGCGCCACCAGTGCGTAAGCGGCAGGCCAGCCGAGTGCTGCTCCCAAAGCTTGCGCTGCCGGAACACCAATAACCGTGGCCACCGACAGCCCCATGCTGATAAACGCCACTGCTCGACCACGCTGCGCGACGGGCGCCATCGATGCAGCTGAAAGACCTGCGACCGAGAAATATGCGCCGTGGGGCAGACCTGCGATAAAGCGGGCAACGAGGAGCACTTCGTAATTATCGGCAAAAACGGACAGACCATTGCCGATCGTGAACGCGGCCATCAAGATCAGCAAGAGCCGGCGTCGTGGAACCCTGCCCGTCAGTGCGGTAATGAGTGGAGCTCCAACGACCACGCCCAGGGCATAGGACGTGATAATCACGCCTGCGGTGTCCTCCGTGATCTGAAAGTCTTCGGCGATCATGCTGAGCAGGCCCATCGAGACGAACTCGGTGGTCCCGATACCAAAAGCACCCAGCGCCATCGCCACCATGACAATGAGACGACGTTTTTCACTGATTTGTGTCTGAACAGGGCGCGGCCGTCTACGGAGAATCTTGGGCTTGAAGGAATGCACAACGAGACAGTGTAACAGTGACTGGTGAAAAACATTTCTCTTAGGGTAGGCTAACCTCATTACAGATCTCATGGCTGTCGTATCGGCATGCTGTCGGTGATCGTCGCCAGTACATCCCACTGCAAGGAGTCGCCATGATGCGTGGTGCCCACGGCCCGGTCCGCGGAATAGTCGAAGTAGTTGAAGACCTTTCCGCCACGTTCCGCAGAATCACGTTCTCAGGTCCTCAGCTGCAAGAGCTTGCCACGGACGGTCCGTTCTACGATCAACGAATCAAACTGATTCTGCCCAATACCGCCGGAGAGCTGCCGCATATCCCTCAGGCGGAGGACTGGTATCAGCAGTGGCTGGCACTGCCAGACGATAAGCGCGGCATTATGCGTACTTATTCGATCCGAGACCTGGTCCGTGACGATGGCAGCACTCGACTCACCGTGGACTTCGTGCTGCACTTTGCCGACGACGGTTCGACAGGACCTGCGGCAGCCTGGGCGGCGGAAGCTGATGTGGGCTCCGAGTTATTGTTAGTTGCCCCTCGAGTAGGGCAGCCACAATCCGGCATTGAATTCGCACCCGGTGACGCCGATGAGGTCGTGTTGCTCGGAGACGAGGCTGCGGCACCCGCCATCGCACGCATCGTTGAAGACCTCAAGACCACCACCGACGCACCCCGAGTGTGCGCCTATATTGAGGTTCCCAACGACGCCGATCAGCTGACCATCGATGCTCCCAGTAATGCCGAGGTCACCTGGTTGCCACGCGGTGGTGCACAAGCAGGCGAACCACTGGCCGATGCACTGGGCTGGCATGTTGAGCCGGAGGCATCAGACGAGGCTTCGGAGGATCTGCTTTGGGAGACACCGGTGTTTTCTGCATCAGGCGAAGACCTTGCCGTCACCGATGTACCACGATCCGGTACGTACTACTGGATTGCCGGGGAGAGCGGCGTCATCAAACGGTTACGCAGATTTTTGGTGCGTGAAGTTGGTGTTGACCGAGCCCAAGTGGCCTTCATGGGGTACTGGCGCCACGGCGTTGCCATGCGCGGCTAACCAGCGGCCGCTTTCAAGTGTTTTTTACCTCTCAAGGAGAATTATGACAACTTCCACGACAACACGGCAGCATCGGCACTGGCGTAGTGCGCTGGCCATTGTCTTTACCGCGAGCCTAGCGTTGAGTGCCTGCTCCAGTGATAACGACGCCGAAAACGCTTCGTCGGGTAATGGCGATTGGGAACCGGTGACGATCGACAGCGCGCTAGGAACAGCAACGATCGAAGAGGAACCAGAACGCATCGTGACCCTGGGGCAGGGGTCGACCGAAACCGCGATCGCACTGGGCACCACCCCGGTGGGCATGGAAGAATACACTTGGGGCGCCGATGATTCAGGGTATCTGCCATGGATCGAGGAGGAAGTCACCGAACGTGGCGATGAGCTGCCAGAACTCTTCACCGGGGCGACCGAACTCGATATCGAGGCCATTTTGGAA
Organism: Candidatus Yaniella excrementavium; assembly: GCA_019115865.1. Taxonomy (GTDB): domain Bacteria; phylum Actinomycetota; class Actinomycetes; order Actinomycetales; family Micrococcaceae; genus Yaniella; species Yaniella excrementavium. Next base: position 23,292 of record DXCT01000022.1, on the reverse strand, counting down.
TTGGAACCGGATCTCATTTTGGCGCCGTGGTCGGGTGTGACGCAAGAACAGTATGACCTGCTCTCAGACATTGCACCGACCGTCGCGTATCCGGAGCAGCCGTGGACGATCGAATGGGACCAGCAAATCGAAATGATCGGTGAAGCTATGGGGCAGGAAGAAGACGCCCAGGGCTTGATCGATGACATCGAATCCCAATTCGAACAGGCGCGGAATGAGGACTACGAAGACGTTACGTTCTCCTATATTTACAACACCGGTCCGGGCACACTGGGCGTGTTCTATCCCGAGGAGCAGCGCGTGGCCATGGTTTCGGCACTGGGATTGACACCGGATCCGGTGGTCGAAGAATTGCGAGCTGACTATGATGAACCGGGCACCCAGTCGGCACTGATCGGTTTGGAGAATGCCGATAAGCTGGCGGATTCAGATCTGATCTTCACGTTCTATATGGACGAAGCCAACCGTGAAGAAACCGAAGCCCAAGACCTCTATGCAAGTATTCCGGCGGTAGAACATGACGCCGTAGTGGCTTCCGAAGATCAAGCGTTTGTGACGGCGTCGTCGATGATCAACCCGCTCACCGTTCCGTGGACGTTAGAACGGTATCAACCCATGATTGATGAAGCTATCGAAAACGCGGAGCAAAACTAACACCGTCATGCGCCGAGCCATCATCCTGGCCGCACTGGTGTTTGTCCTGGCGGCGACCTGTCTGACCAGCTTATTCCTGGGCAGTCGGCCCAACGGTGTTTCCGATGTCGTGGCCGCGCTGTCGTCGAGCGGTGATGCATATCTGACCAGTGTGGTGGATTCACGCATCCCGCGCACCGTGATGGGGGCGATCGTCGGCGCCGGATTGGCGGTGTCGGGCACCCTGATCCAAGGGATTACTCGCAACCCGTTGGGGGAGCCGGGCATTCTGGGTATCGGGGTCGGTGCTTCTGCCGCGGTGGTTACCGGAACCGCCCTGTTGGGGGCCCTCGGGGCGACGTCGACAATGTTTTTTGCGCTCATCGGGGCGGTGCTTGCGGTGCTGCTTGTCTTGGCGCTGGGTGGGCGCTCCTCGGCGCGCGGTATTGTGCCGTTGATTCTTGCTGGGGCTGTGATCTCAGCGGTGCTGTACGCCTATATCAACGCCATGGTGCTGCTGAAGCCTACGGTGTTTGATTCCTACCGGTACTGGATGGTCGGCTCACTGGCCGGCGTCGAATTAACGCAGCTGACCCAGGTTGCGGTGCCGCTGGTGATTGGCGTCGTGCTGGCCTTTGGTATTGGGCGGGGCCTGAACGCGCTGGCGCTCGGGGATGAAACGGCGATCTCGCTGGGCTTTCGGGTCGGACAAACCCGGCTGCTGGGCATTATTGCCGCCGCCTTGTTAGCCGCGGTGGCTACCGCAATCGCCGGACCGATCAGTTTTATTGGATTGGCCGTACCGCACATCATCCGGGCCATATTCGGTGAGGACTTCCGCTGGCGTATCCCGGCCGCCGTCATTGCAGGAGCTTTGGCGTTGGTCGCCGCAGACATTTTGGCGCGCGTGATCATTCGACCCCAGGAGTTGATGGTCGGGATCGTCACCGCATTTATTGGTGCGCCCTTCTTACTGGCCGCCGTGCGCCGCGGGGCGGTGATGAAATGACCGTCAAGATGTTTCACGTGGGCGAGCACATTGCTATGAGCTACCGGCGTCGAAGCGTGCTGATTTGGTTGGCGATGACGATGGCGGTCCTATCGCTGGCGGTCGCAACGTTAATGCTTGGCAAACTCGGACTGAGCCCAGCAGATTTCATTGACCTGCTGAGCGGCCAAGCCAGTGCCACAACCGAATTTGTGTTCCAACGCGTGCGGGGTCCCAGGGTACTGATCGCCATCATGGCCGGTGCTGCCTTCGGGCTTTCCGGTGCACTGTTCCAAAACGTGACGCGCAATCCGTTGGGGAGCCCGGATGTGCTGGGGCTGGCGGCAGGCGCCGGAGCCGGGGTCGCTGTCGCGTCGCTGTTGCCGTGGGCGATTCCGACACCCGTTGGTGCGCTGGCCGGGGCCGGCATGGCGATCGGTGTGGTCATGTTGTCGACGGGCAGTGGGTTGTCGTCGACGTCGAAAGTCATTATTTCGGGTATCGCGGTTGCGGCCATCGCCACCGCCGTCACGCAATTTGTCGTCACAGCAACGCTGCGGGATGAAGCCAGCCGCCTGGCGGCCTATCTGGTGGGCAGCCTGAATTCTCGTGATCTGGGCCAGGCAGGACTCATCGCCGTCACCCTGGTACTGGCCTTCCCCGTGATCCTGTGGTTGTCGCCCCGATTACAGCTGATGGAACTGGGCGATGAACTGACGACGTCGCTGGGTGGTAAGGCTAGCGCAACGCGCACCCAGGCGATTCTTGTTTCCGTCGTGTTGGCCGCGATGGCTGTTGCAGTGGCAGGCCCCATCGCGTTCGTTGCGCTGATGAGCCCCCACGTAGCACGTCTGCTCACGCGAACTTCCGGCCCCAATCTGGTGGGCAGTGCCCTGACCGGCGCGTTGCTGATGGTACTGGCTGATTTGGCAGTGCAGCAGCTTTCAATTGTCGAGGATCTGCCGGTCGGTATCATTACCGCGGGTTTTGGTGGAGTGTTTTTGGGCTACCTGCTGCTGACTGAATTTAGGAAAGGACAATCATGACCGGACTGACCGCCACACAACTTAGCGTGGGCTACGGCGCCGATCCGGTGTTGTCCCAGCTGGACTTCACTGTGCCACAGGGTCGATTCACCGCCGTCATTGGTCCCAATGGTTGCGGCAAATCGACCCTGGTGAAATCGTTATCGCGAGTGCTCGCCGTCAAGGCGGATATGGTGCAGCTTGATGGCAAACCGTTGCATAAGCTTAAACCCAAACTGCTCGCCCAACGCATCGCGCTGCTGCCGCAGCATCCCGTGGTCCCGGATGGCGTCACGGTTCGAGGGCTGGTGGCCCGCGGGCGTTACCCGTATCACCGGCCACTCAAACAGTGGTCTGCCGATGATCCGGCAGCCATCGCACAGGCGCTGGAAGATACCGGTATGACGGCGTTTGCTGACTTTTCGATCGATGAACTCTCCGGCGGGCAACGGCAACGCGCCTGGCTGGCCATGGTGCTGGCGCAACAAACCCAATACGTTTTACTGGATGAACCGACGTCATTTCTGGACATCTCGCACCAAATCGACGTGTTGCGACTGTGCCGGAAGATCACCGCGAATGGTCGCACCGTGTTGGCGGTGCTGCACGACCTGAATCAGGCCGCCCGGTACGCCGATGAGCTGGTGGTGATGCATCGTGGTGCCATTGTTGCCCAGGGGGCACCCCATCAGGTACTCACCACGCAGCTGATCACCGACGTTTTCGGGATGGAGTCCATGATCGGATCCGATCCGTGGAGCGGGACACCGATGGTCGTACCCGTCGCCGACTAGTACTTCACACTGGTTAGTCCTCATCAGCCACGGAACGAATGCTGCGCAGTGTCTCAAGTTCGCCGTCACTGAGGTTCGTCTCGAGGTGTTTCAGGGCCTTATCGCGGAAAGCCTGGCGATCGACATCCTCGATGACGGTTGGCGAACCCTGTTCTGCCCAACGAGTGAGCACTTCGTCTTCCTCGGCTTCGGCGCACGCTCGGTTTTCACTGCGTGTTGCTGATACTGAGGCCTGTAGCTCTTGCTGTTGGTCGGCGGAGAGTCGGTCCCAAGTTTCATCGGCCACGATCACCAGCTGGCTTCCAACGGCGTGCCGTGACAAGCTCACGTAGTCGACGACTTCATCGAGACTGTTTTGGGCGGTGTAGGCGATCGGGTTTTCTTGACCGTCGGCGATACCCTGTTGCAGGGCCATGTAGACTTCTTCGACCGCAACGGCCACCGGTTCAACACCCATCGCATCTGCTGACATCAGGTGAGCCGGTGAGTCCGGGTACCGCAGCCGTAGTCCCTCGAGATCCGACGGTTTTCGAATGGGTGCGTTGGCCGAGAAGGTGCGGTCTCCCTGGTACCAAACATCCAGTACCTTGACACCGGTTTCGTTTTCAAACGAGCTGATAACCTCATCGGAGGCATCGCTATCGAACCAACGGAACAGGTGGTCGGCGTCATCAAAAACGTAGGCCATGTCGAGCACGCCGATTGGTTCATGCACCGAGGCCAGCGCTGAACTGCCCTGCAGATCAAGGTCGATATCGCCGTTCATCATCGAGGTGAACCGATCCGTGTCACCACCAAGTTGCGATGACGGATAGGTATCAATCTGTACGTCGGCGTCGTTCATATCCTGCTGCACAAGCGCGGTCCCGCAAGCGTTATGCGGGTGATTCAGCGTGTAGGAGTTGGCAAACGACAACTGTTCGGAGCCCTGTGTTGCGAAATTGTGCAGAGACGGCATACCAACCAGTGTGGCGCCGGCCAGGACGGTGCCTGCTGCGAATGCTCCCCAACTTTTTTGATACTTCATAATAATTTCCGCCTCTCAGAATCCAAGCAGATTCGGAACGAAGGTGACGATAGCAGGGAAGAAGGTCAACAGCAGCAGCACCAGGAGCATAGGGAGCAAAAATGGTGCGACGCCCTTGAATACGGTTTCAACGGGGGTGCGCAACACGGAGCTCATAACGAACAGTACGCTGCCAACCGGTGGCGTGAGCAGACCAATCATCAAGTTCAAAATCATGATGACGCCGAAGTGGACCGGGTCCACGCCGAATTCCACAGCGATCGGTAATAACACGGGTACCGTAATCAAAATGACCGCGGTCGCGTCGATGAAGGCTCCCAGGATAATCAGCAGCAGGTTGACCGCTAATAAGAACAACACCGGACTGGAGATATTCGAGGTCATGAAATCGGCGAGGTTCTGCGGGACCTGCTCGCGGGATAGTACCCAGCCCAACAGGGATGCCGCAGCGATGATAAGCATGATCGATCCCGTGGTGACGGCGGTTTCGCGCAGTGCATTGAGTACACCCTTGAAGGTGAGGGTACGGTAAATGAAACCCAGGGCCAGGATATAGACCACGCCGATGGCGGCGGCTTCGGTCGGGGTGAAGAACCCGCCGAGAATACCGCCCAGGATGATGACGGGGGTCAGCACCGGGCCGATGACGCGCAGTGAGGCGGCTTTAATTTCTGCGGCCGAGCGCGGGGATTTCTTGAGTTCACTGTGTTTGCGCACGTAGAGGTAGACCGTGACCAGCAGGGCTGCTGCCAGGATTAACGCCGGTAAGACGGAGGCGGCAAAGAGCGCGCCGGTTGAAACCGTGGCTACCGAGGCGAAAATGACCGCGGGAATTGAGGGTGGCATCATCGGAGAAATCAGCGCAGCCGAGGCGGTCAGGCCGGTTGAGAAGTCGCGCTGATAGCCGGTCTTTTGCATGGCCGGCACCATGATTTTGCCAAGTGCTGCAGAGTCGGCCAGTGCGGACCCCGACATCCAGGAGAAGCCAACGCTGGAGGCGACATTGACGTAGCCGAGGCTGCCGCGAACCCGACCCAGTAGGGCCAGTGCGAAGTCGAAGATTCGATCGGCGATGCCCGCGTAGTTTGCCAGCGTACCCAAGAGAATAAACAGCGGGACCGCAAGTAATGGGAAACTGGCGGTACCTTCTGCGGCGATTCGCATCGCAAAGCCCGGGGAGTTGCCCGACATTAACATGTACACCAGTGATGGGCCCAAGAAGGCCAGACCAACGGGAACCCGAATGATCAGCAGTATCGCAATAGCAACTGCGAGGATGAACAGGCTCATAGCTGGTCCTCCACTTCAACGTCGGATGGTTCTTCTAGCGGGGTAAGATTCTCTTCTGGCGCGTAGACGATATTGAATAACGCCTGCAGGGTGGCCGAAGAGAATGCCAGTAGTGGCACGAGATAGAGCACCCACAGTGGAATCCCAGTAATTGCCAGGGTCTGTTCCGTATCAGCGGTGACCAGCGCAAAGGACTCTTGTGCGAAGGCCGCGCAGCACATCGCGATAATGATGGAAGAAACGATAATCACCAGGCGGCGTGAAGACTTCGAGCCGACCTTGAGAATGACATCGATGCTGATATGCCGCCCCTGGCCAACCAGGGAGCCGACCATCAGGAAGGTCAGCGCCATGAGGCAATAGCGTGACAGCTCACCGATCCATGGTGATGTGGCCACCGGTAGGTAGCGCTGGAAGACTTGGACACTGATTAACACCAGGATGAATAGGATCAGTCCAGCGCCAAGAAACTCCTCGAATTTCTGTAACGCTTTGAGTGCTTTGGGTCGCGGTCGCTTCCCCATGATGTCGAAAGGCTCGACTGCGTGCTCCATGGCACAGCCCCCTTATGAATAGTTCTGGATTACGAAAAGGATTTAGTTGCCGAAGACTCGGTGTTGCTGTTCGTGCAGGTCTTGGGCGGCTAACCGCACGGCGGCGTTGCCGGGGCCATAGTCGCGGTAGGCTGCCTTGCGCTGGACAAGCTCGATGAATAATCCACCCAACGTCTCGGTGTAGAGGTGCAGGAACTCGCCGTCGTCATTGCGGTCGTACAGTATGCCCAGCGATTGCCAACGCGTGACCGTTGCTTCGTCAAGACCAAACCGTGCTTGGAGATCCGCGTAATAGTTTGATGGGATCGGCAGTACGGTCAAGCCTCTTTCAATGGCCGTCTGAGCTCTGGCTTCTAGGTCGTTGACTTGGAGTGCGATGTGGCCCGGGTACCTCACCGGTTCGCCCGCACGGTTGGTATAGATCTTGGGTACCTGGTTGAAGATCCACCGGATACCCCCACCGGGCGATTCCAGAGCTTGAGAATGCACCAAACCCCGAGGGGACGCAACATTTTGGGCTGCTAACGGTTCGAGCCGCAGGGTCGCCAAGGTGAAAAGGACCGATGCGCCGAAGTGGTCGCGAGCTTCCGGAACATTGATGTGATCCAGTGCCACCGTGTTGTCCGTGGCTGCCGTAGTGGTCGCCCCGAATTCTGTTGGCCACCCTGCCGAGCGCTCGTCGACAAAGAACAACTGCATGCCACCGGGACCATAGACGCCTGGGATTCGGACCTCTTCGGCCGTAACCGGTCGCGATATTCCAGGAGCACCAAGTGCTTGTGCCCGAGCAAGTGCATCGCGACTATCGACTACCTTCACGGCCACCGATGCGATATAGGTTCCACCAGAGGCTGTTGGCGAGACGACGATTTTGACGTCGTCTGCTTCAAATAACTGAGCGGCCTTTCGGCGGTGTTGCCCGACGAAACGAAAACCTAGCGTGCCAAGCAACGCCCCGAGTTCATCGGGGATATCTGTGCTGATCTCAAGGTGATCGATGGTTTCGACCGGATCGATTTTGGGCATGGCCGTCAGCGTGTCACGCTGCGGGGTGTCTTTGGGCAATTGGCCGCGGGCACTTTGTTGAATCCAGCGCAGTGATCGCAGCCCGTCGGCGGCTGTGATACCGGGATCCGTTTCGCGGAAAACGTCGTTAAAGATTTCTAACGACAGCGGTCCTGTATAGCCGGCTTGTGTCAGATGCGCCATGAAGCTTACGGTGTCGAAACTTCCTTCTCCGGGGAAAACACGGTGGTGGCGTGACCACGGCAGCACATCCATGCCCAGATCCGGTGCATCGGCCAGCTGCACAAAGAAGATCTTCTCGGCTGGAATTTCGACAATCCGGGATGGGTCATCGCGGCGCGACAGAATATGGAACGAATCCAAACAGATCCCCAAGTTCGGGTGGTTTGCTTGTTTGACGAGTTGCCAACTGTGCCAGTATGTGTTGACGAATCTGCCCCAGGCCAGGGCTTCATAGGCGATGCGCATCTTGTACTTTGCGGCTAATTCCGCGGCCCGGTGCAGCTGATTGGCAACGATCCGGTCGTCGTTCACGGTGGCCGTTCCCGCATTGGACGGGACCAGGATCAGCTCCATGCCAAGTTCCTGCATGAGCTGGAACTTTGCTTCCAACCGTGCCAAGTTGTCGGTGAAGAGTGCTTCGATGACCCCTTCAAGATCACGGAATGGTTGGTAGAGATCCAGCGTCAGCGCGAGACGGTCGGCAAGCGCTTTGATTTCTGCTGGTGACGACGGCGAGACAATGAGATCGGGCTCGAATATCTCAATACCGTCGAACCCTGCTCTGGCACAGGCCCGCATTTTTTCTTCGAGCGTGCCGGAGAGGCACACCGTTGCGATCGATGTTTTCATGCTTGATCCTTAAAACGACCCTGAAGTTCTTCTTCGTCAATGAGTGCATCGAGATGCTCACGCATGCGAGTCCGGTCCGGTGATAATCCGGTGACCAACTCGAATGTGTCAGCGGCTTGTCCTACCGCCATGGCCTTACCCGGCATGACCGCGCAGCCCAGCGCTCGCGCGGTTTGGATGAGCAGGGTTTCGGCGGGACGGTACACGATGTCGGCAACCCAGAGCTGAGCATGCAGTGCAGTGTGGGGGATAGGCATGCCGGGGTGTGAGAACATTCCAACGGGACTAGCGTTGACCAGGCCCGTCGCGTTGGCCAACCAGGTAGCCGCCTCATCTGGGGTGCCGATGCGGATCTCGAGGTGCTGTTCGTTATCGGCTGCGGCATGGAGCTGGTTAATGAGTTCTTCGGCGCGTTGGGGCTCGGGGTCGATGATTGACAGTCGTGAGACACCGGCACCGACCAGAGCATCTGCTACCGCTGCGCCGGCACCGCCGGCACCCAGCAACACGATGTCTTGTACATCGGCGTTTGGCAGTGCGAATTGGAGTCCGGAGGCAAAACCCGAACGGTCGGTGTTGTAGCCAACCAGTTTGCCGTTGCGAAGCAGTACCGTATTGCAGGCGCCGAGGCGTTGGGCCGTCGGATGAACGTCGTCAAGGTATTCCAATACGGTTCGCTTACAGGGGTGGGTGATGTTGAAGGCATCAAAACCTAGTTCCATGCCGTTGCGCAATAATCTTCCGACGTCAGAAGCTGGCAGATGCAGTTGGGTGAGATCAATCGGACGGTACACGAAGCCCAGGTTCTGAGCAGCGCCTTCTTGTTCATGCATCGGCGGTGTTAGTGAGGGACGAACCCCTTCACCTATGAGGCCCAAAAGGTAACTTCGTTGTGCCATAAGCTACTCCCCAAAAACTTCTATTGCCAATATATGGCAACTATTGTTGAATAATGGTAATGTAACTATGGGGCACCTCACAGGGGTGTGTCAAGGCGTGCAGGAAATATTGGTCCAATATCGTGGGCGGAATAGCAATCCAGGGAGGTTAGCGTGAGTGCTGGAAGTTCGACCTTGATCAAAGGCTTGGGGCTCTTACGACTGCTGAGCCAGTATCCACAAGGAGCACCGGCCGCGGTATTTGCCAAAGAGTCGGGAATGCCGTTTTCGACCGTATATCGGTTGTTGAATACGCTGACTGAGGCCGGCTATGCCGAATTCGACGCCACGACGAAGCACTATCGGATCGGGCTGACCGTCTTTGAGCTCAGCCAAAAAGTCTCATCGGCGCGAGGTTATGACGGTTCGGTCCTATCGGTCCTCAAAACGCTATCTGCGGTCACGAACGAATCCTGTCTGTTCTCCGTTCGTGATGGCCACGAAACCGTCACGATTCATACGGTCGATGGGCCACAGTTCCGCCAGACCACCGATCCGGGTGATCGCCTGGCACTGCACGTGTCCTCGATGGGCAAAGCCATCATGGCTGCTCTTGATGCAGCGGAGGTTGAGCAGTTGGTTGCAGAAATGCAGTTTGAGCCGCGCACCGAGCATACTATCGTTGAACCAAATCGTCTTCTTGAACAACTTGCAGCCGGTCGCAGCGACGGCTACGTGTACCAGCGAGAAGAAGTTGATTTGGGAATGAATGCTATCGCTCGGGCTGTGATTGGCCCAACGGGGGCAGTCCTGGGGGCGGTAGCTATCGCAGCCCCGCTATTTCGCGCGGACCGAGAGCAACTTGTGATGCACCGCGAGGCGCTGGCCGATGCAACCCAACGGTTGGCAGCTACGCTACCAACTGCCTAGTAAATGCCGTCGACGACTAACACCATGAAGGAATGAGCATGACCACGATCTATGTGCTGAACGGACCAAACCTCAACCTGCTGGGCGTGCGTGATCCGGCCGTCTACGGCAACGAAACCCTCTCGGATGTCGAGAATCGCTGTGCCGCCGTGGCTAAGGAGTGTGGGTTTGCATTGGATTTCCGGCAGACGAATCACGAGGGTGAGCTTGTGGACTGGATCCAAGAAGCCGGACACCAGGTGGCCGCAGGCCAAAGTGCCGGCGTTGTGTTGAATGCCGGGGCATACACGCACACCTCGGTGGCACTGGCTGATGCGATTTCAGGTCTCAGTGTGCCAATAATCGAAGTGCATATCTCCAATGTGCACGCACGCGAAGCATTCCGCGGCCACTCGTACCTCTCGGCTGTGGCCGCGGGTATTATTGTCGGACTTGGTACCTACGGATACGAAGCCGGAATCCGTGCACTTGCGCACCGTTTGCAGGCCTAGTGCTGCAGGGTCACGCGAATTTTGCCGGATTGCGCTGCTCGCGAGCCGTGATCACCATGCTTCGGATGATCAGTGCTGCGTAGAGCGCTAAGAAAATAAAGCCGATGGTACTGGTGATCACTGCCGCCGGACGTGCAATGTCGTCTGAAAGCAGCGAACCGAGCTCAATAACGTTCGCCGCGGTTCCGGCGAGCTCTATAAGTGCAACCGCCAGACCCAACACGCCACCGAGGATCCGGTGGATCATGCCGACCAAGGCACAAGCAGTTAGTGCCAATCCGAGAAATGCTGGGATGAGTGCGGTCCAACTTGCAAATTCAGTAACAGCATACGCAGCGCCGCCTGCAATGATGAGGATAATGCCGAAGGTGATATGAATGCGTGACATGATGCCCTCCTGACGGTCTGTCTATGAGTGACCTGTGCAGGTGCGACCGTCGTGTCTCCATATCTCGCTGTCAGCTATGCCGCGTAAACTGTTTTGTGCCCTCGAATCAGGCTACAGGGAGACCAGCAGCAGCGTTGCTGCAAATACGAGTCCCGAGGCGATGAGTACAACGGTGGTATAACCTAGGATGTCACGCATCTTGAGCCCTGCGATGGCTGGCAAGGGGATAGCCCAGAAGGGCTGGATCATATTGGTCCACTGGTCGCCGTAGGAGACCGCCATAATGGTGATCTCTGGGTCGACACCCAAGTCCGCTCCGGCAGACAGCATGATAGGTCCCTGAACGGCGAATTGCCCGCCACCTGAGGGGACAAAAAAGTTCACGAGTCCCGCTGCAAGAAACGCCAGCATGCCGAAGGTAACCGGGTTGGAAATGGAGACGAAGGCATCCGAAAAAATTTGGACCAAACCAGAACCAACCATGAGTCCAAGAATGCCCGCGTATAACGGGAATTGCAGGAGGATCTCGCCGACATTTGAGGCTGCATTTTTCGTCAGCGCAATCAGTTCGAACGGATTGCGCACAAGCAGCATGATTAAGGCTAAGAACGACCAGTTCACGGTATCTAACGTGAGCGTTCCGCCCCGGCTGAAATGTAAGACCAGATAGGTCACCAAAAGCAGACCAACCAGCAGTGTCACGAGTCGACTGGCGTCGAGTTTATCTGCCGGTGTGACCACGTCTTCCTGGCCATCGTCGATGGTTTCGCGCAGATCAATTTGAAGTTCAGAGATCTTATCTCCCTTGCGGGGTGCTACCAGAAACAGCGCGAAGCCCACCACCAGGATGGTTGCCAAGGCAGCGAGCATGTTCCAGCTTGAGAAGACGGTTTGGCTGATGGGGATGGCCTGACCGTCCAACGAATCTGCAAGAAACGACCCCTCGGTTGCAGCAGTGAGCGGCCCCGAAGCGGAATAGCCCATGTGCCAAACCACAAAACCCGCAAAACCAGCCGCTACCAGCATCGGGAAGTGTAACCTTAAGCCCTTGTCGCGTCCCTGGTAGGCAACCTCGCGAGCTAATAAGCCCCCGACGACCAATCCCAGCCCCCAGGTGATCAGGCTGGCAAGCGCTGCAACCATGAATACGAACGCATAGGCTGCGAGTTCGGTTCGCGGAACACTGCCCAAGAAGCTGAGTCCGTGCCGAACCGGTCCGGTATTGGCCAAGATGTGGCCCAACAGCAAAATCAGCGCCATCTGCGTAATGAAATCGAGCGGGCCGGCCAGGCCGTCGCCCCAGTAGACCACCAGGTCTCCCGGTGCAGTATCCGTTAATATCAGTGCCAAAATGACGACAATAAATGTTAGAAGAATCGAGAAAACCAGTGATGACGGGATAAACCGTTCAACGACATGGTTTACCGGGCGCATGGCGCGGGACAGCGCCGTGCCTTCCTTGCGCGGTTGGGTTGTTGAGGTGTGCGATGACATGTCAGAACTCCTCAAAGTGTGGGTATGGTGCTGAAGCAGGACGCATTGGTGAGGTAGATCATGCTGTATTGGGTTCGTTGACACTGCGGTGATGTAGTGGCCCAGAGCGGTGTGAGTAGGGCAATTTTCCGCAAAAAATCGCTTGATTTGTGTCTTCCAGCCCTTTCGCAAGCAGTGGCAGAGCACTACCGTGTAGATACAGCATCCTTGACCCTGCAAGGATGAAAGGAGGGGACATGAGCCCTGAACATACTGCACCAGACCAAGCACCCCAACAACCTGATCCAGAGCATGGGAAATCGCCCACCAAGATGGGCTTTTTCATGGTTCCGGTGGAACTTATCGGTATGGTTCTGCTGATTGGCATTGGTGTCCGATTCTTGACAGTTGAAGGTCAACCAGACGTTGTTGCCTACATTGCTTTCGCGTTCGGCGCCGTCCTGCTGGTTGACGTTGTTCGTCGCCTCAGAAGGCTATCCACGGGGCGCGACCGGTATTAGTCGCCTACATCTGACGTAAGAGAAGTTTTTCGCGTCATCGCGTGACACGCGAATATGTCGATAGCGTCAGTGGGTGTTTTGTTGAAGCTCACTGACGCTTTTGTTTCATCAAATGAGCATACTCACCGGAGGTGAGTCGCCGTGACTGAACGAAACCCAGAAGACCACGAACCAAACGACAATCCAAATCTCGACCCTAGTCCTGACGGTGATCAAGATCTGGAGGACGGCGGCGGCGTTAAGCGGGGGCATACGCCACCGGATTCTCAATCTGCCTCAGCGACACCACGCCATACCCCAGATCCTCGTCCGCCGCGTTCCAACGTGATGCTCATCCTGATCGGCGTTATCGTAGTGTTTCTCGTTTTTTCTTCATCGCTTACGGCATTGGTCTGTGGGACTAATGCCGAGCAGCATTGGACACTATGCAACTGACATTCAATAATGGTGTTTTGATGCCGGCGCTTGGGTTCGGTGTCTATCAAATTCCGCCGGATAAAACTGCCGCTGCCGTGTCCGGGGCGTTTGAGGTGGGCTACCGGATGATCGACACCGCAGCGTCGTATGACAACGAACGTGCAGTCGGTCAGGCGGTCCGCGACTCTGGGCTGGCCCGTGACGAGGTCTTTTGCAAACTAAAATCTGGATCACCGACCTCGGGTTCGATGAGACCGTGCACGCTTTTGACAAAAGCGCTGGCAAGCTCGGAGTGGATGTCATCGACCTGCTGTTGTTGCATCAGGCCATGCCCGGCGAGTTTGACCAAACCTCGATGCCTACCGCGCACTGGAACGACTCCTTGAAGAGGGGAAGGTTCGCGCCATCGGGGTCAGTAACTTTATGGTTGAACATCTTCGAACACTGCGCGATCGGACCGACATTATCCCGGCGGTCAACCAGATCGAAATGCACCCATTTTTCACGCAACCAGCAGTGTGTGAACTACATAATGCATGGAATATCCCCACGCAGGCCTGGTCGCCCCTCGGTGGCATCACCGACTACCTGGGTACCGGAGCCACGACTTTCCAAGACGAGACCCTTGGCGCTATCGCAGCGAAACATCAGCGCACACCAGCCCAGATGGCAGCGATCGATGCACTGGACACCGGCGAACGAAGCGGACCCGACCCAGACGAGGTTACTCTCGAGACGTTCGGCAAAGAGATTCCAGAAGCCTAGCGGGTGTTGTCTGCTCCTGCAGCTATGCTGGTGCCTTGTGGCGCGTCAAACTAAAGGAGTAGCTGCGTGGGTTTGTTCATAGCGGTCGTTCCCGTATTGGTCACCCTGCTCCTACTAGCATTTGGGCGCATTCCTGCCGCGATCCCACCACTTCTGGGGACTATTAGTGCCGCGATTATCGCCCTGTGGTACTTTGACACACCGGTAGAAAACCTCGTAACCGCTTGGAATGATACCTTCTGGACGCTGATCAAAGTGTTGGCAATTATTGGTGGCGGGGTGTTGCTCTCCGGTGTCATGGACCGTACGGGAGCGCAGCGTCGATTAGCGGGCTGGTTATCTGCCGGAGGCCCAGGAGTCGCTTCTGCACTGTTGATGGCCCACGGTGTTGTGCCGTTTTTGGAAACCGTGACCGGTTTTGGTGTCTCGGTGTTGATCGGCCTGCCGCTGCTGTTATCCTTCGGTTTCACCCCGTATCGAGCCGCACTGTTGACGCTGCTGGGACTCATGATCGGCCCGTGGGGCTCCATGGGGCCCGGCACCCTCATCGCGGCGGATGCCGCCGGTGCACCCCTGACTGAAATGGGCCTGGTATCCGGCTGGATGAACCTCATCCCATTCGTGATTTCCGGCGTCGCAGTCGCCCTCATCGCTGGAAATGGGTACACCGCGGCTGACATCCCGCGTCGACGGAAAATCTTCTGGGCCATCATCGGTACAGGATCTGGCATCATCCTGTGGAGTTTCACCATGGTGGCGAACCTGTTGCTCGGTACACCGGTGGCCGGTGCCGTGGCAACACTGATCATGTCGATGCTCTGGTTGCTGGTGATTCGCCGTGGCCGTTTGGCGCCGGGGCCTGGTCGCTCACTGGTGCCCTACCTTGTGCTGCTGGTGGGCACTATCATCGGACAATTATTTTACCGGTCCGTCGAGCTCGGTGTGCTTGGCGAAATCATTTCTTCTCCAGCTTTATGGTCGACAACGGCAGCACTCACCGCCTTGACCTTCATGCAGATGGAACCCGGCGATGCGCAGGCACTACCGAAAGCATCGCTGCTGATGTGGTGGGGAGTCGCCATCCCCACGGCCCTATATGTGCTGCTCGGTGTGATGATGGCCGGAGGTGGGCTAGCAGACGAAATTGCCGGCAGCCTGGCAGCCCTGGGCCCGGTGTACTTGTTCCTGATGCCCTTCGTGGCAGGGTTATCCGGCTACATCACCGCGTCTGGGACCGGGGCCAACGCCATGTTTGGTGCTACGCAAGTTTCGGCGGCTCAAGGTCTTGGTGTCTCGCAACTGTGGGCCATGGGGCTGCAGAACTCGGCGGCCGGTTGGGCCATTATTGCCGGGCCGGCTCGCATTGAGCTGGCTTACCGCATGGCACATGTGTATCAACGGGATGACACCCCCGGCCCCGCAGTTAGTCGAGGGGCGCTGCTGAAGGTGCTGTTGCCGATCGTGATATTCAGCCTCGTGCTCTGGGGTGTCGTCGCCGTGATTTTCCTGCCCATGACGGGATAACAGACGGCCTAATTGTCAAAAATGCTTATACTCGCGTTTTTATAACTGGTATTGTGGTGCCATGGTGCAAGCAGTAGGGGTTATCGCAGATATCGTCGGTTCACGTCGGATGACGGATCGTGCAGCGGCGCAACGGGTCATTGCTCAAACATTTGCCGAAACTGAAGCCGTCGTGTCTTCCGTGCGCGCCGCATGGGCAACAGTGGGGGACGAGTTCCAAGTGATTGTCGCGACCTGGCAGGACGCGCTTCGCGTTACCCTGCGTCTCCAGGTGCTGCTGCCAGAAGCCATCCAACTACGGTATGGCATCGGTGCCGGTGAGATTAACACCCTTGAAGAAGGCGAATCTGGGCCCATTCAAGATGGGACAGCTTGGTTACATGCTCGTGCTGCGATTGAAGACGTCGAAGACCGGCAGCAGCGGCGCGACGAAGTTTTGACGGGGTTTGGTTGCGACGACGCTGATCTTGTAGCAGCGGTCAACGCCCAACTTAGTTTTCGCGACCACGTCGTAGCACGACTAAAAGCCCGTGAGCGACGCCTATTGGCAGCTTTGCTATTCGGGTCAACGCAACAAGAAGCGGCCCAGACTGAGCGAATTTCGCAGGCCGCCGTCTCCCAAGCATTACACCGCTCAGGTGCCATGGCACTGTTGGAAGCAGATGATATGCTCGCAGTTTCCTCCGATGCCAAAGACCCGAAAGAAGACGCCTAATGCTTACAGTGCTCACCATTTTGGCGGTGGCAGTCACCGACCTCATCCGGCTGGCCCAGCCCTACGTAACTGCCAGGGCCATGCACTTGGTGCAATTGGCGTGGTGGCTTGCGCTCGCGGTTGCTGCAGGCATCTGGGTTCGACCAGAAGGTTGGGCCGGTGCGGCTGCCGTAGTGGTGGCTGCCGCCTGGTATTACAGCTCCCAACGTATGTCTGGCTCGCAGCTACAGCAGCGTCCACCCGCGGTGATGTTTGCCTGGTCGGGAATCGGTCTGATCGCAAGTATTGCTGGGTTGGCATGGTTGGACGTCGTCGTGCTGGACTCCTCGGCACCTATCGGATTGATGTGGATTGCGCTGGCGCTGTTTCTCACCCAAACCGGAAACCAGGTGACACGAGCCGTTCTCATGTTGTCTGGGCGTGAAACCGGTCATTCCGAAGCCGCCGGTGCAGTGCCAAACAGTCGCCTTAAGGGTGGGCGAGTCATCGGTCCGCTCGAGCGCATTTTCATCATGGTTTTGACGGTGGTTGGCGCCTACCATGTGGTCGCGGCGCTCATGGCGGCCAAGGGGATTGTGCGTTTTCCGGAAATCTCAGCCGACGCAAAACGAGACCCCGAAGAATCCACAGCCGGAACGAAAGCCGAAGAATTCCTCGTCGGAAGTCTGGCGAGCTGGGGCTTGGCCGGCGGAGCAGGACTCCTGGCCGCCATGTTTGCATGACACCACGCTTCGTTAAAACGCTTATATGAATGATAATATAAGCAATTTAGCGAAGTTGGAGTTGTGGCCAATGCGCAGTATCACGCAAAAGCTGCCGGTCATGCGTAGCTAGCACTACGGCGGCACCGGTGTGCTCAAGCGCTTCAGTAAGCTCATCCACCAGGCGAATAGACAGATGGTTCGTTGGTTCATCCAGTAGCAGCACGTTCGGGCGGCTCGCCAGCACCAAAGCCAATTCCAAGCGTCGCTGCTGGCCCATCGACAGTTCGCCTACGCGCAGTTGCAGTTCGGCAGTGTCCAACAGACCAAGGTCACGCACCGTCAGCACATCTTTGGTGCCAATGACCTCCCGTGACACAAGCTGTTGTATATGGGAATCGAATAGCTGGTCCACTTGAAGTTTCGCCGGCAGGGATGATTCCTGTTCCACTAAACCAACTCGGGCACTTGCGTGCTGCTCAACTTTCCCTGCGCCGGGCTGTAAACGCCCTGCCAGGGCCTGGAGCAACGTTGATTTTCCAGCACCATTGGGTCCGGTAACCACCAACCGGTCTCCGCCAGATAGGGCCAGGGAGGTCGGCGCAGTGAGTCGTTGGTCAACGGTGATGTGCTCTGCTGATAACAACGTGATGCCGCTGCGGCTTGGCAGCTGCGGAAAATTCAACTTCAACGGAGGATCTGGGGTAGTCAGAGCATGAGCCTCAAGTGCTTCCTGCCGACGTTGTACGTTATGCACCGTAGACGCCGCACGAGTCGCCCGGCGATGTTTGCCAGAACCTTTGGGCGGACGCCAACCGCTTACCAGGCGACCCTGAGCTACCTGCAGGTCGTTCTGAAGTTTTGCATGCTCCACCTGTTCGTGAGCATAATCCTGTTCCCACTGTGTTCGCTCGGCTGCTGAACGGTTGCGGTAACCCACATAACCATCTCCGTAGAGCCGTGGTCGACCATCTGGTGTCGGGTCCAGACTCACGATAGTCTCGACAACATCAGACAGTAGAGCGCGATCGTGACTGACCATGACCACACCGCCGTCACGGTTGCGCAGACTCTCGGTCAGAAAAGCCAAGCCGCTTTGATCAAGGTGATTGGTCGGCTCGTCCAGCAGCAAGAAATCGTGAGTGCTGCCCAGCAAGCACGCTAATCGAACCCGATAACGCTGCCCAACAGACAGCTCGGAAAGCAGTACTGCACCGTTGGTTTCGGCGTCAAGAGCTTCTAATGCCAGTTGGACACGACGCTCAGCATCCCACGCTTCTAGTGTTTCGGCGCGTTCAAGCGCCACGGCGAAGCGTTCCGTGGCATCTTTGTCGCCAGCAGCCATTGCGGTAGCAGCAGCATCGAGTTCAGCCAAAGCTTCGATTGACGAGGCGATGGTTTCGGCTACGGCATCTGCGACCGTACGACCAGCGGTGATGGACATTTCCTGTTCGGCGACGCCGATTGTTCCGTGACGAGTGACAGTGCCGGCGTCGGATTCCAACCGCCCCGCCAGGATATGTAGCAAAGTTGTTTTACCGCGACCGTTCTCGCCGACAATCCCGATACGGGAGGTAGCGGAGACGGTGAGGTCTACTTGGTTCAGGACCTGTTTCGTGGCAAAAGCCAGACTGACGTTCGTCAGGGATAAGTGGGCGCGCGAATGCGCTGGATAAACAGTATTGGAAGGCATAGATAATCCTTGAAAAGTGGCGCGGAGAAGCGCGCAAAATTAACATCGACCGAATCGGTCTTGGACACAAAAAGACCCCGGCTCGGATATGAAATCAACGAGCGCGATAGGGCCGGTCGGATGTTAGAGGAATAGCAGAAGTTGCATAGCCATGGGAGCAGTCTAACCTATCTGAATTTTGTTGATCAATTCGACTGTTGGAGAATATTTTCTTTCTCAAAACCTACTGACTAGTAGATAGTTGACGAATAAAGTTCTAAACCTTCAGCTGATCTGGGAGAACATCGAAGTCAGCTTGGTTGGGCACTGTACCGCGCAAGCGGCAGCGTGGTGCCCAAGCGTGGATATTTTGTCGGGGTGTAGCCCGAAAATGTGATGTATCGCATGTAGCCTATATCCGGTTCCACTACAAAAGTGTGTCCGATTAATGATGTCTGAGCCGTTTGGTCTTGCCCGCGGGATTTGCAAGCGACGGTCCTCTCACTCACCTGGAAGGAAACACCGCATGGCGGAAGAAGAAAATAAGAAAAAGGGTCGGTTAGCTACAGCTGTGCTTGCCGGCTCTGCCCTTGCGTTTAGCTCGTTCGCGTTCGGTATGCCGGCAGCGTTAGCGCAAGGTGAAGCTGAGCAGGGCGCCGATACGCAAAACGTAGAGCAGGGTGATGCCGAGACGCCTAATGCAGAGACTACCGATGAGGCGAATACTGAAGAAGTTTCTCCACAGGCGGGCACTGAAGACGAGGAATCCCCAGAGCCTAGTGGAGAAAGTTCTGCTACAGCAGATGAGACTGAAAGTACTGAGCCCCCGTCAGTGCCAGAAGACAATGAGTCCCCATCCCCATCGGACACTCTTGAAGTTCCGAGTATTGACCTCAGCGTTAACAGCGTAAAGCCGGGGGGCTCCATAACAGTTACAGGGACCCATTTCGAACCGGGTGCTGATGTTGATTTGCAACTTCAGACAAGTGACGACAAGCCAACAGAAGTTGAAATTCCAAGTGAGCGGACAAATAGCGAAGGGGAGCTGAACTTTACGCTGTCGATCCCTGCCGAGTTCGAGCCGGGTCTCTATCAGGTATATGCACATGACGCAGAACACGGGGCGCACGCATATCATGAGTTCTCGGTCATCGAAGACGATGACCCTGCCGAGCCGTCCATTGAACCTGTTCTTACGATTGAGCCACAAGAAATTGCTGTAGAAGATTTCATTGGCGACGAGCAAGCTGGTGTTCTGCATACGGTTGAAGGCCTTGAAGAAGGGGCCGATATCGAATACGCGGTGGCTGCCCCCGAAGGTGTAAAAGATTTTGACGGTACCGAAATCGTTGACGAGAACGGCATAGCTTCGTTCTCAATCCATGGTTTTGACGGTACGACTCCTGAAACTTATGTCGGCGATTATACGACCGTAGTCACTTTTGAAGATGAAGACGGTAATACTAGCGAGCTGTCAGGCGACTTCTCGGTTGTTGAAGCTAGTGGTAAAGAGCCGACTCCGGATCCTACTCCAGACCCAGTTGAAGAGCTTCAAGTCGAGCTAGCCAAGGACGAGCTTTATCCAGGAGATACCCTTGAGGTAGCCGGATCAGGATTTACGTCTGAGGGAACAGTCGAGTTGAGTTGGAATCCAACCACTGAAACTAGCGCTGATGCAGACGGTAATATCACTGTCGATCTGAATATCCCTGAAGATACCGACCCGGGTGCCCAGGAACTGACCGTCACAGACGAAACGTCAGGCGCAAGCACAACGGCTGAGTTCACGGTACTTGATCCTGCGGATCAGGTAGCTGAACCCGGTATGACTATCGACCCAGAAGAGATCGCTGTCGATGATTTCATGGGTGATCCCGAAGACGGTGCCGGTGTTGACCATGCTGTTCAGGGCCTTGAGCCCGGTTCAGAAATCACCTATGTTGTGACTGGTCCAGAAGGTGTCAACGACTTTGAAAGTCGCGGCCGCGTCAGTGACGACGGCACAGCTGACTTCGTCATCTACGCACCTGAAACCTCAACGCCAGCTGTTTACCTCGGTGAATACACCACGGTTGTCACCTACGAGAATGAGGATGGCGAAACCAGTGAGCTGCAGGGCAACTTTACCGTTGTATCCGGTACCGGAGGAAACGGCGCAGGCGAGTCTGGGGACCAGGCAGATCCAGTCGTTGATGCTGGCGATCCGGTTGATCTGAACGGTTCTGACAATCTGGCCCAGACAGGTGCAAGCAACACTCAGCTTGGCCTGCTTGCCGGTTTGCTGTTGGCCGTTGGTGGAGCGCTGGTTGTTTACACAAACCGTGCACAACTGTTCTCACGTAAGCACTAACACGCGATAATCAACTGAAGAATATGCCGGAACCGGCCCCTACAGTCTCTAAAGGGGCCGGTTTTGGCTTTCCTACGCGGCATTGCACCGGTCTGGATTCTGAATCTGACAAAATCCGGTTGATTAGGCGAAACGAATCATTTCGTGTGCAGCATCTGTGAGTTTCGTGAAGTCCTAGACGGCTCGATTTTCGCCTTGCTAAGCTGGCCGCATCTCACCTCATAAAACGTTCCAGTTCTCGACTGAGGGGTACTGAAAAGGAACCTCACGAAGGGAGCCCACCATGATGGAAATCAACAACGTCAAACCAACCAAAGGTCGTCGCGCAGCAGCTGTAGTAGCTGGCTCAGCGTTAACCTTGAGCAGTGTTGCTTTCGGTGCCCCCGCAGCGTTTGCTAGCGACGATCAGCAGCAAACTGCAGAAAATCAAACTTCCCATCACGAGCAGTCAGAAGAAACCGGCAAACTAGACATTACGCCCAGCAGTACGGAAGTTCGGGCTGGCGACTCCTTCACGGTCCATGGCACTGGCTTTGTTCCCAACGATGATGTTGAGCTAAGACTCGGTAACGAGACATTGGCTGAGGAACAAGCAGATGAAAATGGCGATATCGCTATCGAAGTTGAGCTCCCCGACGATTTTGAGACAGGGGGCTATTCGCTGGCTGCACTCAACCATGGCGGTGGTGATGCCGCTTACGCTGATTTCAAAGTCCTTGAAAAGCTTGAAGAAACCGAAGTAGACCCCGACGTTGAAATTGCATCTGATGAATTCGCACCGGGAGATACCCTCAAGTCATCGGGTGAAGGTTTTACTCCTGAAGGCGTCGTCAGCTTCGCAGTGCATATTGAAGGCCGGAACTTTGTAGGAGAGGTCAGTGCTGATGAAAATGGGGACGTTGGTGACAAAATGACCGTTCCTGAAGGCACCGGTGATGGCACTTACGAGCTTGTCGTGACTGACGAGGAAAGCGGTGAACAGGACACTGAAGAATTCACCGTCGAAAATGACGATGACGACTAAGTTGTAGCGCAATACGCGAACCTAAAATACAAACCTGACACGATCTGGCGGCCGGCTTCTACTGTGAACAAAGTAGAAGCCGGCTGTTTGGTTTTGTATTCGCCCGATCGACACATCGCACCCCTTCCAAATGCATGACCCGATAACTAGCGTGGAATAAGAGCACCCTGCATATTCAGGGATGAGATGGAGGGAAGTATGAGTCCGGAAGAAGTGACCACATCACCCCAGAAGCCCGATCGAGGCAAATCAGCCAGCCGTGCGGGGATCTTTGGCATACTCGGAGCAATCGTCGGTCTGCTGCTGGCACTTTTTATTGGTTTCATGTTCCTGATGGGCGAATCGCGTCCAGATGTAGTGGCTTGGATCCTGTTAGCCATTGCCGCAGCCATAGCAATTGACCTCGTTCGTCGGATCGTGCGAGCGGTGCGTAGCTAACATACTGAACCGCGATGTTGTCGGCCGCTCCGGCAACAAAAATTAGGAGGCCAACGATGACACATGTAACCCCTGCAGAAGCTCAAGAACAACTACCCGGCTGGGCTGTTGTTGACGGTCGGTTAGAAATAAGTGTTCGCGCCAAAGGGTTCGAAGGCGCGATTGAATTCGTCAACCGTTTCGCCGATATTGCCGAGTCAATGGACCACCACCCGGATTTTGATATCCGCTACAACACGATTCGCATGCGAGTCGTCAGCCACGATGTCGGTGGTTTGACGGACCGCGATACAAAATTTGCTGCGGAACTGGACAAGCTTATTGATGAGCTCCAGCTCAAACGGCAACCCCAGAAGATTGGCCGCACCCACCTGGTCATCGTGACCCCGGACATTGTGGCTATTCTGCCGTTCTGGAAGGCCGTCCTGGACTTAAAAGAGTCCGGCGGAGATGAGCAGCCAACTCTGCTCGTAGATCGTTCAGATGTGCTGGACCCGGTGCGTTTCCACCAGCGGGCAGATGCAAATATTCCAGAAGACGACGTCGACCCATCGGGTGGCCCGGTGAGCATGCACATGGATGTTTTTGTACCGGCTGAACTTGCCGAACAACGCATGCAGGATGCTATTGAAGCCGGCGGCAAACTGCTCAGTGAGGCCGATGCTCCATCGATGTGGGAGCTGGCTGATCTCGATGGCAACCGGGTGTACCTGCGCACCTACCGGTAACCAGGGCTTATTCTGCTCTGACCGTCGACTGTGGAGGCCCAGGTAGGGCGTAGTTTGCGGTCTTTCAGCGTTGGACCCAGGGGCCGCG
>DXCT01000021.1 GCA_019115865.1 Candidatus Yaniella excrementavium | reverse complement strand
GCAGATAGTGCTGCTGTGCGATACATGTCGGGGTCGCCTTTACCGGCTTGTACAAGTGTTCCGAATCCAATAAGATCTGAGCGCATAGGCCCAGTCTAAACACACGGATGGCTATTGGGTCTGGACACGTGAGTAAAAGACTACAAATGCAATGCCGGGACCAATAGACTTTGGTCCATGATGCGAGCCAATGATGATCCTCCTCAGGATGACTCTGAGACAGTCGAAGCACTAGATCACGCACTGCAAAATGGGAACTATATAACCGCTCGCACTCTCACCACCCAGCTGACGACGTCGTCTGCACTAGATGCCGTACTCGATCTACTGGCCCGACACGCCAGGTCCCAACCGCAGGCAACAGAACTATTGGTCGAGGTCCTCGACGCCTCCGGTACGGTTCGCCGCTTTGCCGCGGGAGCCCTGTTGGACCAGGCTGCCGTCGATGATGTCAGCCAGGACGCACTGATTTCGGTTGCCGATTCGGTCGGTTCATACGATGGCCGAAGTAAGGTCACCACGTGGGTGCACAGTATCGTTCGACGTCGGGTGGTGGATCATTTGCGCAGACAGCGCTCCACGGTGCCCTTGGAGGAGCATGACGTCTCGCCTGCTGCTCGAATGAGTTCGATTATTGCCACCCGTGCCACTGTGCACGAGGCGCTGGATGCCCTACCTGAACTGTATAAAGTGCCCGTGGTGCTGCGCGATATTGAAGGCCACGCCTATGCGGTGATTGCCGAACAGTTGGACCGGCCAGAGGGCACCGTCAAAGCGCAGATCGCTCGCGGGCGCGCCATGGTTGCCGCACACCTGCGTGATACCGGAGTTGCCGGATGATCGCCGGGCGCTACCAGCTGGGTAAGGTTTTGGGGGTGGGCTCCTTTGCCACTGTCTACCGTGCCACCGATGACCTGCTGGAAGACACCGTAGTGGTCAAAATGCTGGCCGAAAATCACAGCCTGAACCCCGAGATTCGAGAACGCTTCATCGCCGAGGGTCGTAGTCTGCGCCGCGTGGCATCTGAACACGTCGTCACGGTACATGACATCGGTGAAGCCGAACGCCAACAGCCCTTTCTGGTGTTGGAATTAGCTGACCGCGGCACATTGGCCGGCCGGGTTCGGAAACTGCGAGCGCAGGGTTGGCAACCCGATGCCCCGGACGTGCTGAGTATGGCTCGCCCACTAGCCCACGCACTGGAAGCAATTCATGCGGCTCAACTCGTGCACCGTGATTTGAGCCCGGGTAACCTGTTGCTCGCGACCGAACCCACCGCTGTGGACAATGGATCGGCGGCACAACTGGTTGGTGTTGATGAGCGGCTGTTGCTCTCGGATTTGGGCATGTGCAAGGACCTGGCCATCAATTCGGGGCTCACGGTGTCCGGTGGCACCGCAGGTTTCCGCCCGCCGGAACAATCTCAGCCCGGCATGGTCGATACCCGCGCAGATATTTGGGCGGCCTCTGCGCTGTTGTCCTGGGTCGCCGAGGGCGCAAATCTGCCCGAGGACTTCCACCGTGTGCTGCAGCGCGGTATGGAGACGGATCCGAGCCACCGTCATCAAACCATTATTGAATGGTTGACCGAGGTCGAGACCGCGCTGGCCCCGCCGCCACCAAAAATCCAGGCCGCTGTCCCGCCACAACTACAACACCAGATAAATCGCTATCCCAAAACTCAGGGGGAAGATCTTCCGGATTTCATTCCCACACCCACCAGCGGTCAACCACTGCGCACCTCCACCCTGCTGTTAATTGGACTGGCCGTGGTCACCGGCATTATCGGTTTGGTGGCCGGCATGTTTTTTGGTGACGACCACTATCCTTCCGAAATTGATGACGCCTCGATTGCTATTAGTGGACCCGAGGAAGTCACGGTGGGTGAAGCCGCCACTTTTGAGGCTGAAACCGAAGGTGTGCACAGTTGGATATGGTCGCTACCCACCGGTACGAGCATTGTCGATGATGCTGAGGCAACTATGACTGCCACCGAACCGGGTACTACCGAAGTCATCCTGCGTGCTCGCAGTCCTGATGGTGACGAGATGGAGGTTCGCCACCGCGTGACCGTCACGGAATAACCGCGTTAAAAAACTTTTTGACAATGTGCGCAACTTTTCACACCTTGCCACCGACTTACTGATAGAACATCACTTCTGCACGGAATCGGTAAGGGGAAACTCATGACCACCCGCTCCACCTTGAAAGGCACGGCCGTAGGACTCATATTATTCGGCATGCTGACCCTGACGGGCTGTAGCAACGACCTGCCCTCCGGACTCGTGGACGACGGGGTCCAGACCTTAGCGCCAACTGAGCCGGCAGACACGGAAGAAGCGTTTGAACAATTGGGCGTTGACGCCGAGCAAATCGAAACCGTGACCCACTATGAGTAAGCCGAAACCAACGAACCAACGTAGCATCACCACTACCCTGGGAGACACCATGACCACCCGAAAAACCGCAATCCTTCGCAGCACATTAGGCCTTGCCTTGGTGGGCGCGTTCGCGTTGACGTCGTGCGCCACTGATGAGCAGGCCGGTTTTACCGACGACGACACCACGAACTCTAATGGGGGCAAGACAACCCCGGCACAACAGACTGATGGCTCCAAAGATGACCGGTCGGACACCACCGACGGCGACTACGGCGATGCGCTGGTTGCCGAGGTCGATGACCCGGTGGAATTTGCCAAGTGTGAAGAGGCCGAAGAAATGGCCGGCGCGACCGTTGAGTGGCTCGACGACGTCGTCGTAGAAGAACAGCGCATTGAGGCCGTCGCCGATCAGACCGTGGAGATTGACGGCGAACAGGTGACCATTCCGGGTATGCCCGAACTCGTGATCCCCGAAATCGTGGGCCAATCCGGTTGCGTGATCGAATACGCTGCACCGGGTGGTTGTCTACCGGCCGTAGAAGTCTCCGGCTCCTATATTCCGGGATATCGCGTCCCCGAGCGCAAGCTGCCAGCGGTTGAACTGCCCGACGGCACGGTGATCGAAGAAGAAGTCCAGCCGGCCTTCGAGTCCGAACCCGTCAAGGAAGAAGGTAAATTCCAAGAACAGGTGTGCCAGACGGAACCCGAAGCAGGCGAAAGTGACTACGTGGCCCAGGT
>DXCT01000133.1 GCA_019115865.1 Candidatus Yaniella excrementavium | reverse complement strand
CGGGATTTCACTGCGGAACGAAACGAGGGTTTTTCAACAACTGTTTCAGCCCGAGCGTTGAAGGTGCGCTGGCCAAACGAAAGGTCTTTTGCCCACGATGGCACAAGCCCCCAACGCGCTAAATACAGATTGCGTTCCCATGTCGTCGTCGGATCACGCGGCTGCTGGTAGTGCTCAACCACCACCGGGATATTTTTGGTTGGCGCGACATTATAATCCGGTTGGAGCTCTTCGAAATTTGCGTTATCCGCACCCGAAGCTGCCATGAGATCGCCAAGTGCTCTGGCTATTACGTAACGTCCGCACATAATTCAAGTATGCCAGCATGTTGCCAACCATGGTCAAGGGGACCCAAGATATGGTCAGATAGTGTCTGACTGCCCACAGATCCTGTGAGCAAACCTATGACTTTGAAGGAGAACCAAACCTCATGGCGCATAAAGTCCAAGCCGCTGTTGTGCGGTCGAAAAACGCCCCGGTAACCATCGAGACGATCATCGTGCCAAATCCTGGTCCCGGTGAAGTGGTTGTGGATGTTTCCACCTGCGGTGTTTGCCACACGGACTATTCTTATATCGAAGGTGGCGTAGGCGATAACTACCCATACTTGCTTGGCCACGAGTCCACCGCCGTCGTATCGGAAATCGGCGAAGGCGTCACCAACGTCAAAGTTGGCGACAAAGTGATTTTGAACTGGCGCGCCGTCTGCGGCGAATGCCGCGCCTGTAAGAAAGGCCAGCTGCAGTATTGCTTTGACACGCATAACGCCCAGCAGAAGATGACGTTGGAAGACGGCACCGAGCTAGAAGCTGCCCTGGGTATCGGCTCCTTCGCCGAAAAAACCTTGGTCGCTGCAGGCCAGTGCACCAAGATTGACGCCAAGCTCGAAGACCACCAAGACGCCGCTGTTGGCCTGCTGGGCTGCGGTATCGTAGCCGGTATTGGTGCAACAATAAACACCGGTGAACTCCAGCGTGGCGAAACCATGGCCGTGATCGGCTGTGGTGGTGTCGGCATGGCGGCCATCCAAGGCGCCCAGCTGGCTGGAGCCACCACAATCATCGCCGTCGATATTGACGACGCCAAACTCGAACAAGCCAAAACCCTTGGCGCAACCCACACGATCAATTCCAAAAACCAGGATCCAGTGGAAACCATTCGTGAATACACCGATGGTTTCGGCGCAGATCTAGTAGTTGAAGCCGTTGGTCACCCAGAAACTTATAAGCAGGCCTTCTACGCCCGTGACCTTGCCGGTCGCGTCGTGCTCGTCGGGGTGCCACACCCAGATATGAAACTGGAACTGCCCTTCCAGGATGTCTTTAGCCGCGGCGGCTCACTGAAATCCGCCTGGTACGGTGACACCCTGCCATCACGCGACTTCCCCATGTTGGTAGAACAGTACCTGCTAGGTAGGCTGGATCTGGATGCATTCGTCACCGAACGCATCAGCCTGAACAATATTAACGAAGCTTTCGACAAAATGAATGCCGGCAAAGTCCTGCGTTCAGTGGTGGAGATGTAAATTGGCTCAGATTGAAAATATTGTAACTTCCGGAACCTTCTCACTTGACGGTGAAACCCACAACGTAGACAACAACGTCTACATTGTTGGCGACGATCAGAATGTGATCGTGATTGACCCAGCCCACGATGTAGAAAAAGTGCGTGAGGCAATCGGCGGTCGCAACGTATCAGCTATCCTGCTGACCCACGGTCATGATGACCATATCTCCGAGGTCATCAAACTCCGTGAACTCGTCGATGCACCGGTTCTGATCCACAAGGAGGATCAGATGCTGTGGGATGCTACCCATCCAAATGAAAAACCAGACGGCCACATCAACGACGGCGATACATTTACTATCGCTGATGTAACGCTGACTGCTCTTCACACACCGGGCCACTCCCCTGGCTGTGTGGTCTTCCACGCACCAGACCTCGAGGGCGGGGTGTTGTTCTCGGGCGACACCATGTTCAATGGTGGTCCCGGCGCTACCGGTCGTTCGTACTCAGATTTCGATGTCATCATCGAATCAATCAAGAACAAGATCTTCCCACTGCCAGAGCACACCAAAGTGCTCACTGGCCACGGTGACTCCACAGTGATTGGTGATGAAAAACCACACCTGGACGAATGGATCAAGCGCGGCCACTAAAAACGCCGCATAACGAGTTCGGCTCCGCAATCCTGCCGGGTTGCGGGGCCGAACTGTTCCTACCGGATCGTTCTAAGCTAGCCGAACAGTCTGTGACTGCTCGCAGCGACCAAGTATGCCGTCAGCATCATAGAGGATTGCCGAAGTGATTCCTCCGCCAGTTGCGCCAATATTTGCTGAAGTAGCAAAGCCCAACCATGCCCCAACTGGTTCGCGCAAGAAGTGAATTGTCAGATCAACATTGGCAAAAAAGACGTTGTCTGTGCTTGGCTCAGCAATCGGTGCCACCCCGTTTGCTGTGTCGGTGAGTCCAATCAATTTGACGAATGGTGACGGGGTTTCGCCTTCAATCACATCAATGTCGGTAGTGATCCAAACACGCCCGTGACCCGGGGTGTGATCGGCAAATTTTCGAGCCTCGATAGATTTGATGAATCCCCCTGGCCAACGCTTCGACATCTCGTCCCATGGTTCTGCTTGATCAACCGGTGGCAAGGTTGGGTCGTTGAGCTTCGCGATCTGGCTGGTATCCGATGCGATAACCTTCCACGTGCGACCGACAAGTACCGCACGGCCTTGTGCATAAACCGTGGATTGGATCAGTTCAATCGTTCGTCCCGGGCGCACAGTTTCGGTGACGACTTTGACTTCGCCGGCATGCAGTTTGCCCAAAATGTCAAAGCTGATACGTGTGGTGATGAAATCTTCACGCGGTTGATAGGCCTCTAGTTCAGCAGCTACGAGTCCCGAGACCGGTGCCATATGCAATTCGTCATCCTGCCATGCGCCACCTGCGTGTGGTGTGGAAACAAAATACGAGGTTCGCACGTCCTCGGACATTTCGATGGACTTTACCCGTCGAAAGTACGCAGAATCTTCTATTTTAGTTGGTTCCTGTGATGAGGTCATGAGCCTATCTTGCCAGATAGTTGCCGGTCTTGTGAGTTATCGCACGGCTGTGTTTCATGCCCGGTCAGCGAAGGCTGGAAAACTCAGAAGTTCAAGGGGCTCAGCGAGCCCCACTCAGCGAGCCGAGGTAGATCATTGCTGGCTTAACCGGTCACAGTTGCTGCAACGTTACCTTGAGCAGCTGCCCAACTCCCAAAATCACCGTTGAGTTCTACGATATTAAATCCCTTGCGACGTAAGGCAGAGGCCCCAATTGCGGCCCGACGCCCAGAAGCGCAATAGACAACGACCGGGCGTTGCCTTGGCAGTTGGTCAGAGTTCCACACCACGCGGCTCGTAGCCAATCGGTGTGCACCCGGGATATGCCCAGCAGCGTATTCATCAGCACCGCGGACGTCCAAGACGAAGTGCTCCTCGAGGGTATCGAGTTCATCGACATCCACTGTGGGCACTCCATCACTGAGAAGTCCATCCAGGCTGGTGGTATAATCTGTCAGGGCATCGACGCCAACGCGGATGAAGTGATCACGATATTGTCTCGCTTGCTCCGCATCTGAGGCGAGCACGATCAGATGACGATGTTCTGTCTCTGGGTCATATGCCCAGGCGATGTGAGTTGCCGCTTTGGTTGCATCTGGGATCGACAACGCTCCACCAACGGCTGCTTCATACCGTTGCCTGTGCGGACGAGTATCGACCAGGATTTTTTCGTTGGCTTCAACCAGTGGTTTGAGTTCTGCCGGCGTGTAGCGAACCAATTCTGGCAAGTCACCAAGAATAGCTGGTCCCTGTCGGTTTTGAGCTTTCATACGGCTAAAATAGGAATGCGCATCTGGCTGATTATTTAGCAGCTCGGCAACGAAACCGTCTTTGTCATTGGCGTCCAGATACGGTGCCCACCAAGAGAAGTTGCGTTCGTAACCCACGGTGGTTGTTGGCACAGCGCCCAGTGCGCGGCCACATGCTGATCCCGAGCCGTGGGCAGGTAGCACCTGAACATAGTCCGGCAGCGTCAGGAAGTGATCGCGCAAGGAGTCAAAGAGCTGTTGGGCTCCTTCAAAACGAGTGTCGACTCCCCCGGCTGCCTCGTCCAGCAGATCAGGACGACCCAGATCGCTGACGAAAACGAAATCACCACTGAGCATAAAGCCAGGCTCGGAAGTTTGCGCACCATCAGTCACGAGAAATGACATGTGCTCTGGGGTGTGCCCGGGGGTATGGACTGCTTTCAGCGTGATGTTTCCCAGGGTAATCTCGTGGCTGTGTTTCATGCGTACGGCATCGGCAAAACCGTCGCCGTAGGTCCAGTCTGGGCCGCCCTCATCGGACACGTAGGCTTGGGCCCCAGTGGCCTTAGCTAATTCGAGCGTGCCTGAAAGATAGTCGGCGTGGATATGTGTTTCCGCAACACCAACGATTTCCATCCCTTCGCGCTCAGCGAGATCGAGATAGACCTGAATGTCGCGACGCGGATCAATGACAATGGCGGTGTTGTCGACCTGGCAGCCGATGAAGTAGCTTCCTTGGGCCAGATCTGGATCATAAATATGTTCAAGTAGCATGTTGAGTCCTTAAGGGAAGTTTGGCTGAAATTGTGGCTTATCGGCCGAACAACCGGGCTAAGAATCCCGGGTTTGCTGCTTTAGCGGCAGCAATTTCTTGCTGTGTATGTTGGCCGTTGCACCACTGGGCCGCAGGAACAGTGGCTTTGACTTCGTTGACGTGCTGGCCGCAGCCAGCCCAAGTGGTTTTTTCGCAGACGTCGCATTTGACCGGTCGGCACATAGTGATATTCCTCGCTGGTATTACCGCATATTACTTATATACCCCTGGGGGTATAATTCAGACAATACCCTAGGGGGTATAATGAAGGCAATTCAAGATTCAGATGTGGAGTGTCATATGGTGCAATCAACCGGTTTAGAAAACGACCCGGAAGCGAAAAAGAAGATTATCAATCGCCTGCGTCGGGCGCACGGTCAATTAGCTGCGGTCATGAACGCGGTC
>DXCT01000001.1 GCA_019115865.1 Candidatus Yaniella excrementavium | reverse complement strand
ACGGTCTCGGGCACCACCCGGTTGGTTGTTTCATAGCCGAAGGGACACCCAGCTGGTTTCAGCACGGTTTGACTCGTACAACGCTCTAACTGCTGTTGGACTTGGCGGTTGATCACTTCATCGACGGTGGATGTCAGCTCGACCTGAAACGCTAATTCACTGGTTGCACCCGCAGCAAGGACATCGGTGACCGCATGTGTCTGAGGTTCGGCGGCCTCCAGATAGGTCCCGTGATACTCGAGCTCAATGAACGTGGGAGCAAAGGCCGCGACGACGGCTG
This sequence comes from Candidatus Yaniella excrementavium, assembly GCA_019115865.1. Classification (GTDB taxonomy): domain Bacteria; phylum Actinomycetota; class Actinomycetes; order Actinomycetales; family Micrococcaceae; genus Yaniella; species Yaniella excrementavium. Next base: position 4,791 of record DXCT01000001.1, on the reverse strand, counting down.
GTTCGCCGTTGTCTGCCAGTAATGGTGTGGCCTGGTCGTGAATGTGGGCGACGGGTTCGTCCGCCTTGGAATTTTCCGGCATTCTAGACGGTGCTAAGATCACCTGTTGCAGCGGGGTTGGGTGCATTTCCCACTCGTTGAAAAATAACCAGGACGTTCCGACTTTATCCACCACGACGCTGGTTGCTCGACTCTGGTCGTCGGCGTCGTTATACCGAATTTCCACAACTTGTTGGGTCATGTCGTCGTCCTGGAAACTTTCCGGTACATCAGAATCCACGGACACAATCTCGGCCTCGGCTAATGGTGCAGCAGAGGCAGCCAGGGCTTCACCATCGAGGAGCACCGTAGAGATATCCTCCGGGGCGTCATCGGCCAGATAACCAGCTGAGATAGCCATGGCTGTCTCACCTTCGCCGGCTTTGAGCGCAGCAACATAGTCCTTTACCGGGGCCTGCGCGGAATACACCGTGGCGTTTAGGACAGCGATGACTGCAGCAGCAAGTACAACAAGCCCCGCGGCGACGATTCCCCAGAAACCCGGCCGCTGAAAAATCGGCCGTTTTGTGTGTGGTTTGGACACCGTTGTTTCCTTAGTCTGTGTGGCAATGATTCTAAGCTAGCAGACCTGCGACGGCGATCATCGCGGGGATAGCAAGAATCGTTGTAATGAACACGGTGTCTCTGGCAACGATCAAGCCGGTATTGTACCGGGACGCTGAGACGAATACGTTTTGAGCGGTGGGCAACGAGGCTAGCACCGTTGCGACCAAGATCCCATGAGCATCCAGTTGGAAAACATACGCTGCCAGCAACCACGCGGCCAGCGGGTGAATGAGTAACTTCACGGCCGAGGCCAGTACGGTGTCACGGCGCCGGCCATGCTGTTTATCCAGTGGTCGCGAACCCACCAGGGAGATACCAAATGCCATGAGCATGGACGGAATCGCTGCCCCTGCGATGAGGTCGATCGATTCATCTAGTGGTTCCCATAGCTGCCACTTGGTGATGGAGAAAACCAGACCAAACACTGAACCAATAATCAATGGGTTCCGTAAGACGGTTGCGATAATTCTTCCAAGACTGCGCCAGAACCCAGCTCGGACAACCTTGGTATCCGAGAGGCCTTGCTGTGCTTCGTGAGCTGTTTGACTATCCAGGATAAAGACATAGATCGGCGTATAAATAGCCAACTGGAACAAAATGACCGGCGCCGCGTAGCTGGCATCACCAAGCACATACGCAGCAATGGGTAAACCAAGATTTGCGGAGTTCATCAAGGAAGCGGACAGCGCCGCAATCATCCGTTCTGAACCCTTACGCTGAGCTTGGACGAAGCGCGCAATGAGCAGATAACATCCTGCTGCCAGACCCGCTGAGATCGTGGCAATCCAAAGCTGTGGTCCAAGCACCAGGAAGACGTCACTGCTCGACAAGGTATTGAACAGTAACGCTGGTGACGCCACAAAGAACGCAACCCGAGAAAGGACGGGTTGAGCGTTTGGTCCCAGGACACCGGCTTTACCAACCCCATATCCAACCGCGATAATGAGCCAGATGATGAAGAAGCCTGACAGTACTTGTGCCACTGGTACCTTTCTATGATCAGTTCACACTGCATGATGCCTATCGTTCTGAGATTAGCCTGAACTACGACAGAGCGATCCGCATCCCAGACACCAAGGCGAGGAACCGATGGCTGAGCAACGAGACACGCGAACCAGCATATGGTGGCTGTCTGGAACATTGGCCATTCTAGGCGCAGCCATTGCAGTGTGTGCTGCGATGGAGTTTTTGACTGCAACTCTTATTGTCGTAAGTTTGAGTGTCATCGTGACGATCCGGCTCGGTATAGTGCTTGCCCAGGCAGATAGAAAGTCCGCCAGCACCAACGAAATTTAGCTTGCAGTGAAATCAAGGACGTCGTTTTGTTGTGCTAGACATTGATTTGCTAGCGGTCTGCCGACAGTGTGAGCGCAAGAAGGGCGTCGTTTCGTAATTCAAGCCACAGAAACCGCATGATACTGCGGAATGTTAGCCCAACTTAACTAATTAGCACATGCCGTATGTTCGCTAATTTGGCTAGCCCAAGTTGTCTAGATCCTGCTGAGTGATCGCGTTATATTATGAACAGTTCAAAAAAATTCTTGAACAGCACTACCGAATCATCAGGAGGGAACAGCCGTGGTAAATATCCAGAATAAAAACGCGATTATTGGCGCCCTGGTCGCTGTCGTCGCCGTCCTGTCTGCGTTGGTTGTCGTTGCATCAGTCACTCAGATGTACGCGCTTACCGTCGGACTCATCGTTGCCCAACTCGTCAGCCTCGGGGTCATCGGTTACATCACTTCGAAAGCACGTGAACAGCGCCATGAACTGTTCTGTGCCAGCCTGACCGTCAGTAAGTAATCCGCTAACGATCAATGCGTGGCAAGCCACGCCAAGAATACAAGTTTCTGCCCCTGGTACTGACGTTCAGTGCCAGGGGCTTGGTAGTCTTGTAGGCAAGCCACGCAATGGTCTACTGAAAGGTTGCTCATGTCTGACAAACCTCAAGAAGCCCTCATTGTTCTCGGTGGCACGGGAAACCTTGGACAACAAGCACTGCCAATCTTGGCCGATGCAGGCTATCACCTCGTGGTGTTCACTCGCCGTCAAGTATCAGGCGCCCCTTTTGATCACCCGCGAATCACGGTTGCCAAAGGCTCGCTCGATGCCCCTGAGTTCATAGACTCACTGGTTACTACGGCGCTACAGCACGCTGTGAAGTTGCGTGGTGCGCTCTTCCTCAATGGTGGATTCGGCATGGATAACGGTATCGGTGCAGATGGGTTCACCGAAGAGCTTCAGAAACAGCTTGAAATGAACGTGTATCCCACCACGAAGGTACTGTCACGCATCCTGCCGCACTGGGCAGCCAATGGTGGCGGTCGTATTATCCTGACATCGGCGACTGTCGTGGAGAAGCGCTTTGCTAAGGGCGGCGCATATGCGACCTCGAAGATGGCGGTCGATAGCCTAGCCCGTCAAATTCGCCGCGAATACGAACCTGCAGTCGTCGACGTCCATGTTCTTCGTCCGAAATTTATTGGCGAAAAGCCAGGGCAGGATACCCCGAACGATCTGGCGCAAGAAATGTTGGAGGAGCTTCAGCGCCGTATATAAGCTGCAAATGCACGCTCCGCCTTCAGGAAAGGCAGTAATGGCAAGGTCACTTACGGAATCGGAACACCAGTTGATCAGCGCCATGATCACGAGCGCTAAAGCGACAGATCCAAGTCGGTTTGCTGCACAAGAGATCTGGTATCAGTGGCGACAAAAATTGCTCGGCACGCTGGATCGGATCACCGTTGGAGCGCCGTGTGAGTGTAATAAGTGTCCCTCAGTCCAACTCCTCATCGATGGTCAGGCCGTGTCTGCAGGTGGGTCACAGGTCATCCTTGAAGCCTTCATTTCCGAAGGCATGGTCATGTTGTTTATCGACGATGATATACCGTCGTATTTAGAAATTGCACCGAACCCAGACGTTGAACTTGAGTTACCAGCACAAGACTCTCTTATTTTCTAGTTCGTGTTGCGTCAGCTCCGTGCCATAAACGTTTTCCACGCGGTTTCGTGGGATAGCGTTAAGATGTGCTTTTATCAGACCGGGATATTAAAGAATCGTTGGAATCTGGGCGGATCGGTTTGGATCCGCTAGACATCGCGATGGTGCAGCCAGCAAGCGTTGATGTGCGTTTGGATCGTTTCTTTCGCCTATTCGACAATCACAACTATCCATTTATTGACCCCTCGCAGGATCAATCAGGACTGACCAGAATGGTTGATGTCGAGCCAGATCAACCATTCATCTTGCACCCGGGTGAGTTTGTGCTGGGATCTACGTATGAGCAGGTCACCCTCGCCGATGATGTGGCGGCCCGATTAGAGGGAAAATCGTCGCTTGGACGTCTTGGACTGCTCACGCATTCGACCGCAGGCTTTATTGACCCCGGTTTCTCTGGCCACGTGACCTTGGAACTGTCGAATATGTCGACGTTACCTATCAAATTATGGCCGGGCTCGAAGATTGGGCAAATGGCCTTCTTTACGCTGACCTCGCCGTCCGAACACCCTTACGGCACCGGCCCGAATCTCAATCGGTATCAGAACCAGCGGGGCCCAACGGCTTCTAAATCGCATCTAAACTTTCACCGCTCCACAATCGACCGCTGAGTATATTTCTAACCTCTCCCGGGTGTTGCGCTGATAACGGAATTGTTGTTCGAGCAGCACGCTAATGGCTCTCAGGAAGTCTAATGCCTGCATCTGAGATGGCACGATAGCCCAGTACTGGTGACGCAGTCATCTTCAGTAACCGCGAAATGATGCCGGGAAGCTCCATGGTCGTGCGCGATATTTCCTGCATCCGCGCAGGGAACCATCAGCAAATGCTCGGCCAATGATCAGTAACAAATTAATAATTATTGCGGTGTTCGTCATCAGGGAATTTCAGGCTAGATTTCACTAAACCAGAAGAAACCCCGTCTAAGAGGTACTGGCGGCATCAAGTCATGCTTGCCTCCTTGTGAAGGATCGTGCGGTCACTATGTAAGGTTAAGCAGGTGACCGTCCCCTAGACCTCACGGAGGCAACCTTGCTGATTGTGCTGCTTGCACTCTTTTTGGTTGCACTCGTCGCCCCCCTGATTATTCACAAATCGGGCCGTCAAGGCTTCCTCATCCTCGCCGCAGTACCAACAGCCGGCTTTATCTGGGTAGCCACGCAATTACCTAAAATCCTTGCATCTGA
>DXCT01000132.1 GCA_019115865.1 Candidatus Yaniella excrementavium | reverse complement strand
GCTGTAGCCCAGGGACTCTTCTCCCGCTCGGTACCAAAAGAGGAACTGCTGGAATTCACCCGGCAACGCGTTGCGAAAGCAGCCGAAGGTGCCACCGGTGCGTTTCTGGCATCGCGCCAACTCGTTGCGGCAATCCGTGACGAACGCATTGGGTTGTGGGAGTCAATGGAACAGGAAAACCTGGCCCAGGGACAACTGTGCTCCACGGACGACTACGCCGAAGGCTTTGCAGCCTTCCAAGAAAAGCGCAAACCAAATTTTACCGGCACATTGCTGCAGAACTAAGAGGAGCCACGTGGTAGCAGAAGCATTTTTGGTCTCGGGTAAACGTACCCCGGTTGGACGTCACAGTGGGGCCTTGAGCTCGCTGCGGCCTGACGATATGGCCGCCACCGCCATAAAAGCGGTCCTCGATGACAGTGGTCTGGACTCAAACGTTGTGGACGAGGTGCTATTGGGCAACGCCAATGGTGCCGGCGAAGAAAACCGCAACGTGGCGCGTATGGCCTGGTTGCTGGCCGGTGGCGATGAGTCGGTTCCTGCGATGACCGTCAACCGGTTGTGCGCCTCGGGCATGTCGGCCATCGAAACCGCTTCGCGCATGATTGCAACCGGGGACGCCGACATCGTTATAGCCGGCGGTGTCGAATCGATGTCTCGTGCGCCCTGGGTCTTGGAAAAACCAACCCGGGCATTCGCCCAACCGGGCAAGATTTTTGACTCGGCGCTGGGCTGGCGCTTCGTCAATCCACGCTTTGAGTACGGAGATCTGTCGCGCGATGGCAAGATGACGTACTCGATGACCGAAACCGCTCAAGAAGTCGCCAATGTTGATGGCATTACCCGCCAAGAAGCCGACGAATTTGCTGCGGCATCGCAAGCCAAAGCCGTAGCCGCTGGCGAAGCCGGCCACTTCACAAACGAAATCGTGCCGGTCGAGATCAAAGACCGCAAAGGTAACGTCACCGTCGTCGACCAGGACGAAGGACCCCGCCCGGGGACCACCACTGAGAAACTTAGTGGTCTGCGTCCGGTTACCGGTTTGGGCGATGTCGTGACCGCGGGGAACTCTTCGAGTCTCAACGACGGTGCCTCGGCCATCATTGTGGCTTCAGCCGAGGCGATCAAGAAATATAACCTCACCCCGCGAGCTCGTATTGTCGCCGGTGGATCAGCTGGTCTAGCGCCAGAAGTCATGGGTCTTGGGCCCGTTCCGGCAACCCAGAAGGTCTTGGCTCAGGCCGGCTGGAGCGTCGATGATCTCGAGGTCGCAGAACTCAATGAAGCATTCGCAACCCAATCGATTGCTTCAATGCGCCGTCTGGGCATCAACCCCGAGATCGTCAACGGCTGGGGTGGTGCGATTGCGCTGGGTCACCCGCTGGGTTCATCGGGTTCACGCATCGTCATCACACTGCTCTCGCGGCTCGAAGCCGAAGAAAAATCTCGCGGTCTAGCCACCATGTGTGTTGGGGTCGGCCAAGGCGCCGCAATGCTCATCGAACGCGTCTAACCACTGAACCACCACTAGAGGAGCACCATGGCAAACACTCTTCCATCCATCGTTGGCGTCTTAGGCGGCGGACGCATGGGCGCCGGCGTAGCCCACGCCTTTTTGACATCCGGAGCCCAGGTCGTTGTCGTTGAACAGCACGACGACGCGGCAACGGCGGCACGCGAGCGCGTGTTGCGCGACGTTGCCGGATCCGTAGAACGCGGCAAAGTCTCCGGTACCGCCGCCGAATACGAAGCACAACTGACGGTGACCACCGATCAGGCGGCATTCGCCAAGGCTGGTTTGGTTATTGAAGCAGTCCCGGAAGACTTCGACCTGAAAGTCTCCGCCCTGCAGTCGGTCGAAGGACACCTGGCCCAAGACGCCTACCTGGCGACAAACACGTCGTCGATGTCCGTTGATGGTTTGGCCGAGCAACTGCAACGCCCACAGAACTTTTGTGGCCTGCACTTCTTCAACCCTGTCCCAGCTTCCAAACTTGTTGAAGTCGTCATCGGCAAGCAGACCTCGGATGAGCTCAAAGCGCTCACCACCCGGTGGACCGAGAGCATCGGCAAGACCCCGGTCACCGTCAACGACGCCCCCGGTTTTGCTTCCTCACGTCTGGGCCTTGCACTGGGACTAGAAGCCATTCGGATGGTCGAAGAAGGTGTTGCTTCAGCGCAGGACATTGATAACGCCATGGTGCTGGGGTATAAACACCCGGTCGGCCCATTGGCACTCACCGACATCGTCGGAGTCGATGTTCGTCTCAATATCGCGGAGTATTTGGAAACCAAACTCGGCCCACGGTTCAGCCCGCCGCAGCTTATGCGCGATATGGTGGCCAACGGTGACTTGGGACGGAAAACGGGTAAAGGCTTCTACGACTATAACGACTAGGACAACTCGTCGATACATGACGCAGGGTGTGACTCCAGCTGCAAAGCCAGGTTCACGCCCTGCGTTCATTTAACCCCGCAAACATCGGACGGTCAGTAGTTGAAGATATACTTGAATCTTTGTACGCTATGTCCAAAATCAATGGCTGACCCTAGACTTTAGGCAACGAAAATACAGCGAGGCCCCGGTGCATCAACTTCCATACCATAGTGTGTATATGCGCTTTTTGGATCGTGTAGCTGCTCACCCGTCCAAACCCGTGTTCGAATTGCCCAACGGTTCCAACATCACCTACGGCAAGCTGTTTAAGACCACTCAAAGCATCGCAGCCGTATTGCATTCTGCTGGGATGAGTGCCGGAGACCGGGTCGTTGTTCAGGTGGAAAAATCGCCGCAGGCCATCGCCGCCTACCTGGCAACATTGCAGGTGGGTGGGATATATGTTCCCCTGAACACCGCCTATACCGCTGCTGAACTGCAGTATTTTCTTGATGATGCAGAGCCCACCGTGGTGATCGTAGACCCGGCTCGTGAACAACAAACCCGCAAACTGGCGCCCAACAGTGCCATTCGTACCCTGGATCGACACGGCAACGGCTCACTGTTGCAAGCCGAGACGCCGCGAACAACCGTTGAACCGGTCCGTGGTGCTCACGCAGCCGCTATATTGTATACCTCCGGGACCACGGGCCGTTCCAAAGGGGCGGTCTTGACCCACGACAATCTCACCAGCAACTGTTTGGCGCTGCTTCAGGCCTGGGAATTTACCGGTCACGATCGGCTCATCCATGCCCTTCCGATCTTCCACATTCATGGGCTCTTCGTGGCGGCCAACATGACCCTGGTAGCCGGTGCGACCATGCTGTGGATGGACTCCTTTGATCCTGAACGAGTCATCGAGCACTTTGCCAGCGCAACCGTGTTGATGGGCGTGCCCACGTTCTACACACGACTGCTAGCCTCCCCGAACCTACACCGCGATGCTGCCGAATCCATGCGGCTGTTCGTTTCGGGTTCGGCACCGCTGTTAGCTGCCGACCACGCGGCATTCACGCAGCGTACCGGACACCACATCCTGGAACGCTACGGCATGACAGAAACCGGGATGAACACCACCAACCCGTATCACGGGCAGCGCCGCGCAGGCAGTGTGGGTTCAGCATTGCCCGGCGTCGAAGTCATAGTCGCCGATGCCGAATCGGGTGCGGAACTTCCTGCCGGCGATATCGGTTCCATCGAAGTACGGGGGCCCAATGTCTTTGACCGATACTGGCGCAACCCAGAAAAAACTGCACAAGAGATTCGTGCCTCCGGGTTCTTCATCACCGGTGATCAAGGCTATTACCACGACGGTTACCTGTACATCTCGGGACGTTCCAAAGATATGATCATCTCGGGTGGCTACAACGTTTACCCCAAAGAAATTGAGCAGCTGCTCGACGAACACCCAATGGTCAAAGAATCTGCGGTCATCGGTGTGCCGCACCCGGATTTGGGCGAGACCGTCGTCGCCGTTATTGTTTTGGACCAAGGACAACACTTGGACTCGGCGGTGCTGGAGGCGGCCCTTGCTCATCAGCTAGCGCGGTTCAAACAACCTCGGGCATACCGGGCGGTTGATCAACTGCCGCGCAATGTCATGGGCAAAGTACAAAAAGCACAGTTGAGGCACGAGTTCTCTGTGCTGTTCCAATCGTAGCTGGCCCCGCGTTCAGCGCTTCAATCGTGGCCTTTGGGTCCGTCCAGGGTTGCTTTGTGGGAGGCTAAGAGCTGTTCAATATGCTTTCCGGCAGACAGTACGTCAGTATCTCGGCCGGGTTTGCCAATAACCTGGATGGCGTTGGGCAGCAGATCGTCGTTTGACCAGTAGGGGACCGTCAACGCCGGCCAGCCCAGCACGTTCCAGGCCACGCACTGCGATACCAATTCTTCAGACCCTGTGCCCGGCTTTTGCGACCGCGGTGGGGCTTTCAGGGGGACGGTCGTGCTCAACAAAATATCGACGTCGGAAAATGTTTCCAGATACCGTTGGCTGATCTCTTCGATTGTTTTACGGGCTTGTTCCACTTGCTCATCGGTGATGTCGGCACCTTGCTGCAGTCGAGAATAGGTGAGTTCTTGGTACTGTGCGGCGCTAACGTCGCAACGCAAGTACTTCTTGTGTACCGCGTAGGCTTCTCTGCTCCGGATGGTGTTGAAAAGACCACGAAAATCCGCTGGACTCCCGTCAAAGTTTGGGTGGTGCACATCCGGGGCATCCAGCAGTTCGGGGACCTCTTGCGCTGTTTCATCGGCGGGGATTTTTGCGTTCAGAGCAGGGTTACCGCGTAGCATTCGGAAACGCAGTTCCCCGCTGTCCTGCAGCGGACCCGAGCAGCCTGCAGCGCCGATCGCATCCATCGCAATCACAATGTCGTGCACCGTGGTGCTGAGGAAACCCGCTGTATCAAACGACTGAGCCAACGGGAAAATGCCTGCGGTATCGAGCAGATCATAGGTGGGTTTGAACCCGACCGCACCACACAGGGCAGCTGGGACTCGGATAGAACCTGCGGTATCACTGCCCACGGCCAGTGGCACGATGCCCCGGGCTACAGCGGCTGCAGACCCGGAACTAGAGCCCCCGGCAATACGTGTTTCGTCGTATGGGTTCGGGACAACGCCAAAGGCCGTCGAATCGCCGCGGATTCCAAAAGAAAATTCATGCGTGTTGGATTTGCCCACTATATTGGCGCCTGCGGCTTTGAGCTGTTTGACGATCTGTGCATCCTCGGTTGGCACATGGTCGGCAAACAGCTGTGACCCCATGGTCGTGCGCACGCCGGCGGTTGCGATCACATCCTTGATAGCGATTGGAATACCTTCCAATGCGCTGCGTGGAGTTTGTGTTTGAAAGCGCTCATCGGATATCTCTGCGGCGGCGTCATCATCAACTGTGGTGATGAACGTGGGGTGCGCGGCAGCGGCTGCCTCCCAGGCCTTCGCAGCTTGCTGTTTGGCCGTCTTCGCGCCGGTGCGCAGTTTTTCTGCCAGTGCTTCGACGGTTTCGTGATGGTAGCGCACTACGTTCTCCTGGCTCGGCCTCGGTTGCAATTCTGGTGCCTTCACACTACTGATCCGGGGCTCATGCCGGCAGGGTTCGTGGCTTGGAGTGGATAGGTATCCAGTATTTACACAGCGGGTTCAGGTAAGTTTCTGCGCGGAATCCAAGCTGATCAACAGGAAGAGTCGCTAGAGTGTTTATCACTCCTCTTCGAGGTGTGAGTGATGAGTGATGAGAGTGTGCGGCCCCGAGATTCCAGTTCTCGGGGCCGCATTCACGTCCAGGCAGCTTAGGTCTTCTTGAGTTCGGCAGCGATTATCTGGACAAGGTGCTGGCTACTGGTTCCATCCAGGTCGGTGATTTGGGTTCGGCAAGAGAATCCATCAGCAAGAACTTCTCGATCGGGGGCTTCGGCGATTTTCTTGAGGATGCCATCCTCCGCGATTTTTACTGAGACGTCATAGTGTCCCTGTTCCATACCGAAATTGCCAGCGAGGCCACAGCACCCGGAGGATATTTCGACATCGCAACCCAGTTTCTCCAACAGTTTCTGGTCGGTTTCAAAACCCATGATCGCATACTGGTGACAGTGCGGTTGGACCAACAGTTTTCGGTCCAACTGAGGTGGCTCCCAGTCCAGGGTGGTCAGCAGTTCGGAAACGGTGCGAACTTGTTGTGAGACAGCCTTCGCGGCAGGATCCTGGGGGAGGAGTTCGACCAGGTCTGAACGTAGGGTCGCGGTACAGCTGGGTTCCAAGCCGACGACGGTGTAACCGGCTTCAACATAGGGGTTGAGCACGTTGACCGTGTTGGCCAACTTCTTCTTGGCGGCGGTTAGCTGGCCGGTACTGATTAGGGTCAAACCGCAGCAGATCCCGGGTTCGGCGATTTTCACATCGCAGCCAGCGGCCTCGAGCACGGTGATTGCGTCCAGTGCGATCTCGGGCGAGAGACTGTCGGTAAATGAATCGACCCACAAGACGACCTTGGTACCGGTTGGCCGGTGTGCCGGGGTGAGGTTTTTTCGCAGCCGTCGGAAGGGTTTGGGCGCCAGTTCTGGTAAGGATCTGCGTCCGTCGGCTCCCATGGCAGAAAGCATCACTTTGCGTAGCGGCGTGATTTTTCCCAGCACGTTGACCAGCCGAGCGAACGGTGAAGCCAAGTGCAGCCACTGGGGCAGCCGGCCAAGCGTGTAGTGCGCTCGCGGGCGCAGTTTGCCCTGGTAGGTGCGGTGCAGGGTTTCGGATTTGAAGGTGGCCATATCGATACCGGTCGGGCAATCGTTAGCACAGGCCTTACAACTTAAGCACAGGTCCAGGGCATCGTGGAGTTCGGGTGAGGACCAGCCATCGGAGACGACGCCCCCGTTGAGCATTTCCTGCAGCGCTCTGGCGCGGCCGCGGGTGGAGTCTTTTTCATCGCGGGTAGCGGTAAAGGAGGGGCACATGAATTGGCCGGTATCACGGGCGTCGGCACGGCACTTGCCCACCCCAACACAGCGGTGGATGGCACTGGTAATGTCCCCGCCGTCGGAGGCGAAGGCGAATCCGTCCGCAGCCATCACGGTGTCGGCTGCGGGTCGGCGTAAATTAGCATCCAGAGGTTCGGGCCGGACCACAACACCGGGGTTCAGCATATCGTCGGGATCGAAGAGCCCTTTAAACTGGGCCATCACATCGAGGGCTTCGGCGCTATACATGGTGTGCAAGAGTTCTGACCGGGCACGGCCGTCGCCGTGTTCTCCGGAGAGCGAGCCGCCGTAACTGGCTGCTAGTCGGGCAGCATGCTCCATGAAGTCGCGCATCGTCTCGGGTGTAGTGGCCAACGGGAAATCAATGCGCAGGTGAATGCAGCCGTCTCCGAAGTGACCGTAGGCCAAACCGGAGAGATTGTGGCTGTCCATCAGCGATTGCAGTTCGCGCAGGTAGTCGCCTAAGTGTTCGGGCGGGACCGCGGAATCTTCCCACCCGGGCCAGGCCTGTTGCCCATCGGCGGTGCGACCGGCAAGACCGGCTCCATCGGCACGAATCTGCCACAGTTGGGTGGCTTCGGGACCGGCGGGGTGAACAACCGCATCAATGGCGCAGGAATCAGCGATTAACGCATTGGCATCGCGCAAGGCCGCGGCATCGTCACTGCCATCGATCTCTACCATAAGCCAACCGCCACCCCGGGGCAGTTCGGGTGTGGCGTCTGGGCCTTTGGCCCGACGGATCACGTCGATGAGTTGGGCATCCAAGCCTTCCAACGCCAGCGGTTTATGCGGCAGCAGATGCACGACATCATCGGCAGCAGTTGCCATATCGGGGTAGCCCAGCACCGCCAGAGCAGGTGCAGCAGATTTTGGGACCACCTTGACGGTGGCCTCCAAGATAATCCCGGCGGTGCCCTCGGTTCCAGCCAGCATCGCCGCAAGATTGCGGTTGTTTTCGGGCAGCAAATGTTCCAGCGAGTAACCGGAGATTTGCCGATCGAAACGTCCGAACTCGGTCCGAAGCAACGCCAAGTTCTGCATCACAAATGGTTCCAGTCCGGCAACACCATCAAGGGCGTTGGGTCCGGAGCCAACCTCGAGGACTTCGCCGGTGCCGGTGAGCCAGCGCATGGCCGCCACATTGTCGGCGGTGCGCCCATACGCCAGCCCGTGAGGACCGCAGGCATTGTTGCCGATCGTCCCACCCAGTGTTGCCCGATTAGCCGTTGAAGGATCCGGGCCAAAGCGCAGGCCGTGCTTCGCCAGAGCTTTCTGGAGATCGGCCAGCACCACCCCGGGCTGCACAACGGCAGTTTGGGCTTGGGCATCGATGTCTAACACCTGGTTCATGTACTTGGAGAAATCCAGCACCAACCCGGGTCCGACCGAGTTGCCCGCACACGAGGTGCCACCACCCCGAGCGGTTACCGACAGTGAGTAGTCACGGGCAAGTTTGACCGCGGCTACCACATCGTCGCCGTGGCGCGGCAGCACCACGATATCGGGCACCACTCGGTAGTTTGAGGCATCAGTGGAATAGATGGCACGCGTCAGAGCGGTTGCATCCACATCCCCGTCGAGCAGCTGGTTGAGCTGAGCGGTGATGTGCTGGATGCGATCCACGATGGTTGGTGCGAGAGCGGTCATCTCCAAGTATTCCTTCTGCTGCCTCAGGGGTATGGGTCGTTATACTGCGCTTGGCTGCAGCACGCGGCGACCACGCAGGTCCATGGCAGCGCGAACTCGCTCTTGGGCGAGTCTGCGTGCTGCTTCGTGCGTGGTTTCACCGGATCGTTGGGCCTGTTCCAACGTGGTGATCGCGTTGGCACGCAGTTTAGTTGAGACCGTTTCCAAAATGATGGTTGGATCCACACGGAAGGGCGAGAACCGGGCCTCCATGGCAAAGGCGGCGCTGACCACACCGCCGGCATTGGCGATGAAGTCGGGTACCACGGTAACGCCTTTTTCGCGCAGTGCTGCTTGTGCACCGGCGTCAGTTGGCAGGTTGGCTGCTTCGACCACCAGTTTGGCCTTGATATCCCCAACGTTTGCCGTGCTGATTACGTTTTGTAGTGCAGCGGGCACCACGATATCGGCCTGCGTAAATAATTCCTGACCGGGCTCGATCGCAAGCTTGGGGTGGTTGTAGACGAAATCGTCGCCGAGTTCGGCGCGTTCTTGGAGCAGTGCAGGGATATCCAGGCCGTCGGGATTGGCCAGGGCACCTTTGACCGAGGAGACCGCGGTGACCCGGTACCCCAGTTCGTGTAATCGTTTGGCAACCGAGTGCCCAACGGCGCCGAAACCTTGAACGGCCACGCTGGAACCCTGCAAGTTTTGCTGGTCTGCGATTTCGTCGACGACCTCGGCGACCCCATGACCGGTGACACCGAGCTGGTCATAGGGGATACCGCCGAGTTCATACGGGGTGCCCACGGCAGCGCCGCGGCCCAGCTCATCGTTAATAATTGCAGCATCGACTTCGGTGAGTCCCATATCCAATCCGAAGACGTATTCCTCGGGCACTTCGTTGCGAAGTTTGCGAACAAAGGACCGTAGCACGCGCTCTTTGTCCACCGAGGTCGGATCGAACCGGATTCCGGCCTTAGCGCCACCGTAGAAGAGGTCTACCGCAGCCCATTTCCAGGTCATGACCCGGGCCAGGCGGGCAATTTCTGGGACATCTACGGTCGGGGTCATCCGAGTGCCGCCCTTGCCAATGCCTCGGGCGGTGTTATCGATCACCAGTACACCCTGCATGCCGATGTCAGGGTCACTGACGACGACGATCTTTTCGGGACCCCATTCGTCCAGAAGGTTGAAATAATCGCTCACAAAATACTCCGATGCTGAAATTCGTTAACGTGTTGTCGCTCGTGCGGGTTAGATGAATTCCACGCCCTGGGCCAATGGCAGCTCACCGGAGTAGTTCACGGTGTTGGTTGCACGGCGCATGTAGATCTTCCAGGCGTCCGAACCGGATTCACGACCGCCACCGGTTTCTTTTTCGCCACCGAAGGCGCCACCGATTTCGGCACCCGAGGTTCCGATGTTGACGTTGGCGATACCGCAGTCGGAGCCACGAGCCGACAGGAAGATTTCGGATTCTGCCTGGTCGGAGGTGAAGATCGACGATGACAGGCCCTGGGGTACACCGTTGTGGATTTCTAATGCTTCATCGAAGTCGGAGTAGGTCAACACATACAGAATGGGGGCAAAGGTTTCGTCTTTGACCACATCGCTTTGGGCTGGCATCCGGACGATGGCCGGCTCAACGTAGTAGGCGTCTGGGTGTTCATCGGCCAGCACGCGGTCGCCACCAACCAGGACTTCGCCACCTTCGGCTTTGGCCTGTTCCAGGGCTGACTGCATGCCTTCATAGGACTGCTGGTTGACTAGCGGACCCACCAGGTTGCCGTCTTGGGATGGGTCGCCGATGGTCAGGGTCTTGTAGGCGCGAACCAGTTTGTCAACGAGTTCATCGGCCACGGATTCGTGGACGATCAACCGGCGCATGGTGGTGCAACGCTGACCGGCGGTACCGGCGGCGGCAAATGCAATGCCGCGCAGGGCAAGATCCAGGTCGGCCGATGGGGTGACGATCGCGGCGTTGTTGCCGCCGAGTTCCAGCAGGTAGCGTCCGAAACGCGAGGCAATGACCGGTGCGATCTGCTTGCCCATGCGGGTCGAACCGGTCGCCGAAACCAGCTCTACGCGTGGGTCTTCCAGAATTGGACGGGCTGCATCTGGGTCTGCCAACACGACGTGGTGGATACCGGCTGGTGCCCCGGATTCTGCAACCGCGCGGGCCAGCAGGGTGTCAGTGGCCAGGGCACACAGCGAACCGATGGCCGATGGCTTCCACACGATGGCATCACCGGCAACCAGCGCCAGTGCGGTGTTCCAGGCGTAGGGGGCAACCGGGAAGTTGAATGCGGTAATGACCCCGACAACGCCCAGTGGGTGCCAGGTTTCCATCAGGCGGTGACCTGCACGTTCCGACGGCATGGTTTGACCGTAGAGCATGCGTGACTGGCCTACGGCAAAGTCGCAGATGTCGATCATTTCCTGGACTTCGCCTTCGGCCTCGGAGGTGATCTTGCCGACCTCGGCGGTGACCAGGGCAGCCAGGTCTTGTTTGTGTTCGGTGAGTAGTTCGGCCCAGCGTTTCACTACCTGTCCGCGGACTGGGGCTGGGGTGTCACGCCAGGTCTTGAATGCCTCTTGGGCTTCATCGATGGCTTTGACAACAGCGTCCTGGTTGTCGTCCTTGATGTTCACCAGGTGCTGGCCATCAATAGGGGAGTACACCTGGCGGGAGCCAGACAGCAGTGCTTCGTCAACACCGCAGGCGATGAGCGCTTCGCGGGTGGTCGTGGCCAGGGTCGAGTTGGTGGTTTGTGTAGTAGTCATGAAAAATCCTATTCGGTCGTGTGTGGTTAGGGGGTCAGGTTCGCGGTGATCGGGGCAATGGACCGGTCCAGTTGCGCTGCAACCTCGGCCAATGAAGCGTCCTGTTGTTTGCGGTAGAGATCGTGCGAATCGGCAACTGGGCGACCAACTATTTCTGACATGACGTTAATGTCATAGTCGGTGCCTTGTAATGCGTCATCGCGAGAGCCCTCACCGGTCAGGTTCGATTGGAAAATTCCCGCAGCCGAGCGTGGCAGGAAGTCCTCGTAGACGATCGGTTCTGCCACAATGATGCCGTCATCCAGGAGTGACAGCAGCGAAACGTTGTGCGGTAGCTGGGCCAGGGTATCGGCTGAGGCGTCTTCGGCCACCCGGTAGGTGAAAAATGCAAGATCTCGTTCAGCGAGTCCACGTTCGGTATCTGGGAGATACTCGGCCCAGACCTGGCGTGCGACATCGGTGCGAATACCGCCGTATTTTTGTAGACGACGATCGGTTTCGGCCAACATCTGGTCGTAGAGTTCGCGCCCCTTCGGAGTCAAGGCGATGCCGCGCTGTTCGACTTCACCAAAACGCACGCGGAGTTCGCCGGGGCCAACGGTGCCGTCATCAAACTTGAACACGCGCTCTTCATCCAGGGCGCGGAAGGAGGTCTGGCGCAGTAAGATATCTGGACCATCCCAGGCCGGTGGGCCTTGGACCTCGTCGATCATGGTGATCCCCAGGGCCTCCATGCGGTTGTAGAGGTCATCGATGTCCAACACGCGAGGTGTGAGGTGGTTGATATGTGTGCTGGTCACGCCACCAATGTCGGCTGCCACGGCCGAAACTTCTTCAAGCTCCTTGTACCAGGCATAATCCACCGGATCATCGGAGAGCTTGAACGACCCGGTCGCCATCTCCAACAGGCGGGCTGCTTCTGCATCTTCCAGACCGCCTTGCTCGGCGGCCTTATCTGCCAGTGTCAGCAGTTCTTCTGGGAATAGTTGACGATTGCCAATGAATTCTTGGAGTCGTTGCTGCTGATCGGCGCTGAAAAAGCGTGGATCGTCAGCAGCCAACATCGACGTGAACACGCGGAAAGGGTTCTTGGCCAGTTCATCGGCATCGATTGGACGAAAAGCGGTCGATACGACCGGCACGGAGGAAGCCGATGCATCGCGAAGGTCATAGAAGCCCACCGGATACATGCCAAAGGCTGCGTATACACGTGCTACCTGCGACATTTCTGTTGGTGAACCGACTCGAATTGCGCCGTGGCGTTCAGCCGTAACACGCTCAATGCTGCCGAGACGTTCGGCGTTGGCACCGACGCGTTCCATGGAGTCACGGTTTACCTCGGTTGAGACATCCACCAGGGTGTTATAGGCGGGAACTTCTTCGCCGTACATTTCAGAGAGCTCAATGGCAAACGCTGCGCGCAATTGCCATAGTTCTTGGAAAGCCATGGGGTACCTTTCGGTTTCAGTTGTTATGGCGGTCGAGGGGTTCATTAGATAATGTGTAGTTCTCTTGTTGCAGTCAGATCTGCTTCAGAGAAACGATTGACGGAAAACGGTGTTGGGTCCATAAATGATTCCTGGCCCAGGTACATATCGGCGACGAGTTCACCAACGGCCGGCGATTGCAAAAAGCCGTGGCCGGAGAAACCGGTGGCATAGAACAGGTTGGAGACTTCCTCAGAACGCCCGATGATCGCGTTGTGATCGGGGGTGTTCTCGTAGAGCCCGGCCCATCCGCCAACGATTTCTGTATTCTGCAGTGAGGGTGCAATGATGCCCGCGGCTGCATTGAGCTCATTGGTCCAGTCGTAACTGAATTCGCGGCAGAACCCGGGCTCTTGTTTATGCGAAATGCCCAGCAACAAACCGTTATTGCAGTTGTGATAGTAAAATGTAGTGCTCAAATCCAAGGTGAAGGGCACCGTTGGATGCGGTTTTTCGCGCTGCGGAGTGAAAGCGATCAGGCGGCGGACCGGTTCGACTGGTAGATCGACTCCGAACATTTCTCCGACACCCTGGCTCCAGGCACCCGTAGCGCAGATCGCGGATTCGGTACGAATCGTTCCGCGGTTGGTGCGGATGGACTCCACGCCGTTAGGACCAAGTTCAGCTTCAAGTGCTTCAGTATGGTTGAGGAACGTCACTCCCAATGCTTGGGCAGCTTTGACGTATCCTTCGACCACACGGGCTGGTTGTGCGTAGCCATCATCGGGCGAAAACGCGCCGGCAACGAGAACCTCGGGATCCAAATACGGGTTTAACTCAAGGGCTTGCTCAGCAGTGATATTGCGGCTGTTGATGCCCAGCTCGTTTTGGACCGAAGTAGCAAAGCTGAGACCCGATGCTTCTTCCTCGGTGCGGGCTAAGAACAAGTAGCCAACCTTGCGCAGGCCAATATCGATGCCAAAGTCTTTTTTGAAATTTCGGAAGATTTCCAGTGAGCGTTGCCCAAGGGTGATATTTGCCGGGTCCGAGAAGTTTGCGCGTACCCCGCCCAGTGGTTTCGCTGAAGAACCGCTACCGAACTCACCACGTTCCAGGACCACAATATTCTGCACACCTTTGCGGGCGAGGTTCCAGGCAATGCTGACGCCGATGGCGCCGCCGCCAAGGATAACCACGTCAGCATGCGTAGGCTGCGACGAAGCGGAAGTGAGGCTCACTTCAACGGCATTTTCAACCATGGGTTCTCCTCGTGAGGCTGATCAACAGATCTTAGCGGTTATTGGTTATCGATAACCAATATAGAACGCCCAGCAAAGAGTGTCAAGCATCACATTATGATGAGGAGCTTAGCGCTTTTTCGGTCGCGCGTATTCGAGGTGCTTCACCATTAAAGCCGCGGCGAGCTCCGGCTCGCCATTGATGATCGCCTGGGTAATCTGTTGATGTTCTTCGGCACTGCTGATGAGGTGATCGTTGTGCTCCAAGAAGGTGTAATACCCGTTGACGCGTGACTGGTCGCGCAAGTTCTTGACAATTTCTAGCCAGCGATCGTTGCCAAGCAGGCCCACGAGTGCGAGGTGAAACTGTTGATCGGCTTCCAAGTAGTCGACTAGTGACGTATTGACTAGGTCCACCGTGCGCTGAGACATGTGCAAGATGTGATCTGCTTGTTCTGTGGTGATGCCACGGGCTGCAACTCGACGAATGGCGTCGACTTCTACATGGAGGCGTAGCTCGTATACTTCACGTTTGTCATTTTCGGTCAACTCCACGACCCGAAATCCACGGTTGCGCACGAGCTCCAGCAGCCCGCTGTGCACCAGTGACATCATGGCTTCTCGCACGGGGCTATTTGATATCCCTAATTGGCTGGCGAGTTTGTTTGCAGAGTAAATTTCGCCGGGCTGCATTTCGCCGCTGATGAGGGCGCGACGAATGAGTGATTCTGTCGAGTCCTTCAGCGTTGCTGGATGTGATAGTGCGCCGGAGGGGAGGCGGGCGAGCCAGGTGGATTCTTCTGCGGTCATGATATCGGCATTTCCTTGTGGGCCAGCTACTGCGGGCGGTGTTTGTGTTCTTAGCCAGATTATCGCACCCGCGTGGTTCTGCCTACGTTGATATCGCACCGGCAGCGTGAGGTTTATGGATGCCCGAAGGTTGCTTTGAGTGCGGTGAGCGGCGTATGTTCGCCAACCTTCGCCCCGACTTTTCTGAAAAATTGGTTGACAAGAAGCCCGGGGTGGTGAATTATGGGTTATCGATAACCTAATGGTGGTGCACGTCACACTATGAAGCAATGCGACTGTGTTCCACTCTTGATATCTCACTCATTTGCCTGATTGGACGATAACAATGCCACAAGAAATTGGCGTTCCAGCCCTCATGTCGAGTGCCTCTGTTGATGAAAGTATTCAGAATATATTTGGCCCTATCGTAGATTTTCTGGAA
This sequence comes from Candidatus Yaniella excrementavium, assembly GCA_019115865.1. Taxonomy (GTDB): domain Bacteria; phylum Actinomycetota; class Actinomycetes; order Actinomycetales; family Micrococcaceae; genus Yaniella; species Yaniella excrementavium. The sequence goes on along the minus strand of DXCT01000132.1, from coordinate 4,699 downwards.
GAAATTGTTTTCTTCGCAGTCCCGGTCGGCGGTGCGGACCTGCCGTTGTTGATTGTCTGGCTTATATGTGCCGGCGTCTTTCTGACATTTTGGTTGCGCATCAGGCCGTTCAAGGACTTCAAGCACAGCCTGGCCATTATCCGCGGGCATTACAGCCGGCACAGTGACCCCGGCCAGGTTACGAGCTTCCAAGCTCTGGCAACAGAATTGTCTGGAACCATTGGACTTGGAAATATTGCAGGTGTAGCAGTAGCAATAACCGTTGGTGGTCCGGGGGCCACACTATGGATCATCATTGCCGGTTTGCTAGGCATGGCAGTGAAAATGTCAGAAGCAACACTGGCTCAGATGTTTCGTACGGTTAACGCGGACGGCACAGTTTCGGGCGGTCCAATGTACTACCTGCGAGACGGCCTGAAGGCGATTGGGCGGCCAAAACTTGGCAAAGTCCTAGGCTTTAGTTTTGCTGCAGGCATGATGATCGCGGTCATGGGTGCAGGAAATATCTTCCAGTCCAACCAAATTACCGCCCAAATCATTAATACAACGGGCGGGGCAGACAGCCCGCTGGCAGGCAACGGTTGGATTGTTGGTGTCATTCTGGCGGTTATCGCAGGAGTTGTCATTGTTGGTGGTATCACCTCGATTGCTCGAATTACTAGCCGACTGGTCCCATTGATGGCAATGTTGTACGTAGGTTGTGTGCTGGTCATTCTCGGTGCGAACTACGCGGCAATCCCGGAATCCATCGGTTTGATTTTCTCGAACGCATTTACCGGTGAAGGTGTTAGCGGTGGCATTATCGGCGTTGCCATTATCGGTATCCAGCGTGCCCTGTTCTCCAACGCTGCTGGTGTTGGAACGGCGGGTATGGCGCACTCTGCTACCAAGAATAAGCGCCCTGCTGAAGAGGGATTTGTCGCAGCCTGGGAGCCTTTCATCGATTCAGTGATCGTGTGCACTATGACTGCCTTGGCCATTATTGTCACCGGCGTTTACACAGAAAGCGACTCTGATGGAGTAGCTCTGACAACAGAAGCGTTTTCTACGGTCACCACTGGGTTTACTGTCCTGCTCACTGTGAGCATCGTGCTCTTCGGTTTCTCAACCATTTTGAGCTTCTCCTACTACGGGAAGAAGACAGCTGGTTATGTATTCGGGCAAAGTCGCACCGCAGAGCGCATCTATGACGCGGTCTACCTTGTGATGATCGTGGTTGGCGCCAGTGTCTCGCTGGATACAGTCGTGCGATTCTCCGATGCAATGTTCTTCCTCGTCACGGTGCCAAACCTGTTGGGCATCTACTTCCTGGCAAAGGTGCTCCGTCGGGAGATCTTCGAGCAGCGCACTGGCATGCATACCGGCACCATTCCGACCGTCCCCCTCAAGGAGCGTTCAACCATGCTCGGTGGACAAATGTCGGAGAAGATCGAAAAGAACGGGAAGCCTGCCGAAGCGAAACTGAGCCGTGGGGCGAAGTTAAAACGTGCGAACGAATAAGCACGCCTAAGCGCACCCCATCGGTCAGAATAATTTGGAGCAAGTATGAGCGACCAACCCAATAGCAGCAATCCAAATAGCAGTGGCACGCCCAGGTGGATTAGCGAGGATCAGGTTCAAGAGAGCTTTACGTTTACCGACGCAGTAGCAGTTCTTGAACACACCCTTGCGGGCGGCTTCGACCCGGAAACCGACGGGGTCCGCACACGCCACAGCGGACCATCGGGACTGTTGTTGCACATGCCGTCGGCTTCGGAAGCTTGGTGTGGTACCAAGTTGGTGACCGTACGCGAAAATGACCACCCTGCTGGTCTGCCTGCAATTCAAGGCGTGTATGTCCTGTTTGATGGCCCATCATTGCGTCCGGTTGCCACTCTGGAGGGAGCAGCGCTAACTGCGCTACGAACTCCAGCGGTGACTGCGCTAGCCATAAAACACCTTGCACGGTCAGATGCAGGACGGGTGACGCTATTTGGTACAGGTGTGCAAGCAAGAGCGCACATCCAGGCAATCATGGCGGTGTACCGTCCAACTGCCATTGACGTCGTGGGTCGTGACAAAGATCGCGCGAAGCAACTTGCCCATGTGATAGAGGATGCCGGTATACAGAGCTCGGTTTCCGGCCCTGAAGCTGTGGCGGAGGCAGATCTCGTCTTGTGTTGTACTAGCGCTAGTGAACCACTCTTTGACGGCAACCTGGTTCAAAACCATGCGGTAGTCGCAGCCATTGGCTCACATGATCCGGCCTCTCGCGAGGTAGATACCACTTTGGTTCAACGCTCGCATGTGGTCATAGAGTCCTTGGAAAGTGCTCGTCGAGAAGCCGGTGATCTGGTGATCCCGCATAAAACAGACGACTTTCACTGGGACCGTGCGCTGACCCTGCGCGACCTCATCGTCGGCACAACATCCATGGATGCTCCAGGCCCAAGATTATTCAAAGGCACCGGTATGCCATGGCAGGACCTAGCCCTCGCCTCAAGTATCTACCTGCGTACAGCGGAGACTGAACCTGGGTCAGAAAATTGAGTCTGTCCTGTGTGGCCCCGGGATTTCAGTTCCCGAGGCCACACACACATTTCATGACGACGGCGAAACCTGCTCGGCCAGATCGATAAACTCTGCCAGCGCTTCGGGGTTGGCAATGGCATCCCGGTTGATCGAAGAACCGGGATCTTGCCGCGAAAAGAGCTTCTTGAGCGGCACTTCAATGCGTTTGCCGGTGTGCGTCAGTGGAATTTGCTGTACGGCAATGATCTCATCGGGCACATGTCGTGCCGATGCTTTCGTCCGGATTTCGGTGGTGATGCGCTCGGTGAGTTCAGGTGTCAGCTGGGCTTGCCCGGCAAGTTGGACAAACAGTGGCATCCAATATCCGCCGTCGGAGCGTTCGACACCGATGACTGTTGATTCCGCTATTTCCGAGATCGGCCCAAGTGCCGCATAGATCTCTGCTGTGCCCAGTCGGACACCCTGCCGGTTGAGGGTTGCATCGGAACGGCCTTTGACAATAAAGCTGCCGCGATCGGTTTGAATAACCCAATCACCCTGAGCCCAAATTCCGTTGGGGTGAGCCTTCGACGTCGAAAACCGCCCGAAATAGGTTTCCTGATACCGGCGATTATCGCGATCATTCCACAGGTAAATGGGCATCGAGGGCATGGGCTGTGTGATGACGAGTTCGCCCACTTCATTGAAAACTTCATTGCCATCGTCATCAAAGGACCGGGCATCGACCCCCAACAAGGGGCTCTGAATTTCGCCCAGATAGATGGGCTCCAACGGGTTGGTCCCGATAAAGCCCGAACAGATATCGGTGCCGCCGGAATCGGACCCCAGTCGGACTTCTGGATGCACATGTTCGTGGACCCACCGCCACGTGGATTCAGGCAGTGGGGCCGCGGTCGAAAGTATTGATTTCAAACCGGAGAGGTCCCAGCGTTTGGTGGGGGACAGCCCGGAGCGTTCGACCATGGTCAGATACGGTGCTCCCACAGCAAACCGGGTCGTGCTGGTTTTGGCGATGATCTCAAAATGTCGGTCCGCAGCATTGACCTTTGGTGAACCACCGTAGACCACCACGGATGTGCCGCAGGTTAACGCCTGGATCAGCGTATTCCACACCATCCATGAAGTGTTGGCACCGACGTAGTAGCGGTCGTGAACCGAGAGATCTTGGTTGAGAACCTTGCCCTTGAGCGACTCCAGCAGCATGCCGCCGTGGCCGTGCACAATCCCTTTGGGCTTGCCTGTGGTGCCGGAAGAAAACAAGACCCACAAGGGGTGGTCGAACCCGACGGCCACGTAGTCGACGTTGCCTTCGAGCGGGGCGTTACGCAAGTCGGCTATCTCAAGGTGATGTTCGACGCCTGGAAGGCCGCCTGACAATTCCTCATTGAATGCGCTGAGATCATGCCACCGAGCATTGAAGGTGTACCCTGCGGTTGTGATGAGTACTTTAGGTTCCAATTGACGCAGACGTGACAGGGTTGCGGTGGGCGTGAGATCCGGTGAGTTGATCGTCCAAATAGCACCGATGGTGGCCGTTGCCAGCATCCCTATAATGGCCTCGGCAATATTGGGTAAGACCGCAGCAACCCGCTCTCCGGGTTTGACCCCCAATTCAAGGAGTTGTTCGGCCAGACCGTGTACACGGGTGCGCAACTGGTTCCATGACATGGATCCCATGGCGTTGTCTTCATCAATCGTCAGCACAGCAGTACCATCTTGATCAACGAGGTCACGAGTGCGCTCGAGAATATTTTCTGCGTAGTTTAGCTGCGCATTGGGGTACCAGCGTGCCTGAGGCATCGTCGCATCGACGAGCGCGGCTGTTTCGAATCCGACTCCCATAACGTTGAAGTAGGCGCGCACCGCATCCCAGAATTCTGAAAGTTCTGTGATCGACCACCGGTGAATCCGGCGGTAGAGGTCATCCGGCACGCCAACGTCGGTGGTGAGAGGTCCCAGATCTGCGCCGCGGTGTTCGACCACCCAGGTGGCAAAGCGAAAGAGTTCGGTATCTTGTGGGTTTTTGGGACGCCAGGTTTCGGCTGGAATCGTCGACTGCGTCATCGCTCATCCTTCTACGAGGGTTGTGCCCATCACATTACCGGTCAACATTGAAAACGTGGAGCTTTGACAGCGACTCATCTTGCTGTCTGATACAGGAATAGATGACCCGGCTGTCCTGCTGTCG
>DXCT01000131.1 GCA_019115865.1 Candidatus Yaniella excrementavium | reverse complement strand
TGCCAGAAACGCACCGGTGGCACCTTCGGCTGCTTTCGCAACGCGTTGCCGGGTGAATTCCAGCAGTTCCTCTTTTGGTACCGAGCGGGAGAAGAGTCCCTGGGCTACAGCATCTTTTCCACTCATCAGCTCGGCGGTGTAGATGAGGTCCAGGGTGCGATGGGCACCCAGACGTTCGGTAAACAGTGCGTGGCCGCCCGAGTCCAGGGTGGCCCCCAGGTTGGCAAATGGTGAGCCGATCTTGGCGTCGTCGGCAACGTAGACGACGTCGGTGGCAATGGCCAGGCCCAGGCCGACGCCCAGGCACGCACCCTGGACCGCCGCGAAGGTCGGTGCCGGGAATTGGGCCATCTGGCGCAGTACCGGGGTAACGATGTTGCCCAGGTAGTCGTAGGCGTCGTCATCGGCCGGGTCGACGTTGGAGATATCGCGTCCGGCGCTGAATCCGCGGCCTTCACCGCGCAGGAACAGGGCGCGTACGCCGGCTTCGGCGGCGTCAGTGTATGCCTGGCCGAGTTCGGCGATGGCCTGCTCATCCAGTGCGTTCATTTTTTCTGGTGCATTGAGCGTGACTTCGGCGATGTTGTTGCTGATATCGAGTGTAATCATGTGGTTCCTAAGCGTCGTAGTCTACGGTCAGAGTGTCCGATGTCGGTCTGGTCTGACAGGTCAGTACATAACCGGCCTCGACTTCATCGGTTTCCAACGCGTAGTTTTCATCCATTTCGAACGTGCCGCTGACCACTTTGGCGCGACAGGTTCCGCAGACGCCCCCGGCACAAGCAAACGGGGTGTCTGGACGGACCCGCAGTGCTGCGTTGAGCACGGATTCGTTGGCCGACACCGGGGTTTCCACGGTGGATGAGAGGCCATCCAGTGCAAAGTCGATCGTACGGTTTTCGCCTTTGGGGTCGAGTTGGACCGGCCGACCACGGTGACCACGATCTTCTTTGGGATCGCCGGTGGTAAACAGCTCGAAACGCACTGCATCGTCTGCCACACCGCGGTCTTTGAGCTGGTCGCGCGTCATCTGGACAAGTTCGAATGGTCCGCACAGGAACCATTCCACCGCGTTTTCAACCGGAATGATGTTGGTCAGCAGCTCGGAGAGTTTATCCTCGTCGATGCGTCCGGACATCAGCGGGGAGATGCGCTGTTCCCGCGATAGGACGTGGTGGATGGACAGCCGTGACGGGTACTTATCTTTCAGATCGCCGAGTTCTTCGGCGAACATGACATCCATCGCGGAGCGGTTTGCATACACCAGGTCAAAGGTTGCAGACGGGGTGGATTTCAGGATCGTGGACACGATCGACATGATCGGGGTAATGCCTGAACCGGCCGCGATGGCCACAAAGTGTCCACCGTCGTGCTCTTGTGCGATGGCTTCGGGATCATTGAGCGCGGTGGTTTGGACACGAGACGTAAAGGAACCCTGGGGGTTCATGACGTTGATGGTGTCTCCGACCGCAAGTTCCTCGTGCGCCCAGGTGGAGAAGAGGCCGCCGAAGTCTTTTTTGATGGCGACACGGATTTCTCCGGGGACGGGTTCGGCACAGATGGAATATGACCGACGGACTTCTTCGCCGTCGATATCAGCACGCAGGGCCACGTACTGACCGGGTACGTAGTTGTAGTCGTCGAGTAGTTCTTCGGGAATGGCGAAGGCTACTTCAATGGCCTCATCGGTTAGCTTGCGGATCTCCGAGACGTTTAGAGCATTGAAGCGTGCGCGCTTCTTTGCGGGCGCCGTGGTGGTTTCTGTCATGGTGCAAGTTCCTTAGTGGACTTTAAAGTAGTCGAAAGGTTCCAGGCAGTCGTTACAGGTGTAGAGCGCTTTGCATGCGGTAGAACCGAATCGAGTAACTTCACGAGTGTTTAATGAGTGGCACTGTGGGCATTTGACGGCCATCTGGATCATGATCGGCCCGTCGTTCATGGCCGACTTTCCGGTGGGCGGCGCAATGCCATATTCTTCGAGTTTGCGCTTGCCGTCTTCGGACATCCAGTCTGTGGTCCAGGCCGGGGTCAACACGAGTTTGACCTCGGCATCGTAGTAGCCAGCCTCTGCCAGTGCAGTCGTCACATCAGCCGAAATGGTGTCCATGGCTGGACAGCCGGAGTAGGTTGGCGTGATCGTCACAACCGCTTTGCCATCCACCAATTCGACGTCGCGCAATATGCCAAGGTCTTCGATGGTGACCACTGGGACTTCAGGATCCGGGACCATTTTGACGGCGTCCCAGAGTTCTGCGGTCTGTGAGTCTGTTGGGCGAAGGGTTGCAGAGGTAGTCATTACCATGTCACTCCTTGTGGGAACTGACGGGCAAGCACTTGCATCTCAGCCAGGATATGGCCGCGATGCTCGGAGAAGTTGCCCGAACGGTCACCGCCCCATGCACCTGGTACATCGGGCACGGTGAGTGTGGCTTGTTCAAGGATGGGTTCAATTCGGGCGTCAAACGCTTCGCGCAGCGTTGACGGCAACACGGCGATGCCGCGCTGTGAAAGATCGCGCAACAGATCGTCGTCGTTGAAAAGTTCATCGACGTATGGCCACATGTAATAGAGGCCTTCTTGCATTCGCCGGTGGGATTCTGCTGTGCCATCACCCAGGCGTATGGTCCACTGGGCCGCGTGGTCGACGTGGTAGGTCACTTCTTTGACGGCCTTAGCAGCAACCGAGGCCAGTGTTTCATCGGCCGAGTCCATCAGACGAGTAAACAACTCGTATTGATAGAGCGAGAAGATCAGCTGTCGGGCGATCGTTTGGCCAAAGTCGCCATTTGCCTGTTCAACCAGGCGACAGGACCGAAATTCTTCTTCGTCTCGGAAGTAGGCCAGGTCGTCTTCGGTTTTGCCCCAACCAGAACCTGCATACGACAGCAAGAACCGAGCGTGACCGAGCTGATCCTGGGCGATGTTGGCCAGGGCAACGTCTTCTTCCATTTCTGGTGCACGAGAAATCCAGTGGCCCAACCGCTGCGCGAGCATCAGGGCGTCGTCGCCTAAGTACAGCGCATAGGTTGCGACATCTTCTGGTGCCTTCGCCCCGGCGGCGATGATGTCTTCCGGGGTGATCGCATTACCCGCAGAGATTTTGGTTGCGGAGTCACCTGCTGTAAAACTCATAGGTGCTTCACTCCTTCAGACTTCGTGTAATACGTGGCGTGGCGGAAATTTTTCCCCTGTGGTGATTCAAAGAATCCGCCCTTGGAATCTGGATCCGAACTCGAAATGCTGTCGGAGGGCATAACCCACACCGAGGTACCTTCATTGCGGCGGGTGTACAGGTCACGCGCATTACGCAGCGCCATGGTCGCATCCGGGGCGTGCAGCGAGCCGGCGTGAACATGGGACAGCCCGCGGGATGAGCGAACAAAAACTTCCCACAGAGGCCAGGAGGCATTGAGGTTTTCAGTCATGTCGTTAGGCTCCAATCAGGTGTGCATCAGCGGCTTCTTGCTGACGACGAGCTTGTTTTTCGGCGTAGGCGGCCGCGGCTTCGCGAACCCAAGCACCATTTTCGTGTGCCTCGCGGCGGTGCTGCATACGCTGGACGTTGCATGGACCATTGCCTTTGATGACGGACATGAACTCATCCCAGTCCAGTTCACCGAAGTCATAGTGTCCGCGTTCTTCGTTCCATTTCAGATCTGGGTCCGGCAGGGTCAAGCCCAAAGCTTCTGCTTGCGGAACGATCATGTCGACGAAGCGCTGGCGCAGCTCGTCGTTGGAGAAACGCTTAATCTTCCAGGCCATGGACTGCTGGGAGTTTGGTGAATCATCATCCGGTGGACCAAACATCTGCAGGGCCGGGCCATAGAAGCGGTTCACCGCATCCTGTGCCATCTGCTTTTGCTCTGGGGTACCGTTGGAGAGCTCCAACAGGATTTCCCAACCTTGGCGCTGGTGGAAGGACTCTTCTTTACACACGCGAACCATTGCACGGCCGTATGGCGCATACGAAGCGCGGCATAGCGGGACCTGGTTCTGAATAGCAGCCCCGTCGACGAGCCAACCGATTGCCCCAACATCAGCCCAGCTGCGTGCCGGGTAGTTGAAGATCGAGGAGTACTTCGCCTTACCGGAGAGCAACTGTTGCACCATTTCGTCTCGCGAGGTGCCCAGTGTTTCTGCAGCTGAGTAGAGGTAGAGACCGTGACCGGCTTCGTCTTGCACTTTGGCCATGAGGATCATTTTGCGCTTCAGCGATGGTGCGCGAGTTATCCAGTTTGCTTCGGGCTGCATGCCAATAATCTCGGAGTGTGCGTGCTGGGAGATCTGGCGGACCAAAGTTTTGCGGTACCCGGCTGGCATCCAGTCGCGGGGCTCAATGCGAGAATCGGCAGCGATGATTTCATCAAAGCG
>DXCT01000130.1 GCA_019115865.1 Candidatus Yaniella excrementavium | reverse complement strand
GATGACATGACAGTCCTTTGAATAATTGCGGCAGTTATTCGACGACGGTGTAGCCGGCTGCGGCTACGGTGTCGGCGAATTGCTGTGCTGAGGGGGTGGGGTTGGACGTTACGGTCGCCGTGGAGACGCCGTCGTTGACTAAGTCAATATCGACGTCGGTGACGCCCGGTAGTGACTGGAGTTGAGTCGTGACTGAGCCAACGCAGCCTTGGCAGGTGAGGCCTTCAAGTTTCAGGGTGGTCTGTGCCATGGGGATATCTCTTCCTTAACGTAGGAGTCGACCGATGGTGGTCGACACTTCTTGAACTTTTTGGGTGATCACTTCTTCGTCGCCTGAGGCGACCGCCTCGGTGACGCAGTGATTCATGTGGTCGGTCACCAAACCAAGACTCAGTGAGTGCATGGCTTTGTTGACCGCAGAAATCTGTGTGAGCAGATCGATACAGTAGGTGTCTTCGTCCACCATTCGTTTGATGCCGCGCACCTGGCCCTCGATGCGCGCAAGGCGTTTCACATAGGCCTCTTTGGCTGAGGAGTAGCCGTGCGGGCCGGGATTTTCTTGCGTTGCAGTCATGCTTGCCACCTAGTTCTCATATGTTTGACTACCTCTACTTTTATACCCCTAGGGGGTATGTGTCAAGCGCGAGAATGTGCTGAATCGTATACCCACCCTGGGTGTGGCATTGTACGGGGTCAAGCCGCGGCCAAAAGATGAAACAATTGGTCGTCCTCCCCGTGGTGGGGAGGACGACCAGTCCGAACCTGACAGCGGCTTTGCTGCGGCGTATCGTTAGCCTTCAGGCTGGATAGGTTTCATTTCTTCGCGCGGTTCCGCAGTATCAGATTTGGACCCGGTGCCCTGTGCTGCACGTTGCGGAATACGGCCCCCAGCCAGAACCATCTCAACCTGACGGTCCGATAAGCGATGCTGCAACTCAAGCGGCTCGCCTTCCAATTTCGCGGTGACTGTGTTGCCCTGCTGTAGTGCATTCCGCAGTCCAGACAATTCGATTACATCGTCGCGTCCGATGCGGTCGTAGTCCTGGGGATGCGCAAATTCCAGCGGTAGCACGCCGAAGTTCGCGAGGTTCTGCCAGTGGATTCGTGCAAACGATTTGGCGATGACCACGCGCAGGCCCAGATGCCGCGGTGCAATCACGGCGTGTTCACGAGATGAACCCTGTCCGTAGTTGTCGCCACCCACGATCGAGTGACCACCAGGGAAGTCCAGGGCTCGTGTGGCATAGGTTTCATCCACCTGGATGTAGGTGAACTCTGCGATTTTCGGGATGTTACTGCGATATGGCAGTACGCGAGATCCGGCCGGCATAATTTCGTCGGTCGAGACGTCGTCGCCCACGCGCAGCAGCACCGGCACATTGATATCGTTGGGGAGCTTGTCAAACTCGGGGAGGGATTTGATGTTGGTTCCCTTGACGAGCTCGACCTCGCGGGCCTCATGCTCCGGCAAGGGTGGGAGGAGCATATCCGTATTCACGGTATAGGTTTCTGGCAGCTGGACCTGCGGGTAGTCCATATCGAGATCGCGGGGGTCGGTGATCTTGCCGGTCAGTGCTGCAGCGGCTGCGGTTTCTGGTGAACACAGCCAAACAGCATCTTCGTCGGTGCCCGAACGGCCGGGGAAGTTCCGCGGCATGGTGCGCAAACTATTGCGTCCCACCGCCGGAGCTTGGCCCATCCCGATACAGCCCATACAGCCGGACTGGTGAATCCGTGCCCCGGAGCCAATCAGGTCGAACGTCCAGCCGCCTTTGGTGAGATCCATCAGAATCTCACGCGAGCTGGGGTTGATATCAAGCGATACTTGGTCGTGTGACTGCTGACCTTTGAGAATTTCGGCGACGACGGCAAAGTCTCGCAGCCCGGGGTTTGCCGAGGAGCCGACAACCACCTGGAACACCTCTTCGCCGGCTGCTTCTCGCACCGGAACCACGTTTCCTGGTGACGACGGCATGGCGATCAGCGGTTCTAGGGTAGAAAGGTCGATGTGTTCTTCGAGGTCGTAGGTTGCGCCCTCATCCGCTAGGAGTTCCGTGAAGTCATCGGGACGGCCTACTGCTGTGAGGAATTCTTGAGTTGCTTCATCAGCGGGGAAGACACTGGTGGTTGCGCCGAGTTCAGCGCCCATGTTGGCGATCACGTGCCGGTCCATCGCCGTCAAATGTTTGAGCCCCTCACCGTGGTATTCGATGATTCGACCGGCGCCACCTTTGACACCGTGGCGGCGCAGCATTTCCAAGATCACGTCCTTGGCGGATACCCAGTCGGGCAGTTTGCCGGTCAGTTCCACGCCCCAGACTTCGGGCATCTGAACGTAGAGTGGATCGCCGGCCATAGCCATGGCGATTTCGAGCCCACCCACACCAATCGCCAGCATGCCGATCGCGCCGGCGGCACACGTATGCGAATCGGAACCGATCATTGTGGTTCCAGGCCGCCCGAATCGGGCCTGGTGCACCGGATGCGATACCCCGTTGCCCGGTTTGGAAAACCAGAGCCCATAACGTTGGGCAGCAGATTGTAGAAAATGGTGGTCTTCGGGGTTCTTTTCGTCAGTTTGCAGTAAGTTGTGATCAACGTATTGGACGGAAAGGTCAGTTTCGACCCGGTCCAACGCAAGTGCTTCCAATTCGAGCATGACCATCGTGCCAGTGGCATCCTGGGTCAGTGTCTGATCAATGGATACGCCGATCTCGTGACCTGGTTCAGCGGTCCCGCTCACTAAGTGGGAGTTGATGAGTTTTTGTGCAACGTTTTGTGCCATGATAAAGCTCGCCTCCATGTCGTACTTCCGCGGCTGCGGGTTCAGACGTCTACCTCTAGGATAGTTGGCTTGGCACAGGACTTGCCAGGACCTGTTCCAGGATAACTAGGCTAAATTCGCCGGCTGCGGGATTGTGCCCTTACTTCGAAGGTCTTCAGACGCCACATATTCCGGAGCATCCGCAGTTTCGTGAAATTCGAGAAGCTGTGCTTCGTAGTCCCCGTGGAGGTGGACTAAAGCTTCCCTAACCTCTGCTGGCGTCGCATAGAAATATTCTCGCCGTAGATTGATGAGATTCACCCGGACTGAGGCGAAATGGCGGTGCAAGGCACGCTCAAGACCGACCGCATCTTTGGCAAAAATTGTGGTGTGGCTATCAAAGTAGAAAGGGACAGAGGCATCACCGAGTTCGCGCACACGTTCGGCTGGGTTGAGCCTTCGCGTCATACCGATTTTGATAATATCTGGGCCGAAAGCACCGCGGTTAGAAATGACGTAGACATAACCAGCGCGGGTATTTGCCATAGTTGACTCAACATCTGACAATTTTTCTTCAGCGGCGGTTAGGTCTGCTGAGGCATTGGCGATTGCTTGTGCATCCTCGGAGCTTTGGAGGGTTTTCAGTAGAGTACGGTAGTGTTCGACCTCTTTGACCTGCTTTGCCTTGGCCGCAGCTAACTCCTTTTGGGCGCGGCGTTCGTCTCGCTCGCGTGCTCTTTCTTCTCGTTCTAGTTCTTTCGCCGTTTTCTTTGCTTCCAAATGCGCGTGGGTTATGCGAAGCTCTTCCTCGCGCAGTCGAACATAGTCTGAGTGGATTCTTAGATCCATCATTTTACCCATTCGCGCGATAGCTTCGGAAGATCTATGTAGGCGTTTTATTGCGGTCGATAAATGACCGGCACGAACGGTTTTGACTGAGTTTTCCGCTTCAGCGTTGAATGCGCGCAGGAGAAGTCTGCTCATATCGTTGACCATTTTTCGTCCTTGCGACACCGAATTATTAACCGTCCATGATGTTGATGCGGTAGTAGCAGTCTTGTCTTTGACCATTCCTTTAATCTTTGTTTTCACCCTCTTCAGTTCGTCTGCGTAGTGGACCGAGTCAGCAGCGGGGTTCTCGAAGTTGTAAAGCCCGTAATCATTGAGGTTTACCATCTCTTCAAGATCTACGACGATTTCCTTGAGTTCAGCACGCTTCTGGCGTTCGGAAGCGATGTCGTCGAGGATGGCTTGTTTTCTTTTCTCAAAAGTAGCGAGATCTGCTTGCTTCTGCTGCAGCAATTTTTCGATTTCTGTCTTTTTCGTTGCAATCGCGCCATCGAGACGTTGTGCCTCTTCATGACGTTGTAAGAAGTTCATGTCGTCGATTTGCGTAAACGTGTGGCGCAGATCTTCATGTTCTTTCGAAACCTGGTCGAATCTCGTTCTTGTGGTTTGCAGGTCCAGTTGGAGCTGGCTTATATGGTTCGTGGCCTGGTGGTATTGACCCATGACTGTCTGGAGCTGCTCATGCATCGCCGCATGCTGCTTGCGCAGGTTGACGACATAGATGAATGCGGGGATGGTTAGTGGAAGAGTCACGATTAAGAGACTCATGAAAGCCAAAGCTATGACAGTAGCGATGAACATTGCTGTGCTTATGGAGGCCGGTTGTTTGTCCGTTTGCTGTTGTGTTTGCATGGTTCAATCGATTCTCGGTGTGAGGCAAGGTCAGTAAAATGAAGTCTTGTAGCTAGTTATAGCGAAGGATGGTTCAAATGTGTAATAAAAACTTCATTGTGACAGTTATGAGGTTTTTGAATGATTCCAGCAGCCCAGCCGAGAATCTTAGGGTTAATGGAAACGCGGCCTCCGATGCCGGTGGTGTGCTCATCAGGTATCGAGCGCTGCCGTGAGCTCCGAGCTCTTGTTGTGATGCTGCTGTAGAGGTGCCGTCAACAGGACAACCCCGACTAGTGTGAGGTAAGTCATGGCATCGTTGTCACCGCATCTCAAACAGGCCACTCCCGTCACCGTCGATCATGCGCTTGGTAGCTCCGTTTACGATGTTGAGGGCCGCCGACACCTCGATTTCACGGCGGGCATCGGCGTTGTCAGCACCGGGCATTGCCACCCGCGCGTGGTTGCCGCAGCCCAACAGCAAGTGGGCTCGCTCATTCACGGTCAGTACACCACGGTGCAGCATCGGCCCTTATTAGAACTGACCGAGCGTCTAGCCAGTGTGCTGCCGCCGCACTTAGATTCAGTGTTTTTGCGAATTCTGGAAGTGAGGCCGTCGAGGCGGCACTACGTCTCACCCGCCAGGCCACAAGGCGCCCCAATGTCGTCGTCTTCCACGGCGGATTTCACGGTCGAACCGTAGCGACGGCGTCGATGACGACTTCCGGGACCAGATTCTCAGCCGGGTTCTCCCCGTTAATGCCCGGCGTCCATGTTGCCCCGTTTCCCACCGCATACCGTTACGGATGGAGCGAAGAGCAGGCGACGGAATTTGCGCTGCAGGAGTTGGACTATCTTTTCGCCACGATCACAGCGCCCGAAGAAGTCGCGGCTTTCGTTGTTGAACCGGTGTTGGGCGAAGGCGGCTATGTTCCGGGGAACACACAGTTCTTTGCCGGATTGCGCGAGCGGGCAGACCGACACGGCATTCTGTTAGTGATGGATGAGATCCAAACTGGGTTCGGGCGTACCGGCCAGCACTTCGGGGTGAAGCCGGACGTGATTACCTTCGCAAAGGGCATCGCTTCGGGTTTCCCACTGTCAGGGATCGCTGCGTCTGAAGAGCTGATGAGCCAAGCTTGGCCTGGTTCCCAGGGCGGCACCTATGGGGCAAACGCTGTGTCCTGTGCTGCTGCTGTCGCCACCATCGATGTGATTGCCGAAGAACAGTTGGTCGATAATGCCGCCCAGCACGGCGCCCAATTGCTGGCCGGAGCCAAAGACCGTGCCGTGGACGGTATCGGTGATGTGCGTGGGCTGGGTTTGATGGTGGGCATCGAATTCACTGCCTCGGATGGTTCCCCGGACACCGCTCGGGCCCAAGCTGCGCAGCAGGAGGCTGCGCGTCGTGGTTTATTGCTGCTGACGTGCGGCGCTCACATGAATGTCGTACGGATGATTCCGCCACTGGTGGTCACCAAAGAAGAGATTGATGAGGGGCTGAGCATCTGGTCTGAGGTTCTGGCAACCGTATAACGGGCAGGCCTTAGGCCAGGAGCTGCTCCACGAAATGGGCCACTGCTAACACGAGGTCGTCAGCATGACGTGGGCCCACGATCTGTAGTCCGACCGGCAGGCCGGCTGCCGTAGTACCAACCGGAATGCTGATGGCAGGTTGCTGGGTGAGGTTGAACGGATAGCTCAGTGTTGCCCATTGAGGCCAATGATCCATTCCACTACCGGGAGGCACATCATGGCCCGCCTCGAAGGCAGGGATGCCCACCGTGGGTGTCAGCAGTATGTCGTGCCGCTCGTGGAAGGCGCCCATAGCGATCCCCACTTGTGCAACGACGTCACGTGCCTGCAGGTACTCTACGGCTGTGTGCCGTTTGCCCTGGTCCCATAGGCGTCCGAGCCCGGGATCGACGGTGTCGCGGGCACCGGGCATTTTCTCCAGTAGAGTCGCCGCTCCGCTGGACCATAGTATGTCGAAGGCCTCGAGCGGATCGGGGAACCCGGGATCCTCGGCAGTCACGTTGAGGCCAGCGTTCTCAATGAGCGTGACGGCAGCTTCAATGATCTGGGCGACCTCAGGATCGACGAAAGCGAAGCCCAGATCGGGGGAGTAGGCGACGTGTATGCCAGTGACTTCGCGGTGCACCGCGCTGCGGTAGGTGGTCTGTGGAGGCGCCAGCGACGTGGGATCTCGATAGTCCGGCG
Source organism: Candidatus Yaniella excrementavium (assembly GCA_019115865.1). Lineage (GTDB taxonomy): Bacteria > Actinomycetota > Actinomycetes > Actinomycetales > Micrococcaceae > Yaniella > Yaniella excrementavium. The sequence continues at coordinate 10,214 of DXCT01000130.1, read as the reverse complement.
AGCTAAGGATATCCATCAGCAGCGCGGCATCTTCAACGGTGCGGGTCATCGGGCCAGCATGGGCCAACGGACCGAATGGACTGGCCGGGAACATCGGAATTCGGCCGTGGGTTGGCTTGAATCCCACGATGCCGCAGAAAGCTGCGGGGATGCGAATACTCCCACCGCCGTCGGTGCCGACTGCACACGGCCCCATCCCGGCCGCTACTGCTGCTGAAGCACCGCCGGAAGACCCGCCGGCTGTCAGGCGTGGATCTATGGGATTTCGGGTGATGCCGGTGAGCGGGCTGTCGGTGACCGCCTTCCAAGCTAATTCCGGTGTTGTTGTCTTGCCGACAAACACCATCCCGTCTGAGCGCAACCGTGCCGCCACCGGGGAGTCTACGGTCCAGGGTTGATCGGGGTCCACAGCACCCGAACCGCGGAGCGTTGGCCATCCAGCGGTCAGGAAAATGTCTTTGATCGAGGCCGGCACACCGTCGAGCAATCCTTGCGGCTGGTCTGCGTGCCAGCGGGATTCGGATGCCCGGGCCTGTTCAAGCGCCGTCTTGCGATCTAGGTAGCAGTACGCGCCCAACGATCCATCAATTTCGTCGATGCGGTCGAGTACTGCCGTTGTGGTCTCAACTGGGGATAATTCTCGGGTTGTGTAGGCTTCGACCAGCTGTGTGGCGGTCATCTCAGTAGGGTTCATAACGGCTCCCGGGGCATGGTGCTCAGGTACCCAACCTGTGGACCTGCAGCATTCGATGAGCAGGGGCTTGATGACAACCTAGGGTCGAAGCAAGATGTTGTCAATGAATCGAGGTCTCCAAGCCATTGGGTTGATTCCGCGGGCTCTTCGCCGTCTAGCGTATAGCTAGGGAATCATCATTTGTGTGTTGGCTAGCGCGCGATGGTTCGCATTGGCGAAACTCAATGCGCTTCGTCGGGGAAGCACCGCAGATTCGCTCCACTGGGACAACATGAATGCGACCTTGGCCTGCATTTGATTGCTCAGGAGCTGGAACGAATCGTCCGGGTCGGTGCCCACGAGCCCCCGCAATAGCCACCAGGTCCAGGCGGCAGCTCCGGCGTTGGCGACGAAGTCAGGGATCACAGGGATGCCGCGCACCGCCAGCAGCTCCTCGGCTTGCGGTGTTGTGGAGGAGTTGGCTGCCTCAACCACGGTTCGAGCCGTAATGTGAGGGACCGCTTCCGTGGTCAGAGCGTAGGAGAACGCAGCGGGAATCAGAATATCTGAGGGCAGAGATAGTACTGCTTCGCTGGGCAGTCGTTGTATGTGGTTCGGCACCCCGGAACGGTCAATTTCACCATAGGAGTCCCGTAGTGCCAGCAGTGCCGGAACATCGAGCCCGGCCGGATCGTAGAGGGTCCCGACCGCGTCGGCGATGGCGACAACGGGGGCCCCGGCGTCGTGCAAGAACCACCCGGCACCGCCGCCCATGGTGCCAATACCTTGGATTGCCACCGTGGTATCGGCTAGGTTCCAGCCCAGAGCGTTTGCGGTCCCCAGGCACGCTTGGGCGACTCCGTACCCGCCGATCACATCACGCAGTGGCAGCCCGCCCGGGGCCTGCGTGGTCATCCCGTTGAGAACCCGCTGAAGAGTCTGGTCGGGGTCGTCGGATAGTTGAAGGGCCGCATGGTACGACTTGCTGAGGCCAAGGCTGAGCAGTACCTCGTCAAGATCAGCTTGGCTGATGCCCATATCCTCGGCGGTCACCCAGTGCTTGTCGAGCCACGGCAACATGGCCGTGAAGAACCGCTGAAGGATCTCAAGGGCCTCAGGATGATGCGGATCGATGTCCAAACCAGCTTTCGCGCCACCTACCGGCAGTCCGAAGGCGGCAGTTTTCAGCGTCATGCGACGAGCAAAATCTGTTACCTCGGATAGTGTGCATCCGGCCCGCATGCGGGTGCCCCCGGTTGCCAGTCCGCCCACGAGACTGTGGATGACCAGAAAACCGCGTGTTCCAGTCACCGGGTCCACCCACGTCTGTTCGTGTACGGGAGGACTGTCGATCAGGGCGGAAGAATCGGAGTGATCCCCCCGCTGCGTTAGGTGCAGATCTTCATACCGCTCATACCGTGAAGAGTTTGGAATTGTCGTCAAGGTTCTCACCTCCACCATTGGCCGAGTACCTGATATTTGCGTCGGCGCGGGCCTGATGCAGAAGGTTCTGGCCTTTTGGTTATCACGTAGCCTGTAACCCCAGTGTGCGCCACTGTGCGCGAGGACGTCTAGTGGCAATTTCTACATGATGATTTTCACGGTTTCTGCATGGTTCCGTTGCAGCTGGATTAGACTGACTGATATGGACCTGTCACTGCGTCGTTTGCGGATGCTACGTGAGCTGCATCGGCGGGGCACTGTGACCGCAGTCGCTGAGGCCCTGCACTATAGTCCATCCGGGATTTCTCAACAGTTGGCCCAATTGGAGCGGGATGTCGGAGTGGTGTTAGTCGAACGCTTCGGGCGTCGTATCCGACTCACCGAGCTGGGCCTGCTCCTAGCCGAACACGCTGAGGATATTCTGGCCTCGGTGGATCGTGCCTCGATGGCTCTGGAACAGGCGCAGGGCGGGGTTTCGGCGCGACTGACTGCTGGAGTGTGGGCCTCCGTAGCCTCGGGCCTGGTCACCCCGGCACTGGGCGCGCTAGCCAAGGCGTACCCGGGCCTAGAGGTACGTACCGTTGAGTTGGCTCCCGAATCAACAGCCGAAGCTGTGATGGACGGTTCATTAGATTTTTCTTTCGTCATTGACTACATGAATTATCCTCTGGTCTGGGACCCAACTCTGGTTCGCGAAGTGATCGCGGTGGAACGTCTTTATGCTGCGGTTCCAGCCGGAAGTATCCCCGGAACGACTGTGGCGCTGCTCGACCTGAGTGAACATCCTTGGATCCTGGCTGGTTCCCGCTCGCATTTGGGCAAAGCGGTCTTGCTCGCCTGTCGACAGCAGGGGTTCGACCCGCAGATCATGCATACGGTCGAAGAACAGTCGACCGCATTGGCGATGGTTGCAGGTGGGCTGGGCGTATCACTGGTATCCGATCTCGCATTGGACTCGGTTCCCGAGGGTGTAAGTATCGTGGCGTTGGACCAGCCTGTGATGCGCACCGTGTCGATTGCGCGGCGCCGTGCAGCCGGCCCACGTTCTGCACTGGACCTGGTCATTGATGCGGTTCGCACAGCAGCGGCCGAAAAAGGTATTGCCGCCGACACTGAGCCTCCGCTGGAAGCCGGAAGCGTTGAGGACCGGTAGCCGCAGCTGCCCGGTGGCTGCGTTCCGTCGGTCTTGGTGCCTAGATGTCTTGGATGTCTCGCGCATCAACGATGACGCCGTCTTCATCGGCGTAGACCATGGCGCCGGGAACGAATTCGACGTTGTGAAGAGCTACCGGAATATCGCGGATCCCAATGTTGTTTTTAGCTGATTTGCGCGGGTTGGAGCCCAGCGCTTTGACGCCCAGGGGGAGTTCCTCAATTTCATGACGATCACGCACGGCACCGTGGATGATGACCCCGGCCCAACCATTATCGGCGAAGGCTTTGGCAACGTTGCCACCCATCAGGGCGGTGTGGAGACTGCCGCCGCCGTCGACGACGAGTACCTGCCCGTTGCCGGGTTCATCTGCGATGGCTTTGACTAGCCCATTGTCATGCAGACATTTCACGGTGCGGATGCGTCCGTGGAATTGGCGGTGCTGACCTAGGCTTTGCAGCTGTAGGTCTAGTGATGCCACCTCTTCTTCCAAGTCATCGTAGATATCTGAGGTGTAGAAGATTTCACGGTTGGTCATGCTGCTCTTTCTTGTTGGAAGTTTTGTGGGGACTCCCTCTTGCTCACGCACGTCATTCTATGCGCGGTATGAGGGTTTGGCGAAGAGGCGGTTGAGGTGGTGATCGATGACTGCAAGTGCGTCGTCAGCGGAGATCTGGCCGACCACCGCGTGCTGTACCAGGCCGTCGGCCACCGTTGCTAACGACAGGGCCTCCCGTTCGACATCCACGTCATCAGATACCTTGCCGAATTGTTGAGCGGCTCGCAGCTGATTGGTGAGTATGTCGTGCAGCCCTGACCAGGCGTGACGAATGATTTCGGCTAGCTCATCGTCGACTATTGCATGCGCCACGAACGCTAACCAGACGGCGCTGCCGAACCGCTGCTGCTCATCGACAGGAAGTGTCTGGTGCATGACCGCGCGGATGATGGATTCGGGTTCGTCCGGGTGATGCGACTTTTCTAGTAGCGACGAAGCACCAGCCTGGGCAAGATCCACCATGTGCTGACATGCGAACAGGAGCATTTGGTCCTTGGTGCGGAAGTAGTGCTGAACGGTGCCCATCGACACTCCGGCCTCTGCTGCCACGGAGCGCAGGGTGACGGCACTGAGCCCGCGCAACGCTATGATGCTCCAGATCGCCTGTGCCAGCTCGCGTCGGCGTCGATCATGATCAACGATTTTGGGCATGGAACCTCCTCAGAACTATTATCATGCAGGTGCATTGTAAAATGCCACACTTGAATATTATAATGCAAGTGAATGATAAACGGCGGTTAGGCTTCCTATGATCTCGATAAAGAATCTTTCGAAACACTATGGGGACAGCATTGCGGTTGACGACCTCACGGTCGATGTTCAACCGGGGCTGGTCATAGGCTTTCTTGGACCCAACGGTGCGGGAAAGACCACCACGATGCGCATGATCCTCGGACTCGATACGCCCACTTCTGGAACCGCGACGATTGCGGGACGCCCATATAGCAAGCTTCGGGCACCGTTGTATGAGGTCGGCACGTTGATCGATCCCAACGCCCTGCACACGGGCCGCACGGCACGAGATCACCTGCGGTGGCTGGCTCGAGCAGGAGGAATCTCTGGCTCCCGCGTTGCAAAAGTACTTGAGTTGGTCGAATTAGACCACACAGCGGATCGGCCGGTCGCTGGGTTCTCGCTGGGGATGTCTCAGCGGTTGGGTATCGCAGCAGCGCTGCTGGGCGATCCGGGCACGCTGATTCTGGACGAGCCTTCCAATGGCCTTGACCCGGCCGGTATGCGATGGATGCGACGCCTCTTACGCCAGATGGCAGACCAGGGGCGCACGGTGTTCGTCTCGTCGCATCTGCTGGCAGAGATGCAGCAGATCGCCGACCGAGTAATCGTCATCAACCAAGGGCGGCTCGTTGCTGATATCGATGTCGAAGAGTTAGCCAGGGGCTTGGAGCATGTGACGGTGTGCTCACCGCACGCTGGTCAGCTGACCACATTGCTGGAAGCCGAGGGAGCCACGGTGCAGACAGCGGACAGTGGCCTAGAGACTTTCAAGGTCACCGGTTTGTCAGCCGAACGCATTGGAGAGATCGCGGCAGAAAACCGCATCCCGTTGTATGAACTGACGCCGGAACAGCTGAGCTTGGAATCAGCGTTTATGACCATGACCCAGACCGAAAATTCCGCGCAGTGAGGTACCACCATGACAAACATTCAGCATAAAACTAAGGAAGAGCGTCAAGAACGCAGCAGCACATCCGAACCAGGTCTTCATGCGACTGTCGCATCGGAAGTGTTGAAACTGCGCACGTTGGCCTTCCCTAAAGTGCTCGGCCTCATCTCCATCGTTTTGTCCGCTCTGACCGCAGTGCTGTTCCTGGTGACCATCGAGGCGACGCAGGGAGATCCGCTGGAGGCGTTGCCTGCATCGGATGTCGCAAGCACTGCCCTGCTGGGTGTGGATGCCACTGCAATCGTGCTGATCGTTCTGGGTGGCTGGCTGGTCGCCACGGAATATGCCAGCGGCATGATCCACACTTCGATGGTGGCCACACCAAACCGACTCAAGTTATATACTGCAAAACTTCTCGTCACCGTTGGGCTGGGAGTGATCGCCGGACTGCTGGCGGCCGTGGTTACGCTGTTGTCCGCTCAACTGGTACTGATTGCACAAGGATTACCTGCCCTGAATTTTTTGGACTCTGAGCTGCTGCGCATGAGTTTTGGGAGCCTGCTGATGGTCCCGTTCTATGCGATCCTCGCTGCTGCTGCCGCATTTGTGCTTCGTAGTACCGGGGGAGCAGTGGTCGTTACGCTCGCGGTGATGTTCATTCCCGCGGTGGTGAATATGCTGCCGTCCGCCGGTCAAGAACTGCTGCTTCCTCTGCTGCCAAGCTCCGCATTAGCCAGTATCTCCGGTTTGGCGGAAGTTGGCGATCCCGCACACCTGGTGCCGCTGCTGGCCGTGGTTTCGATGCTGGTCTGGTGGGTGGTGTTCATCGGCTTCGGCTTTGCTCGGTTTGCACGCCGTGATGCCTGATTTAATTTGCCTGACCTCTAGCCACACGAGGGGATTTCTATACAATGGTGCGTACCCTGATGCAGGGTAAAACTCCATCTAGAACTCGAAATCTCCCGGTGCTAGCGCAGTGTGCAATGCGCCGGGTTTTATGAAAGGAGTAGCCATGGTTGAGGAATATATAAATCCAAATCTCGAGGTTCCCGAAGAGGAATTGGTTGAACAGCTGTCCTCCGATGAGGAGCGTCTTGAGCCGCTTGATACTCGGGCTACTTCCGTGAGTGAAACCGACTGGGCGGATCAGCAGATCGACGCGTCGTTTGATGAAGACGACGAACCAGAAGAATAGAACGTGCAATGGCCGCCGATCATTTGATCGGCGGCCATTTTTGGTTTAGGGGTTGTGCGTTTCAGGCAGCTTCGTGCTGTCTGTCAGCGCGTTCTAACGCATGATACGTGGCTTCGAAGGCTTCGCAAACGTCCTTCGGAATCGCATAATTGTCGGTCACCGTCCGGAGTTCGTGAAACAGGCTGCTCACGTGTGGCCCATTGGCCGAATCCTGGAGCTCGGCAGTGATCTTACGGACCCGTGACAATTCAGGGTGATGAGCGCCGTGCACGCGCTCGACAATCGGTGCCAGTTGCGCTGCTTTTTCGATGTTTCGATTCGTCATGTGAAGCTCCTTCTGCTGGGGTGCATGATCAATATATGACGTATCCACAGCAGTGTCCTTGACGTCGGTCAAGGAGGAGCTGTCCTGCAGGCGACATTGGCTTCAGCTGTCGAAAAGTTTCGTTATTGTGCTTCGTTGGGGCTCAGGGACGTTTAAAACGCGTGTGGCCGCCGATCACAACGATCGGCGGCCACACGCTTGAAGAATTGCGGTTTAGAAGAAGCCCTGGGGCTGTTCGCTGTAGGACACCAGCAGGTTCTTTGTCTGTTGGTATGCCTCGAGCAGCATCAGGTGCGTTTCGCGACCGAACCCGGACATCTTATACCCGCCGAATGCTGCGTGGGCGGGGTAGGAGTGGTAGTTATTCACCCATACACGGCCGGCTTGAATATCGCGCCCCGCACGGTAGGCCACGTTGCCGTTGCGTGACCATACTCCGGCACCCAGCCCAAACATCGTGTCATTGGCGATCGACAGGGCGTCGTCGTAGTCCTTGAACGTTGTGGTGGCCACAACGGGGCCGAAGATCTCTTCCTGGAATACGCGCATGTCATTGGTGCCGCGCAATACGGTGGGCTGGACGTAGTAGCCACCGGAGAGCTCGCCGCCAAGATCAATTGAGTCGCCACCGATGAGGACCTCGGCGCCGCCCTGCTTGCCGATATCCATGTAGGACATGATCTTTTCGAACTGGTCGTTGGAGGCCTGGGCGCCCATCATGGTGTCGGTGTCCAATGGGTTGCCCTGTTTGATCTTTTTGACCCGTTCGATGGCCAGGTCGTAGAAGTCATCGGCCATGCTCTCCTGGACGAGTGCGCGTGACGGTGCGGTACAGACCTCACCTTGGTTCAGGGCGAAGAAAGCGAAGCCTTCCAGCGATTTGTCCAAGAAACCGTCATCGGCGTCCATGACGTCGCTGAAGAAAATATTTGGGGATTTACCACCCAGTTCAAGTGAGACCGGGATGATATTTTCGGTCGCGTATTGCATGATCATGCGGCCGGTGGTTGTTTCACCGGTAAACGCGATCTTGCCGATTCGCGGGGACGACGCCAGGGGTTTACCGGCTTCTAAGCCGAAACCGTTGACCACATTGAGCACGCCGGGTGGAATGAGATCCCCGATCAGATCCATGAGCAACATGATCGACGCCGGCGTCTGCTCAGCGGGTTTCAGTACGATGCAGTTGCCGCCGGCAAGCGCCGGGGCGATCTTCCAGGTTGCCATGAGGATCGGGAAGTTCCAAGGGATAATCTGTCCGACCACGCCCAGTGGCTCGTGATAATGGTAGGCCACGGTGTCGTCATCGATCTGCGATAGGCTACCTTCCTGGGCACGGATGGCGCCGGCGAAATAGCGTAGATGATCGATAGCTAAGGGGATATCAGCGTTGAGGGTTTCGCGAACTGCCTTGCCGTTATCCCAGGATTCAGCCACCGCAATTTTTTCGAGGTTTTCCTCCATCCGATCGGCCATCGCCAACAGCAGCGCACCGCGTTCGGCCGCCGAGGATTTATTCCAGGTTTTGGCGGCCGCATGCGCGGCATCAAGTGCGGCATCGATATCTTCTGCGGTCCCGCGGCCAACTTCACAGAATGTTTGGCCGGTAATTGGGGTGGGGTTCTCAAAATATTGACCCTTGACCGGGGCCACCCACTTGCCGCCGATGTAGTGGTCATAGCGTGATCGGAAATCGACGACGGCGCCTTCGGTGTTGGGGTTTGCATAGATGGTCATGGTGCAGCCTTTCCCTAGACTCAAGACAAGAACTTTAAAGTGATGCATGTCACTCTAGGGTTGAAGGGGTTGCACCAACGTTGCAGCCGGTGGTTCTTCGGGGCCGCCTAATGCGTTAGTCGTTGCAGTGTGGCTGTGGCGACGGCCCGACGCGGACTGGTTGGTGGCAGAATTTTCAGTGCCAGCATCCAGGCTTCGACGTCGTTGGCGGCTTGGTTGCGCCCCAGGTAGGTCCAGAGTTGTTCGGCGGTTGCATCCGCGAGCACGGCTTCTCGCAGAGTGACGGCCAACTGTTGTCGAATGTCCGCAATGCCCGGCGCCTCGGAGGTCGGGAGCACATCTGCTGGTGCAAACCGTAGTGCGGAGGTGATGTCTCCGCGATGCAGTGCGTTCATGGCGGCTGCGGCGTCGGTTGGCACCGTGGTGTCTAGCCGGTAGGGCTGTGAGTGCAGGGCGATCGGGTGGTGGCTCTTCTCCAGGAGTTTGCGCAGCCGGGAGATTTCAGCCCGCACGGTGGTGAGCCGCGCTCGCAGCTGATCCGGCGCTAGCTCGCCGAAGAGTTCGTAGGCCAGTTGGGTGGCGCTGAGTCCGGTGCGGTGCCAATCCAACAGCGTGAGAATTTCCGCGTGCCGCATCGATAGCCGAGCCTTACCCAGTCGTGCGGTACGCCCGCTAGCGACTTCAAGCAGTGCGGTCGCCTGCAGTAGGTTGGTCGGTTCGGCGTGACTCGTAGAGGGGAAGATGTGGGTGGCCCAGAATTGCTCGATGGCTTGGGCGGTGTTGCGCAGCATTGCCAAAGCAAGGGGAGTCACCGCGGTGGCTGAACCCGTGATGTCGAGCATTCCTAAGATGCCGCCCGACGGGTGCCGCAGCGGAATAGCGCTGCAGTAAAAATCATGCACGTTCTGGCTGAAGTGCTCGGCGCCGGCGACTTGGGCTGGCGCTCCGGTTGACAGCGCGGTGCCCGGGGCGGAGGTGCCCATTGAAGCCTCAGACCAGTCGGTGCCCGGGCTGAAGCCAATGTCTTCGGCTCGGGTGCGAGTGGTGCTGGCGCCATCCACCCAGAGCAGGTGGCCTGCGGTATTGGAGATCGCGGTGATGAGTCCAACATCGTGGGCCGGGGCGAGAAGGGTGTGCAGCATGGGCAGTACGGCGGCGATCGGGTGGCTTTTGCGATGGTCTGCCAGCGTATCGGAAGGAATGCTCACAGGGGTGGTCACCGTCTGTGGGGTGTGGTGCAGCTCTAGACTTCGTCGCCAGGATTCGGAGACGGTTGAACGCACTCCCGTGGAATCCACGACGGCGTCGTTGAGTTTCTGGTGGGCTGCGGCAACGGCACGCTGGTAGCCGTCGTCGGCGGGATTCTGGCGTGGATGCTGCTTGATTAGTGTCATGACGCCAGCAGGGTGGAGCGCATAATGAAGCGCTTTCCTTCGGGTGTTTCTACCGAGAACCCGGCACCTCGACCATCCACGACTTCCAGAGTGATATGGGAACCGCGGATA
>DXCT01000020.1 GCA_019115865.1 Candidatus Yaniella excrementavium | reverse complement strand
GACGGCATCATCGTTGAGAACCTGCGGGGACTAACGAAACTTCCTGACCGAGTGCATACCACTATCCTGCCGCTACCGCTCACAGGACTCGATGGGTCCCCCGTACGTGCCATCGCACGCCATAGTTAGTTGTCTAGATGTCGGACAGCAAGAAGCAGAGCCAACTTTCTAATAACAAGCTTTGCTGCAAGAGGAATACCCGCCCCTAAGTTCTCAAAAATTGAAATACATCGTAGCCTGACATAGGTAGGGCACCTGTGAGCCCGCTACATAAAGTCTTTGAGTTACCTGAGAATTGTGAGTGACGTGCCGTGACATTTGACGCGCCCAAAACACGCTTCGGTGGAATTTCTTCTACACCCCCGCCCCTGCCCAACGCGAAGAAAAGGCGTACCCGAAAGAAAAAACATCTCGTTATGGGGATTTCCGCCGCCGCGGTAGTCGCCCTGGGGGTCGGAGGCCTAAGTTGGGGGCTGAGCGCGAATGAAGAAAAACTCGAAGCCTACGAAGCTGCTCATGCAGATCTCGACTCCACGCATGGCCACTCGACTAACGTGCTAGACAACACGGGTCAGCTAGAGCCTACAGCGCAAGATGAGCTAGAAAGTCAGCTGTCTTCAGTAGATACTTTACTGGCCGCAGAACCACCTAAACTCTATAGTCTGTCTATCGATGACCGCACCGATGAACTTGTTGAAGCTGAGGAATCCCTCATTTCGCCGACAGACACGTTAACAGCGGCTCTCGACTACCGGGACTCTTACAACTCCTCTCTTTCCACCGGACAGGAGTTGGTCGCCGAGGCAGAAGACCTCATTGAATCTACAGCCGATGAAGTAGCCGACGATGACGTACATTCCACCCTGTCAAAGCGCGTGACCTCGCTCAAGGAAGCACTGGACAGCGCCCCCGACGAATCTAGCGGCGAAGCCTTTGCCTCCGGTGTCACCGCCATCGACGAGGCTTCCGACGATGTCGCGTCGAGTATCTCGACTGTTGCAGATAGCCACGAGGAGTGGACCAAAGCTGAAGAAGAAGCCGCCAAGAGCGATCCGGCTAACTACGAAACCCTCTCTGAGCGTGAGTGGCAACTCATAGAACGCTCCCCCGCTGCTCATAAGACAGAGAAATACGTGCTGTATGGAGTTGTTACCCAGGCAGACTCCAATACGGGAATGCTGAGCATTCGGGCGAACACAGGACCGGTCCAGCAGTCTAAAAGATACGATTACGACGCGAATACAATAGTCCGCACAGAACTCAGCGTAGACAGCATGGACCTTTTTTCTGACGTAGTCCAAGACGACCACGTGAAAATGCTCGTCGAAGTGGAAGGCAGCTATTCGTACGACACGACGATCGGTGGTTCTGCTACAGCAGTTGAAGTAACCGCCTACGATGTAGAAGTTATCGGCCAGTTCTGACGCCTGTAGGCTCATCAGCAGCACCAAGAAGAATGAAATCGCGAATCGGTCTTCTGCCGCATGGACAGCCAGAGCGCGGCAGCAGGCAGCTGAAGTCTACTGCGGCTCCCAGAGGGCGCTAGCCAGGCTCAGCCCACTCAGCGAGTATTAGCAAGAGGCGGCTGAGTCCCCCGTGCTGACTCGGCGCAACGCCATGCACAGCACAGGACAGGGAAAAGTTCGTTACGCTGGAGGGGGTTATGACTCAGCGCACCCCACGGATCAAAGCAGCACCCGCCGTCACCCTCGTTCTCATTGCGACATTCGTACTCGCCGGTTGCTCGGCAACGGATTCTTTCGAGTCGGAGTTGGAAGAACTCGCCTCAGAGAGGGATTCATTCGAATTGCCGCCCGAAATTGACACTAATAGCACCGACGACTCCCATTGGCTTTTGTTCCGGACGGACGACCGCGTGACAACGCTGAATCTATCGAGACAACAGGTGGATTTCTGCGCGCCCTCCGTTCCTAACAACGAGACGTATGGGCCGGACTCATCGTGGGAGTCGGTTGAGCAAGATCAAACTGTCTCCGTTACTCCGGTGAAGCACTAGCCGCAGCAGACCGCTTCGCACCGCATCTCGGGAACGCTGAGCACACATCTGGGAACATGGCACGAAAATGACCCCCAACCTTGGGAGTATAACCCAGGTCAGAGGTCATTCTTCAGTCGTGCGCGAGGGGGGACTTGAACCCCCACGTCCGTGAAGACACTGGCACCTGAAGCCAGCGCGTCTACCAATTCCGCCACTCGCGCGAGTGACTTGTGCTTCAGTGCATCTGCGCTAAGCACGATCTATAGTATAAACACAAACAACCGTTGAACGCTAATTAGTCATCAACGTTATAAAAATTTCTGGCCCTGACTTTAGGCTTCATGTAATGCTATGACTGATGTGCGAAAATGTAACTACATGTGACAAATATTCGGTGCAGAACTACTGTTGAGTCTTTACCGGTTATCTGCGTGACACGTTGAGAGGAGTGCCGAGTTGGGCATCTTGGATGGTTTGGAGAACATTCTCGAACGTTCCGTGCGCAAAATCTTCTCGGCCGGCGGGTCAAAAGGGATCAAACCGGTCGAGGTGACCAATGCGATGCGCACCGAAATGGACAATCGAGCCGCGACCATTTCGCAGGACCGCACCTTGGTTCCCAACGTGTACACGATCGCGTTTTCAGAAGACGACTTCACACAGGTGCAGCAGTGGGGCCGCGCGTTGGCTGAAGAGCTGTGCGACGAGGCAATCCGACATGCCTCGGTGCAGGGTTATTCACTATCCGGTCCGGTCCGTGTGACGTTTGTTTCCGATGACGACGTGGCAAAAGGCAATATGCAGATCGAGTCCAGCACCGAAAGCGCCGAAGACATCGACCCAGGCCAGCCCATCTCGTACACGGCCGATAAGCAGGTCTCTTCGCGCCCGGTGCAACCACCGCTAGAAATGACCGATCCCAATATGCAGGTTGATCAGACGGATTGGCGTCCGGTCTTAGAAATCGATGGCACCCGCTATGCGATCAACTCATCAGCGGCAGTGATTGGGCGTTCATCGGATGCCGACATCACGGTGGCTGATCCGGGTATGTCGCGTCGTCATCTTCAAGTTAATGTTGCGGGAGATCGCGTCAGTGCCGCTGATTTGGGTTCCACGAATGGTTTTTACGTCAACGGGCAGAAGGCAGCAAACACTGTAGATTTGCATCACGGTGATATTATTACCGCCGGTCGGACCACCATCGTGTTTCGGCTTGCCCCAGATACAACAACCCAGACACGGAGGTAGCCCGTGAGCGAAATAGCGATTACAGCGCTGCGTTTTGGGCTCCTCGCCCTGTTGTGGATTTTCGTGTTCTCCGTGATTGGTTCCCAAGGTAAATCGCTGCAGATAGCCCGTCCGGCCCGTCTGACACGCCGCAAGGACAAAAAAGCTGCTGAGGCCTCTCCCAGCACCACCGCTAGCCCTGTACCGCAGCGTGCTCTGCCGTCAAAACTCGTGGTAACCGAAGGTCCCCTGACTGGCCGATCGATTGATCTGGGTGGTCAGCCATTACTTATTGGCCGCGCCCAGGACGCCGGACTGATCCTAGAAGATGACTATGCCTCTGGCCGCCATGCACGATTATTTCCCCAGGGTAGCCGCTGGTTCCTAGAAGACCTGGGCTCGACCAACGGAACCTTTGTCCAGGGCAATCAGCTCACTCGTACGATGCCAATTGACCCTGGCACCGGTATTCGAATTGGGAAAACTGTCATGGAGCTCAAGGCATAACCATGGCCCTCGAGTTAAGCTTCGCAGCCCGCTCCGACGTCGGACGAGTCCGTTCAAAAAACGACGACTCGGCTTATGTCGGCCGCTATCTCGCCGTCGTCGCCGACGGCATGGGCGGCCATGTCGGCGGTGATGTTGCCTCAGCCTCGGTGGTACTTGATTTAGCTCCCCTGGACCGGAACAACCACCCCGATCCGGCCACGATTTTGCCCGACGAAATTCAATCGGCGAACCTCATTCTCAATGATCTGGTGCACGACAACCCGAAACTTGCTGGTATGGGTACCACGTGTACCGCCGTGCTCGTGGACAACGACACCCTGCACATGGCACACATCGGCGACTCCCGTGCCTACCGCATCAAAAACGATACCTTCGAGCAGCTCTCGGTCGATCACACCTTCGTCCAGCGCCTCATCGATGAGGGCCGAATCAGCGCCGCCGACGCCGAATCGCATCCGCATAAGAACGTGCTCATGCGGGTCCTGGGTGACGTGGACGCGTCCCCGGAACTGGATGTCACATCGTTTGCGGCCGGACCCGGTGAACGCTGGTTACTGTGCTCGGACGGGCTAAACGCCGTCGTGGATGACTACACCATCGAGATGTTGCTGCGTGCTGATAAACCGCTCGACGATATTGTCCGCGATCTCGTGGACGAAACCCTGCATCGGGGTGCACCAGATAACGTTTCGATTGTGGTGTTTGAGACCGCGGAACGCCAGATTACCGCTGAAGCCGACCCGAAGACCGACGAGCTAACCGAATCAGCTCGCGAAGTCACCGCGGCACATAACGGCGAAACTGTTTCGGCTTCGTTGTTGCGTGCAGATCTTGCCTCGCGGCCACACCTGCTCGTCGGTGCGGCCGAATTGGCCACCGATACCGATCAGATTCCCGTGGTCACCCGTTCGTCCTCCCAGAAACGCGCCGCGGCCCTACTCCACGGCGCATCGGATACAGCGCAACCAACCAGTACCACACCACCGACCCAGTTGGAAGAAGATGCAGTCCCAACCGGCCGACGCTCCTGGCCGTTATTGACGATGGTCGGGGTCTTTCTAATTTTGTTTGCGACGTCGCTCGCCGTAGGTTTCTTGTGGATTCGAAGCCAGTATTACGTCGGATCCGAAACCGATCACGTGGCGATTTACCGCGGTGTGCCCCAGGCGCTAGGTCCGGTGGAACTGTCCTCACTCGAAGAATCGACCGAAATCCCGCTATCGCGGTTGCCCGGCTACAGCCGCCAGCGCGTTGAAAACGGACTACCAGCTCAGGATCTCAACCATGCCCATGAAATCCTGATGGATTTAGAAACCGCGTTGATTCCTGAAGCCCCACCGGTCTCCCCCGGCGCCCAACCGGAAGACGCCGACATCCCGATTGCTGCAAACGGTGTCTCGGCTTCGGCCTCGATTGCCGGAGCAACCGCCGGCGCGATGGGAGGCAACCAGTAATGTCCCAGACCGAACAGTCGTATAAAAAACCGCTGCGCATTGCCGAATTGATCCTGCTGCTGGTGTCGGTTGTCATTGGCTCCGGAGCCTATATGCTCGCCGGACTGGGCATGGATCAGACCATTGACACCCACTACTGGATCCAGTTGGGTGTGATGTTGGCGCTGGCCATCATCTTCCACATCGTGCTTCGCTTACGCGCCCCGTATGCTGACCAGTACATCCTGCCCCTTGCGTTAACGCTCAACGGTCTCGGCTTGGCCATGATTCACCGGCTCGATCTGGTCCCCCCGGGAGAAGCCTCAGCTAACAACCAACTGCTGTGGACGGCGCTGTCGATTATTATCGCAATGGCGATCGTGTGGGCTATCCGCGATTACCGCAATATGCGCCGGTTTACCTATGTCTGGCTACTAGCCTCAGCGCTGCTACTCATCCTGCCCTTCCTACCCTTTATTGGCATGGAAATTTATGGTGCCCGGATTTGGGTCAACCTCGGCATCGGGTCGTTCCAACCCGGTGAAGTTGCCAAGCTGACACTGGCTATCTTCTTCGCTTCCTATTTGAGTGCAAATCGTGACCTCATCTTGCTGGCCGGAAAGAAGATCGGTCCGCTTACCTTCCCGCGCATGCAAGACCTCGGACCACTCGTCGTAGCTTGGCTGGTCGCCATGGGGGTACTCGTCTTCCAACGCGACCTCGGATCAGCCGTCCTATTCTTTGGACTGTTCATGGCCGTGATCTACCTGGCGACTGCACGACTATCCTGGATCATTCTGGGCTTCGGTGCCGCCGCAGCCGGTGCCGTCATCGCCGCGAGTCTTTTCCCACACGTTCAGGCCCGTTTTGACGGGTGGCTCAACGCCTTTGACATGGACATGATCTATGCCGAACACGGATCTCATCAGATCGTACAAGGACTCTTTGGGTTAGCATCGGGCGGGTTCTTTGGGTCAGGACTCGGCGAAGGCCGCCCCGACATGGTGTTCGCGGCCAACTCCGACATGATCATCGCGTCGTTTGGCGAAGAGCTTGGACTCATCGGTTTGGCCGCGATTCTCCTGGTCTTCTTCCTCCTGATTACCCGCATCATGCGGATCGGACTCTCAGCGCGTGATGCCTTCGGTAAGCTGCTGGCCGGCGGGCTTGGTTGTGCCATGGCCATCCAAATTTTCGTCGTCGTCGGTGGTGTGCTGCGCGTGATCCCGCTGACCGGTTTGACCACACCATTTATGGCTGCCGGTGGTTCCTCACTGCTCGCAAACTGGATGATCATGGGGTTGGTCTTGTTAATTTCCCATACCGCTAACCGTCCCGTTCAATCCGGACCGATGGTCAACGCTTCGGGCTTTGGCGCCGGCGTGGGCGATCCGGGACAGCCAATTGGGGCAGGTGAGCGCCAGTGAACGAATCGATCCGCTATGCCTGGTATGGCATCGTTGCCATTTTCGTGGTCCTGTTAGGTGCTGCCAGCTACATTCAGGTGATCGGTGCCGACGAGCTGCGCACCCACGAGGCGAATACCCGCGAGTTGTATAAGCAGTTTGGTGGGCCCCGCGGGCCGATTCTTGTAGAAGGCGAGCCCATCGCCGAATCCGTCCCCAGCGACTCCACCAGTTTCGATTACCAGCGCGTGTATCACGACCCGGCCATGTATTCCGGGATCACCGGGTTCTATTCGCTGAATTACGGCCAGACTGGTTTGGAACAGCGCCTCAACGAATGGCTTTCGGGCACCTCGGATGATCTGTTTGTCGAACGCATCCGGCAGCAACTCACCGGCGAACAGAATCCGGGAGCCTCGGTTGAACTCACCATCGAACAGGCCGCTCAGCAAGCCGCCTTCGATGCTCTACCGGAAGGTATGCAAGCTTCGGCGATCATCTCTGAACCCGATACCGGCCGGATTCTGGCTATGGCTTCGCGCCCCAGCTACGACACCAATAAATTAGCGGTGCATTCTACCACCGAGGCCTCAGCAAACATGGATGAGCTGGTAGAATCTGGTGTCTCCCCCTATAACAACCAGCCAACCTATGAACGGCCGTATCCCGGGTCTACGTTCAAGCTGATCGATGCGATCGCCATGCTCGAATCCGGGGAATATACCCCCGACGGTTCAGTGAACATTCCAAATGAGCTGCCCCTGCCACAGACCAACAACTCGATCACCAACTTCCGCGGCGGTATTTGTGACCAACGGGGTTCGGCCGATTTCACCTGGGTTTTTGCGCAATCGTGTAACACCCCGTTCTCCCAGGCGGCCATGGACATGGGTCAGGATCAAATTCTCGACGTCGCGGAGCGCTTCGGCTTCAACGACGATTCACTCAATATCCCGTTGTCCGTGAACACGTCGCATTTCCCAACCGAAGATATCGCCGATGCCACACTGGCACAATCCGTTCTTGGACAGGTAGATGTCCAGGCCACGGCTTTGCAAATGAACATGATCGCCGCGGGTATTGCCAATGATGGCACCGTCATGACGCCACAAATGGTGGATTCGGTGCGCGGCCCTGAGCTCAACCTGCTTGAAGAAACGCAACCGGAAGTATACTCAGAAGCGATCAGCGAAGAAACCGCAGAACAGATGACGACGATGATGCAGGATGTCGTCCAATCCGGTACCGCCATGCCGGCACGCTCGTCGATCCCCATCGCGGCCAAAACAGGTACCGCAGATATCGGCACGACGGGCAAAGTGAACTCGTGGATCACTGGATTTGCTCCGGCAGATGATCCCCAGATTGCGGTAACGCTCGTATACCAAGACACAGACTATTCGGTGGGTAGCCAGCTCACCGCGACGAACCTTAAGACAATCGTGGAGGCGGTGGTCGAACAGTGAGACCAATATCGGGAATGACGCTAGGCGGCCGATACGAACTGACCGATCGTATCG
>DXCT01000129.1 GCA_019115865.1 Candidatus Yaniella excrementavium | reverse complement strand
GCTTCTGACGCCGATCGCGCTCGCCGGGTTGGTGGGCAGATCCAGACGGGGATGGTCTACATTAACGAACCATCGAAGACGTCTGCTGAGCTACCATTTGGTGGTGTCAAGCAATCCGGTGTCGGCCGTGAGCTCGGCCGTTACGGGATGGATGAGTTCGTCAATAAACGACTCATTAAATACGCTAAGTAGCAGTGTAGGACAGCTCACTGCGACTGAGCTGTTCGATAGCGTCGATGAGGCGTCGGCGCAGTACTTGGGCACGTTCGGAAAATGCCCGTTGTGCTTGCACGTACTGCGCCTTGCCCTCGGCGGTTTCAATACAGATAGGCTCAAAACCCCAGGCAGCGAGGTCATAGGGCGAAGCTTGCATATCGACCACGCGGATATCCCAGGCCAGCTCAAAACAGTCGGCAACCAATGACGAACTGATGGCCGGTATGAGCTTGGTGGCCCATTTATAGAGGTCCATATTGGCGTGCAGACAGCCGGGCTGTTCCATCTCCACCATGGTGTCGCGTGTTGGTTGAAGTTGGTTCTTCTCGCGGGCTTCGGGCGCGTAAAAACGAAACGCATCATAGTGCGAGCATGAGATCTTATGCGATTCCACGACCTCATCGGTCCCATCGGCACCCAGTCGCAGCGGAACATCAGCGTGTCGAATGCCATGAGTGTCTGATCGGTAGGCCATCGCCCACTCGTGGAGACCAAAACAGCTCAGCGTGGCAGGTCGGGCCTCAGTGGCGGGGAGCAACCGGGAAGCGAAATCCAGCAGTCTCGAGCGTTGCTGAACAAAATCCGCCACATCTACCGTCCAGCCGCCATGTGGTAACCCCTTGCTTGTAGGCACTTGACGATAAAACTTCGTACCTGCCTGTGGTGCCGCAGTATGCTCGTCGGGATTGGCGATGATCGTACCTACTCCTGGGTGCCAGCGTTTTAGCGCCCCGGCTGACAGGTAATAATAGGAGAACAGAAAATCATAGACGGGGTGTTGTATTCCACGTTTGTGCAGAGCTATCAGCGGGTCGGTGTAGGCGCAGATACGTTGTCGGTGCGCTTGTGCCAGCGGGCTCCACTGTTCGGCGGGTAGGACAACGTTCGTCTCAAGTTCTGTAGTCAGCACGCGTCCATTCTAAGAGTTTGAGCAGCCGGGCATCTGAAGCTGTTACAGCTAGCCTTCTGGGTCGGCCCACGATTTTGCAGGCGGTAGACCCCTTGGCGAGCGGCACGATTCCTTTAGAGTGAAGGACGACCGTGCAATTGAACAGCTTGGGAGTCATGATGTCGCAAGAACGCGAAAAGCCCTCGATCGGGCAACGGATAGTCGAGCGGTTCAAAGCGCCAGAGACCCTCGCCGATCTCTTGTTGACGGTCAAAGCAGTGGTCGCGGCCACGACCGCCTGGGCACTAGCGGTGGGCGTGCTGGGGTCCGAAGTCGCCTTTATGGCACCCTGGACCGCACTGCTGACCGTCCATGCCACGGTCCACCGGTCATTATCCCGCGGAGCACAGACCACGGTCTCCTCGGCCGTCGGGATGGCCCTGGCGTTTGTGATCATCCAAGTTCTTGGGATCAATATCTGGACCTTTGCCTTGGCCTTGCTCATCGGTCTGCTCGGGGCCCGGCTGTCGTGGATCCGTGACGAAGGTGTTGCAATTGCCACCACCGCGATCTTTATTTTCACTTCTCAAGATCCCATGTTTTTGGATCGCACCATGGAACTGCTCCTAGGTGTGGCGGTCGGTATCGTCGTGAACCTGTTGGTTGTGCCACCGCTGCGGGACCGACAGGCAGCCCGGTACGTGGACAGCATTAATCGGCGTATGGGTGACGTGCTCAAGGACATGTCGGAAGAACTCGCGGAGTCCTGGGATACCGATCGGGCGGATGCTTGGAAAGCCGAGACCGATTCGATGAGCGAGGAACTCAATTCTGCCTGGCAGACCGTGAAATTGGCCCGCGAGTCGCAGCGTGAGAACCCGAGATCGATCATGATGCGTCGTAAGCCTGATGACCCTGATGAGGTCAGTTACGAAGAAATCCTTGGCCGAGTTGATGAAGGCATTTCGCATCTGCGTAATCTCACGCGTACTCTGCGGGATGCACCCTATGACGTGGGTTCCTGGGACGAACAATTCCGTCAGCAATGGATTGCGATTGTCCACGATGCTGGAGTGGCCATTGCCGCTCCTGAACAAGAAGTTCAGCCACTGCTGGATCGGCTCTTGCAACTATCGTCTGATATGTCGACTGCGGAGAACCTGCCGCATATTCAGTGGCCAACCTACGGTGCGCTGATCTCAAGTTTGCGTCATATCTTGACGATCGTCGATGATGTTGCCTCGGCCCAGGAGGTCCGCGAAAGCTAGGATCACAGTCCCAGAAACTCTTTGATCGCCGGAATCTCGCGGCGTGCCTGCGCGAGTCCGAGCTCGTGGGAGGCAGCGAGCTTGTGCACATCGCGCTCGCCATTGGCCACCGGCATGACCTCGGGTATGAAGAGGTACGCCTTGCCCTGACGCTGCAATTCAAAGACATAGTCCTTCGTTTGGTTATAGCGCCACCACCGGGTCAGCAGCGCCTCGGCAACCGCAGGATACTTTCGGAAATAGGTGCGATAGAACTTCGGGAACTTCTCGGGTCCCTTGCGGTACTCGCGTTCGCGGGTCAAGACAATCAGAAAGCGGTCGTATCCTTGGTCTTGGGCGATACTGATCGGCACTCCACCGTCGTGGCCGAGCGCGCCATCGACATAAATCCGACCGTTGATCTCAACCGGAGGCATCACAATCGGCATGGTTGATGATGCGCGGACGGCTCGCATGAGTTGAGGCATAGTCGGGGTGTCGTTATTGCCCCACCATACCGTCTCGCCGGATTTGATATCGAAACCACCGACCCGAAACTCTGCCGGATTCTTGGCGAAGGTATCCCAATCAAACTGCAGGGGCATGCCCGGTTGACCGGCACGTTCGTAAATGTATTCGGCGTGGAAGAGGCCTTTGCCACGTAAAAACGTGCGCCAGTCACCAAAATTTGGATCCGCCGCAAAATCTGTGAACGACTGCCGCGCCCGAGGCCCGTCCTTCGACAAATAGTTGGCGGTATTGGACGCACCCGCCGAAATGCCAGCCACAAATGGGGTATGAATCCCTGCTTCTAACAGCGCCACCACCATTCCCGATGTATAAGAGGCACGCATTCCGCCGCCTTCGAATAACAGGGCAGTCTGATTTAGCAGGTTCGATTGATCCATTGCTCCAGTTTAGGCCGTAGAGCCAAGCAGATAGGAACTGGGTAGGCCCCATGAAACCCGTCTCATAGATTTACTGGTGTATGCAGTGAATTATGGGGCACAATGGAGGCATGTACATGTCGGTTGAAATGATTGCAACGATCATTACCGCTGTCGGTTTGTTGGCAACTCTCGGCGGTGGTCTTTTCGCTGGTTTCGCGTGGGTGCTGCGACGCATGGATGAAGAGTTTGCCACGGTGGATAAGCGGTTCGTTCAGGTAGATGCGCGTTTTGCTCAGGTGGATGAGCGATTCGCTAAGGCGCAGATAAGTTTCAATGATCGGTTTGCTCAGGCTGACACCACTACTAGCGATCGGCTTGCTCTAGCTGAGGTGAGTCTCGATAAGAGGTTTGCCCAGGCTGAGGCGCGTCTCGATACGCGGTTCGCTCAGGTGGAACAAAAGCTGGACAAAATGGACGAACGAATGAATGGGGTACAGACGGAACTGACCGAGGTGAAGGTTGCTGTGGCGCGTCTGGAAGGCCCTCGTCAACGACTCATTATTCCTCACTGATGGCCTCTTGTATTCACCCACCGATAGCTTATCTAGCTGCGGAGTCTTAGATGAGTCCGAGGTCGGTGACGGTAGCGTGTTCCTGGGAAAGTTCCGTGGCGCTAGCATCCATCTTTGCGCGGCTGAAATCGCTAATTTCAAGGCCTTGGACGATCTCCCAATTGCCATCCTCAAGTTTCACGGGGAAAGAATATATGAGTCCCTCGGGGATGTCATAGGATCCATCTGAGACTACGGCCATGGAGACCCAGTCGTCCTCTGGTGTGCCGTGTACCCAATTTCGGGCGGCGTCAATGGTGGCAGAAGCCGCCGATGCCGCTGACGAGGCGCCACGTGCTTCAATGATGGCGCCCCCGCGTTCAGCGACTGTCGGGATAAAGCTCTCTTCGATCCAGCGCTGATTTACGAACTGTGTTGCCGGTGCTCCGTTTATCTGGGCGTGGAAGAGATCAGGGTACTGGGTGGCCGAATGGTTGCCCCAAATTGTCATATTCGAAATATCGCTGACGTTGGATTGGGTCTTGCGGGCCAGCTGGGCAAGCGCTCGATTATGGTCCAACCGGGTCAGGGCACTGAAGCGTTCCTCGGGAATATCCGGGGCATTCTTCATAGCGATCAGCGCGTTGGTGTTGGCTGGATTGCCGGTGACTCCGATACGTACGTCGTCGGCCGCGACCTTATTGAGAGCCTTTCCCTGGTTAGTGAAAATCGCACCATTGGCCTCGAGTAAGTCTTTGCGTTCCATCTCCTTGGTTCGCGGGCGGGCGCCGACAAGCAGCGCAAGGTTTGCGCCGGCGAAAATATGTTCCGGGTCATCACCCATTTCAACGGAATCCAAGAGCGGGAACGCGCAGTCTTCTAGTTCCATGGCAACACCTTCGAGGGCTTGCATGCCCTTTGGAATCTCCAGCAGTCGTAACTGGATGGGCGTATCTGGGCCATACAGGGAACCGGCAGCGATCCGGAATAACAAGCTATAACCGATCTGACCAGCCGCACCGGTGATGGCTACTTTTACCGGGGTATTCATGATGAGTCAGTACCTTTCGCGTCAATGGTCCAGAACATTGGTCCGTACCTGATTCCATTTTGCTTGAGAATGCTACAGGTCACAAGGAAATATGGAAGCAATAAGCTTTGACCCGTGGTTCACGGCACGATGGTTTCTCCTGTCGAGGCGCCTTCCACACCTTTTTGGAAACCACGGGCCACATCTGCAAGGTCCACTGGAATAAACCCTGGGAAGAAATCCCCAAAGGTGTCTAAACTTTCGGTGAAGACCGACGGGCTAACCGCATTGATCCGAACCGGTGCGATCTCAATGGCCGCTGCTTTGACGAATGCGTCCACTGCGCCATTGACGGTTGCTGCGGCCACACCCGAAACCACTGGGTCGCGTGATGGGATGCCACTCATCAAGGTGAAGGAGCCGTTCGGTGAAAGATGCTCTAGACCGGTGCGAACCAGATTAATTTGTGCCAAGGCTTTTTGCTGCCACGCGGACTCAAAATCTGAGGAGCTCAACTCCTGAAATTCGGCGTAGCGGACGTCACCGGCCGCATAAACAACGGCATCAACGGTGCCAGCTTGCTGCCACATCGCCTCGAGCTGTTTGAGATCGGAAACATCGGCCCGTATATCGCCGCTTGTTCTCCCAACAGTAATGATGTCATGGCCTCGCGATGCCAAGTGTTCGGTGATCGCGTGGCCGGCTGTTCCATGTGCTCCAATAGTTAATATCTTCATGATCTCTAGTGAAACTGATGCCACATCACAAGTGAAATACGCCACTGTAAACTCTGTTATACACTGGGCGTATGACTGTAGAAATCCGGCACCTTCGAGCCTTGGTTGCGCTTGCTCAAGCCGATACCTACACGACTGCAGCAGCCATGCTGGGTACGACTCAGCCGACACTATCGCGCACCATTACACAACTTGAAGAGCTCACCGGGGCCCAATTGGTTCAGCGCACGACCAGGCATATGGACCTGACCGCTGCCGGTATGCAGTTCGCCGAAACCGCGGAGAATATGCTGCAGCAACTCGATGCGGCAATCGAGGCGCTGGGAGTTCCCGCTGAAAGTCCCTTGCGGATCGGATGGGCTTGGGCAGGTTTTGGCAAACATACCGTGCCACTCTTGAATCAGTGGAAGGAGCAACACGGTCAAAGCGTACAGATGTCTCGACCGTATGATCCATTGCAAGAACTGCTCAGTGGCGATATTGATATGGCGCTGATCCGGCGATCACCACCTACAGATCAGCCAATCGAGGGCGTCATCACCCAGGCGCTGTTCACTGAAGAACTGGTCGCTGTCATCTCCGCTGCTGATCCGCGCACGAAGCAATCTAGCGTCCAGCTCACAGATTTCACCAACGACACCGTTGCGATGTGTGCGACAGCGCCCACCGTTACCGCGAACCTCTGGTCTTCCATCGGTCCAGTTCCACAAACGATCACCGTGGACAACACCGAAGAATGGTTAACCAATATTGCCGTGGGGGATGCTGTTGGCATCACCGCTGCAGCGACGCTCCATAACCATCGCAATACGGATGTTACCTATCTGCCAATTGATGATGCCCCAGCTGTAGAAGTCTTATTGGCCTGGTCGCAACAGGGGGCGCACCCCAAGGCCGCTGCATTTGCCGAGCTTGCGCGGCAATATTTCACTGCGCTGATTGCTACCACGCGCCCTCCGCTGGTGCTAACCGCCGACGAATAGTCAGCGTTGCTTGCGGGCGTAGGCCCGAGCTGCCCGCACGCGGTCGCCGCACCGGGTAGAGCACCAGCGTCGACGTGCGTGAGTGCGAACATAAAACCGATCACAGGGGGCGGCCTCGCACTGCGCCAATAATTCGCGTTCCTCGTCGGTTACGAGGTCGGCCGCATCATTGCTGATCAGGGCCATTGCATGTTCGACCAGCTGGGTCACCGGGTGCACGCGCTGCCGGTAGAACCCTGCATCGGCGTCGAACTGCAACTGCGGGGCACTTGAGATATTTTGCAGGCTCCGGTTGATTGAGCCCAGTGTTGCCTCTGCGGGAGCAGTGTCGTGCACTTGCGCGGCAAACAGCGCTCGCAGTTGCAGGCGCAGTCCGGTCAGCTGGTTCTGGCAATACGGCAGCAGCTGGGTGTCATCCGGCACGAGGTCGTGGTCGATGAGCCATCGTGTGGACTCTTCTGGGCTGTGCAGAACGTCTTCGTGTTGATCGGCGGGCAGGGTTACCACGGTGTTCACAAGCGCAATGCTTACGTGGTCTTCGGATCCGGGGGCAGGTGGTAGCGTCATGCTCTCATGCTAACAGTTGCAGTTTCCCGTGAGGGGTATGCTAAGGTTTGCCTCACGCAATAAGTGTAGTTTTACCGTGAGGATTTGAAGTTGGATTCAACGCAGCAGACCAGTAAAGCGCCGTTTACCCTGTCGGTGCTCGATAACGCCCACACCGCCGTGGGGCAGACCGTGGAAGAGGCCTTCGACGAGGTCATCAACCTAGCTCAGGTCGCAGACCGGCTGGGGTACAAGCGTTTCTGGATGTCCGAACACCACGCCATGCCCGGCGCAGCGACCTCGTCGCCGCAGCTCATGCTGGCTCGCTTGATTAGCGAAACCAGCAATATCCGTCTCGGGGCAGGCGGTGTCATGCTGCCGAACCATGCGCCATTGCTCATTGCTGAGCAGTTCGGCATGCTCAATGCCATGGCGCCGGGCCGGATTGACCTTGGTATCGGCCGTGCACCAGGAACGGATATGGCCACAGCAGCTGCACTGCGCCGGCATAAACACGCCAATGAGAACTTCGGTGGTCAAGTTGATGAGCTCTTGGGGTTTTTGAATAACAGCTTCCCGGCCGGGCACCCCTATCAAAACGTCCACGCTGTCCCGGGCCCCTGGCAGAACGCCGAAAACCGGGTGCCGGCTTCGCAGTTTAGTCCGGAGGTGTGGATCCTTGGCTCCTCGCCGTTCTCCGCTCAGTTGGCCGCTAAGCTCGGCCGCCCTTACGCTTTTGCGCTGCAATTCGGCGACGCGGATGCCGCCAATGCATTGCGCATCTATCGCGAGCAATTCCAACCCTCCGAAATCCTATCCGAGCCCTATGCGCTTGTGAGCCTTGGCGTCGTCGCCCACGACGACCCAGAGGAAGCGGCACGCCAAGCCAGAACTGCTGGAATGGCCATGCTGCGGATGTTCAAGCGGGAATCCTACAGCCTGTTACCGCCAGAAGAAGTGGAAAATTACCCGGCGACGCTCAATGAGCGTCACGTGCTTGAGGTCTACGATCAACGGTTTGTCAATGGCACCGGACATGACGTCGCGGTCGCACTGGACCGGCTCTATGAGCAGACCCAGGCCGATGAAATTATGTTGGTAACGATGGGCTCATCACGCGCTGTCCATGTGCGTACGATTGAACTCATCGCCCAGCACTACGGAATGCGGCCTGCCCATGTGGAACAGTAGAAAAGCCACGCTGGGCGTGTGTCGTGGAGTGTAGTTCTTGTTTGCCGTGAGGTTGCGAACGCGTTGAGAAGGCGAGTAAGGCGATCGGGGCAGTCCGCTGTTGCTCGTACCTGATGTCGCTGTCAGCTCCTAGGGTGGAAAAGTCAGGACATTCCGAGAGCAAGGAATGAGATTACTTCAAAGCCGTAGTGTTGTCATGCTGTTGGGTCTACTTCTGTGTACTTTTCAAGTATGCAAAATAGCCCAATGTGCTGTTGTAACGTATTCATTCATGTGGGTAAGACTATACTCGCGAGGTATGTTGAGCTATCATAATAGCCAAGCATGCTTACCTATAGCTCGAGGAGCCACAATGATTGAAGCCTGGATGTCCGCCGACGATATCGCTGAACACCTTGGGGTCACCAAGCACACTATTTATGGGTGGATCAACGATCGTTCTATGCCGGCTCATAAAATTGGCCGCCTCTGGAAATTCAAGGCCTCCGAAGTGGACGAGTGGGTGCGTACCGGTGGCGCCGCTACGACCGACGAACTTGATGAACTTTAAACTCTGAACACAAAAAGACTCGGCCTGTAGAACAAATGTTCTACAGGCCGAGTCTTTTTTGCGTATTATTCAGCGCTTGTCAGCGGCTGCGGTGTGGGATTTGTCCACGGATCCTCAACCGGCTGCGACAACCGCCACACAGCGTAGGCTGCACCGGCAGCTGCTACCGTAATGCCAACAACAAGCAGTCCACGACCGGACTTCTTGTTCTTCTTGGATTGCTTCTTTAGTTGTTTCTCTGCATCTTTGGCCCACTTCGAAGCGGCTTTTTGCAGGCGACGACCCGATTTCTTATTGCCGGTAACCCGAGTAATCGAGTCGTTGACAAAGTCTGGGAGATCGGCGGTCTTGATGGCTTTAGCGCTACCAGCAGCGACCGGCGCTAGCTGACCTGCTGCAGCCGGGATGTAGTCGTCTTGAACTTTGTGCTGGAAGTTGTTGGCTGCGTCGCCGACTTTATGCGCGGCTTCGGAAATTTTCTTGGACGCGGCGTCAACGACCGGAGCGGCGCGATCCGCGGAATCCTGCCAAACATCTTCTGCCCAGTGA
The DNA here is from genome assembly GCA_019115865.1 of Candidatus Yaniella excrementavium. GTDB lineage: Bacteria > Actinomycetota > Actinomycetes > Actinomycetales > Micrococcaceae > Yaniella > Yaniella excrementavium. The sequence continues at coordinate 59 of DXCT01000129.1, read as the reverse complement.
CGGACATGCTCTGCAGCGTCAGAGACAGTGTCTGTCAGCGTTGGTGTCTTGGACTTCGA
>DXCT01000128.1 GCA_019115865.1 Candidatus Yaniella excrementavium | reverse complement strand
CCATCATGCAGCTCCAAGAAACGCCAAAGACCGGGGATCTGAATCATCAGATCCCCGGCCTGTTGAACTGGCAGGTAGTGGAGCAAACCGAAATCTAGACGATATCGAGTCCAAGCTTCTTGCGATCGCGTTGCTGGTTAATCGCCACACAGGCGATCAATCCGACAACACCCATGATGACACCGGTCAGCATGAATGACTGCTCATAACCAATCGCTGGGGTCACCGCCGCGCTGACAAGCGTCCCGACGAATACCGGCGCAAGTAGTCCCCCAGTCGTGAGCACGGCATTGGTTACCTGAAGCATGGCACCACGCTGTCCGATGCTGGTCATCTCTGAACACACCAGGTAAGTCAGCGCAAATAATGCTGGAGCCGTACCAAATCCGAACGTGAAACAGATAATCGCGAGCAGTGGCGAGCCAGCGAGTGTTCCGGCGAGCACCATCACACCAGAAAATACCGTCGCCAGACTCAAAACAAATCCACGAGAGTAGCGGCTGGACATGCCGCGTGCAGCAAGAAATTCGGTGAGCCAGCTGAGCCCTACAGTTGCGATGGCGCCCCAGATAGCAGGTAGCGCAATGAGTGAACCCGATTGCTGTGTGCTGGCCCCCATCACGTTTTCAAAATATGCCGGCAACCAGGTAGTTGCTACTGTAAAGGTCCAGTACCCGAAGAAGGAACACAGGACCGCCAGGATCCAACTTGGCGTCAATAGGGAACGACGGTACTTGACCTGCTGGTCTGCAGCAGCGACCCGGGCAGCAGCTTCTGGGTCAGTCGCATCCTCGCCCCCGTAGCCTTCGATTTCTCGCTCGGCTTTGACAGAGGTGTATGGACCTTCCTTCCCAATAAACAGCCAGGCCACAGCCCAGATAACACCAATGACAGCAACAAAAACGAAAGCCGATTTCCAACCGAACGATGCGGTAACCCACGCCAACACCGGAGCAAAGGCGACGATACCAAGCGTCACACCGGCCGAGGCCAGCGCAGCTGGGGTCGCCCCTTTACTAGCTGGGAACCATTTATAGACCGCGTGCATCGTGATCGGTGCCAGCGGACCCTCCCCAGCGCCCAACAGCAAGCGACTAAACCACAAAGCGGGCAATGAAGCGAATAGAATTACGGGCACTTGCGCGATGGACCAGACCAGACACAAGATGAGCAGGATCCACTTGGCTTGGACCCTGTTTGCAATTGGGGCGGCAACAAGTTGTGCAACACCGAAAAGTATGAACACCGCACTGCCCAACAAGCCAAACTGTGCCTCGTTGATACCAAGGTCCTCCATGAGTGGCACGGCAACGATACCTAAGATCGCCTTATCAGCCCAGCTAATCATCATGAGTACCAGAAGCATCACGGTGACGATCCAGCCATAGCGTTTACGACGTTTCGCACTCCACAATGCTGGACCGGCGGCAGTCGGGCCTGAAGCCGCGAGAACCTGAGCGGCTGGTCGGTTGGCGGTTTGATGTGCCATATGTTGTTCCTAACGGGACGAAGCATTTCAAATGCTATAAAAAACAATACTCGCGACTAAAAATGACGCAGAATGGTAGGCCTCTGAGATCGCTATCCTAAAGGCTTACGGGGACGAACAGGGGTTTAGCGGCTAGGCGTGACCTTTACCGGGATGGAGTCAAAACCGCGCAATACGTTGTGAATCAACGGCGACGGCGCTCCGTCCAATTCGATGGTTTCGAATTTCTTGAGCATTTCCTGCAGGACGATTTCCATCTCAAGCCGTGCGATTGGCTGGCCGACGCACTGATGCAAGCCCATGCCGAATGCTACGTGTCCAGATGAGCTTCGGTCGAGACTAAATTCTGCGGCGTCATCGCCCCACTTTTCTGGGTCGCGGTTAGCCGCGCCAACGAATACGAGAATCTTCGAACCGGCAGGAATGTGGACGTTACCCAGGACTGTGTCCGTGGCCACGGTACGGTGGAATTTCTGGAACGGAGATTCAACGCGCAGCGCCTCATCGATGGCAAATTTTGCCATAGTCGGGTTTTCCCGCAACCGTCGCCAAGATTCTGGGTATCGCGCCAAAACCGACAGGGTATTCCCAATACCGAAGATTGTGGTGTCAACGCCTGCGGACAGTAGAGCACGAACAAGCAGCGCTGCTTGCTCTTCGGAAATGAGACCGTCTTTAACACGATCCCAGATTTTTGAACCGAAACCGACATCGTCGAGGGATTCACGGGCACAAAGTTTCATAACTACAGCAGAATGCTCATCGCCATTGGCAAATGCCTGCTGGTAAATATAGTTCTCCGGGCCGAAAGCATTAAACACCATATTGCCGTATGGCAGCAGGTGCTCACGTCCTTCTTCTGGTAGACCGACTGCGTCTGGGAAGACCCGAATGGGGTACTTTTCTGCCAACTGTGTCACGATATCGAAACCGTCGAGCTTTGCGAGCTCGCCGACTATCTCGACGGCTGGCAGCGTGAACGGTTCGCGCAAGGAGCGCACAGTACCCGGGTTAATGACACCAGTTAATGCACGGCGCATGACCGTGTGAATCGGTGGGTCAGATTCGAGAATGCTTGGTGGACGCCACGCGTCATCCTCACGGATATCGCGTGGACCAAGACCGCCGGATGACACGTAGGTTTCAAAGTCCATTAATACTTCATAGACTTCTTTATAGCCTACGATCGCGTAAGTCCCAGTAGCCTCTAAATAACTGACGGGCCCTGCTTGACGCAAGCGCTCAAGAAAAGGATATGGGTCAGCGATTGCTGCTTCGGTGAACGGGTCTTCGGTGAAAACTGTTGGTTCAATAATGGTAGTCATAAATGCTCCTCGGTGACTCACAGATCAAGTACTAGACGACTGCAACCGGCAGCGGCACGAGAGACGCAGACCAGCATAACCTCGCCGGCGTCTTTATCTTCCTGGGTCAGGACGGCGTCGCGGTGTTCTGGCTCACCAGCAAGAATGCGAGTTTCACATGTGCCACACAGTCCAGCTCGGCAGCTCGACAGGACACGTGCACCGGCCTCTTCGACGGCCTCGACGATGGTCTGATCTGATTGGACAGTGACGCTGCCCCCAGTTTGAGCAAGCTCAACTTCAAATGGCTCGCTGCTGGAAGCTGCGCCCAGTTCAGCCGCCACGAAACGTTCGGTGTGCAGCACGCCCGGGGGCCAGCCCATGCAGAGTTCTTCTATAGCGGTCAGCATGCCTCCCGGACCACACGCATAGACCAGCATGTGAGCACGAGGAAGCGCCAAGGCAGTGTTCAGGTCCAGGCCATTGCCTTCATCATTGGGATAGAGAAAAATCTTTTCTGGACCGTACTTGGTCAGCAATTCATCGGCAAAGGCCATACTGGTACGGGAGCGACCACCGTAGTGCAAGACCCATGCCTTGCCCTCAGCTTCTGCCTGCTCCAGCATCGGGAGCATCGGCGTAATGCCAACACCGCCAGCGATAAACATATACTTGCGGGATTTCAGCAACGGAAAATTATTGCGCGGGGCTGAGATGGTCAGCGCAGTTCCTGGGGTGAGATGCTCGTGAACGTACGCTGATCCCCCACGTGAGTCCGATGTGCGCAGGACGCCAATTTTTAGGACCGACAGGTCCTCAGGAGTTGAGCAAACAGAGTACTGACGGATCAGGTCGTCGCCAAGGTGCACGTCAATGTGCGCTCCAGGTTCCCAAGCAGAAAAATCAGTGCCATCTACTTTGCGCAACGCCAGCGAGACAACCTCGTCGGCGACTTTTTCTGCCGACTCAATCACAGTGTCAAGCGTGGCGGGGGATTTGGGTGGTGCAGTGATAGTCACGCTCTAGCTCTCCTTTTCATCGGGACCGCCCCAGACGGACAGGGCAATGAACTTGAGACAACATTAGGAGTACTCCACGTCACCACAAGAGTTTCTTTCCATCAGACGGAAAGCATTTTATGAGTGGGATCATATCTCGATGTGATCCAGGTACTAGACCTCCACAGAACTCAAGCTTCTAGCTATCCCCCGTGCTGCAATACGCAGCACGGGCACCACGGAACCAACCGAAGGCTGCACCTGATGCACAACGCCAAGTGCTGCAACGGCTTGGCCGTTCGGATCCAGTACCGGAACAGCCACCGCGTAATTGTCCATACCGGCTTCTTGATTCGACAACGCATATCCGGCTTTTTTCACGGCATCAACTTCTACCCGCAAATCTTGCGGTGTCAACAGAGTGTGCTCGGTCAGACGCACCATATCTTTGGCTGCCGATGCCATGAGATGCTGCCCAGCAAAGGCCAGCATAACTTTGCCAGCAGCTGACGCATGCAGCGGCAAAGGATCTCCTACCTTGCGGAATGGTGCACCGACGCGCGTCCCTGAAATTCGCTCGAGTAAGAGCACGCGGCTGCCCTCCAACACAAAGAGGTTCACCACATTATGCGTCACGAACAACACGTCTTGCATATAGGGTGCAGCGACTTCGGCCATATTTTGGCGAATTGGCGCCAAGAGTCCGAGCTTCCACAAACGCTGACCAATGACATACTCATTGTTCACGCGCTCTAAGGCTCCCCAAGTTACGAGCTCCGAAACCAAACGGTGAGCCGTAGAGACCGGCAGACCCGCACGACGAGCCATCTCGCTCAGTGATAATCGAGCTCCGCTAGGACTAAAGGCACCAAGCAGCGCTAGAGATCGAGCAGTTACCGTATCGTTTTTGGTCGCCCCTTCGTGGGCCTCACGTCGCGGATGACGAGGACGCGGATTCGCCATAGAACTCTCCTTCTATCGCTTAGTTGATTGTACTTGGTTGTCCATCTGCTTTCCATTAGACGGATAACAGTCGTCGCAAAGAGGGCTTCGCGGGCACAATCGATCCTGAGACAGAGGAGTTCTTCGTTGGCCCAACCGATTACCGTTTCTCATGACGCAGCTACGCCACAACTTCGCTCGAACAACGCCTGGCTGACCATCGTCACCACCGGCATCATGGCCGCGATCCACATCTGGAAACTACCCGTAGCGCTGCCAATACTCGAATCCGAGCTCGGTATGAGCCTCCTGGCGTCTGGCCTGCTGCTGGGGATCATCCAATTCGCCAGCATGGTCGGAGGCTTGCTCGTTGCGTGGTGCGGAGAAATGGCTGGGCTGCGACGTCTCATCGTCGTAGGACTATTGCTTCTAGCGGTGGGCTCACTCCTTGGTTCGACCACCACGTCAATCGAACTCCTGATGTTATATCGCGGCATTGAAGGCATTGGGTTTTTACTATGTACAGTACTGGCCCCAGCCCTGATTCGTCGGGTTTGTACTCCCGCACAACTAAATGTTGCTTTCTCAGCTTGGGGAGCATTTCAAGGGACCGCAACTATCGTGGGTTTTGCTGTAGGCGGTCTGTTATTAGAAGTGCTCAGCTGGCAGCTTCTGTGGATAGTACTAGCAGTACTCACACTATTGCTCATCGTCCCACTTCTGCGAACCACTGATCCAGACCCGCATCAAGCTACAAAGAATCTCACACGAAACTCGTGGCACCGCATTCTGAAGACGGTCAGGACCTGGCGCCCATGGGTAGCAGGTCTCACATTTGCTTCCTATACTCTACAGTGGATGGCGGTAATGGGCTTCCTTCCAACCGTGTTCGCCACCGCTAACATCGCTCCTCTACAGGCAGCATTATTGTCTGCAGTGGTCGGCGGTGTTAACGTTATCGGCGCACTGATAGCCGGGCGACTTTTGAGCAATGGTATCCAGATACGACACATTGTCGTTTCAACCTTCATGGCCATGGCCATCACATCGTTCTTATTCTTCGCAATTGATTGGAAACCTACAGGGCTGGGACTGACAGGACAGCTCATCTGTGCCATCTCATTCTCAATGATCGGTGGCACAGTACCCGCAGTATTGACTCGCCTTGCCGTCGATCTTGCACCGCCCGGAGGCTCCGTCGCAGCGGTCATCGGACTGATGCAGCAAATATTCAATGTCGGAAATTTCTTTGGGCCGGCATTGCTCGCATGGGTCGTGACGATGACAGGTTCATGGAACTCCTCGTGGTGGGTAACCGTAAGTTTTTCCATACTAGGGATTGCATGCACCTTGATTCTCACGACGGCATCGAAGGCTAAAAAATAGCTATACATCGTGTTCGAACCGGACAGCGCCCCATCACGGATCCTATTGGGGAAAATAACCTGCCATCAAGAAATACGGTGTTTCATCGTATGAAATGTCCGGTTAGACAAGCGCCCTATCGCTCACCGACAACGCCTCAGGCGAATCTAGACCGGGCTAACTTTCGGCCGGGCATATAGGACGGTCAGGGCTTGGAACCAAAGATGGGTTATAGGCAGAAAAGTGTGTCCGGTGGGCTGAGCTTCGAGTGCAATGGTACCGAAGTATAGGGTTTCACCAAGGTTTTTAAGCTTAGTATCAGCAGGGTGCTTGCAATCGACCGCGATGTGTAGTGTG
>DXCT01000127.1 GCA_019115865.1 Candidatus Yaniella excrementavium | reverse complement strand
CCAATCTCGCGCCGCCAAGATATTCGATCAAGCCATCGGAACAGCAACGGTGCCCCCAGCATTTGCGGCCGCCATGGAGGATGACCTCAATGTTCCTGAAGCATTGGCTGCGCTGCACGCGACCGTGCGCGCTGGCAACTCCGCGCTTGATGCCAATGATGTGGATGGAGTGAAACAGCGTCTGAGCGAAGTCAACACCATGGTGGAAGTCCTGGGTCTGAACTCCGCCAACGAACTCCCCGCAGCTGGTGACGGCGCCGCGTCCCAAGCCTTGGCAGAGCTTGTGGAAGCCCAGATCGCGGCACGAACCCAAGCTCGGGCCGAGAAGGACTGGGCAACGGCAGACGTCATACGCGATCGATTGGCCGAAGCTGGCATCGTTGTTAAAGATGCAGCTGATGGTGTTACCTGGTCCATAGCGGATTAATCGCAAAAGTTTTTTACCAAAGAAAGGACGAGCATATGAGTCCTCGTCGTAGCGGACCTTCACGAAAGAAGGGCCCAACTAAAGGATCTGGTGGCCAAGGCCGCCGGAAACTCTCAGGCAGAGGTCCGACCCCCAAAGCCTCGGACCGTACCTGGCACAAGAATTACCGACCACCTGCCAAGCAGAAAAAACCGGCTCGAACCACCGATGCCGTTGCTGGCCGCAATCCGGTCGTAGAAGCCCTTGAAGCAGAAGTACCTGCTTCTACCCTGTACGTAGCTGTCGGGGTTGAAATGGACGACCGTATTCGAAACTCTGTCCGGATGGCTGCAGACAGGGGCATTCCAGTCCTTGATGCAACCGAACCTCAGCTCGCTCGGATCACCGATAACGCACGGCACCAGGGCATAGCGCTGCAGGTACCACCATACGAATACGAAAATGGTATCGATCTTGTTGTCGAGCTGATGTCCGACTGGACCAACGGTTATCGCAAGAATCCGCCGCTGGTTGTCGCCTTGGATTCCATCACGGATCCCCATAATTTGGGGGCCATACTGCGTTCTGCTTCTGCGTTTAAAGCCGACGCCGTCATCATCCCTTCACGCCGGGCAGTCGGTGTGAACTCAACAGTTTGGAAGACTTCTGCCGGAGCTGCGGCACGGGTACCTGTGGGCCAAGTGACGAACCTGAATAATGCGCTGACCGAGTACAAAAAGGCTGGCATATTCACCATTGGACTGGACGGCGATGGCGAGCAAACTCTGCACGATTTGCCATTAGCTACTGATCCACTGTGCGTCGTGGTGGGATCTGAGGGTGCCGGATTGTCCCGCCTAGTTTCCGAAAATATCGACCAATTGGTCTCTATCCCGATCTCTTCAGAGCTCGAGTCGCTCAACGCATCGCTGGCGACCGGAATCACCCTCTACGAAATTTCCAGACTTCGGCATAAGATTGACTAAGCTGGTCTTAATGTAACGTAGACCACAATCTATCACTCACACCTATTTGAAGTTGGAGTCATAATGAAAACGAATACTCTGCTGAAAACCTTAGCTGCTGCGGCGGCATTCGGTTTGTTGCTCACGGCGTGTGGTTCAGACGAAGGTGGTGCAGAGGGAAACGGCGACGAAAGCTATAGCGTTGCCATCGCTCAGTATGTTGCGCACCCCTCCCTGGACGCAACAGCACAGGGGATGAAAGATGTCTTTGAGGAAGCAGATGCCGACATCGAGGTTGAAGAGCAAAATGCTCAGGCGGATCAGGCGACCATGAATAACATCGTGGGTACCTACGGCGGAGACGATAACCTCGACGCCGTCTTGCCGATCGCCACCCCGGTGGCTATTGCTGCAGCCACTTCTATTACTGAAACGCCGATTATCTTCTCAGCCGTCACTGACCCGGTTGATGCAGGCCTCGTGCCCGATTGGGAAACCCCAGGTGAAAATATTACCGGCGTATCAGACATGAACCCGGTTGACGAACAGCTCCAGTTGATCCTGGATGTCGTAGACGACGTAGACGTGATTGGTATTCCATACTCGTCCGCTGAGTCGAACTCTGTTGTTCAAGTTGAAGCCGCCAACGATGCAGCAGACGCCTTGGGCATAGAGATTCAAGAAGTTGCCGTTACGAACACCTCGGAAGTTGCCCAGGGTGTTGAATCCTTCTCAGACGTTGATGCAATCTACGTGCCAACGGATAACACCGTAGTTTCGGGCCTAGAGACGGTCATTTCCTATGGAGTCGACAACCAGGTACCCGTATTTGCCGCAGAATCAGACTCGGTAGAACGTGGGACCGTTGGCACTTACGGCCTGAACTATTACGAGCATGGTCGTCAAGCCGGAGAAATGGCGCTGTCGATCATTAACGGTGAAACGGAAATCGCTGATACCCCAACGGCATTGGCTGATGATGCCGCGATGGAATACACCTTCAACCTTGACGCCGCAGAACAAATGGGCGTTGAAATTCCTGAGAACCTGAGCGGTGATGCCAACATCGTTGGTGAAGATGAGGGCGCCGAAGAAGGCGAAGCAGACGAAGAAACCAGCGAATAATTAGCGCGGGCTTCATGACATGTAAAACCTCAAACGGGCCAGGCTCAGTACACGCTGACCGGGCCCGTTTCTCACCTGAAAGGTAACTCCGTCTGCAATGACCGTGACAATAGAACTCGGTCTCATATACGCCATCATGGCACTCGGTGTATATTTGACCTTCCGCATCTTAAACTTTCCTGACCTAACGGTCGATCAGTCATTCACGACTGGTGCGGCAACATCAGCAATCCTCATCGCCAACTATGACGCTAATCCGTTGCTGGCCTTAGGCGCAGCGTTTATCGCTGGTGCACTCGCTGGCATCATCACCGGATTGCTGCATGCTAAAGGTGGAATCAACCCGCTACTCGCAGGCATTTTGACGATGCTTGCACTGTACTCAATTAACCTACGCATCATGGGGGACCGGGCTAATGTTCCCTTGCTCGGTACAGACACGATATACACGTGGTTTAGTAGTGCCGGTATTACTGGATGGACACTCATCTTGGTCCTCGCGGTAATTGTCTTGATCGTTAAACTTCTGCTCGACTGGTTTCTCGGCACCGATATGGGCCTGGGGCTGCAAGCGACCGGCGACAACGAAGAGATGGTTCGATCATTTGGTGTCTCCACCGATGCTATGAAAATCGTGGGATTGTCAGTATCCAACGGGCTTGTAGGTTTAGCGGGGGCATTCATCGCTCAAAAACAAGGCTCGTCGGATATCTCCATGGGTATCGGTCTGATCCTCATTGGGCTGGCCTCCGTCATACTTGGACAAGCAATATTCAATAACCGTTTCGTTACCCGTTTTGCAGACACCCCAGTCGGGCGTCTCATTTTTGGAACCAGAAACCGCGAAGTCCTCATGGCGACAACAGCGGTTATTCTTGGCTCCATCATTTATCGTGCTGCAGTGCAGGGCGCGCTTGCCGTGGGGTTCAATCCGAACGACATGCGACTTATTTCAGCAATCATTGTTGTGGCTGCCTTGCTCATTCCGAGATGGCGGGTCCGTAGGAAGCCTGCCAAAGCGGTCCAGACCCCCGCGTCCAACTCGGCGTATAAGGAGACCAGTGATGTTAGAGCTTAAGAACGTTCACAAGACATTCTTTCCCAACTCGATCAATGAACGAGTTGCACTAGCGGACATCAATTTAGAGCTCGATGACGGTGATTTCGTTACGGTAATTGGTTCAAATGGTGCAGGCAAGTCCACTGTGCTCAATACTGTTGCTGGAAAGATTAGTCCTGATACCGGAACCGTGAATATCGCTGGACGAAACGTCACGCGGTTAAAGGATTTTAAACGAGCCAAGTATGTCGGCCGAGTTTTTCAAGACCCCATGGCGGGGACGGCACCTGATCTTACGATCGAACAAAACATGGCACTGGCAGAACGACGAGGCATGAGCAGGGGTTTGGCCTTTGGGATCACGAAAGCCAAACGGCGCCGCTTCGCGGACGAGCTTGAACTCTTAGAACTCGGATTAGAAACGCGTCTCAGCGCAAAAGTAGGTTTATTGTCGGGCGGGCAACGTCAGGCACTGTCCTTACTGATGGCCACGTTTTCCGAACCCAAGATCCTCTTGCTGGATGAACATACTGCTGCCTTAGATCCTGAGCGTGCTCGGTTGGTTACCGACCTGACAGAAAAGGTAGTTGCGGAACAAAAATTGACGACTTTGATGGTTACTCACAACATGGGCCAAGCTCTTGATGTGGGGAACCGTTTGATCATGATGCACGATGGCAAAATTATTCTTGATGTTTCGGGTGAAGAGAAAGCGTCCATGACAGTGGAAGATCTCTTAGCACAGTTTGCAAACATCAAAAACGCTACTGTTTCGGATCGCACGCTCCTGCAGTGAGCGCATCCGTCAGTTGCGGGTGAAGTCTGAAGAGACTTCGTCCGCTTTGGTGTTTAAGGATCGTTGTCACTCCAAATGTAGGTGAATTTCAGAGACGTCCATCACAAATTTGTGGTCATCAGTGAAGTTTTGATGACCTCCAGGTAAATAACCGACACCCACATGCATATACAGGCATAAAGAGCCTTCTGGACGAAGGTGCACATCAGTTTTGCGTTCTGGTTTTTGGTGTGTATAGTTATCTCTCGTGCCCAGGGCGGATCGGAGACGTGAAGCGTTGTGACATGAAGGTTTTTGTGAAAAATTTGTATAGGGGTCCTG
>DXCT01000019.1 GCA_019115865.1 Candidatus Yaniella excrementavium | reverse complement strand
TGACCAACCAGGAAGTCTACGTTGAACCCTTCTTTACCGAGGCTCTAGGCACCGAGCTATTTGGCGAATCCCGGTCGAATACGCCCCAAACCTTTGATGATGACGCCGAGTACTACGCCGAGCTGCAAGATGAGCTAGAAGACGAACAGGACGATAGCTCTCATCGTCCAGAGTTTTTGAATAAGCTCTCCGATCGCATCGATAACTGGCTGCAGGACGACAACACCGAAGCGCCCATCGCTCCGGGTCGCCCTGAGGATTCCTCCGGTAAATCCGGTACTGGTGCAGCCGCGGCCGCAGCGGGTGGTATAGGGGGCGCAGCTGCCGCCGATGATGACGATCCGACGACCCAGCAGACCGAACAGCAAGAACCACCACGTTCCAAACTGCCGATCCTGGATGATGACCAAGACGACGAAGTCGAAGAACGGATCCAGCCTGGTCAACCGCAGCAGCCAACGCCTCCGCAAGAGCCAGACGAGCCAGAGCCACAAGAAGAGTCACCCCAAGAGCGCACCCAGATCGTTCCACCGGTCACTAACGAACCGGTTACCCAGAGTCAGCCGCAGGCTGCCGCTGCACAAGAACCTTCTCCCGATCAGCCAGCTGAAGAACGTTCCAAACAACGCGCTACGCCGGTTATCCCGCCTCCGGCCCCGGACGAGCCCACCGCCGAGGCAGGCTATGCCATTCAATACACCGATGAGCCGCAGCGTTCCGCCCTGGGTCGTTGGCTTGCCGGCCTCTTGCTGGTTGCTGTACTGATCGGCGCCGTCGTTATTGGTTTCCAATTCCTGGGCTCACCTGACCAAGAAGAAGATCAACCTGTCGCTGAGGAACCAACCGAGGAACAACCAGCCCAGGACGAAGAGTCCGAACAACCTGAAGAAGAGGAAACCGAAGAGCTCCCGGATCCTGTACCGGCTTCAGTAGAGCGAGTGGTACCGGACGCTCCAGAACTCTCCAATGAATACGAGTCTGATCTGCCAGCCATTGTCGATGGCAACCAAGCAACCGCCTGGCACACGCTAACGTTCACGAGCCCGCAGTTCGGTGGACTCGCCTCCAACCTCGCACTGGTGGTTGAACTGGAAGAAAAGGCTCCGATCTCAGAAATCACGATTGCCCAAAACCAGGGCAGCGGTGGCGCCTTCACGGTGGCGGTTTCCAATGAACCGGATCCTTCCGGTGGCGTAATGCTTACCGATGGTTCATTCACCGGACCCGAATATACGGTTGATGCCCACAACGACGATGGCGAGCCTATCGAAGCCAGCTATGTCATCATCAACTTCACAGAACTACCAACCCTGTCGAATACCAATTCGCCCGATCGACCATACGGTCTACGAATCGCAGAAATCGACGTCAATTAGTCCAAAGCACGCAGGCACCACAGGGAATGGAATATTCTCTGTGGGGCCTTCGTTGTCACTGACGGAACCAATAAACTAGGGCCCTGCTTTTTGTGCCCTACGCCTCATCAGAGCAAAGGAAATACTCTTGGCAGAGAACCTCACCGCCGACGTACATGACGTTGTGATTATCGGATCTGGCCCGGCCGGCTATACCGCGGCCGTTTACGCCTCCCGTGCGAACCTGAACCCAGTGCTGTTCACCAGTTCCGTCGAAGCAGGCGGCGAACTCATGAATACCACCGACGTTGAGAACTACCCGGGGTTCCCAGAAGGCATCATGGGCCCTGAACTCATGGGTCACTTTGAAGCACAGGCCCGTCGCTTTGGTACCGATGTCCAGTATGAAGACGTCACCGAGCTAGATCTCAATGTTCAGCCAAAACGCATCACCCTGGCCGATGGCACTATCCACCAAGCGCGTGCAGTCATCTTGGCGACAGGTTCCAAATACCGTGAGCTTGGCCTGTCGGGTGAGAGCGCATTAGTAGGGAAGGGCGTCTCATGGTGTGCGACCTGTGACGGCTTCTTCTTCCGCGATCAGCCACTAGCTGTTGTGGGCGGCGGTGACTCGGCAATGGAGGAGGCACTGTTCCTCACCAAATTTGCGTCGAAAGTCTATGTCATTCACCGTCGCGACGAGCTGCGTGCATCACAGATCATGGCTGACCGCGCTCTGGCCAATGAGAAAATCGAATTCATCTGGAACTCGGCAGTCACCGCGATTAACGGGGATTCTAAAGTCGAATCCGTTGATATCCACAATGTTGTCGAAGGTACTACGAACACGCTTGATGTCAATGGGGTTTTCATTGCGATCGGTTCCGATCCTCGCACTGACTTGGTCAAAGACCAGCTTGATATCGACGAAACCGACGGCACGATCGTGGTACAAGAACCATCAACCGCTACAAAAATCCCGGGGGTCTTCGCCGCAGGCGACGTCGTGGATGGTAAATACCGTCAGGCTATTACCGCAGCAGGCATGGGTGCCAAGGCTGCTATCGATGTTGAAGATTACCTCGGCTAAACCTCGAAGCGTCTTTTAGGCGTTTTAACTCAATCGGAAGGAACATTATGGCGACCATCGCAGTAACAGATCAGGATTTCCAAGAAAAAGTTATCGACGCAGACAAACCAGTCATCGTTGATTTTTGGGCCGAATGGTGTGGCCCATGCCGTCAGCTGTCACCCGTGCTGGAAGAAATTAGTGACAAGTATGCTGACAAGGTTACCGTTGCCACCGTCGATGTAGACGACAATCCCGGTATTGCAGCAAAATATGGTATCACCAGCATCCCGACTGTCTATGTCTTCAAAGATGGTGAGAAAGCACACGAGTCTGTCGGAGCGAAACCACTTCATGCGCTGGAGAAAGAATTCGCTGATTACCTAAACTAAGGTATTTCATTAAATAAGACAAAGGGGTGTTGGCCAGATTCTGGCCAACACCCCTTTGTTTTATTGGATCACAAACAGGACATATCTAATCGTTCTCGGCTGTCTCACTTTTGATAACGGCCATGATTCTGTTCAGATCATCAACGGAAGCAAAGTCGATCGCTATACGACCTTTCTTTGCACCCAAAGTGATCTTTACGGATGTATCGAGGAGGTCTGTCAGGGTGGAGGCGAGCTCATCGAACTGTTGCGTGTTTCGGCGGGGACGCGGTGCCAACTGGCCGGCGTTATGCATATTTCGTAGCATGAGGCTGGCCAATTCTTCGGTGGCACGGACTGACAAGCCTTCATTGATCACGCGTTGTGCCAACTGGGTCATCAAGGTCTCGTCATTAACACCCAAGATTGCGCGCGCATGGCCCGCTGACAGCACATTTGCAGCCACCTGACGCTGCACGGCTGGGGGCAAATTCATCAGTCTGAGCGTATTCGAGATATGTGGACGCGATCGACCAACTCGTTTCGAGAGGATCTCTTGTGACCAGCCAAAGTCATTCATTAGTTGTTGATATGCTGCTGCTTCTTCAAGTGCATTCAGTTCACTTCTATGAATATTTTCCAGGAGGGCATCACGGAGGAGATCCTGGTCGGCAGTATCACGAATGATCGCTGGTATCGTATCTAATCCAGCCCGTTTGCTTGCCCTCCACCGGCGTTCACCCATGATGAGTTCATACTTACCCTGAGTGTCTGTGGGTCGGATGACAATAGGCTGGAGAACACCAACCTCTGCCACGGACGCAACCAGCTCGATCATCGCCTCTTCGTCGAACTCTTCACGTGGCTGACGAGGGTTAGGTACGATCGCATCTACTTGAATCTCATTCAAGAGACTGCCGCTATCCGTCGGTGTGGTTTCTTGTGACACCTCATGGTCAGCTGTTTCCTCGACCCGAGGTTCATCGGTAACGGTCTCTGTGGTTTTTTTCCGCGGACGATCTAATATCGGGTTGGGCATAGCAGCTCGGCTAGCCTTTGATCGGTCGGCGGGTGGCACTCCTAGAAGGGTATTGGAGCTAGCTTTCAATGGTGCACTGTCCGACTCCTCGTCCGCTGACTCATCGTCGCCGAAGAAGAGATCTGAGGGACGCCGGCGCTTACGAGCTGGTTTCACACCCTCGAGGTACCTGGATTCGACCGGTTCCGGCTCTTGGGTTAAATCAACCTTAGGAGCTTCATCAACGATAACGGAGACGTCGTCATCGGTCGTAGACTCTAGGTCCGGTTCATCTAATTCTTGTTCCTGGTCCAGGTCTTCTTCTTGCGTAGGCTCTTCTTGCGATGTATTCTGAATCAGAGCACCCAGTCCACGACCTAAACCGCGACGAGATTTTTTGGGTTGTTGCGCCATCAATACCTCCGTTTGTGTCCAACATGTCGACTACCTCTAGCATATCTGGTATTTCGTCTATTTGCTGTGTTTCACGTGAAACCTGCGTTTCATTTTGTCGTAGGATGGTCAGTTCGTTGGGTTTTCCACTGCCGTGCAACTGGTAGGAATACCGGTTTGGCCAGATTTCTGCGCAGATTCGTCTTCAATTTGCTGTCACGAACGATATTGTTGCTGTTTGTACCAAATGAGATAGAGCGTTTCACGTGAAACCAGCAGAAACTCGTGTCAGTAGCCTTTGACGTTGCCGAATCACTTGAAATCCTGAGTTAATAGTGATTACACTTACGTTCTTCACTAATTAGACACCTTTTTTATGGATCCTACTTTCGTTGTTTATGAGTGTAACAACGAACAGAAATACCATTTCGTTACCCGAAATGTCAGAGAGTCTGCTGGTATAAGTAGCACTACGCTCGGTTTCACGTGAAACTATAGTCTTCGAGTGAAGTAAAGGCGCGAGACCCTATCGCTGCGCTGCATTTATGTAAAAAAGGTCTGACGCTACGTCAACGAGTCTGAAGCGGACTTGTGTGTTTCACGTGAAACGTGTTTTATTCCCGCTTCTGTTTGGTATGAGAAGCAGTTGTTAATTCCATTTAACCTGGCCAAGAGGCTTCTCAATTCCCCCTACTTAAAATTCACTTACGGTCTTCCTACGCCAGACTTTTGTGTAAACCACTTGTTTCACGTGAAACGGCGGGCGATCACATTGCCCCCTGAATGCCGTTATTTGGAATGGTCCAATACCTGTGGTGCTACTAGTGAAAGAGACAGATACTATGTGACATAACGTGCCTCTCCATGAAGCCCTTTGCGATGACGAGGCCCAGAAATGGCTGACGAGCACGCTGGAGGTTTCAATTTCGCCAAATAAAATACCTTTTACACGACGGCCGGTTTCACATGAAATCGGACCGTAAAGTTGTCTTGCCAGATAGAGCCTCTTTTTTTGGGGAAGCTATGATCGGTGATGAATTGCAAACGTGAAGAGTCCTGTTACTTATCAAGAGTGGATGTTCGCCGGGCTTTGTGTGCTAGCCCGAACTTATTATATGTTTTCCCGCATGTCTTACACTTGGCTGGTTAACATGGTTTCACGTGAAACCCACAACAGTGATGGATGAACAGGAAATCGGTAGCACTGAAGTCTAGTGCGAACCTGTAAGAAAAATCGGGATCGCAGTCACGTCGTAGAGTGGCCCGGTAAGGTCTACTTCAAATAGTCTAGATCCCTACGAACACACTAGGACAGCTCCGGTCGTAGCGGTGTTTCACGTGAAACTTGGCCCCTAGCGAGTATTTAGAAATGACGAGCAAATTCGGCGATTCGCCGTATGTTAGCTAGAAAGGCTTACCAGATGAGCAGGAGTGAAGACTTCGTTATTCTTACATATATTCTCGTGGTCTAGGGCTAGTTTCACCTGGAACTAGGAGATGGGACCGTGGATCCGACCAGATAGAGGAGCTATAGGGAACACAGCTATAACTATCGTCTAACCCACGACAGGAACTCGAGATCTCGTAGGCTTAAGGCGTCGTTTCACGTGAAACGTTCGTATCTAGGGGCGGTCCAAGAAATCAGCTAAACGTACACAGTTTTAACGTCAAGCGTGGCTCATGAGAAGGTATCCGACAGCTTGCCTTACTGTGTGGCGCCGCGAGTAGCAATCTCCATGGCTGCCTCACGATAGCTGAGAGCGCCAGTAGAATTGGGGTCGTAAGTAAGTACACTTTGCTGATACGATGGAGCTTCAGAAATGCGAACGTTCCTCGGGATGACAGCATCAAGCACTTGCTGCGGAAAGTAATCTCGAACTTCGTCGGCTACCTGTACCGCAAGGTTCGTCCGGGAATCGTACATGGTCAGAAGAATAGTTGAGACATGTAGAGCTGGATTCAGATGCTCCTGAATCATTTGAATATTCTTCACGAGCTGCGAAAGTCCTTCCAGTGCATAGTATTCAGTCTGGATAGGAATCAACACTTCATTCGCAGCAACGAAAGCGTTTACGGTTAATAATCCAAGGCTCGGCGGACAGTCAATAAACACGTAGTCGATGCGTGGAAGTCCAACTTCCTCGCGATATTCAAAATAGCGTTCAAGCGCCCGTGAAAGACGCTGTTCCCGCGCGACTAGTGAAACCAGTTCAATCTCAGCGCCGGCCAGGTCAATGGTAGAAGGGGCAACCATGAGACCATCAGTATCCGGATTTTCGTAGAGTACGTCCTTCAGTTCATAGTCTTCGATCAGCACATTATAGATCGAGGGGACCCCTTGATGGTGATCAATGTTCAACGCTGTCGACGCGTTCCCCTGCGGGTCCGTATCAATCACCAGTACGTTCATTCCCGCACGTGCCATGGCTGTGGAAACATTGACCGTAGTCGTCGTTTTCCCGACGCCACCCTTTTGGTTCGAAATCGTAATGATGCGGGTGTGTTCAGGTTTCGGCATGCGCTTGGTTTTCAACTTTTCGCGTCGACGCTTTTCGGACTCCAACTGTCGGGCCAGCGGTGTCGAAGCGGCGCTACTCGCAGTCTGCGCAGTTTCACCTGAAACATTTTCCTTCTCGACCAAGCCAGCCTCCATTACTTTAAAGTTGAAGTAATTAGTTTCCTACACGTTAGGAATCATACGTAAGTCTTGCAACAGTAGTGGGAACTGCCAAGAGTTCGTCACCGACCGTTAGAACTTCCGAGTTCTTCGTTTTGAATTTTCGCAAAACTTTATCTGCCTTTTCAATTTCATTGGCAGCACTCTTGCCTTTGATCGCTAACAGTTCACCCGACCCGTGTAATAACGGAACAGTTATCGGCACCAAAGACTTCATTGCCGAAACAGCACGAGCTGTCACAATATCCACATCCACCGTCTCGAAGACTTGTTCTGAACGTCCACGGACAACATCGACATTCTCTAACTCGAGATCTTCGATAACCATTTCCAGCCAATCAACACGGCGTTCTAATGGTTCGATGAGCACAAACTGAACATCCGGTCGGGCAATCGCCAGCGCGATACCTGGTAATCCCGCACCTGAGCCGACGTCGGCCACCAGGGCTCCCTTCGGCAATAGTTCTTGAACGACCGCGCAATTAAGCACGTGTCGATCCCACATCTTTGGGATCTCTCGCGGTCCAAGCAGGCCCCATTCGATCCCGGTCGTGACGAGGTGATGCACGAAGCGTTCAGCGATATCTGTCGATTCACCGAAGATCACCTCGACAGCGTCAACGACCCAGTCTTCTTGGCGGCTGAGTTCGGCATCAGATGGATCAGCGTCAGGAATAGGATTCTGGGTCAAGGCTATTCTCCGGCACTAATAACGACGTGACGGCGTGGACCTTCACCTTCCGATTCGGAGTACAGGCCAGCTTCAGCGACAACGTCGTGAACGATTTTGCGTTCATATGGGCTCATCGGTTTCATGTGCTCGACGTCGCCTGATTCTTGGACCTTGGCAATGGCTTCACGAGCCTGGTCACGCAGGGCTTCAGCGCGCTGCACACGGTGCCCCGCTACGTCCAGAATGAGGCGTGATCGCTCACCAGTCGAGGAGAGCACGGCTAGACGAGTCAGCTCCTGCAAAGCGTCTAGAGTCTTCCCGTTCTTACCAACAAGACCGGCGATATCTTGATCGTCTTCAGCTGCAAGCACGGAGAGGTAGGTTCGGTTGTTTCGGACTTCGATATCGATATCACCATCGAGGTCGGCGATATCGAGAAGTTCCTCGATGTAGTCGGCGGCGTGGTCGCCTTCGGCTTCAATGTCAGAGGTTTCGTTGACCTCTTCGTTAACGTCTTCCGACGTGTTAGCTTGTTCTGCGTTCATCGTTTCTTCCTAGGTTTTTTCACAGGTTGATTGCGCTGGCCCTTAGGCTTCTGGGCTTCAGCCTGAGCTTTTTCTTCAGCTTCTTGGGCTGCTTTGCCAATGGGAGGCAAGCCTTTGACCGCGCGACGTTCATTGAGTTCGCGTTCGGCAATGGAGCCTGGTGTTGGGTTTCGACGGATAATGAAGAGCTGCTGTCCGACGGCCCAGAAGTTGGTTGCTGTCCAGTAGATCAGTACACCAACTGGGAAGTTGAAACCACCGATGGCAAAGACTGCTGGCAGCGCATAGAGCATGATTTTCTGCGTCTGTGCGAACTGTCCGGTCTGTGCCGCCTCGGACATGTTCTTACCCATCAGGGTCTTCTGCATGTAGAACATGGCGGTGACCATCAGAATAATGAGAATGACGGCGACGATGACGACATTCAGGTCGAAGTTTTCGCCAATGTTGTCCTTCAGAACGTCCGACATCTGGGCGCCGGCGAAAGAGGAATTCGCAAATGAGCGGACTTCATCCGCTGAGAGCGCACCGATGGTTTCGTTTTGGTCAGCTGCTTGTGCTGCGCTGACCAATACACGGTAGAGGGCAAAGAAGAAGGGCATCTGCACCAGCATGGGCAGACATGCAGCAAACGGACTGGTACCGCGGTCTTTGAACAGCTGTTGCTGTTCCATCGCCATGGCTTGGCGGGAGAGTTGATCTTTTTTGTTTTTGTATTTGGCTTGCAATTTTTTAATCTCAGGCTGCAATTCCTGCATGGCGCGCTGGGATTTAATCTGCTTGACGAATACCGGGATGAGCAATGTACGGATCAGGATCACGAGCAGGACAAGTGCCAGTGTCCAGGTCCAGCCCGATTCCGAGTCCATTCCCAGAAAGCCCAGCACGGTGTGAAACATGCTCAACACCCATGAGACCGCCCATGTGAAGGGGAGAAGAATTGTGTCAAAAAATCCCATAGTTTATTTATCCTCTTCGGTGGCCTCGGTATCCGGCGGTATCACCGGGTGGTTCAGTTCAATAATGAAGGGTTGTTTGCCATCCGGCCAAATCCTATTCCCTGGAGGGACCGGATCAATGCCACCGTCTTGCCACGGATGACAACGCAAAATACGCCATCCTGCCATAAGGCTACCCTTAATGGCCCCCTGCGTATAAACCGCTTCTAGGCCATAGGCTGAACACGTTGGAAAGAATTTACATACATCCCCATATGTTGGAGAAATGACTCTGCGATAGGCTCGCAACAACCAGCCAACTACAGTTGACGGCAGAGCACGAATGAATCCCCACTGGGTTGCGCCGTCTTTCACAATAAAAGGCGAAGGTTGCGCACTTGTGGGGATCTCCTGGTGCTCATTGTTGTTCTGCACGCCGCATATACTTTCTCAATGCCCCGTGAACTGCATGGGTTGCCGACTCTTCGAGTTGACCGAAGGTGGCATTGGCAGCAGCCGGTAGTGCTCTAACTACCAAGTCGACTGAGCCTTCAGCTACCTCGAGATCAAAATCACGGTCAAAGAGTTCGGCGACGATAGCACGCAATCGACGTTTCACAGCATTCCGAGTGACGGCATTTCCTACGGCCTTGGAAACAATAAATCCAGCACGTGGGTCGTCACCAGTAACTGATCGTATATTCGCAGATACAACAACGTTCCGATTGCCGAAACGGGAACCGGAACGTTGTGTATCAGAAAATTGTGTTCTAGTGCGTATCCGCTGGTGTTTCGGTAGCACTAAATTTGTGTTCCTGTGGCCACCGGCACCGACACTTGAAAGCTTAGGCGCTCACACGTGCGCGGCCCTTGCCGCGACGTGCTGACAAAACTGCACGGCCGGCGCGAGTACGCATACGGGAACGGAAACCATGCTTGCGGGCACGGCGGCGGTTATTCGGCTGAAAGGTCCGCTTAGTCACTGTAATTTCTCCACACTCAGTTAGACGCAGAAGCATACATTGGGAAGTGCGTCTCAAACTGCGTTAGCCCAAAAAACTTCGGCGATATTAGTTCATTATTTGTTCATAGTCTCCCGGCGCGGGCTAAAAAATGGCACGCCTCATCCCGGGCAAGACTCAATAAGTCTATGAATAGCAAGCGGTTAGGTCAAATTGACGTGAAGTTTTCAGTTATCCTAAATGCCGCTCTGTGTATAAGCTGTGCATAACCATCTTAACCCTGTGGAGATTAAGGCTAAGGTTGGGGAGGTCGGATTCGGAGAACGTTGAAAACACAATGTAACCGGTCCGGGGCTTGTGGATAATGCGTGTGTAAACATATTGCCGTGCTGCTGTGTACAACACATCACAGTACGGGAATCGCGAAGTGGGGTTTTACGGATGAGTGTTAGCGAATCGATCATCAACTCGTGGGAGCGAGTTGTTGAGAAAGTGCGCGCTTCTGGTGACGTAGGCCTTAGTCAGATGGGCTTTTTGGACCTCGCACACCCCCAGGGGCTTATTGCTAATACCTTGTTGTTGGCCGTCCCAAATGAGTTGACTCGCGACATCTTAGAAAACCGTTTACACGAGTATCTAGCCGATGCACTGACCGAGGTTTTTGGTACTGATATCAATTGCGCCTACTCGATTGATACGGATCTTCATGCCAGTACTCCAGAAATTCCGACAGCCTCGAGGCCATCCACACCCGAACCACGAGCTGTGGATAACATTGTGGATATATCTGAAGCGTCCCAAGCCCCAGCGGAAGAACCAAAGACCGATGAACCGCTTATGGATGATCTTTTTAGCTCCCAAACCAACCCAGCTGCAGCTCCCTACGGTGGCCCACAGCTAACCGTTTCACCACATTCAGGTGAACGATCCCGGCTCAATGAGCACTATCATTTCGATAATTTCATCACAGGTTCATCCAACCGTTTTGCGCATGCTGCGGCTTACGCTGTGTCTGAACAACCAGCGAAGTCGTACAATCC
>DXCT01000018.1 GCA_019115865.1 Candidatus Yaniella excrementavium | reverse complement strand
GGTTCGACCGTTGCCTTGAAAATGTCATCTGGCGAGGTTGAGGTTCCCAATGTCGTGGGCATGACACAGCAGGAAGCTGAAAACACATTAACAGCCGATGCACTTGGGCTCAGCGTTGACATTAATCTTGTGACCAATGATGGCAACATGACAGCAGGTCAAGTTGTCGACCAGGACGTTGAGCCTGGTGAAACCGCATCACAGGGACAGCTGATCAGTCTTGACGTCGCACGTGAGGAAGAAGAGCCCTCTGACGACCCCAGCGAGAGCGAATCGCCGAGCGAGAGTGAGAGTGACTCACCAAGCGAAAGCGAATCGCCATCCGATGAAGAATCTAGCGATGACCCTTCAGAAGATGAGTCCAGCGACGAACCGTCAGAAGAAGAAAGCTAACTGATTAGGAATCCGCGAGCATATCTAGCACCATCGGCTTGACCTTGGTGCCATAAAGCTGGATCGATTCCATCATGAACTCGTGCGGAAGCCGACCGTTACCGTACTTCATACCAAACCGGGTGGCACCGATCGCACGAATGCTGTCGGCAATTTTGCGAGCTACGGTTTCGGGTGAGCCCAAGTGCAGTGCACCGTGGCGAATTTCCTGAGCGAACTGATCGGGTGAAGGCTGTGGCCAGCCGCGTTCACGCGCCATGTTGGACATTGCGTGGTGCCAGTACGGGTAGTACCGTTCCATCGCTTCCTCATCGGTGTTTGCCACGAAACCGTGGGAGTGCACGGCAATCCGGCGCGGGTCGAAACCATTGGCTTCAATGTGATTGCGGTACAGCTCTGCAAACGGTGCGAAGCGCTGGGCGGCCCCGCCAATAATGGCCAGTTCCAATCCCATGCCGTACTTGGCGGCCCGAATAGCCGATTTTGGCGAACCCCCCACGGCAACCCAGGTGGGGAGCCCATGTTCGTGCGCCGTCTTAGGGAAAATCGAATAATCTTCGAGTGCAGCACGCTGAGTACCGGACCAGGTCACGGGTTCTTCGCGGCGGATGTGGTCGAAGAGTTCAAGTTTTTCTTCGAACAGGATCTCGTAGTCTGCCAGGTCGTATCCGAACAGCGGAAATGATTCGATAAAGCTGCCGCGGCCCAGGGACACTTCGGCGCGGCCCGATGCAATGCCATCGAGTGTGGCGAAGCGCTGATGCACGCGCACCGGATCATCAGAGGACAACACCGTGACCGCTGAAATGAGTTTGATGCGTTCGGTTTGGGCTCCAATGCCGCTGAGCACGACATCCGGTGCCGAGACAGCATAATCAGGGCGGTGATGCTCGCCGATACCGATGACGTCGATACCGACCTGATCTGCTAAAACGCCTTCGGCAACAACATTGCGCAGCACTTCGGGATAGGACAGCACACGGGTGCCCTCCACATCCTGGGTGATGTCTCCGAAGGTGTGGAGACCGAACTCCACGACGCCTTCTGGAAGCGAGGCGGCGTGGTGGTTGGATGGATTTGGGGTAGGCACGAATTTGCTCATATCTGTGACAACCTACACCACCGCGAATACATTCCTTCAAATCTGGACTACTCGACGTTCATGGTTGCATCGGAGAAGAACCCGAATTCTGCGACCCAGGGATAGACGTATTCCATCAGCACAAATACGATGGCCGCTAGCCCGACCAGTGTCAGAATCCATCTGAACCACGTGGGGCCGGGCAAGAGGTGGAAAAGCCAGGCGTACATTATGTCTCCTCGAAAAGCTGCTCGGGCACGGTCTGGGCGATCTCTTGAGGAGCACCGTCATCGCGTGGCACAAACTCTATGAGCTCGGCATGGGTAATCATGCGCTCCAGAACGGTATAGGGCGGGTGACATGTCGTCAGGGTCAGCCACTGACCCTCAGGCTCAGCAGAGGCTGGATCCATGGGGTTTGGGGCTAGGACTTCGATGTCAGTGGGTTGGACGATATGTACCTGCCGAGTTTCATATACCCACCAGCCGTTGGCGGTTTGCAAGTAGAGTCGATCGCCGTCTTGCAGCTGATCCATATCCCATAACACGGCACCATAGGTTTGGCGGTGTCCGGCTAGGGCAAGATTACCCTCCTCGCCGGGACGCGGGGACGAATCGTAGCGGCCCAGAACAGCTGAATCAATTTCTTCTCCAGTCCCGTCGAGCACAGGCACTGCATAGTCTGGTCCAAAGCGTGGCACATACAGCATGCCCCACGGGTCGCCGGTCGTCACGTCTTCTGGCACCGCCGGGTCGGGACCCGACCCATCAAATCCAGCGTCGCGCTGGCCATCGAAGGTCTCAGCAATGGTATCGCGATGGGCCTGGGCCTCACGGTTAGCTCCGAGGTTGGTCCAATACAGTTCCCACACTACAAACAGCAGTACAAGCAGTCCCGCGGTGATGAGTAGTTCACCGGTGACGCCGAGGAATGTTGGACGGGGTGGGCGGCGCTTTCGGGTTGCGCGGCGCTGCCTGCGCGAGGGCGGCCGGGAACCGGCATGTGACATGTTGGATCCTTGATCTCAAGATACGCTGCGGCACAGCATGAGTGCACGTAGAATACTGTCAGTAGTATACGCACCCACTTTGAACAGGACACGCATTGGCATCATCGAAGAAGCGCCGCAACAAGAACTCCGAACTCTCGGAGCTGGACGTGGAAATCATGGCGGCTGACGACCAGCCCGCACCACTTCCAACCTGGTACAAGGCCCTGATGTTTGGGCTCCTGATCGTAGGCCTGCTGTGGATTATGGTGTTTTACCTTGCACCCGGTGGCCAGTTCCCTATTCCCGGCATTGGTGGCTGGAACATTATCGTTGGGTTTGGTTTAGCGATGGTCGGGTTCATCATGATGACCCGCTGGCGCTAAGTTTCCCACACCCTCCCACAGAAAACGCAAAGTTACACACATGTAATTCTCCACATTGTGGATGGATCTGTGGATAACACTGGGGATATCTTGGGGACGCCGCAAACATCACGGCAGTTATCCACAAATACTGTGGACAACCGTGTGGATAGTCTGTGGGTACAGCTGTGGATTTCGGACGGTATCTACGATATCCACAGCGACAAACGGTCTAGCGTGATAACACCGATTGGGCGTCAATCAGCAATGCGCCAATTACTGTGAGCGCGATAAGCACCACCGCAACGATGCTAAGTCCTAACCAGGTTCGTCGGTTCAGCACTTTTCGCGTTGCCGGGGTGGTCACGCTGGTTTGTTGTTTCCGGTCGGCGAGCAGGGCCGGGATTGATGCGCCCAGCCCAGTCAGGAAACCGCCGAGATGCCCCTGCCAGGAAATACCGGCCCCGAGAAACGAGAAGACAAAGTTGATGACGATCAGAACAGTAATGCCCCGGGTATCGGCGCCCATGCGCCGTCCGATCATCCATAGTGCGGCGAACAGCCCATAGACCGCGCCAGATGCGCCGACAACGGCCGAGTTCGGGGCAGCCAGGAAGAGTACCGCCACTGCCCCGCCAAAGGCAGACAATACATAGATGGCCACAAATTTGGCTGCGCCGAGAAATTGTTCAATTTGACGGCCGATCATCCACAGCACGGCCATGTTTAGCACCAGGTGGATGGGTGACCCCATCGAATGCACGAGGGCGGATGTCAGCATGCGCCAGGGCTGAAACATGCCCTGTCCGGTGAGCGCCTGCATTTCCAGTGCCACCGCGGAAGTGTGCAGCGGGGAATATAAGAACAGCTGGTAGATGTCAGGGAAACCGGGAATCAGCTGGCCGGCCCACTGCAGAGCATAGACGAGGGTGGTGAGGCCGATAATAATGTAGGTGGCCAACGGGACGGCTCGGCCATGCCGATCAGTAAATTTCGGGGCCCGTTGTTCACGAGGCAAGGCGCGTTGATGTTCGCGCACGCAGTCAACACAAAGCACCCCGACCTGCGATGAGCGTTGGCACTCTGCGCACACGGGGCGGTTACAGCGTTGACAACGCACAAATGCCACCCGGTCCGGGTGCCTTGGACACACCGGCTGCTCTGCCGAGGGATCGTGATAGGCACCAAATGATGGACCGGATGACATTATGTGCGGGGGTTCCTTAGAGTTCAGTAATTTCGATGGTCTCGATGACGACGTCGTTGACCGGCTTATCCTGCGGTCCGGTTGGCACGGTGTTGAGTTCATCAACTACCTTGCGAGAGTCGGCGTCGAATACTTCACCGAAGATGGTGTGGCGGTTTTGGAGCCACGGTGTTGCTACCGAGGTGATGAAGAACTGCGAACCGTTGGTACCCGGGCCGGCGTTTGCCATGGCGAGTTTATACGGTTCGTTGAAGTCGAGTTCGGGGTGGAATTCGTCTTCGAACTGGTAGCCCGGACCGCCGATACCGCGACCCAGTGGATCGCCTCCCTGAATCATGAAGTCAGCGATGATGCGGTGGAAGATGGTGCCGTCGTATAGTGCAACACCGTTCTTCTTTTCACCAGAAGCTGGATCGGTCCATTCCTGGGTTCCGGTTGCCAGGCCAACAAAGTTGTTGACGGTCTTTGGGGCGTGGTTGCCGAAGAGATCGACGACGACGTCGCCGCGGTTGGTTTTGATAACTGCTTTATGCGTAGCGATACTCATGAAGGTTATTCTTCCATCATCTGTGTGCCACGTGCAGTCTTGAGTCAGCGCGAGTCAGGATTCATTCGCCCATGGCCTAAAGAGTTCCAACGCGTGGGGCTCAAATCATGGCGAGAGACCGCCGGACAGCGTACTCTAGAGGGTAGTCAATCCCAACTCTGGAGGTACATATGCTCGGACGTTCGAAGTCCAAGACACCAACGCTGACAGACACTGTCTCTGACGCTGCAGAGCATGTCCGTCACTGGGCAGAAGATGTTTGGCAGGATTCCGCGGATCGCGCCGCTCCGGTCGTTGACGCCGCGTCCAAGAA
>DXCT01000126.1 GCA_019115865.1 Candidatus Yaniella excrementavium | reverse complement strand
CCCATTGGACCAAGAGTGGGGGCCAGCGCGCTCATCCAACGCATGGGACGGCCGGTCACAAAAGCGATTCGAATTCCGGCGGCATGGGCGGCGCTAAAGGCAGCCAGCGTTCGTGGCGACACATACCCGGTGTGGGTTTGTGAATACGGGATGATTGTCCCGTCTAAGTCTGTGGCAATCAGTTGTGGCCTCACCAGCGGATGACCGATGGTGTCCCGCTCCACTTCGGCACCGTGAGGCGCCAATTGCTCTGGCATGCGCGCAGTCCTTTCCTTACCTAAGAATCGTAGCGTGATTTCGCCTCGGGGGCGTCATTCGTTGGTAGAGTCTTGCTCCGAACGAATACCGTGTGCAAGAGGAGCCAATATGGCAGCAGCATTCCGCAAGCGCTGGGGTCTCACCTGGGATATCCACGGCGATGGGAAAACTATCAACGCAGGCCAAGTTGTCAAACCCCACGAGCGGATGGCCTGGCCCCAAACCATCGGTATTGGGCTCCAGCACGTAATGGCTATGTTCGGCTCGACCGTCCTGGTACCGGCGCTGACCGGCTTCCCGCCAACGGCTGCACTGTTTTTCTCGGGTGTGGGAACGCTGTTATTCCTGGTCATTACCAAAGGCAAGGTCCCCAGTTACCTGGGCTCCTCCTTCGCATTCATCGCACCCATGGTCGCGGCCACCTCGATGCATTCGATGGCGGTGGCCTCGGGTGGCATCATCCTGACCGGGCTGGCCCTGGCGATTGTTGGGTTCATTGTCCACAAAGCGGGCACCCGCTGGATTCATGCCGTCATGCCACCGGTGGTCATGGGGACCATTCTGGCGTTGATCGGACTCAATCTGGCCGGGGCAACAACCGAAGGCATGGTCGAGGTGCCGCTGACGACGTTCGGGACGACGATGGCCGTAATCATTACCGCCGTGTTGTTCCGCGGTTTCTTGGGCAGGTTGTCCATTCTGCTGGGTATTGTCGCAGGCTACCTCTTGGCGCTGGCCCAACAGCAGATCGACTTCCAACCGGTCGCCGAGGCTTCCTGGATTGGGCTCCCGGCATTTCACGCCCCGGCATTTCAGTTCGATGTGCTGTTCTTATTCTTGCCGGTGGTCTTCGTGCTGGTCGCCGAAAACATTGGCCACGTTCGCACGGTGGGCCTCATGACGCGCAGTAACCTGGATCGCCACAACGGCCGCGCCCTGATAGCCGACGGCTTCGCTACCATGGTCTCGGGTTCCGGCGGTGGCGTTGGTACCACCACGTATGCCGAGAACATTGGCGTCATGGCGTCGTCACGCATCTACTCCACCGCCGCCTACTGGGTGGCGGGCTTGGTGGCCATCAGCTTGGCGTTTTTCCCGAAGTTCGGTGCGCTGATCGCAACGATCCCCATGGGAGTCGCAGCGGGTGCGGGGATCATTCTGTACGGCATGATCGGTATTATGGGTGCTCGCATCTGGGTCAATAACGCGGTCGATTTCTCGAACACCATCAACCTCATGGCCGCCGGTTCGGGTCTGATCATCGCCATTGCGGATCCGGTTGTTGAGGTGGCCGGTATGCAGTTCGGCGGCATCGCGTTGGGCACCCTTGCAGCACTGGGCATTTATCACCTGATGACGGCGATTGCCCGTTGGCGCGATACCGAACCCATTGAGGAAGACGATTTCGAGGCGGTCGAGCCCGGGCGCATCGGATAACCGCCGGGTTAGCGGCTCGAGCGCGGCCGGCGTCCCTTAGTGACCCCGATAAAATCTTGAATCAGTGCTGAATCGGCCGCCCTGCGCCAGGCCAAGCCGGTTTCCCAACCCGGATGCAGTGACGTTGGCAACACGACGACGTCTTTTTGTCCGAACATTCGGGCTACGGAAGCGGGTAGCACGGTATACCCCGAACCGGTTGCCGCCAGCTGGATGGCCATCCGCTCCCCCGCTGCGACCTGTTCGGGAGTATCCAGCGGATCAGCCACCGGTTCCGAAGCGTGGTCTTGCGGGTCCCAGAACATTTCATCCGCCACGTCCTCGGCGCCGACCTCGCCGTCGTCCTCGCTCCAGGCTGCCAAAAGATGGTCTTGTGAGACCACGACCACCGGGCGTTCTTCATAGATCCGTACTAGGTGCAGCTCATCGGGGTACAGCCCGTGGGCCGTCACGAGCTCCTGCCAGGTTTGATCAGCGCGCCACCGGATATATCCCAACTGCGGCAGGTGCCGAGGTGGATCATGGGGTTGCAGAAACAGCGTCTGAGCATGTTCGTCCTGATTTACCAGCTCGACGTTGGAACCGCGGGCAGAAAAGCGATGCACCCACTTGGACGGGGTGGCACCCGGGATGGTGGATAGAAACAATGTCTCGACGGCCTGATCACTCATGGTGTCCCACTTTAACGCACCCGGGCCCGTTCAACGAGAACACCGCCCGACCGGTCTGCTTGGACCAATCGGGCGGTGTCACAGATCTAGGGCTTAGGCTTCTTCTTCGTCTTTGGTGAAGGACACATCGAGGGTGATCCGAACCTTATCGGAAACCAGGAAACCGCCAGCCTCAAGAGCAGCGTTCCAGGTCAAACCGAACTCTTCACGTGAGATGTCGGTGGCGGCTTCAAAGCCCGCGCGGGTCAAACCGAACGGGTCAACGGTCTGGCCACCGAATTCGCCCTTGAAATTCACGGCTTTGGTAACGCCACGGATGGTGAGGTTACCGTTGAGATCGAATGACTCGCCGTCGAAGTTTGCAACCTCAAGGGATTCGAATTTGAGCTGCGGGTGGTTTGCGGCGTCAAAAAAGTCTTCGCTACGTAGGTGCTCATCGCGGCCTTCGTTACGAGTATCCACGGAGTCTGCCTGGACGGTTGCTTCAACTACGGAGCCGTTCAGGTCATCGGTGAAGGTTGCGGTCCCGGAGAATTCTTCGAAAGTGCCGCGAACGCGCGAGATGCCAGCGTGACGCACGCTAAACATTGCCTCGGAGTGTGATGCGTCAAGTGTCCACTTGCCTGCTGAGATGTTAGCCATATACGTGTTCCTCCATTGAGTTGATGTGCGGTGCATTCTGCACCACCTACTGCTGTACAACGTGTTCCAACATCAAACTATTCCAGATTTGAAATACTTTGTCGATCTAACAGCCAAGGCCCACCGTAAACTTCGGGCCTGAACACCGGGTTACTGCGTGCTGACGTGCAGGTTCACGGAAATTTGCATGTTAACGAATATGACGTCCGCCCAGGAACGTTACTCACAGATAACGGTGGGCCAACCGGAATAGGCCCAGCTCCAGGATTCCTGAATGGCCTGTCCATTGGGCGGGGTTTTGGTGCGGTTCACGTCCACGGTAAAGCCCCGGTCGCCGCCGCTTTCGGAAATACACTCGTCCTCGGTTGAACGAATGGTTGGCGAGGCAGTGAAGTTATACGGCTCCGACGTCGAGGTGGAGATGTCATAGTAGTCCGAACCCCACAGCCGAGTATGTACCTGCGAGCCGTCCAACCACATTTCGACAATCACCGGTGCATCGGTGTCATTAGCCCAGCGGACGTTGATCTGGCCTTCCCAGTAGGTCGATTCGCGTCCCTGTGGATAACGGTCAAACCACCGCGAGTGCGGCTTATGCTCAACGATATCCATGCCGCCCAAGAAGCCGGCGTTATAGGCCATGGTGGCGATTTGCGATAGGCCGCCACCCAGCGCCTCGGTGGTAACGCCGGACTCTACAACGCCCGATGACTGGTAGCCATTGGCCGCAGTAATAGGAGCCAACAGAGCGTTGAGGTTAAACTCGTCACCGGGCATGACGACGGTCCCGTTGACGCGTTGGGCGCCGAGTTGAAGGTTGGCGGTTCGTGGTCCGTCGGAAGCCGGATACGGTGTGGCGTATTCAGCAACGACATGGTTGACGTCCCAGGCTTCAGCTTCTTCCGTGGTGATCTCCGGCTCAACTTCGTGCAGCTCGACACTGATTGAACGTGTTTGTTCGCCGCGCAG
>DXCT01000125.1 GCA_019115865.1 Candidatus Yaniella excrementavium | reverse complement strand
ACTCTTTGATCCTAACGAAAGCAGACTACCGGCTGACTGGCCCGGCGCGCCATCAGCTACCATTGCGAATATGACAAACGATGATGTTGCAAAAGCCTACGGATCGCAATCGGTCCACGTTGAACAGCTTTTGGGCACAGAGGTTGCAGCAGCTGATCCCGACCGCAATATCATTGAACCGTGGGCTGCCACGGTCAAGGGTGCCATACTGGATGTTGGCTCGGGGACCGGACGCTGGACGGGGCATCTTGCCACCCGTGGCCACGACATTGAGGGACTGGAACCCGTCGAGCAACTCGTCGATTTGGCCCGGAAAAACTACCCTTGGATCATGTTTCACCGTGGTTCGGTCAATGCATTAGCTGACACAGACCACCGCTGGGCAGGACTGCTCGCCTGGTACTCCGTGATACACATGGGCCCAGAGGAGTTGCCCGAAGCGTTGTCGGTACTGCGTGGCGTACTGCAAGATGACGGCACGCTGTTGATGTCGTTCTTCAGCGGCACAACGTTCATGCCGTTCAATCATCCTGTTGCTACAGCCTATCTATGGCCTATGGATGACATGACCTTAGCTTTAGAAACCGCAGGGTTGAGCGTCGTCGACCAACACTGGGAGCCCAATGCTCCACACGCTCACATCATTGCCACGGCTACCAAGCATTAGATACCGCTCCGAGCATTCGGCTGCTTGCCCGGAATCTCGCTTGCAGGCGGCTATTGAAGCAATATCCACCCATTGATACGCTGATTCTCAGCGGGCTCCCAGGAAAAAGGCGAGTGAGCCCACGAGGAGCTCATCATGGAAGCAGATTTCCCCTTTTGGCTACGTGCCTCACACCTATTCAACTTCGTACTCCTTGGCATTCTCATCCGGAGTGGATGGGAAATTCTTGCATCGCTACCCAGGCTTTGGTGGCGCAACGATTCCAAACCAGGCACCGAATGGTTACGATTCACCCGGCGGAAGTTGCCAAAGGAAGAGGGCGTCTACACCTCGCTGATGGATGAGCGGTCCATGTCACCGCTGCTGGCGCTGCCGGGTCGGGAGAACATTGGACTCGGACGCCACTGGCACGGCATCGGCGTCATGCTGTGGGTAGTTAACGGTCTGTTCTATGTGATCATGCTGTTTGCCACCGGGCTGTGGACCAGACTCGTTCCGACGTCGTGGGATGTGTTCCCCGAAGCGTGGGAATCGATGAAGATCTATGCGGGCTTCGGGGTGCCCGCACTTGAACACTTCCAGCCCTACGATCCCCTCCAAATGCTCACGTACACCGGGGTCGTTTTCCTGCTAGCCCCGCTGCTGATTCTGACGGGCCTGGCTATGTCGCCGGCTCTCCGCTCCCGGTTCCCCTGGTATGTGAAAGTCCTCGGTGGACCGCAGGTGGCGCGGTCGCTGCACTTTATTTGCCACGCAGCGTTCATCGTGTTCCTTATCATGCACGTGGGCCTGGTCTTTCTGGTCCACCCGGAATACAACCTGCCCCACATGATCCTGGGTGTCGAAGCGAATCAGCCTGAATATTATGCACAAGCATTCACCATCGCACTGATCACCATTGTGCTCGTCATCGCCTTCTTGATTGGCCTGAGCTACTGGAGCCTGGCCAATCGACCACGCGCACAACGGTTCCTGGTCGCCGTCACTGAACCGGGACGCCAAGTGTTCCTGAACTGGATGCGGTCACGCATGTCCAAACAAAAAGTCTTCACAGAAAAGGACCTTTCTGAGTTCCACTGGACCAACGGTCTGCCACCCACGCAAGACGAATCGCCGGAGTGGCTCCAACACCGCGATACTGACTGGTCCGACTGGAGGCTGGAACTTGGCGGCGAGCTCAACGGCGAAACCATACAGGTGAGCTTGGATGAGTTGCAGGCGATGCCACGCCACGAATACATCGGCATCCACTCGTGCATGCAGGGTTGGACCGCTACCTCCAAATGGGCCGGGGTGAAACTGCGCGACGTTCTGGACCTTCTGGGCCCGCGGCCTGGGAACGCCAACTATGTAATGATCGAATCCCACGGGCTGGCCCAAGTGATGTATGACAACCGGCCGCGTGAACCGTTCTATGCGGTAATCCCGCTGCGGGACGCGTACGAGGACGACACGATTCTGGCCTATGCACGCAATGACCGACCCCTGGATGATCACCTTGGTGCACCGTTGCGGTTGCGAGTGGAATCCAGTCACGGCTACAAGATGGTTAAATGGGTACGCAAAATCGAATGGGTAGAAAATTACCAAGACATTGGCGATGGTCGCGGCGGAACACGAGAAGATTCCGCGATGCAGGCCTTCAACGGACGCATCTAACCGGGAGGCCCCTTTGATAACCAGCACCATTTATATTCTGGCCGGAGAGCTCTCCAACGCTGCCACACGGTCGATCAAGGGGCAGGTCTATCAGGTACCACGCGTCGGAGGGATTTCTTTTGAAGTTGTGCCCGGTCAGGATACGCGCATGATCATCAAGCACAAAGACGACGAACCGGTCGCACGGGGTGACTTAGAAGCCGCCGTCGCCAAAGCGGGCAAGTATCAGCTGCTCTAGAGCCAACCCTTGAGCTGAGCTGTCTGCGCGGCCTCGCTCCGATTCGAAGTCTGCGTCTTGCCGATTGCCGATGATAGGTGATTTCGAACGGTTCCAGCGCTCAGGTGTACTTCAGCGGCGATCGCTTTGACCGATGCACCGGTCAGGGCCGCTTTCAGCACATCGCGCTCGCGGACGGTCAAGGGGTTAGCCCCCGTACTCAGGGCCTCGGCGGCCAGGGTTGGGTCAACGGCTGTGCCGCCGTGATGCACCGTACGGATGGCCTCGGCCAACTGGTCAGCCGGGGCGTCTTTGACCATAAACCCGCGCGCACCGGCAGCCATGGCCCGCTGCAAATACCCGGCCCGGCCGAACGTGGTGAGAATCAGGATCGCGACGTCGGAACCGAAGGCGTCGCTGATATGTTGGGTTGCGGTAATCCCGTCGACCTCGGGCATTTCAATATCTAAGATGGCGACATGAACTCGGTGTGCCCGGATGGCATCGACAACTCCAGCGCCGTCGGCGAGTTGGTGGACAACCTCGAGGTCGTCCTCCAGGTTCAACAACGCGGCGAGTCCGGCGCGAATCAGGTGCTGGTCATCAGCAAGCAGCAGGCGGATGGTCACAGGATTACCTCCAGTCGAGTACCGGGTCCCAGACGGATGATCTCCAGGCTACCGCCGGCAGAAACGACTCGACGGTACAGTCCGGCCAGGCCGTGATGGTTTTTGGGATCGGTGTCTGAGATGCCCGTCCCGTCGTCGTCGACGCGGAGTCTCATCTGTTCAGCTTCACCGGTGATGCTGATGGCGCAGGTGGACGCATTCGCGTGCCGGATCACGTTGGTCACGGCCTCACGGATGACCCAGGCGAAGACCTGCTGCTGCATCAGACGGAGCCGGGGGAGTGCTCCGGGACGGTGGAAGATGAGCTCGGCTGCGGTCAGAGCATTTTCGGCCTGGTCGAGTTGTTCGGCAAGATCCGGGTGTTGGAGGTCTGTCACCGTGGCGCGGACCTCGGAGAGTGAACGGCGGGCCAGGGTCTCGATGTCGGCGAGTTCGGTTTTCGCGGCATCGACGTCGGTGGCCAGCAGACGTTGAGCAAGTTGCACTTTCACCGTGATAGTGGTCAGCGAGTGCCCGAGCACGTCGTGGACGGTTGAGGCGAGTTCTTCGCGTTGCTGTGCAAGGCGCAACTGTTCGGCGCGTTCCTGCTGGGTGGCGCCCATCTCGATGCTGATGCGTATGAAGATCATGATGATTGCCGGGGAACCAACTGAAGCGAGAAACCAGTTGGCGTAGTCGTCGAAATTCGCCAGTGCCACAACGCCCACCGCGGCTAAGAACAGGACGACGACGGCGACAATGCCGGTGAACAAGCGGTGGTTGAAGATCCACTGGGCCATCAAGTACGGCACAATATTGATGATCGCGGTGGGGGTGGACTGCGCCATAATGAGTCCCAGCACAATCAGCGCTGTCGTATAGAGCAATGTGCTGAAGTGTCGGCTGCGGTGCGGCAGGATGTCGGGGTGCAAGAACCCGCGCAGGTAGACCAGCGGAAAGGCTGCCAATGCTGCCCAGGCGGCGACTTGAATCGGGATGGAGGCGGTGGAGTCCAGCAGACCGATAACGGTCCAGGCCAGAAACGCCAACCATACTCCCGAGACGAAAATAATGGCTCGACGTTCCTGCCGGGTGGTGGGCGCTTCCGGCAGGTAGCGTGTTTTTCCGACGTTGGAGAGTTTCCAGGTGAGACTCATGATGGTTAGCGGGAGGTCCGACGACGGGAAGCGAACAGGCAGATGGCACCAAAGATCGCCGTCCACGCCCCAACATTGGCGAACAGCACCCACAGGGATTCAAATTGGACTTCAACACCGGCTTGCATGGGGATGAGCATACCCTCGGTTTGTGGCCAGCGGGCAAGCATCGCCGGACCGTAGAGCGGCGTGAACTTGGCAATGTCCAGGAGCACGCCGCCCAACGGGATGAACAAGTTGCCGAAGAAGGCGAAGATCACCAGGAATCCGGAGGCCGCGCTGACCGCGGTTTCGGAACGAAAGAGCAGCGCGAACGCCAATCCGTAGAGCGAGAACGGGATAGCGACCACCAGGCAGAGGGCAGCCGAGGACAGCCAGTGGCCAAACGAATCGAACTGGGCGCCCGTGAACGCGCCGACTATGTAGACGATGAGAATCGGGCTGATCGCCATAAGGAGGGCCATCAGCATTTTGCCCACAATATAGTTCGCCTCGGTGAGACCGGTGAGGTTGAGCTGGCGGCCCCAGCCCATATTGCGTTCAACCGCTGCAGAACCTGCCATCGCTGTTGTGGCGATAACGGCACCGTACACAGCCATCGACGTCATGACATAGGCCGAGACGTTGCCGTAGCCGGCCGGGAGATCGCCCTGATCCATGCCCACGCCGAACATCAGGTACATGGCGGCGGGGAGCACGAGTACAAAGAACGTAGCGTCCAGCATTCGGAAGTTGCGCCAAAACTCCCATCCGACAAAGCGCAACAGGATTTCCGTTTGGGATTTCTGCGCTCGGGTGTGCTGCGGGGTTGGGATCGTGGTGGTCATGATGTGACCTCCTGTCCGGTCGATTCGGTGAGCGAAAAGAAGGCTTCTTCGATGCCCGGTTGGACAATATTGAGGTGGCGAATCACCTTGGCGGCGAGCAGTTGTTCCGCAATGCGATCGGTATCCGGTGTGGCGATGCGGATCCGTTGCAGTTTGGTGTCGTAGTCGACTTGCTCCGGGGTCAGGCCCGCGGTGGCCGCCCAATCGTAGGGGTCGGTCTCAGAGATCCACTGGGCCGAGAGTTTTCGCTGCAGTCCGGCGGTCATGTCGTCGACGCTGCCATCGGCAATCACACGGCCCTGCGACATCAGCACCACCCGGTCGGCATAGTCATCTGCTTCGCGCAGGTAGTGGGTAGCGAAAACAATCGTGCGGCCCCGCTTGGCCTCGGCGTGCATCGTGTCCCAGAATTCTCTGCGGGCCGTGGCATCCAGCCCGGCCGTGGGTTCATCCAGGATCAGCAGCTGCGGATCGGTCAACAGCGCCAGGGCGAAGCGCAGCCGTTGCTTTTGACCGCCAGAACACTTCTTGACCTTCCGGGAAATAAAATGAGCGACACCGGCACGGCGCATCACATCGGCGACCGGGGCGTGACTGTAGTGGCAGGCGGCAATCATTTTGATGGTCTCCCCAACGGTGAGGTCATCTAATAACCCGCCATCCTGCAGCACGGCACCGATGTGGCCGTTGCTGGCCGCGCGTTTTGGGGTTTCACCGAAGGCATGAATGCTCCCGGTATTGGGTTCGGCGAAACCCAGCACCATATCGAGCAGGGTGGTTTTGCCGGCACCGTTTGGCCCCAGCAGGGCGAGGACTTCGCCGGGCCGGATTTCTAGGCTGACATTATCGACGGCGGTGATCGCGCCAAAGCGTTTGGTCACCGACTCGATGGCGAGGGCTGGAACGGGTACTGAAGTCTGCATACCCCCAGTGTTCCGTACCCGTGATCAATGCGGTACTGCTATGGGTCATGTATTGCCCATGACAAATGTCATCGGCACACCCGTGCAACTGGCTTAGGCGGGGCGGAAGGTTGAAACCTCATCGACGTGGACGAGTACGCTGCAGATCTGAGCTGCTTTGCCACGGTCGGCGCGAGCCTGGACCCGGTCGGTGAAGATGTCACCGGCGTCGAGAATTTCTGTGCGACCGGTGAATCGGTAACCATTTTTCCACGCGCGATCGACCACCGCAATCATCACGGGGGAGCCTTCTTGAATGTTGCTCAGGGTGGTGCCGCCGGTCGTTTCATCGAATACCAGAGCCTTGTGGTCGTACACCCCGATCGAGCCTTTCGGCCCGACGTTGGGGACGCCGTCGGGGCTGGTGGTGGCAATGAATGCCAGTTGTTGCCTGAGGACTTCGGCCATATGGTCGGTGATTTCTACGCTCATCATCATTCCTTGAGGTTGTCGGTTCACGGCTAGTCAACCTCACCGCCGTAGTACTGGCAAGGCGACTGCGTTCGTGGCAGAAAGCCTGGGCTACCAGCCCGATTTTCCAGGTCGCAGAGATCGATGCCGTCCACACGGCATGCAACTGCGGCCGTAATCCAGCGGCCGTTGCATCATCTAGTCTGGTCAGAGCAACATCCTCGAAACAGAAGGCTTCCTTGTCGTGCTCATAGGCATCTTGCTCCTGACCTTTATAGCCACCGCCCTGCAGCGTCTGACAGGCCTAGGGTTTGCCATGCTGTCGGCGCCGTTCGCCGTCGTCGTGCTGGGAACCCACCAGGGGATCATGCTCATCACAGCGCTAGCGATCATCGCTTCGCTGCTGATGCTGCCGGGCATGTGGCGTGATATTGATTGGAGCCGCGTGCTCTGGATTGGCGTCCCGGCCATGTTGTCGATACCGGTCGCTGCCTGGCTTGGCACCATGATCGACGGGTCGATTATTTACCTGCTGGTCGGAGTGT
The DNA here is from genome assembly GCA_019115865.1 of Candidatus Yaniella excrementavium. Taxonomy (GTDB): domain Bacteria; phylum Actinomycetota; class Actinomycetes; order Actinomycetales; family Micrococcaceae; genus Yaniella; species Yaniella excrementavium. The sequence continues at coordinate 973 of DXCT01000125.1, read as the reverse complement.
TAGTAATTATTGGACTGGGGGCCGCACTGTTGATGCGGGGGACCTCGAAGCCGGTCACCGGTCGCGGGGCGCAGGTGTTGACCGGGGTTGGCGCTGGTGCCGGGAGTGTGCTGGCTGGTATTGGCGGGCCGGCAATGACGATCTTCGGGGTGCTCTCCCGTTGGCCGGTCGCCTCGTTTGCCGCAAGTTTGCAACCGATCTGGGTGATGTGCTGTACCGCAGTGTTGATTAGCCGCTCGACGTTCATGGGCTCCACGGTGCCGCCGCTGGACTGGTGGATGTGGGCTATTGCTGCAATTGGTATTGCGGTGGGAATGTGGGTTGGTCAGCGCGCCGTCGGCAAGGTCAACGACCGTGTGGTGTTTGGCATCGTGGTCGTGCTGGCGATGACAGGCGCGGTGTTATCGGTGATTACCGGAATCGTCGAGCTGCTGTAGTGTGCCACGATTCACCGCTGTTTCGCGGCGAGGGATGGACAGTTGTTGAAGCCGGGCAAATCTAGCAGACTGGTCGAGGAGTCCAAACTTCAAGAGTGCTGACTTTAGCCTGCGCCCAATGAGCGTCGCGAGTCGGCGCCATGATGAAAGGAAGTGCGTATGACGAACTATAAGGTAACGAATCCAGCTACCGGACAAGTCGAGAAAGAATTTCCTGAACATACCGACCAGCAGCTCACCCAGAGTATTGATCAGGCCGCCGAGACGTTTGCAACCTGGTCCAAGACCGAACCACACGAACGCGCGACGCTGTTGAACACCGTGGCTGATATTTATGAACGCCGCACCGACGAACTGGCTGAAATAATTGGCCGTGAGATGGGCAAACCCGTCAAGCAGGCTCGTGGAGAACTGGGCATCGTCGTCGATATTTATCGTTACTACGCGCAAAACGGGCCAACATATTTGGCAGACGAGCCCGTCGAGGACGCCAAGAGCGGCTCAGCGTATGTGCAGAACGAACCGTATGGCGTGCT
>DXCT01000124.1 GCA_019115865.1 Candidatus Yaniella excrementavium | reverse complement strand
CATCAACTCTGGCTTCACCGCGGAGGCAATATCGTCTTCGTTGTGCGGGTCGCCCGGGAAGTACAGCTGGGCGGTGAGCAGCTCGTGACCTGGCGCACGAACCTTGAAGTGCAGGTGGGCTGGACGCCAGGCGTGCCAGCCGGCTGCTGCGATGAGCTGACCACATGCGCCATCGGTCGGAATTTGGTAGGGCGCCGGGCGAATGGTGTGAATGTCGAAGCGTCCTTCGTCATTGACCACCCAGATACCGCGCAGGTTCCATTCCGGGATGCCCGGTGCGAACTGTGAGTAGAAGCCGTCATTATCTGCGTGCCAAAGTTCCACCCGAGCATCTTTCAGCGGGGTGCCATCGACTGCCCGGACCTGGCCGGAGAAGCTCAGTGGCGTGCCCGGTTCATCTTCACGCATGGGGATGGTGCCGTTCCACTCGAGTTCTGGGGCATCCTCGATGTAGTACGGACCTTCAATGGAGCCTTTGGAACCGTCGCGGTGTGCCGTGGCAACGTCCTCTACGGAGTGCTCCAACCAGACATCAAGGAATAGTGGCCATTCGCCGTCTTCGCCGACTTTGATGAGCCAAGCTTTGAAGGCGTTGTATTCGTCGTAGCTCACGGCTTCTTCCAGCACGATGTCGTTGAGCGCCTTGACCGCACGTGATGCCAAACGATCTACGCGTTCGATGTCGACGACGCCGCTGTGGCTGGCTGCTACGCGTTCACGGAACCGTTCGGAGGCTAGCCCACCGGAGGTTGCTGCGGCTGGTGCTTCAGAGAGGTAACCATCTTGTTCTGTCATGGTGTTGTCCTTCTTTCGTGTTGCACAACGGCTGGGTTTGATCATGCCGTTATTGGTCTGGAATATGAAAGTTTTGGTCGATGCGGTTAGGTCTGGAGTTCAAATTGGGGTGCTAGTCCGCGGAAACGTGCGGCCGCGGCAAAGACTTCCATGGATAATTCCACATCGCGGTGCCGGGCCATACGTAAGGCGAGACGCAGTACCATTTTGATATCTCGCGGGGTGATGCCTTCGAATCCCACGAGAAGTTCTTCCACCAAGGTCGCCTCGAGTGTGATCCCGTGTTCGGCCGCCATGGTCTGCCAGATCTGACGCGCGTCGTTGGTGGTGGGCGGCAAGTAGTCAATCACCGCGGCGCAGCGCGCAAGGATCGCTTCGTCGACGCCGTGAATGCGGTTGGTGGTCAGAAACAGCAGTCCATCGTAGTACTCCAGGGTGCGCAAAAATTCGGCGACGATAGCATTTTGCGCGAGCTCAAAGCCGCGCTCCAAGACAAAGACATCGGCCTCGTCAAGCAGCAGGACCGCATCCCAGCGTTTGGCACGTGCAAAGATTTCTTCAAGGTTCTGGCGCACAAGATCAGCGGTAATGCCCAGTGAGCCGGTGTGGATCGAGTACAGCGGTTTGCCGATGACCTCGGCGTATACTTCCGCGGTCAAGGTTTTGCCAACACCGGGGCGGCCACGCGCCAAAATGACGTTACCCGCCGATTTTCCTTCAATAATGTCGCCGGTGAAGACGGAAATATCGGAGGTGAGGATATCCAGCAGCTCGCGCTGGTCCTCGGGTAAGACCAGCTTGTCTTTCAGCTCGGAGTCGTACACGTAGGCCGTGAGGTCGGCGGTATTGACGTCGAGATAATCTTGCGCGAGTAGATCAAAGACGCGCACTGCGGTAACGACCGGGACCTGACCGTGCTCGCCGAGGTCAAAGAGCGTCGAGGCGGTGACCATTCGCAGCGGGGCGATATCTTCCGGGGCAATGTCGTGGACGACTTTGCGTTGTTTGCGATCTTTTGCGCTGCGGAAGTCTTCGGTTCGGATGGCGCGGCCGGTGAACAGGAATTGCTGGCCAAAACCATGCTCAATGAGGTTTTGAAACTGCTCACGACGCTGGGTGTACTGCGTCTTGAGGTGTGGCGTCTCTTTATATACCCGGTGCCCCGTCAAGACATCTGCGGGGGCCTTGCCTAGGAGTTCGGTTTCTTCGAAGTACAGGACGCGGGGTGCACGGGAGGGCCGCTTGACGGTTGGGTTATCGGCTTCCATGGTGATCTTGATGCGAGCTTCGCGAGTACGATCAGCATGCTCCATGTCAATGCTGATTACCAAGTACGGGTGAAGATACCCGTCGGGTTCTTGGACGTAGAGCCATCCGTCGATCAGCTCGGTCTTGAGAAATTCTCGGAAGATCTCGGCGGCAGCGCCAATATGTGTGATGGGCTGGAACTCGCCGACTCGTGCAGCCTGGACGGCCATAACGGTTGTGGCAAATGTCGCATCGTCGAGCTGCCGGGCAGCGTCAGCGAGGTCTGCGAGCGCGGCGTCGGTCAAGTATTTTTCCGCCAGGCCCATCTCTTGAGAACGCCAGTTCGCCGCTTGGCGTCGCGCCGCCTCGAGGTCTGTCGACGTCGTAGCGGATACGACCTCTGCTGGGGCCACAAACATTTCTGCACTCCTTGCACAACGACCATCTCGTACGTGATAGTGATCACTTGAGAATGTGCTGTACAGCCTACCGACAGATTTGAGATCTTTTAAATACTAGATGCGTCTATATTCATACGTGACGGCTATATGTCAGTGGTGTCAGCGTTTGCTCCACGCCTGACGCCGTGCCACGCTAGAACTGTGGGTGATCAGCACATTCGGTCACCGTCGAATTTTTCTTCGCCTAGGAGGCAAGGTCAATGATTTTTATTGCTGCAAAGTTCAAGGTCAAGCCCGAACACGCAGACCAATGGCCCGAACATACTCGCGCTTTCACCGAAGCCACACGTGCTGAACCGGGCAATCTGTGGTTCGACTGGTCACGCAGTGTTGAGGATCCCAATGAATATGTGCTGCTGGAGGCATTCCAGGATGATGCTGCCGAAGCCCATGTAACCTCGGATCACTTCAAACAAGCCCAAGAGGATCTGCCGCAGTTGCTGCAGGAAACCCCAAAAGTTCGCAACATGATGATCGAAGGCGAGCACTGGGATGAACTCGGCGAAATGAAAGTGAACTAACTCGCTATGACCCAAGCCACCGGACACACGAACCCTACGCTAGCTCGCTTAGACGATAGTGCGTTCAAACGCATCTTGGTGGTCGTAGCCCACCCCGACGATGCAGAATACGGGACCTCGGCTGCCGTAGCGATGTGGACCCAACGCGACATCGAAGTCGGTTACCTGCTGGTGACCGCCGGTGAGGCAGGTATGCAACGACCGCCGATCGAAGCTCGCACGGTCCGCGCGGCCGAACAACGCCGGGCCTGCGATATCGTGGGCGTGAAGCACCTGACGATCTTGGGCTTTCCCGACGGGCTCGTTGAATACGGGGTGGAGTTGCGCAAGGCCATCGCCCGGGAAATTCGTGCATTCCAGCCTGACGTCGTGGTCAGTGGCGCCGGCGAACTGCAGGTGGGCTGGGGTCTTGATCACGCGGACCACCGGGCGGTGGGACTGGCTACCATCGATGCGGTTCGAGATGCCGGCAACCAGTGGTTATTCACCGAACAGTTTCACGAGGGGTTGACCACGTGGCAGACCCAGACCATGTTGTTGACCGGGACGGCGCCAACCCATTTTGTGGAGGTCTCTCAGACCGGGGTGGACAACGCCGTAGCGTCGTTGGCAGCGCATAAGGAATATCTGGCAGATATTCCTGAACTTCCTGTTCCGGCCGACTTTGTGCCACAGATGCTGGCTGAGACTGGACGCTGGGCCGGGGTGGACTACGCCATGGCGTTTGCCACCTACTAATGTCGCCCTCGACAGTTGGGCACACACCAGCCGGCGAGCACTTCGAGCATTGCAGCATCGAGGTGCTCGCCGGCTTTTT
>DXCT01000123.1 GCA_019115865.1 Candidatus Yaniella excrementavium | reverse complement strand
ATATTTGCGTCTTGCACGGCTTAGCACCAGTAGGGCTGCACCGGTGACCAATGTTGCAAGTGCCACCAGGATGTTGCGAGTTTGGGTACCACCGGTTTTGGCAAGTTCATCTGGCGTCGCTGCATGCTGAGTTTCTTGAACGGGCTTATCGTGCTTCGCTGAATTTTGAGGCGCCTCGACTACTTTCTCAGTCTCAACCACAACCGGCTCGGGTTGCGGCACTGCCGGGGCGGGTTTCGCAGTGTGCACGGGTTCTTCTGCTGGAGTCTGTGCTGGGGGTTCCTCGGTCTGCCCTTCTTCGGCTGGTGGTTCTTCGGCTGGTGGCTCTTCTTCAGTCGGCGGATCTGCTGGTTCAGGTGGTGGAACCACCGTTTTCTCCCAGTTCAGTTCTAGCTCTGTTGTCGCCTGATGTGTGGTTTCGTCGACCATCACAATTGTTTGGAAACGCTGTTGATCATCTGCTTCGGGAGTGATGAGGCGTCCCGTGTAGCCGAAATCTGTAGACTCAGCGGTAATCTGCACTCCCCCAGTTTCTGTGTCTGCCGGAACATGTATCCACAACTCCTCGGCATGGACCGGTTGACTCGTATCAACTACGTCGCCTGCGGCATCCACCATGGTGATATCGGCAATTTCAACTGCCGAGTTACTAGATGTCAGTTCTAGATCTACCGCCTCTGTGGACGCGTTAAGGGCAACTGGTCCTAAAAGATGGTCATGTTCATCTTGTATTAGCTCCTGGACCGTTTCGGCAGGTTCTATCTCGGCATCCGTGGTGTCAACGAGTGTGACGCTAGCCTGCACTTCTTGTTCACTCAGGCCGATGTTCTCCGGTCCAGTGAAGTAATCGAATACGGTTTGTACATTATGCGCCGATGCTGCCGAAACAGACTGACTACTGTGTGCCGCGCTGTCGACTGTGAGGTCCCCATCGGCAACGAAGTCATCGGTGAAGTGCCAGATCGCAGCTTGTGTTGCGGCGACCGCTTCGGCCTCGGTGAGGCCTGCGGCACCAGTAGTATCTGCTAGTTCCTCCAAGCTTAAGGTCGGATGAGAATTTCGCAGAATCCAGGCAACGGACTCCCGGACCTGCGGGTCGGTCTTGAAATTATTGTCGCCAGTAAAGGCATCCCACCCGGTCACTGCGGACCGGTGGTCCGGGTCAGCAGCTTGGACCCAATATTCGATGCAGTAAGCAAGGATCGATTCGCCATCAACAACGACCGATCTCAGCGTGGGCGAGACGCCATTGACGGTCAGTCCATACTGATAATCTTCCGCTGGTCCCATAACAGCGGCGGGGCCATTGGAGGGATCAGTGTTCTGGGCAGCAGAGGCAATCCCGGGAACAGCAAGTGCTGCACCACCAAGTGATACCGCCGCCAGTGAGGCCAAAATAGTATGTCTCAAAGGTGTGTCCTTTACTCATGTCGATTGCCTTATGCAATCTGTGTGAGTTCGACACTAGGCAAGCCGGTGTTTCCGACACACCAGAAATCCAGCAAGCCTGTGGATATCGTCTAAGGAACTCCGCCGCACAAGTCAGCCGAGGCTATATTAGCTCTGCGCCGCTAACTGTCGTCTGCGAGCGCGGTGATCGATACTGGCAAATACCAGAGCGGTCAAGGAGAACACGATGAGTACGGCCATAGCCATTTGGAATGCGCCAACATAAACACCTACCGAGGCGGGATCATTCGGGTCTGGTAGACCATTGGCCTGGCGAGGCACCGCAGCAACGATGGCATAAAAAATTGCCGACCCGATGGCAATACCAATGGCATTTCCAAGTCGCTGACCGACTTGTTGGAAGGAGCCTGCCACGCCACCTTGGTGAACGGGGACCTCGATCAGGGTGCGCATTTGATTTGCCGACATAATGAATCCCGGTCCGATCCCCGCGATAGCTAAGACAATGGCCATGGCCATCGGGTTATGTTCTGCCGGGACAAAAGCAGAGATCGCCACCAGTCCGAGAAGTGCAGCAATAAAAATCACGAAACCCCAGATAACCAGTGTCGTGGCATGGCGGAAGGTATAGCGACCGGTCACAGCCGCCACAATGGCGGAAATGATGGCAAACGGAACGGTAATCAGTCCAACGGTGACAGGATCATGACCGAGCCCCTGTTGATTGAACAGCGTCATCACTAAGAACATGGCTGGCATGGCACTGAACCACAGCGTGGTGATGATGACGCCGTTGCGGTAGGACGAGTAAGAAAACAACGTGAAGTCCAGTACGGGACTCTTACCTGCGGCTCGATATCGGTTCTCCCATCGGACAAAGAGCAGCGCAACGATAACACCGAGTGGAAGGAACAGCCAGCGCACCGGATGATCCCCAGATCCGGTGGTGAGGACAAAGGGCAGCATCACCAACAGGACTGCTAGGGCCATGAGAGTGACCCCCACCAGATCCAAGTCGGCGTCGCCGGAGTCCGGCTGAGTGGCTGGGATAAGCCATAGCGCAAGCGGAATGATCAGCAGGGCAAGTGGGACATTCATACCGAAGGTCCACCGCCAACCAAGTTCTGATCCAAAGCTTCCCAGAAAGAGACCACCGATGGTTGGGCCAAAGGCCGTTCCCAAACCAATCGCTGCGCCAAAGATGCCGAACGCTTGACCCCGAACCTGTCCTTGGAACAGGGTTTGGACCATCCCGAGGACTTGGGGCATGAGCATGCCCGCTGCTATCCCCTGAAGTATGCGAGCAACCACCAAGAAGGTTGCATTTGGTGCAAGTGCGGCAGCCAGCGATGCGACAGTGAAGGTGACCAGGCCGATCATAAACATGGCCTTGCGATTCCATTGGTCCCCGAGTCGTCCAGACGGCACCAGAGCAATACCAAAAGCCAGCACATAGCCGGCAACGACCAGACCGGTTTGGGTCGGTGTAGCGTCAAGCGTTTCTTCCAGCGGAGTCAAAACAACGTTGACTTTGACCACATCAAGAATCGTGAGAACCGCTACGGAAGCAGCTACCGCAAACGGGATCCACGGGGAACGCGTTGCGTCAAAGTGTTGGACAGTCACCAAGCCAGGCTAGCCTATGGCTACACTTTGAAACAGCTCAGCTGGATCAGAAGGACCAAGGAAACATTCTATGGTGTTGCAACAACAACCTTGCCCGTGTGGGACGACTGAAGACTATGCGCTGTGCTGTGGTCCCCTGCTGGCGGGAGAACAGACGGCGTCAACCGCAGAAGCACTAATGCGCTCACGGTATACCGCCTTTGTGGTGGGCAACGAAACGTATCTGGCGGCCAGTTGGCACTCCCAGACCCGTCCGGATGACGCTTCACCCCCCGTCGGCATTGAGTGGCGCAGACTCCGCATCCGCGATACCCAAGCCGGCGGGCCAGATGATGCAACTGGCGTCGTGGAATTTATCGCCCATTTCCGTACTGCGGATGGGCAACGGGATTTCTTGCATGAGCGCTCAGAATTCGCACGTGAAAACGGATGCTGGGTGTATGTTTCCGGTGACATTTTGTAACCGAAGCGCTCTACAATAGCTTCATGAGCTCTGTACATGTGATCGGGACCGGGGGCACTATTGCTTCCCGTGCGTCAGCTGGCGGGTCGGTTGTTGCCGATTCCACGCAGCAGGTGTTGGCCAACCTCGGGGTATCGAACGAGGTCACCACCGAAGATGTCTTACAGATCAATTCATTTCATCTCACCTTCGGCGACCTCTTGACGATCAACCACGCGGTACAAGCCGCCTGTGCACGTCCTGAGGTGTCCGGGGTGGTGCTAACCCACGGCACCGACACGATGGAAGAGACCGCGTTTTTCCTGTCGCTGCTACACAATTCCGAAAAGCCGGTGATCCTAACGGGTGCTCAACGTGCCGCGGATCTGCCAAATACTGACGGTCCAGAAAACTTGCGCCAGGCGGTGGAGGCTGCTGCTTCTCCTGCGATGCGCGATGCCGGGGTGGTCATCGGTTTCGAAGCTGAGTTTCATGCTGCCCGGCACACCCGTAAACGCCATACGCTGGCAACGTCCACGTTCTCCGGTGGCACCTTGATCGCGCACTGTTATGACAATGTTCTGACTCGGCTGGCCACCGCAGTCTCTTACCCTGTGCTGGATACCCCGGAGGCGACCTTTGCCGACCTGAATATTCCGGTACTGGATGCCGCTCCGGGCACGAACGCAGATCTTTTCTATGCGGCGCTGGATTCGGGAGCCGATGGTCTGGTGCTTCAGGGTGTTGGAGCCGGCAATGCGCCCCCGGTTTTCACCGAAGCGGTACAGGCTGCGGCGGCTGCCAATGTGCCAGTTGTATTGTCTACCCGGGTGCCTATGGGTCCGATTGCTGCGATCTACGGCAATGGCGGAGGGGTCACGCTCTTAGCATCCGGTGCACTCAGCGCCGGTCAGCTCAACACGTATCAAGCCCGAATTGTATTGGCCGTTCTTTTGGCTCAAGCGCGACCAGCTGACACGTTGCGCGCTGCATTCCAAGCCCAAACTCTCTAAGGAGCACTATGAATACCGCCCAGGAACTGCTCGAGATTACAGACCATCTGAAAGCGCTGGCGGTCACGAACCGGCAGGTGGTTGTTGTCACTGGCGCGACGGGTGGCATTGGCCGCGCCATCGTAGCGGATCTGGCCCACGACTACGCGGTCGTTGCACAGGGCCGCGATGAAGCTCGCTTGGCCGAACTGGCCAGTTTTGGACAACAAATTTACCCCGTCCGGTGTGATCTCACCAATACTGATGCACTTGCCGAAACTTTCGGACTCCTGCCAAAAGTCGATGCGTTAATCAACGCTGCGGCCATTGCGCCGCGGTATGCCTTTGATGACGCCACGGCTACGATCTGGTCCGAAGTTATGCATCTCAATGTGACAGTTCCTGCTGAACTTACCCGGATCTTGCTGCCACAGCTCCGTGCTTCGACCGGCACGATCGTATATTTGGGCTCGGGTGCTTCGCGGGCGACGTCGCCACATAATGTCGTCTATGCGGCGTCGAAACATGCACTCCAAGCTCTGGCAGACGGCGTACGGATGCGTACCGAAGTAGATCATCTGCGCGTTGCAACGGTGGCTCCGGGTCACGTCGATACACCGATGATCCAATGGGACGATAACTATCCACTCGTGTTGCCGGAAACACTGATTCAGCCGACCACCGTCGCGCGCACCATACGTCACGTCATCGAAGCACCCGCAGATACGCAGATCACTGAAGTTTGGGTCAGACCTCGGGCCGAGCCCTAACCCAAACCACAGCGGCCGAAGCATTTCTAGAAATAGAGCGGGTTATGTGCTGGGTCGACGCTTTCACCTTCACGAACCGGACCGGGTGCGGTGCCATCGCCAAATGGTGAGCCGCCCAGTTCCTGGCGTCCATGTTCGGTAAGCCACTGAGTCAGCAGCGGCCCTTTGGGCACAATGCCGGTGGGGTTAATATCGTGGTGCACGATGTAATAGTGGTCCTTGACCTGTTGGAAGTCCACCGTATCGCCGAAACCCGGGGTCTGGAAGAGATCGCGAGCATAGCCCCATAATGCTGGAAATTCGATGAGCTTATTGCGGTTACATTTGAAATGGCCGTGGTAGGCCGGATCGAACCGCACAAGTGTTGTAAACAGCCGGACATCTGCCTCAGTAATATGCTCGCCCATCAGATAGCGGCGGGTAGTCAACCGTTCTTCCAACCAATCCATGGCGGTGAACAGGCGATCATAGGCTTCGTCATAGTCCTGCTGGGACCCGGCAAAACCGGCGCGATACACCCCATTATTAACTTCGGTAAAGATACGTTTGATCACCGAAAACATTTCATCAAGGTGTTCTTCAGGCAACAGGTTTGGTGCGCCGTCGCGGTGGAATTTGCGCCATTCAGTAGAGAAGTCCAGGGTGATTTGTGGGTAATCGTTGGTCACGACCCCACCGGTTGGGATGTCCACGATTGCCGGAACCGTGATGCCACGTGGGTAGTCCGGGAAACGTTTGAAGTAGTTTTCTTGGATTCGTGTCGTACCAAGGACCGGATCGATACCGCCCGAATCAAGGTCAAAGGTCCAGGAATCGGCATCATGGGTTGGGCCAGGGGTGCCCAGCGAGATGGCATCTTCGAGTCCAAGCAGACGACGCACGATGATGGTGCGGTTCGCCCATGGACAAGCCCGTGCAGCGACCAGACGGTAACGGCCAGCTTCAACGGGCCAGGCTTCGGCGCCGTCGGTAAGCCCGGTGGTCAGCGTGCCGATCGTGTTGTATTCGTAGTGCTGTGCTGCTCGGTGAGCGGCGGGATCTGCGACAATACGGTCATTGATGTAGTTCGTATCACGAGTAAAGGGTTTGCCGGGTGTGGAGTATCCAGAATTTTGTGTTGATTCCATAGACTCAATATATGAGTTCTTCAACCACACTGGCTAGTAGCCAGCTAACATTTCGAGTCACCCAAGATAATCCGTCCGGTATGACACTGAGCGGAACCAACACCTATGTGATTGCGGCAGCCGAAGCCGACAGCGTCGTCATCGTGGACCCAGGGTTTCACGCTGGCGCTGCTGAGCACGCAGATGCCGTGGCGAGTATCGTTGGCGACCGCAGCGTCGAATTAATCTTGATAACGCATCATCATCACGACCACACCGGAGCCGTAGACACCTTTCACGAGCGTTTTGGCGCCCCTGTCCGCGCCGTCGCCGAAGATTGGTGTAGACAAGCCAGCGTGCTCATTGGCAACGAAGTCATCTCCGCGGCAGGTACCCAGATCCACGTGGTAGCCACCCCGGGACACACATCCGACTCGGTGTCATTCTTCCTGCCCGCCGACGATGCCACCCCGCATCCGGGTGGCACCGTGTTGACCGGTGACACCATTTTGGGCGAAGGAACCACGATGCTGGATTATCCTGACGGGACGCTAGATGACTATTTGGCATCGATGAAAACTTTAGGGGACCTCGAAGGCGCAGGGCGTCAGGTGGCCGTACTGCCGGCACACGGGCCCACATTGGATTCAGTGGCCCATACTGCGCAAGATTACAGCGAGCACCGTATGGCGCGAGTCGATCAGCTTCGGGAAATGATTGCAGAGTTTCCACCAATCCCGACGCCGGTGGACTGGGAATCGGTGACGGTGCATGATCTGTCAATGCAGCTGTATCCCAAACTGCCAGATGTGGTTCGAGTGCCGGCTAAGAAGACGTTGGCGGCTACGCTGGAATACCTGCTGCACAACCCGAAGGAGTAAGAAATGACCATTATTGTGGGCTATACGGAATCGGCTGCGTCGAAAGCTGCGCTGGACTTCGGTTTGGATCTTGCCGCCAAATTGTCAATGAACTTAGTGGTCGTCAACGCGGGCCCCGGTTCTGAGCGCCGTGCTGAAACTGAACTCACTCGTGCCCAAGCCGAACAACTTGAGCAGTATCTGGCCAATTTCCAAGTACCGACCGAATTACGACAGTATGCCCGCGGTCGTTCTACCGCAGACGAGTTCAAAGATGTCGTGGCGGAGTTGAATCCGTATCTGGTGGTTATTGGGGGCGCTAAGCGATCCGGATTCGCAAAATTCATGATGGGCTCGGTTGCCGACGAGCTGCTGCGTGAATTACAGGCTCCGGTCTTAAGCGTCAAAGTTGCTGAACCATCGGTTGCATCAAACGCACAGGAGTAAACCGTGGACATTCTTGTACAGCAGGGCGACATCACCAGGGTCACCGTTGATGCGATCGTCAACGCCGCCAACACCTCATTACTGGGTGGTGGCGGCGTCGATGGCGCTATTCATCGGGCCGGTGGACCAGAGATTTTAGCGGCCACCAAGCGACTGCGAGACACGTCCCTGCCAGATGGTTTACCTACCGGAGATGCGGTGGCCACAACAGCCGGCAAACTGCCGGCCCGCTGGGTTATCCATACGGTGGGTCCGGTCTATTCGGCCAGTACCGATCGTCGCAATCAACTCGTCAGCGCTTATGAACAAAGCTTAGCGGTCGCCGATGATCTTGGTGCCACCTCGGTTGCGTTCCCAACCATTTCGGCTGGAGTTTATGGTTGGCCACATGATGACGCCGTGGCCGCCGGGGTCGAGACGGTCCAAGCAATGACCGACCAGGTATCGATCGCCACAGTTATTTTCGTTCCCTTTTCACAGGAAATGAAAACACTGTACGACAACTACCTGGCCGGTTAACCGCTAGTCCTTGCGTGATTCCTGGTCTTGGTGGACGCGATCAAATTGGGCAGTGTGCTCAGGCTGCTGCTCGTCCCCAGCGTCGTCATCGTTTTGGACTTCGAGCTCATCGGTGTTTTGTTGCCGCTCCCGATATGCTTCCTCACCGGGGCCGGCCATATCGGCACCGCGTTCAATGGCCGCTACCGAGCCCGTATACATAGACCCGTCTTCTGAGGGCTGCGTGAGCGGGACAGATGAGGTATCCGGTCCAGTTTCTTTCAGCGCGTTATCGCTCTTTTTCTGCACAGTCGGGATCCAACCGCGTTCAACTGGCGGTTCACCACCGCGCCGGGACCGCAATTTGCCCGTATCTACTTCGGGAACAGCCCCGAGATCCCACGGTGTATGTGTCTGAGATTTGGGGGTTCCAGACTCGGTGGTTTTGCCGCGTGTCGCTTCGGGTGCTTCGATTTCGGGTGCCGGACCTTCTGGCAAATTCTCGATGCGCATGACGTTCATTGCCGCTGGGTGTTCCTCAGATACAAACCGAATCATGTCTTCGCGGACCAAACACTGCAGATCCCAGAGTTCACCGGCGTTTCGAGCTGATACAGCGGCACGCAGCGTGGCACGGTCGCCTGCAATATCCAGGACTTGAATCGACAGATCGCGACCGTCCCAGAGGTCAGAGGATTCGACCAGCGCCCTCAATCGTGCGCGCAGTGCATCGACCGGCACACGCCAATCGACTTGGAAATCTATCCCAGCTGAGATTTCGGTACCAACGCGGGTGTAGTTTTCGAACGGCGTGTTCGTGAAGTATGAGGATGGGTAAATAATACGTCGACCATCCCAAATTTTCAGCACCACATATGACATCGTGATGTCTTCAATGGTGCCGTAGTATTCATCCATCACCACGACGTCACCCACGCGGATCGCATCGGTAAAGGCCAATTGAATACCAGCAAAGACGTTGGTCAGCGTGGTCTGCACGGCAAGCGCCGCTACCACGGAAACAAGACCCGCAGAGGCCAGCAGACCAGCACCGAGCGCACGAACCTGTGGGAACGTCAGCAAAATCGCAGCAATGGCAATGACGATGATGACCGTGCTCAGCACACGTTTAATGAGCTGCATCTGCGTCTTGATGCGCCGCCCGCGGCGGTCTTCTGTGGTGGATTCTTCGTAGCGGAGCTCAACTCGGCGCTGCACCACATTCACAACTCGCAGGGCTAGCCAGGCAAAGCCCGCCACCGTACCGATTAGCGTGAGAAATTCCAGCAGATCGGAGAGCGCAAAGTCTCGGCCCGACAGGCTCAGCCCGACCCGAGCGCCAAGGAAAGCCATCGCGGTGAACGCCGGTACCAGCAGAATCTTCATGTGCGTTCGCATTCGCGGACGAGTGCGCAACATGATCCGGACTGTCAACGCGATAAGTGCTGTCAAAACCAGTGCACTCAGCACGCCGATGGACATGTTCAAAATGACGCCAAATATTGGGCCCAGGGATTCAACATTTTGTAGCGCGGAATCCTGCACGTCCTCGGGGACAGCATTTTCAACATCTGGCATGGAGGGCGATTCTGTCGGCTCGCCCGGGGCCTCTTCGGTTCCAAATCGCAACATAGGCTCCATTCTGTCAGTCGCAACTGAACTAAAGCTCAAAACCGCTACACTAACAGTCATGCTGAACATCACTGATTTGCGCAACACCACCTATGATCCAGCGACCGTGATGCCACGAGCCAAGCTCGAAGTTTCGGACGCCTCGCAGATCGTTCAACCCATCATTGACCAGGTACGGCGCGATGGTGTTTCAGCAGTGCAAGACCTGACCGAACGCTTCGATGGGGTCCGACCAGCCAACCTTCGTGTCCCAGCTGAAGCCATGGTCAAAGCCTTAGAAGAGCTCGATGCAGATGTTCGCGCCGCGCTGGAAGAATCCATTGCTCGAGCCCGTGCCGTGCATGCGGCACAGCTGCCACCCGACACAGTCGTCCCACTGGCCGATGGCGCCAGCGTAGAAAACCACTGGGTCCCCATCCAACGGGTTGGTCTCTATGTGCCGGGTGGCCGCGCAGTGTACCCATCGTCGGTCATTATGAATGTGGTGCCAGCTCAAGCCGCCGGAGTTCCCGGCCTGGCGATTACCTCTCCCCCACAAGCTGAATTCGGTGGATTGCCCCACCCTGTTGTCTTGGCAGCCTGCCAACTTCTCAACGTTGACGAAGTGTATGCAACCGGTGGAGCACAAGCCATCGCGATGCTTGCCCTGGGTGCGCACGATAAGAACGGCCAAACGGTCTGTGAGCCTGTTGATCTCATTACCGGACCTGGAAATGTGTATGTCGCGGCCGCAAAACAGGCGTTTTTTGGCCAAGTTGGTATCGACGCTGTTGCAGGACCCTCTGAAATTTTGGTGTTGGCCGATGACACCGCAACACCCGCTTGGGTCGCAGCCGATCTGATTTCACAATCCGAGCACGATCCGCTCGCCGCGTCTGTACTGGTGACCG
This sequence comes from Candidatus Yaniella excrementavium, assembly GCA_019115865.1. GTDB lineage: Bacteria > Actinomycetota > Actinomycetes > Actinomycetales > Micrococcaceae > Yaniella > Yaniella excrementavium. Next base: position 6,204 of record DXCT01000123.1, on the reverse strand, counting down.
ATTCCATGGACCTGGCCGAAGCCGTCGTCGCAGAACTCGAAACCCAAGTGCCAGGTGCACCGTTGGAAGACCAAATTCGCCAGGCACTCACCGGACAACAATCCGGCGCGGTGGTGGTGGATTCCATGGATGACGCCATTGATGTGACCAACGGTATTGCCACCGAACACCTCGAGATTCATACCGCCGATAACGACGCGGTTTTGGAGCGCATCACTCACGCCGGCGCCATCTTCTTAGGCCCGTATTCTCCTGTCCCACTGGGCGACTACTCAGCCGGGTCCAACCACGTGTTACCTACCTCCGGCACAGCACGATTCTCTTCCGGACTCAACACCGCCTCTTTTTTGCGGCTTCAACAACACATCCGCTACGATAAAACCGGGCTCGAACCCATCGCAAACGGCATTAAAGTACTAGCAGCCTCCGAAGGTCTTCACGCTCATGCGGAAGCTATCGCGCGCCGATTTGAATAAATGTGACAATCCCAACTGTCACGCACCGGTGATATAGGCTAGTCTTGTTTACAGAATCACGAGCTCTTACCGTTATGTAGCCCTGGCTGGTAAGACGGCAACCCTCCCACGTTGTAGTGGGGTGCCCCAGGTGATGATTCGGCCACACGGAAGACGCCGTGTTTGGCAAGTACAGCGTTCGAGCGTGTATCGGGCGCAAAAATATCGAAGGCATGATTGTGACGACTACCTTGCAAGCCCACGAAACTCATACCACCGCCCAACTCTCACACGATATTTCTCCACTATCACTGCGTAGTGCCTTCGGGCAATTCCCCTCGGGTGTAGCGGCCCTTGCTGCATCCACAGAGCAGGGCTTTGCAGGTATGGCTGCGTCGTCCTTCACCGTAGGTGTTTCACTCGACCCGCCCCTAGTATCCGTGGCCATTCAGAACAACTCCGAGACCTGGCCTATCCTGCGAGACGCTGATTCGATTGGCATCTCCATCCTGGGCCAAGGGCAAGGTCCTATCACACGTCAGCTCGCGGCCAAAGGCATCGATCGCTTCGAAGGTCTGGACCTAGAAACTCACCATGCCTCGATCTTCCTCAACCACGCCGCCCTATGGTTGGACACGACCGTTTACGCCGAATACCCGGCAGGGGATCACATCATGGTGCTGCTACAGGTCAACAACCTGGCAGATTTCACCAACATTCACGAGCCGCTGGTCTTCCATAAGTCCCAGTTCCGCAACCTGGAGATCGACTAACACCTATGGAGTTTGTGCGCGTTGATGTGTGGCTGCACGCGGTTCGACTTTTCAAAACCCGTTCTGCTGCAACTGCCGCGGTCAAAGGTGGCAAAATCAAAATCGACGGCGAGCCTATCAAACCGTCGCATAAGCTTCGTGTCGGACATACGATCACGTTCCGACAGCCCGGACGTGAACGCATCATCGAGGTCACAGGGCTCTTAGATAAGCGCGTCGGCCACCCCGTGGCGATAAAGCACTACACAGACCACTCTCCTGAGCCTGTCCCCCGCTATCTCCTTGCGGTACCGCGGCGCGAGCGTGGCACCGGACGTCCTACCAAGAAGGAACGTCGTGAACTCGACAAACTCCGGGGCTACACAAACCTCTAAAAACGTTCAGGAACTTCACAGCTAACGTTCGGGTTATTTAAAACTCGGTCCTTTAGACTTCTTAATACCTCTTCAAGGTGCGAGTGATGTTGTAATCCCGCTGGTCAGGTGAACCCCTTTCATCTGACCAGCGGGATTTTTCTTACGCTGTCCAACTGCGCTGCATAGCGAGCCTCCAAACGTTAAACTTTCTTAAAATCACCCCTTTCCGTTAGCATAAATCGTGGCAATATGTGTAATTGCCCGGTATTTAATTCCAAGATGACAAAAGAGATGACAACTGACAATGGGCGACGAAAACACTGGCACGGTCAAGTGGTTCAACATCGAAAAAGGCTACGGCTTCATCACACCCGATGACGCCTCCCCTGATGTTTTTGTGCATCATACGGCAATCGCCCAAACAGGGTTTCGACGTCTCGAAGATGGGCAGAAGGTCGAATACCTCGCCTCCGAAGGTGACCGTGGATTCGTAGCAGATACGGTACGTCCCCTCACATGAAGCTTCCGACCCGTTTAGGAACCGCCACACTCGCAGGCATGTTCGCCTTGAGTGCAGTCGGCGCTGCCCAAACGGAAGATGAAGCCCCTTCAGACACACCCACCACCAAGACCTCACCAAGCCCATCGCAGCCCACTGGCACAGAACCAACTGATGCAGCTACTGACCCTGTCCCTCCAGCTCCACCATCACCTGGCCAAGAGACAACGACGGATCCGACACCGCCACCGTTGACAGAAGTTAGCTGTGATGCGGACGAGACCAATGATAAACACGTCGTGGTAAGTATCCCGACGGCAGATAGCGGTGACATAGTAGAACTCGCTGGAGTAGATAAACGCGACGTTGACGCTTCGTCTCAAGTGTCCCTGCCCCACGGTGGCCAGGAGTCATTGGAGTTAGTTATTTGGGATGGAGAAGCAAAGCCGATTGCTACATGCTCGGTGAGTTTTTCTCTCGACGAGACAGAACCTCCCGACGAACCCACCGAGGATCCACCGGAAGAAACCCCGAACCCCCCTGAAACACCACCTGATAAACCAACCGAGCCAACTTCCCCGGAACCTGAACCTCCTGAAGAGCCGACATCGTCCGAGAGTACGGCTCCTGCACCCCCAGAACCTACCCAAACGGGTGAAGTCCCCTCAACACCGCCATCACAACCGCAACCCACGACGTCGAGTGCACCTGTTGAACCGGCACCGCCTCAAAACACTGACTGGGGGAACACCCCAACACAAGCTGAGCCACTGCCACAGCCAACGCAAGAATCGACCGGGCCCGTAGAACGCAATATACGGCAGTACTCGAATAATCCCCGGCACCTGCTATCGCAGATATGGAATACGGATTCCAACAACGGTTCGGGTCTCATCATGCCCAGCCCGCGTGATAGCACGGCTGAAGGCAACGACTTAGAAACCCTACCGCCAGTTTCCGAAGACGAGTTGAACGCCATTAAGGCCAGGATTTCGACTCCGGATAAGGGCAACGGTTTAGACGCCGACGACATGCTCAGAGCAGACGTCAATGAGCGCCTAACACACTCAGACACCTGGTGGATCGTATCCTCGGTAGCCGGACTGGCGGCTCTAGGAGCTGGCGTCTGGTGGGCTGTAGCCCGCCGTAAACCAAAGCACTAACCAGACGGCTGGTGACCCGCTGAAGGATTAGGGCCAGTTCGTTTATTGATAAGGCGCTCCGCTCCCGACAGCCCTAAGATTGCACAGGCGAACCAGATACCCCCGGCAGGGCCTACGGGAGAAGCCACCAGACTTGCCGCAATCGGCAAGGTCACTTGCCCCACTCGGTTACCCATCAATCTCAGCGCAAGCGCCGGACTACGCCAAGAACGCGGCACGGCCTGCGAGATCATGGTCATCGTCAGCGGCTGACCAAGACCTAACGTAAAACCACCGGCGGCTATCAGCACAAAGGCCGCAGCGATCCCAACACTGCCCATCCCCAGGACACCTGGAACGATGGACAAGGCCACAGCTGATACCAGCAGGGCCACCAGCAATAACATATTCCGTGAGTATTTTGCCGACAATGATCGGATAAAGACTCGAGAGACAACCGAGGTTGCGCCACGCACCGCAAGCAGTGCCCCAATCACTAAGGGCGAGACTCCAACTGCTTCGCCGACCAGCGGCATGAAGGCCACCAAGATATCCAAGATCGCTAGCAGAGCTAACGCGGCTAGCATATGCGAAGCAATCCCCGGCTGTTTCAAGATGTTGATCATCGAGGGTTTCTGGTTCGGCTCAACAACAACGATCTCTTGTGTTTGTGTGACAGTTCGGGCAGGAGAAACACGTAACGCATACAGGATAGGAACGGCCAGGATTGATGTGACAGCTCCAATCCAAAGCGCGAGGTTCACGCTGAACGACAAGTCGTCTCCGCTAGCTTGGGTTTCGGCCAACGAAGTATTGCCCAGCAGCAGTCCAGACAGTAATGGACCCAGCATTTGGCCAACGCTAAACGATGCAGTAAACCAACCGAAGTTTGCGTCCATATCTGTGGCAGACGACCTCCGAGCCACCATACTCTGGCCCCCGATGGTGAACATCAAGTGTCCAATGCCCAGGATCGCTGAAGCAATCATCAACTGCACAATATGGTCCGTGAGCGCAAGATATGCGGCACCGAGAGCCAAGATACCGATCCCAAGGGCCACAAAGTTTCGTGGCGATTTGAGGCGGCCTTGTAACCGGCCGAAAGGTAGCGCCACAAAGAGGGGCAGCAGCGCATACGCTGCAGTTGCGATCCCAATTTCGGTCTCACCCCAGCCAAGAGAAATGAGCTTATAACTGGTGACCGGTCGCACCAGATTCGCGGTTGTTTGAGTCAGCACACCTGCAGCGACCATCAACCATAGCCACCCTGGCAATCCAGTACCGGACGTTCGTGTCATCTGTAGAAAGCGCATTCCTTATAGCTTGTGGGGCCTAAACTGGCCTCAGACAACACTACCAACCCACAAGTATTGCGCGTGCAATGCTCGAATACCATCCGGAAGCATCAGTAGGGTGATACACAAGACCAGGTGTCGTTCCTGGACAGTTCAGACCATGAGGTGAAACCATGAATGTTCCGTACCATCAACGGACCTCGACCCGCGCCGTGCAGCGCAGCGCCTCATCCTTCAGGGCAGCTCAGACTTCACCACTGAACGAGGAGCTCTTTTTTCTGGTCGAACAAATCCATCATGAATTTCAAACACGAATGCAAACCGCTTTGACCGGTCTCGGTCTCGACATACGGCAATACACAACGCTTTCGTTTATCGCGACAGGACCTAGCCGGGCGCAACACGACATAGCGGCGGTTCTTCGCTTGGACCCATCTCAGGCGGTCAAACTCACCAAAGCGCTGGAAGCTGACGGATTGCTCACGCGGGAAACCTCACCGCATGATCGTAGATCGAAAATACTGACAATCACAGATACAGGTCAACAGCTCTATGAGCAAGCGACCACACTAGTACAACAGGTACAAGAATCCTTGACCGCGGCATTATCGCGGCGCGACCAAAAAGCACTGGACGCTCTGCTGCACAAAATTCTGCCGATCCCCTAGCTGCACAACGCAGTAAGGGTGACTACCTGAAATCGTCAGGCACGCAACGTCACGACTGTGAAGTTCTCCAAAGATCGCTATTGCGCACTTGAGACAGTGTGAAGACGTTTATTGGAGTCATCTTCGCTGGAAGCCGACGGTAAATAATATTCTGGGTCGACCCATTTGTCATTGATTTTGATTTCAAAGTGGATGTGGGGCCCAGTTGAGTTACCAGTTGAACCAGCCAGAGCGATAGTGTCACCCTGGCTAACAGTCTGCCCAACGCCAACACTAAGCTGCGAGTTGTGACTGTAAGCGGTCACGACGCCGTTGCCGTGATCAACTTCTATCCGGTTGCCACCGGTGCTGTGTACCCCTGCGAACGTCACAGTACCTGATTCAGTTGCTTTCACCGGGGTACCTGTGGGCACCGGGAAATCAGTTCCGACGTGGAATTGCGTCCCACCACCGGTCGGATTACCGCGCATGCCAAAGGTGGAAGAAGTTCTGGTTGAATCTGCCGGGAAAATCAACTGCAAGTTGCCTGGCAAGGACTTCAGCGAACCGTTATCTGGGTTAGCCGCTTCAGCAACAGCCAACTGCCCCGCCGCAACATCGCCCTCGCCTTCTTGGTGGAGCTGTCCCAGACCGACCTGCGAGGCTGCCATTTCACTGGTCATCTTGGCAACGACCCGTTCGTCTCCTCCGCTGATCGCAGCGGGGATCGTTGTTGTTTGACGTGGTGTTTCAACAGCCGAATCTTCGACTCCGCTGGCATTTGCCGTGCCACCAAAGGAAAACAGTTCACCATCGCTCAATACGGCACCACCAAACGTAGCGGCCACTGAGGATACTGCAACAGCAATACCCGCTGTAACGACAGGTGCTTTACGTCCACTCTTATGGCTGCTGGTTTCGCGCAGCGAGCGACGTGAAGGAAATTCGGAAAGTGTCATAAAAAAGTGCTCACCAGAAAGGGAAATCAAAGATTGCTTCTCATATAGTAGCGTTATCAATTCGTTATATCCAATCGT
>DXCT01000122.1 GCA_019115865.1 Candidatus Yaniella excrementavium | reverse complement strand
CAAGTCACCAGTCCAGGACGGCTCGAGTTATTGAAATCGAACCCATCGCTGGTTATCGACGCCGCACACAACCCCCAGGGTATTGAGGTCACAGCGGCAACTATGCGCGAAACCTTTAATTTCTCGGCGTTGGGACTCGTCGTTGGCATTCTCGATGATAAAGATGCTCTGGGAATACTCACCGCACTCTTTGACCACTTCGGTGATGAGATCGACCATTTGGCCATCACCCAATCAAATTCGCCGCGTGCCATACCGGCACAAGACCTCACCGAGATCGCACTGGATGCCGGTTGGGATGAGGATCAGATCTGGACTACGGAATCGCCGATCGATGCGATCGCCTGGACCGTGCGCGGTGTCCGGGACGTCGACGCGCAAGTTCAAGACGCTGGTAGAACGCTCACCGCAGGTACCGGGGGAGCAGGCGTCCTGGTCACCGGTTCCATCACTCTGGTGGGTCAGGTGCGCGAACTGTTGGGTGCGGAAGCAGAGGGCGCTGATGCTGGTGTCGACATCGAGCGTCACGATGATTTTAGCGAGTTTTTCGATGACGATGATGTGGAGGATGACGGTGTCTGAGGAACCACTGGGACAAGAATCGTGGCGCCCCCAGCGCGAAACCAAATCGCAGCGCGACTGGCAGCCTGGACAACAGAAAAAAGAACGCTCCATTATGGTGCTGTTCACGTCCACAGTGCTCTACGGTGAAGCGTTTGTTATCGCATTCTTTGGACTGATGTTGTATGGGCTGAACCAGGATAACGGTGGCCTGTGGATGCTCGTGGGCTGTCTGGTGCTGGCCATCATTGCAGGTGGTACAGCCCGCATGGTAACCAAACCCCGGGGCATTGCCATCGGTTGGATCATTCAGGGCTTACTGATCCTCTCCGGATTCTTAGAACCCTGGGGTTTTGTTGTCGGCGTGTTGTTTGCCGGTGCCTGGTGGTACGCCGTTGTCAAAGGACGCCAAATCGATCGCGAGAAGCGTCAGCGTGCCCAAGAACAACTACTCTGGGAGCAGGAACATGGTTCGGAACCAGAAGAGCTTTAGGTATGATCAGGTACGATAACGGATACCACACTAGCCAACGCATCTGATGAATGAGGTAGTCATGAGCCAGCCTGAACGCACACTTGTACTCGTCAAACCTGACGCCGTGGAGCGCGGACTGACCGGCGAAATATTGGCACGCATCGAGCGTAAGGGATACCAAATTGTCGAGCTGAATATGCTCCAGGCTTCCCATCCGATGCTCGCCGAGCACTATGAAGAGCACGAAGGCAAAGAGTTCTTTGAACCACTTGTAAACTTCATGGCTGAAGGACCTCTCGTGGCCGCCATTGTCGAGGGGGAACGCGTCATTGAAGGTATTCGGTCACTGGCCGGCATTTCGGATCCAACCCTAGCGGAGCCGGGCACCATTCGCGGAGACTTTGGTCGCGATTGGGGTGCAGGCGTTCAAAAGAACCTCATCCATGCTTCTGACTCGACGTTGTCGGCTGAGCGCGAGATCGACATCTGGTTCGACTAACACTAAGGCGTATAGCAACGGCACCGGCAAATATGCCGGTGCCGTTGCTGTATCTAGGGAAACGCTTTGTGATCCTGGGAATGCTTAGATTCCACGAATCGGCTGGACAACTGGATCACGACCCAGCAGATCATCAATGGTCTTTTGCTCAAGAATGTCGAGCAGCAAGAACTTTGTCGGGCGCATCAGCGCAATCCGGCCTTGCTCAGCATCGTCCAGCAGGGAGACGATGGAGTGCCAGTCGGCATGCACCGCCTCGGTTGTGATGTTCTCCGGTAGAACATTGTCATCGGGTGTGGCTAAGAAAAAGAACGTATCGAAGCGCTTGGGGTAACCCACCGGTGTAATGAGATTGCCCCAGGGACGCAGCAGATGTGGGGGGAGTCCTACACCGGTTTCTTCCTCAACTTCACGCAGGCCCGTGCGCAGCATCATTGAGGAATTCGTCAGCGCTGTATCGCGATTATCCGAACCCAGTGAGGTTCGTTGCCAGCCGTGAGCGTGTTCGAGCAGCACCGGGTGTACAGCATCCTCAAATGTGAAAACAGCGTCCTGCGCATCAGTGCGGCCGCCGGGAAAAACAACCGCACCGGCAGCAAAGTCCATAGTGGTTGCGCGATGTTGCACATAGACTTCGAGTTCGCCGCCCAACGCTTGCCGCACCATGATCACGGATGCGGCCTGCTGTGAGGCTACATACGGATGTGTGAGCTCGGGGCGGGGCATGCTATTGAATTTCTTTTCGTCCACAGGTGTCCTAAAACATTGCTTCGCCAAAGCGCAGCAGAATCGATGCACCGATCACCACGTAACACAGGATGATCGTTGGCCAGGCGGCCGTCGTCAATATCATCTTCGTCCGTGGTGTGACTTTGATCAAATCGTGCGATACATTTCGAAGAAGAACCAGAATGGCGGCCGGGATGGTGACCGCCCAAACGATCATGCAGTAGAGGCACAATGTATTGATCACGTAGACGGCCTGGGTCCAAAGCCAGAAGCAGAAGACCATGGCCAGCAGCAGACCAATCGAGGTTGCATGCCACCACCACGCTGCAAATCGAGCACCGGAAAGTATAGCCATGCCGATGGTTATCACGATTGCGAAACCAATGATGCCAATAAACTGGTTGGAAAATCCGAACAGTCCAGCCTGCCAAGATTCCATGACAGTGCCACACGAGACCCAGACGTTGACATCACACGACGTGACGTAGCCCGGATCCATCCACAATTGGACCCGCTCATACGTGAGTACAAGAGTGGCAATCATGCCGATTATTCCGGACACCAAAAGAACTATGGCGGTGCCATAACGTTTGGCATACCAGGGGAGTGCATCGCCGTCAGTGGTAAGTTTCGGTGCGGTATTCACGCGGCTTAGTATAGGGCCGTTAGCTGAGTGCGAGCAGCAAATAACGGCTTTTGGCTAAAAGTGTGTCACAATAGTGGAGACCTCTACGGGCACGCACACCCGTTTGGTCCTGCGGAAGCTTTATGGTTTGCCGATTGCGAAGGTCGATTCCATCGTGAAGAAAAGATGTCGAATCCCCCGACGGTAACCACCTGAAGTTTTATTGAATTGTCTTGAACGCTTCTGCTGGCTCCGGCACGGCCGGTTCATATTAGGCTTTTTCGAAGTGCGTATAAGCCACCCTGGCGTACGCACAACCGAATTTGGTCTAACCGCGATGAGTGCGGATCGCGCTTAGGCCCGGGAGGCGCAGCATGCCAGCTGCCGAGAACACGCAAATACAGTCTGACCCTGCTCAAGAGTCTTGGAACACCGGCACACCGATGCCCGATGATCCAACCGCCCTGGTCTTTCAGGCACCTGATTTCTCACAGGTGCCGGTTCGTCGTAAACCAGCGCGTGACGATGACGCAGACGATGACCACGGCAAGCATGACGGTGGCCGTGGGCAACGGAACCAGCGCAACTCCAAACGGAACAACCAGCGTCAGTCATCTCGGCGCAATAACACCAAACGCGACGACACCGCTGATCAAGACGACCGTCAAGCCGATGAGCAACACGACGCCAAAGACGATAACGCTAAACAGCGTTCACATCGCGGACAACGTAGTTCAGACCAAGACACCTCCGAACAAGACGACGATCACACCACGGTTTCACACCGTCGCCGCCGTCGGCGTCGAGGCAATGTTGATCTTGAAATGGACGGCGGTGGTGAAGGCGATCCGGAAGATACCGTCACCCGGGTTCGCGCGCCACGTCAGGCCTCAACACATGGTCCAGACGAGGTTACCTCCCTGCGTGGTTCCACTCGTCTAGAAGCAAAGCGTCAGCGCCGTCGCACATCACGTCGTGGCCGTCGCAAGAACACGGTTGTCTCAGAAGCAGAGTTCTTAGCCCGCCGCGAATCCGTGGAACGCAAGATGATGGTTCGTCAGCACGACAACCGTATTCAAATTGCGGTGCTGGAAGATGGCGTATTGGCTGAACACTTTGTGTCCAACACTCAACAGGACTCACTGATCGGCAACGTGTACCTCGGCAAGGTACAAAACGTTCTACCATCCATGGAAGCTGCCTTCGTTGATATCGGCCGCGGTCGAAACGCCGTCCTCTATGCCGGTGAAGTCAACTGGGATACCGCCCAATTGGACGGTAAAGCCAAGAAAATCGAAAACGCCCTGAAGTCTGGTGACTCGGTACTGGTCCAGGTCACCAAGGACCCGGTGGGCCACAAAGGTGCTCGGTTGACCGCACAGGTTTCGCTACCAGGCCGTTACCTGGTGTATGTACCTGGCGGCACCATGACGGGCATATCTCGCAAACTGCCGGACACTGAACGTAACCGTTTGAAGTCGATTCTGAAAGAGCACCTGCCCAATAAGACGGGTGTGATCGTCCGGACGGCTGCCGAGGGTATCGCTGAAGACGAGTTGCTCAACGACATCAACCGCTTGCGTGTGCAGTGGGAAGAGATCGAAGAGCTCTCGAAATCAAATAAGATTGTGGCCCCTGAACCGCTGCACTCCGAACCAGATCTCACCATCAAAGTCGTTCGGGATGTCTTCAATGAGGACTTCACGAAGATGATCGTTGAAGGCGATGACGTCTGGGATAAGATCGAAGCCTACGTCACCTACGTAGCACCTGACTTGCTTGACCGCTTAGAGAAATGGGATCCCAAAGCCTTTAGCGGCATGGATCTTTTCGGGCATCATCGTCTGGATGAACAGCTCCACAAAGCACTTGAGCGCAAGGTGAACCTGCCATCCGGTGGTTCGCTCGTCTTTGATCGGACAGAAGCCATGACGGTTGTTGATGTCAACACCGGAAAGTTCACCGGTTCAGGTGGAAACCTTGAAGAAACCGTCACCAAGAACAACCTGGAAGCGGCTGAAGAAATCGTTCGCCAACTGCGGTTGCGTGATATCGGCGGCATCATTGTTGTTGACTTCATCGATATGGTGCTCGAATCCAACCGGGATCTCGTGGTACGTCGTCTGGTGGAATGCCTAGGACGGGACCGATCCCGCCATCAGGTCGCCGAGGTGACCTCGCTGGGATTGGTTCAGATGACACGCAAGCGCATGGGTACCGGATTGGTCGAGGTGTTCTCACATAGCTGTGAGCACTGCGCGGGACGGGGGATCGTGCTCCAAGATGAACCTGTTGAACGTGGCAAACCCTACGATGCCTCGCAGCGTCGTCGTGGCGGAGATGCCGGGGCACGCCGTAATCGTCGTCGCAACCCTAAAGACCAGCAGTCGCAGGGACAACACAACGATGCTGATACACCGGAGCAGTCTGCAGATGGCACGCAGCCAGCCGAAAAGGCCGAGCAGACCCGCAACGCGATTGCCTCCATCGCTGCCGCGACGAACGGACACGAGGAACAATCTTCAGACAAACAGTCCAAAAAAGAAGACGACTCCAACAACTCTAAGGAGTCCAACGGGAACTCCTCCCGGCAACGTCAACGCAATAATCGTCGTCGGAATCGACGCGGCAGTTCCTCAGCAGGCCAGCAGGATGCTCAACAGCAGCAATCCAAACCGCAGGATTCCGACCAACCTGATCAGCAGCCTGATCAAGAGTCCTCACGGGGTGGCCGAAAGCGTCGTAGGGCAACCGCGCCGCAACAGACCAGCCAGGCACAACAGCAAACCGATGAACAGAAACAACCTCAGGTCAAACCTGTTGTGAAGACCCAGCCTGTCAAGGCACCAAGAACTTCGGATGCTGGAACACAGCAGACCAAAGATGCAGCACCAAAGCGTCGTCGCGCTGCGACATCACCCACCGGTGCTACAGATATCCAGCAAGCCTCAACTGAAACACAGCAGCAAGGTAAAAGCTTTGCCGCCAGTGCCGCAGACCAGGTACAAAAGCAGGATAAACCCGTGAAATCGTCTGCGATTTTGGGGGTAGGCGTGACAGCCGACGAAATTTCGTCACCAGGTTCGCCACGCTGATGAACAATTTGGAGAACGAGACAAAAAGCGCTAAACTGCTTGTTTGGTGCTGTGAAGCCTGGCAGTTGGCGTTCCAATCCGGCAACTTGTCTCGTTAGCCAATACCCTCAGGTGTTATACAGCTGAACAGAATTTTTTGATTAACGTCGAGAGAAGTGAGTCCAAATGGCATACGCGATTGTACGCGCTGGCGGACGCCAGGAAAAAGTCTCTAAAGGAGACTTGGTAGTCCTAGATCGCCTCCCAGCAGATGTTGGCAGTTCCATTGAACTACCTGCCCTCATGCTGGTTGATGGCGACAAGATTACCTCAGATAAAGCAGAGCTGGAAAAAGTCACTGTTTCCGCAGAGGTGCTTGAGCACAACCGTGGAAAGAAAATTGTTATCCAGAAATACAAAAACAAGACCGGTTACAAAAAGCGTCAGGGTCACCGTCAGAACCAGACCCGCGTGAAGATCACCGATATCAAGTAAGCTTTGAATCGGAAGAACTCGTAAAGGATTTAACTCATGGCAACAAAAAAAGGTGCTAGCTCCACACGTAACGGTCGTGACTCCAACGCCAAGTTTCTCGGTGTGAAGCGTTTCGGTGGCCAAGACGTCAACGCTGGTGAAATTCTGGTTCGTCAGCGCGGAACCAAGTATCACCCCGGTCGCAACGTCGGTGTTGGTAAAGACCACACGCTGTTCGCACTCGAAGCCGGCTCGGTAGCATTTGGCAGCCGTCGCGGACGCAAAGTTGTGGACATCGTCCCAGCTGAAGCCTAAAAAGCTTTCGTTTTCTAACGCTCCAGCGGGGGCGGACCTCCCCGGTCCGTCCCCGCTTTGAGTTTTTACAACTAAAATCCCTTGGAGGGACTCCATGTCACAATTCATTGATCATGTGACCGTGCATGCCACCGGAGGCGACGGTGGTCACGGGGAGACCTCCGTGCTTCGCGAAAAGTTCAAACCGCTCGGTGGCCCCAATGGCGGCAACGGCGGTCACGGTGGCAACGTCGTTATTGTTGCCGACCCAGACGTCACCACCCTGCTGGACTTCCACCATCAACCACATAGGAAAGCCACCAACGGCGAACCTGGTCGTGGCGATATGGAACACGGTAAAAACGGGGAAACGCTCTACCTGCGAGTCCCCGTGGGGACCGTCATCAAAGATACCGACGGTAATATCCTGCACGACCTGGTCACCCCGCATGAAGAACTGATTCTTGCCCACGGTGGCACCGGGGGAGCAGGCAACGCTTCGCTGGCGTCTCCTAAACGCAAAGCCCCTGGTTTCGCGCTGCTGGGTATCCCGGGCGAAGAACGCAGTGTGGTACTGGAACTCAAAACCGTGGCAGATATTGCCCTGGTAGGATTCCCATCCGCGGGGAAGTCCTCGCTGATTGCTGCCATCTCTGCAGCACGGCCGAAGATTGCTGACTACCCTTTCACCACGCTGGTGCCAAACCTAGGTGTGGTCGATGCCGGAGACACCCGATTTACCGTAGCCGATGTGCCCGGCCTGATCCCTGGTGCATCACAGGGCAAAGGGCTCGGCCTTGAATTTCTGCGCCATGTGGAACGCACCCACGCGTTAGTTCACGTTCTGGATGCGGGGACACTGGAATCTGACCGGGATCCGATCTCTGACTATGAAGCGTTGGAGCAAGAACTTGCAGCATACGCGGTTGAGCCCATTCTCACTGAATCTGGCGAGCAACTCATTCCACTTGATGAACGACCACAGCTAGTAGTTATTAATAAGGTGGATCTGCCAGACGGTCAAGCGATGGCAGACATGACCCGTGCCGAACTGGAATCCCGCGGTCTGCGAGTTTTTGAAATCTCTGCGGTCAGCCGCAAAGGTCTGGACCAGTTGAAATATGCGATGGCCGAACTGGTGACTCAAGCCAGAGCATCACACGCAGAAGCTGCACAAGCGCTGGAAGCTGTTCCTGAGACCATCACTATTGAGCCGCAACATCGCCGTCGCGGTCGCTGTCCACAGGAGTTCACCCTCACAAAGGAAGAGCGGAGTCTAAAACCGCTGTTTCGGATTCGCGGTGATAAACCTGAACGTTGGGTTGCACAAACCAACTTCAATAACGACGAAGCTGTGGGGTATTTGGCCGATCGCCTGGAACGCCTCGGTATTGAAAAGACACTCTTTGAGGCCGGGGCGCTACCCGGTGATGCCGTAGTGATCGGTGATGATGAACTCGGAGTGGTCTTTGATTGGGAACCAACTATGACCACAGGTGCCGAACACCTCAGTGGGCCTCGCGGTAAAGATGTACGATTCGATGACCGGGCACGACCGACCCGCCAAGAAAAACGGGAAGAATACGCCGAGCGCAAAGCTGCTCGCGCCGCAACTCAGGCAGAGATGGAACAAGAACGTCGCTCTGGGCTGTGGACCAATTACGAATCCAACAACGAATAAGAAAGCATTTCCGTGTCCACCCCCAACCTGGCTATGCCCAATCCGGTAACCGACCGCACGAAATTGCGTGCGGCACGTCGCATCGTCGTCAAAGTTGGATCGTCGTCACTCACCGACGGCCAAGGTAGCGTCTCAGTATCTGCCATTGACACACTCACGCGCGTGGTCAGCCAGCTCTACCACGGTGGTGCTCAAGTCATTGTGGTTTCTTCCGGAGCAATTGCCGCAGGATTCAAGCCGCTGGGTCTCGAGAAGCGACCTCGAGACCTGGCAACTCAACAGGCTGCCGCAGCCGTTGGCCAGAGTCGACTGATGGCACAATACTCTGAGTCTTTTTGGAAACACTCAATCAATGTGGCTCAAGTGCTGTTGACCGCAGAAGATCTGATGCGGCGCACCCAATACAACAATGCATTTCGATCACTCAACAGGCTGTTGAACCTTGGCGTGGTGCCAGTTGTCAATGAAAATGATGCCGTAGCGACCCACGAGATCCGCTTCGGAGATAATGACCGTCTGGCAGCATTGGCGGCATCCGTGGTCAAAGCCGATGCGCTATTCCTCTTATCCGATGTTGATGCGCTCTACGACGGTCCGCCAACTCGGACCGGAGCGCGGCGCATAGCTAACGTTTCGGCCGACGCCAACCTGTCATATGTAAACGTCGGCGACGCTGAATCAGAAGTGGGCACCGGCGGGATGGTTACAAAACTCCAAGCAGCCTCCATCGCCACGGATGCGGGCATCCCAACCTTTCTGACCTCAGCTGAAAACGCTCAGGCGGCCATCGACGGGCAAAACATTGGCACCTGGTTTGAGTCTCGAGGAGCACGAAAATCTGCCCGCAACGCGTGGTTAGAACACATGGCCGTTTCGCGAGGCCAAATCATGATTGATGACGGTGCCGTCGAAGCCATTACCGTGCGGCACCGGTCACTTCTGCCAGCCGGCCTCATTGGTGTTTCGGGCACATTTGAAGCCGGTGACGTTGTGGAGGTGGTCAATGCAGCCGGTTCGATCGTAGCTCGTGGCCTTACCAACTACTCGGTAAATGAACTACCGGCCATGGTTGGTAAATCAACCCGCCAACTACGGACCGAACTTGGACCTGAATACGATCGCGTGGTCATGCACACCGATGACACCGTCATTGTGAAACAGACAACGCTGACTCGGTAGAACAAGGATTACAATACGATCATGACTGCTCAACTAGATTCTGATTCTGTAACCGCTCAGATTGCCGCGGTGACCAAGGCTGCACGCACTGCCCAAAAGAGCCTTGCGTCTGCGTCACGGGCCGATAAAGACGCCGCTCTGGCTGCCATGGCCCAAGCCATTGACACGAACCGTGCCGTGATCTTGGAAGCCAATGCGACAGACTTACAGCGCGGTAGACAAGAGCACACCGCCGAGGCGATGTTGGACCGTTTAGAGCTGACCGATGAGCGAATTGACGGTTTGGTCTCAGCTCTCGGAGATCTTGCAGCACTGCCCGATCCGATCGGCAACGTGATGCGTGGCAACAATCTGCCCAACGGGATTCGTATGCAGCAGGTTCGTGTGCCACTGGGTGTGGTCGGGGCAATCTATGAAGCTCGTCCAAATGTCACCGTAGATATTGCTGGAATCGGTATTAAATCTGGTAACGCCGTGATTTTGCGCGGGGGATCAGCCGCCGAAACTACCAACGGCGTGACGATCTCGGTGCTACGAAACGCACTTGAATCTCGTGGACTCCCAGCGGATCTCATCCAAGGTGTCGATCAGTGGGGACGCGACGGCGCAAATGCTTTGATGACCTATCGTGGGGGAGTCGACGTTCTCATCCCACGCGGTGGTCCCGGCCTGATTAGGGCGGTCGTTGACAATGCCGCCGTACCGGTCATTGAGACCGGCGCCGGGGTGGGTCACGTGTTTGTGGATGCCTCCGCTAATCCGCAAAAAGCCGTGGATATCGTCTTCAACTCCAAAACACACCGTCCGTCGGTCTGTAACGCAGCAGAAACCGTTCTGCTCCATAAAGACGCGAAAGAAACTGGCGTTAGTGTACTCAAGAGTCTGCAGGAAGCAGGCGTGATGCTGCACGTGGATCAAACCGCAGCGACCTGGGTTGCTGACGCTGTAGCCGCCACCGAAGAGGACTGGTCAACCGAATACCTGGACATGCAGATGTCGGTCAAAATCGTGGACAACATTGAACAAGCTCTCGACCACGTAGAAACGTATTCAACTGGCCACACCGAAGTGATCGTGACCGAAAATCTCTCCAACGCTGAGCGGTACATTGCCAACGTCGATGCGGCCGTAGTGATGGTCAACGCGTCATCACGATTTACCGATGGTGGGCAGTTTGGACTGGGCGCTGAGATCGGAATTTCTACACAGAAACTGCATGCTCGCGGACCCATGGGCCTGGAAGAGCTAACATCCACGAAATGGATTTTGCGCGGTGACGGCCAGATCCGTGACTAGGTAGCGACACCGTTACCATGACAGCCGAAAAATTCGGTAAGCTCGTTCTCTAGTAACACTCATACGTACAGGAGTAATAACCCCATGCAACTGTTCCAAGCCGCAGCGGAAGAAGCCGCCGTTACAGAACTGCCGGTTCACCCCCTGGTCTACGGCATAGCGATTTTTGCTGCGCTGATGTTTTTGCTGTTGGCTATCATGTCGCTACGCTCCGTAGCACTGCGTCGCGAAGCTCCAGCATCTACAGACGTTAGTCAGCCACAGCAGGGCTCCACCTCCGCTAATCATTAAGTTGCCTGTGACTCAAACTCCGCACACTCCAACGGTCCGTCGACCACGCCTGGGCATTATGGGTGGTACATTCGACCCCATCCATCATGGCCACTTAGTCGCAGCCAGTGAAGTCGCGGCAGAGTTTGACCTTGACGAAGTTGTCTTTGTTCCAACCGGACAACCTTGGCAGAAATCTGATAAGGAAGTTTCCCCGGCAGAACACCGGTATTTGATGACCGTGGTGGCCACAGCGTCAAATCCACGGTTTTCGGTATCCAGGGTAGACATCGATCGACCAGGTCAGACCTTTACCTCCGATACCCTCGACGACGTGCAAGCCCTGCGCCCCGATGCAGATTTATTCTTCATCACCGGTGCCGATGCCATGGAACAAATCATGACGTGGAAAGACGTCGAACTCCTTTGGGGCAAAGCACACTTCGTTGGTGTTTCGCGACCAGGCCACGAACTGACGGACTTTGGACTGTCGGATGAAGTATCGCTGATGGAAATTCCAGCCATGGCTATTTCTTCAACAGACTGCCGTGTTCGCGTGGCCGCTGGTAAACCTGTGTGGTACCTCGTGCCGGACGGAGTCGTCCAATATATCGGCAAATATGGGCTGTATGTTGACAACAACGGAGAGCGCTCTCGCCATAATATTGCCCCTTACGTGCCAACATCACTGAACAATCGACCGGAGGAAGACGATGAGTAATCCTTATCCTTCCCGCCGAGAACTGCGGCTGCAACGTGAACGCGAAGAACGCGCCCAATTGCGTGATGAAGAAGCCCAGCGCTGGGCAGAAGAAGTAGAAGATCGCCAGCAACGTGCAGCAGGCGCGGAACAACGAGCTAAAGCAACACTGGCCACGGTGGAACCCATACCGGCAAGTGATGTGACCGACGAGCCGCTGGAACCCGCTGAGCTGGGACAACAACACGACAATTCAACCGGCCGTCGGGCAGCGAATACACCTGTGGACGCGCCACTAGACGTCGATGCCCCCCTTGAAGAAGGCGTGACACCTCGTCGTAGGCGACGCGCAGATTCTGAAGTGACTTCCACCGGAATGCTGCCACTGATCACCAAGCGCCGAGATGAACAAGAACACGACACGAAACCGCGATCCCGTCGCGAAGCGCGTGCGCATGCACGGCGTGCTGCTGAACCTCAAGAAGAGGATTTTGCGACAGCCAAGGTCCCGGAAGAAGAACAGTCTCAACCTGTTCCGGCCAAGCCCGTGCGACGTGCAACGTCGCCGCAGGCACCGCCTCCGCCAGTGCCTGCGGTTGGACAAGAATCGGAGGCTGTCCAAGACGACGAAGCAGCTGCAGACACAGCTGAAGATACCGTTGTGCTCTCTACGTGGGAACGGTATGGGGAATCGGCTGTTGAAATTACTGACATGTCTGGGTTGGATACGTTAGAAATTCGCCGTGCAGAGTTGCGTGACGAAACGGAACGCCTGACTCAGGAAATTATTGAACTGGGACAGCAAAATCCCAACGTCATTGACCCCCTCCTACTCCGTCGGCAGAAAGAACTCGCCGAAAAATCGCAAGAGCTGCAGGAACTGGAAACCTCAGCGATTGAGATCGTTGGCGAAGACGAAGATCAGGAGCACCAGCAAGCTGCTGAGCCTGAAACTGCTGTCACCTCCGATGTTGCGGCCCCTACCGGAGACCTACCAGAGACACCGGACACAGAGGATCAACCCGTTGAACATGAGACCGTAGCGAGGCGGCGTGCACGGCGCGCCAGTAGCGGTCCCATGATGACCGGGCCCTTTGAGGTGTCTGACGACGACGCTTCACAAGAGCCTGGACCAAAAGAGTCCAAACCGGATTTCTCACAGCACTTTGAACAAGAACCCGAAACCGACGCCATGCCGGTTACCGGCCCGGAGCAACCCCTCGATGCCAGCTCAGCACATGGGCTGGACACCTTGGACCCCAAAGAATCTGAAGCTCCTGAACGCCGGATTTTTGCTATCTCCATCGCCGTGTTTGCGATCGGCGTGATTGCACTCATCATTGCCCTTATTCTGTTTACTCGATGAACTAAAGGAGTTCCGTGGTCGTACCCGAACCCACACTCGATGCTCTGAAGATCGCGGCGAAAGCCGCAGCAACCATGCAGGCCGAGAATATCTCTGCAGTAGACGTAGCGGAACGCCTCGGTATTACCGACGCATTCTTCTTTGCCTCTGCACCAAGCGAGCGACAGGTAAAGGCGGTCATCGAAGAGATCGAAGATGACCTGCGTGAACAGCTCGAATTGAAACCCACTCGTCGCGAAGGCGAATCTGAAAATCGCTGGGTGCTGTTGGACTATGGTCATTTCGTAATCCATGTTCAGCACGACGAAGAGCGCGAAAACTACGCTCTTGACCGGCTTTGGTCAGATGCTCCGCAGATTCAACTTCCAGAAACCCAATAAGTACGATTCATAGAATGAACTGGTGAGACCCTCAAAATGAAGACACTGGTGTTTCTCCGCCACGGTGAAACAGATTGGAATGCGCAAGGTCGCTACCAGGGGCAAACAGACATCCTGCTAAATGATGCTGGCCGACTCCAAGCCAAAGAAGCGGCTCGTCGGTGGAGCCATACCGAATTCGACGCCGCCATTGTTTCGCCCTTGGCACGTGCCCACGAGACCGGCCGAATCATGCTGGGGGATCGCGATCTCGAGCTCGAAACCATCGACGCCATTCAAGAGACCGACGGCGGAGCATGGGAAGGGCTCGTATTCACCGATATTGCTCAACGGTGGCCAGACCAACACGCCGCGTTCCGGTTGCCCGGACTGGATTCAGGACCGGTAGGAGGCGAAACACCACGAGAATCTGGCACACGCACAGCGAACTCCGTCATTGCTGCTCTAGGAGATGCCGATGTGCTGGCGGTGATCGCCCACGGGAACACCTTGCGCGCTGCGGCCCATCTGCTCACGGGACGTGATGATGAAGACTACGCTACAGTGCCTCGACTCGAAAATTGTCGTGCCCATGTCTTGCAATCAAATACCGGTGCGTTTGGGACCTTTACTTTAACGCAAACCAGTGTCTAATGTCACCGCTGCCTAGCAACATCACAAATTTGTTTTCATGCAAAAGGTATGTATACTAATTGATGTTGCCCGCAGCGGTAACGATAAAAATAACTTGATAAGGGGCTTTGGCGCAGTTGGTAGCGCGCTTCCGTGGCACGGAAGAGGTCAGGGGTTCGAATCCCCTAAGCTCCACTCGATAACCCGCTAGATCAAACTGATCCAGCGGGATTTTTTATGTCCTGATCAATGCTGAAGTCGCCGGACGCGGACGACAACGTCATGCAACTGGCCCGCACCGTGAGGCCTTTCTATGGTCCGGGTGTTTTCATAGCTTGCGTCTACACTCCAATACGGGGCGGGAAAAAGCGCAGTCATTGCTTCCAGGGTTACGGTGGCTGCCTCGGGGTGATCATTTTCGTGGTGCGTGCCGTGATGATGCCCGACAAGAAGCAACGACCCGTACTGTGCAACCCATGAGCCCAGGCGCTGATAAAAGGGGAGCTGGCCGGTGTCCGGATGTGCATAGTGGCTCGTCACCAAATCCCACCTCCGGTGTGGCTCCCACCGAGCTACATCCGTCTGAAACCATTCGATGCGGTTGGCTCCTCCAGCTGCTGCCGCACGCGTTGCTGCTGTTTGGAGTGCCGTTGCAGAAATATCAGCGCCGGTTACTTGCCAACCCTGCTGTGCTAGCCATACGGCTTCGGCTCCTGTGCCACAGCCAGCATCAAGCGCTGTACCCGGGATTAGTTGCTCGGTCTCATATGCTAGATAAGGGTTGACGGGCATAGCCCGGTCTGGTGCGGAAACTTTCGGAATCCAGTGATCTTCCCAGTAGCTTTTATCAAATTGCGGCATTAGGAGCCTTTCTGTGTGGCAGGTGCCGGCATAGTCAGGCCAGCACGGGCCAAAGCCATTTCGGTGTTGATGGTCATGGCAACGCGTGCTCCGTGGGCGGCGGCTTCGCTGACCTGCATCCACGGACCCATGACGTTACCTGTAGCCCATACACCAGGCACCGAGGTTCTCCCTGCTTCATCAGTGCGTACCGCAACGCCCATCGCGTTCTCTGTTGTATCTAAGGCAAGAGCGCCGAGCCCGTCGAGACGGGCTACCACCTGGGTGGAAACTGCCAACGCATCCAGTGGGACCTGGGTACCGTCATGCAGGACGACACCGGTGAGCTGGTCATTGGTTATGTCGAGGTTCTGGACCGACCCTGGCACAATAATGGCGTCTACGGAACGCAGCGCATCAAGGTGCTCGGCAGGTATTTCGACCTCATTGACCAAGAACGTCAAGTTGGTACTCCACTGGGAAAAGAGCAAGGCCTGCATCGCCGACATCGGTCCGGTCGCTAGGACGCCGATACGTTGATCACGAATCTCCCATCCGTGGCAGTAAGGGCAGTGTACGACATCGCGCCCCCAGCGATCGGCAAGACCGGAGAGTTGAGGCAGGTCATCCGTGACTCCCGTGGCGATAATGAGCTGACTAGCACGGTGGGTGGATCCATCGTCTAACTGAAGTTCGAATCCTTCCTCGGAACTGCCCGAGGCCTGGGCCACCACCGAATGCACAATTTTCGCGCCATATCGGGCAATCTCAGATCGTCCCTTGCTTAAGAGTTCGAGGGGACTAGTGCCCTCAAGGCCTAATAGACCGTGGACCGCGGACGCCGCAGCGTTGCGCGGCGCGCCGCTATCGACCACCAGCACGCTGCGACGTGCGCGGGTGAGCGTTAGCGCGGCACTTAGACCCGCAGAACCCCCGCCAATAATTGCGACGTCCCAGGCGTTTTTACGTTGTTGTGTAGTCATCAATGTTCTCCTTGAAAGTTGCGATCACCTATGAGGATGACAGCCACGATGCAGGATTGCAAAGTTTATTGCCAAATGGCAATATCATGTATATGAGCGAATCAATCGATGACACCTTAGACACCGTTGGACCCCGGCTGAAGCATCTGCGATTGCGCCGGGACCTCACCCTGACACAGCTTGGTACAGAAACTGAAATCTCCAGCAGCACACTGTCTCGGCTGGAGGCCGGGCTGCGCAGACCAACACTCGAACAGCTTCTGCCGTTAGCTCGCTATTATGGTGTCACAATCGATTCATTGGTCGATGCTCCACGTACCGCAGACCCCAGGGTTGACTTGCGTCCAATGTCAGTTGGTGATGGGTCCGTCGTGATCCCACTGACCCGACGTCCCGGCGGGATCCAGGCTTATAAATTTGTGTTGCCGGCAGGCAGCGACGACGTTGTTCCTGAGCTGCGATCGCACGAAGGGCATGACTGGGCCTATGTGCTCAACGGTACGCTGCGACTGGTGCTGGGGGACCAGGACCTTGTCTTGCAGGCTGGTGAAGCAGCGGAGTTCGATACTCGTACTCCCCATTGGTTCGGTGCCACCACGAACGGACCGGTGGAATATCTCAGTCTCTTTGGACGTCACGGCCAACGAGCCCATGTTCGAGCCACAACCACTCATCAATCGGCAGACGGTCGGCAGATAACGACCTCCAAGCCATGATGTGCCAACAAAGAGCATAGGACTCTAGCTTCACCAGGCTCTTAACCCTCTAAAACGTCAGTAGACTGCAGTGCATGATCACTGTCTCACACTCACACCAGAGGAAATATCCGCCGTTTCGGCCCAGATTTTTTGGGCTGACCGCCACGCTTGTGGTGGCAACACTGGGACTCAGTGCATGTGGTTCTGTGGACGATCCGACACAAGCCGCTGAACAGTTCGCTGAGCAATTGAGTTCGGAACAGTTGAAAGCCCTAGAAGGCGTCGACCTGGCGGACGGGTCTACGGACCGGGACGCGCTGGTCGAGGCTATTGCTGAACTGGAGAATTTTCCGGTGGAAGTGACGCTAGACTCCGTCGTTGAAGACGACTCTGATGATTCAGAAGATGTGACGGCAACCGCTGACTACACCGTGACGTGGGATCTTTCCGGTGGGCACGAAGCTGATACCTCAGATGACGCGTCGAATGAGACCGAGGATGCTTGGACGTATGCCACACAGGCCACACTGATCTGGGACGAGGAATCAGAGGTATGGGAGCCGCAATTAACCTCAGCCACATTGGTGGCCGGATTGGCGGAGACTGGAAGTGTGCAAGTCTCTGAAACACCTGCTGAACGCGGTGAAATACTCGATGCACACGATGAACCTCTGACTACCGAACGCCCCGTCCAACGGATTGGGATTGATAAGACACATCTTGTGGACGAACTGTCGGCTGGCGGTGCGGAACTCGACGATGATGAGGTTATGCAAGCAGCAACGGATTCAGCAACGGCACTTGCCGAAGCACTCGAACTTGATGTCGACACCTTTGTTGATCGTGTGCTGGCCGCCGGAGATCGTGCGTGGGTCGAATTTATCGTGTTGCGTGATGACGGTGAAACTGAAATTCCGTCCGAGGAAATCTCCGAAATCCCTGGTGCGGTGGCACGCGAGGACACCATGGTGCTGGCCCCGACGGCAACCTTTGCTAGATCCGTGTTGGGCTCCTACGGGCAGCCGAATGCCGAACAGATTGAAGCATCTGACGGCCAGATGAGGGCCGGGACACCAACAGGTTTATCTGGACTTCAACAAAACTATAATGACGAATTAGCCGGTCTGAGCGGATTAGAAATTACCGTTGACAACGCTGAGGCGACAGGCGACCAGGTGCCCGACACCGAGCCGGTCGAATTTAAACGGGACGCTACCGATGGTACAAGCATCACCACGACCCTAGATACCCGTGTCCAGGAACTAGCTGAAGAGCTGATCGGTGACTCGGATGTACTGGCAGGATTAGTAGCTATTCGACCCTCTGATGGGCACATTCTTGCAGCGGCAGAAGGTCCAGAAGACACGAGCTGGCCACTGGCATTGCAGGGGTCCTACGCACCAGGATCAACTTTCAAAATCGTTACCGCCTTGTCCATGCTGCGCAATGGTCTGGAGCCAGAATCGATGGTCCAGTGCCCAGAAACCATAAATGTTGCAGGTGCCGAAATCTCCAATTTTGATGGCTATCCGGCCGAATACATCGGTGAGATCAGCCTGGCTGATGCTATAGCTCAGTCGTGTAATACAAGCTTTGTTGGCCAGTACGAAGAGATCACCCCGGAACAAGAACATGATGCAGCAGTTGCTCTGGGGTTGGTTGAGGATCCGATCGTTGGCTTTGATGGGGCATTCTTGGGATCAGTTCCTACCGATGTGGAAGGTACCGCACACGCCGCGGGATTATTCGGACAAGGCAGCGTGCAAGCATCACCGCTTGGCATGGCCACTGTTGCGGCATCAGTATCGGCTGGAGAAACCGTCAGCCCCGTGATAGTCAGTGATCCGTCGGTGGATCCCACACAGAACGAAAACCTGCCGGCCAATACACCGCTAACCGAAGATGAAGCCGCACAACTACGCGAACTCATGCGCGGCCCCGTTGAAACCGGAACCGTTCCCATCCTGCAGGATGTACCGGGAGCCTCGGTATTGGCCAAGACGGGAACCGCCGAGTTCGAATCAGATGGTGAAGATTTAGCACACACCTGGATCATGGCGATCCACGGTGACGTTGCAGTCTCCTTATTTTTCCATGAAGGTCTGGCCGGGGCACAAACCAACGGTCCGGTGCTCCAAGAGTTCTTGACCGAACTTGAAGAGATCATCCCGTCCGAGACCTAAACAGGTCAGGCTATTTTTGCCGAGACGGACCGCCCCGCAGTGCCCGGTTGGTTTTGGCCGTGGCCACGGCAGTCAGCGGATCCTCAGGCCAGGGGTGTTTAATGTAGCGACCACGGTTCTCGGCACGTACTTGCGGGTAACTATTCTGCCAGAAACTCGCCAAATCTGAGGTCACAGCCAACGGCCGACGAGCTGGCGACAAGAGATGCAGCACGACCGGCACGCGACCTTCTAAGACGGTAGGGGTGTTCGTCCAACCAAAACATTCCTGCAATTTTACCGCCAGCACCGGAGAAGCGATCTGGTTATCGGTGTGGTCTTCGGGTGCAGGCCAGTCAACAGACACTGCCGCACCCGAGGGCACATCGATCTGCTGTGGCACTAACGCATCCATTCGTGCGGCCTGGGGCCAAGGCAGCAAGCGTTGAAGCGCAGTGGTCAGGTTAATGCGCTCGACCCGTATGCCGGACGCCAACTGTTCAAGTTCCGGTGTTAACCACTCGGTTAGCTGCTTGGTCAGTGCTGACTCGGAAACGTCGGGCCACGGGGCGCCAAAGACTCTGTGCAGGATGCCCATTCGGGCGCGTAAGTCCTTGAATGCGGCATGCTGTTTGGAGGTTTCAGTCACCTTGAAGAACGTCAAAACCCCGGAACTGCGTATAGTAGCGGCCACCGCGTCACGTGTATGTTCGGGGGTCGGTTGGATCGGCGTCGATGACAATTCGATGGCGCCCAGGCGCACGACTGCGCGTGCTGAAACCTTCCCAGCAACGAAACGTGCTTGGGTTTGCTCAACCAAGAGTGGCCCGGCTGCAAGTTCTGCATAGTCTTGGTCCAGCTCGGCAGCGCTGCGAATAATCGCTTGATCGCCGTGCAGGGTGATGTCGGCGATCGCTAACCAGTCAGCGCCCTGCAGCGCTGAACCTCGGGGGAGGAAGGCCGCGGTTCCTGATGCCAGTAGATATTCGGTGTTGTCGCCCTGGGGACCGCCCGTTGTTCGCCGGCGGGCAATCTGCTGGGGATACGCCAGAGCCGTGACCAATCCAAGATCGTATTGGCCACCCGGATTATCATCGGCGCGGCTGGTGGTTTCGTGCTGTGCCACGGTACGCCGTAAGCGTGTGACAACCTCGGTCCAATATTTTGGTTGGGTTGAGCGTAAACGCCCCAACAGTTTGCCCAGATCAGCGCCGTCGGCACGGTCGTCAGAGGATAGTGCAGCGACAACTTCGGCGGCGAGCCGGGGTCCAACAAATTCTGCTCCGTCATACAGTGCCCGCCCTAAGCGTGGATCCACCGGCAGGGTGGCAAGCTTTCGACCCAGCTGGGTGATCTGGAATTGTGCGTTGTGTTCCGTATTTTCTAGCGCGCCAAGTTGCTTCAGAGCATCTACCGCTGTCTTAAACGTGCGAGGGGGCAACGGCTCGGGGAGTCGCAACCCGTCGCCATCGGGTGCACCCCACGAGGCCAAGTCGAGTACGGCCTGGGTGAGGTCTGCGGTTCGAACTTCGGCTGGCCGGTATGCGGCGCGAGCGGCAAACTCTGCGTCGGAAAGGCACCGCACCACCACGCCGGGGGCTTCACGGGCGGCACGACCAGCACGTTGGACCATCGCTGATTTGGCAGCACCTACGGTCACGAGGCCAGCCACACCGCGGCCCGTATCCAACCGAGGTTGGCGGTCCAGTCCTGAATCCACGACAATTCGCACACCGGAAACCGTGAGCGCAGATTCGGCAACGTTGGTGGCTAATACAATGCGCCTTTTGGCGCCAGAAGGTGGCGGGCTGAGGATATGATCTTGTTCAGCCACCGGCGTCGATCCCAGTAGGGGCAACACATCGCAAGGCGTTGCGTCCTTGAGGTGCTGAGCCACTCGATTAATTTCACGTGCTCCGGGTAGGAAAACCAGCACATCGCCGTCCGGTCCCTCCCAGACCGTCTTTGCTACGGTGTCCGATACGTGGCGCAAAAATTGGTTGGTTACTCCGCGAGCATCAAGGGCTCGTCGTGTACCTGGCAACGGGGCCCACTGTTCTCGCAGCGGATATGATACCGCGTCAACATGGAGCACCCGAGCCGGCTCTGCTTCGTGCGTCGATAATAACTCTGCCCAAAAATCAGCATCCAAAGTCGCCGACATGACTACGATATCGAGCGGATCCGATGTACCACGCAGTTCGCCAAGCTGCTGGACCATAGCAAATGTCAGATCAGTATCTAATTGACGTTCATGTACCTCGTCCAAAACGACCGCCGCGATATCGGGTGCCTCCGGATTGGAAATTAACCGGCGTAGCAGCACACCTGTGGTCACAAACTCGACCGTGGTCGCAGCTGAAGTTTTTCGATCTCCACGAACTGTATATCCAACTTGTTCACCAACTTTGGTGCCACTAAGGTGCGCTAACCGTCGTGCAGCAGCCCGTGCTGCCATGCGCCGTGGTTGGGTGACTACAATCTTGCCCTCACGGCCTAGCAGCTGCAATCGATTCGCCAGCGCTGGCGGCACGACGGTGGTTTTACCCGTCCCCGGGGGCGCCACAACAACGGTGCGCAATGGTGCATCAGTGGGTTTGTGATCCTGCAAGAGGGCAGGGATGAGCTGGGCTGCAGGTAGGCCAGCTGCCACCGTATTGAGCGCAAACACCGCAGAGCTACCGGTGGCCTCATGATTGACATCGTTCATCACTTCCACTCTAGGCCGGTAACTGTTCGCTCCAAACCTCTACGTCGCTCAGAATGAACTCTAGACCGCACCTTAGGGTGCAAACTAGCGTAGGAGAGTGTCCCTTCAACGAAAGGCCGATCATGACGAACGATAATCCCACGACTCAAGATCGAGACGTCGTTGACGTTCTGACAGCCGATCATCAAGCAATGTTGGATCTTCTCCAAGACATGCGACAGGCCACACATGCCGAGCATCGTCGCGATACCGCCGATACAGTCATCGCTGAAATTGTGCGTCACTCCGTGGCCGAAGAGATGCACGTCTACCCGGCTATGAAAGAACACCTCCCGAATGGCGCCGAAGAAGTCGAGCACGATATCCAAGAGCATGACGAACTCGACGAGGTTATGAAACGTTTAGAAGACGTTCCGGCAGATGACGGCAGATTCATGCAGATTCTCGAAGAGCTAGAAGCGCACCTTCGTCACCATATCAGCGATGAAGAAGATGAACAGTTCCCCAAACTTCGCGAACATATCCCCGCCGCGCAACTTCGTAAAATGGGCGAGCAGGTAGAGCACGCTAAACGGATAGCTCCGACTCGTCCACACCCCAATGCGCCAAGCTCGCAGCTTTATCATAAAACCGTTGGAGCTGGTGTCGGCATGGTCGATCGCCTCCGTGATACATTAGCCAATCGCAAAACCGACTGATATTCCACGGTTACCTGAGAAACAGGAGGGTGTCTTTATGTGTTCGAATTCGAGTACCCTCACGGTTGTTGACATACCCAAGGATTGTGGAAACGCTCCAAGAAAAATTGTCATACGAGACTTCCTCATCGCCTTGTATTCTGGGGATCTCGATCAGACGCTGGAAATGCTCACAGACGATGTTCGTTGGGAAGTGGTCGGCTCGCACGTGCTGGCGGGCAAGGCGGAGACCCGGAGCTGGTTGATGCATGCAGTCAGCGCGCAAGAATTGAAACTGCATACCGTGATCACTCACGGCACTGACTGTGGGGCAGATGGCGTGGCAACATATGAGAACTCGCGCACTGCATGTTTCAATCACGTGATCGTGTTTTCTGGACATGCCAAGACCGCCAAGATTTCAGAAATCCGCAGTTATCTCATTGACGGGTAAAACAGTTATTATGTAGGGGATAGAAGGACGTTCGGGACGACCCGATCGTGGCAATTCGCACTGGGACGGCCCATAGGATGGCTGATCTCGTGTTCTTCTCGCTACGCACTGTACTGACTCCAACCGCTATGATCCAGCTCCTGCTCGGCTGGGGCAGCGTCCTTGGACTGGCCATGGTGGGACCGGTTTTGGACGGTCCATTCATAACCACCGCGCTCGTTACTCTCCTAGGCGCAATTATTGGGATCGTTATACTCTGTGCGTTCGGCGTGGTGCGGCAAGCTGAACATTTGGCACATCGGCTCGGTGAACCATACGGGACGTTGGTCCTGACATTATCCATCGTCATTATCGAGGTAGTGCTCATCTCATCGGTCATGCTTGGACCGTCAGAGCAGCAAACGATCGCTCGAGATACTGTCATGGCAGTTTCCATGATTATCCTGAACCTGGTCGTGGGAGTGGCGTTATTGGTTGGCGCTACCCGGCATGCAAACCTGCAGCCTAATAGAACAGGAGCGTCTTGCTACCTGACCATCCTGGCTGTTTTCTTGGTAGTGGCGTTTGCTCTGCCGCATTTCCTTGGGGACGACGGTGTATATGCTCCACTTCCGGCTAGCGTCGTCGTTGTGCTCACGCTGAGCATGTACGGCTACTTTCTCTATCGCCAGATGGGACAACAGCGTAGTGATTTTCAGGAAATTACAGCAGTGGATTCCACGATGCCAGATCCTGCCCAGCAAAGTACCACTGTGGTTCTAAAACACCATCGAGGTGAAATCGTAGCCCGGTCGATAGTCTTGGTCATCACCGTCATACCCATCGTGTTGCTGTCACACGACATGGCCGCTCTCCTAGACGAAGCCCTTGAACGTCTTGGGGCACCGATGGCACTATCGGGCATCGTGATTGCAACAATCGTGTTTCTGCCAGAAACCATCACCGCAATACGCGCCGCGTCCCTTGGCCAGATGCAGCGGATCAGTAATCTCTGCCATGGCGCCTTGGTGTCAACGGTGGGCCTGACCATACCGGCAGTGCTCGTCATCGGGTTGATAACGGCACAACCTGTTGTCCTGGCAGAAAGTCCTGAGCATCTGTTGCTATTAGCCCTCACGCTATTTGTCACTACGGCTTGGATGCTGGGCAAGAAGGCGACCGCCTTGCACGGTGCGGTTCATCTGATGACGTTCGGACTCTACCTGCTCGTGGTGTTCGCATAAGGTGCTGACGCCCCGTGAACTGCGAGAGCTCGTTGAGCATCCTGCCGAGCTGCGGTGTCAGGATGTCTCTCTGCGCTCCCGGATTTAGATTCCACGCAGGGTTACACCGCTTTGTTCGCAACCTGATAACATCCGGTGTGGAATAAAATGCTATTCGTGGCCTTCCCAGCAACGTTAGGAATACCAGCTTGTCTCGTTTGCTCTTCGAACCAATTACCTTGCGTGGCGTGACTGCCCGAAATCGGGTATGGGTTCCTCCCATGTGTCAATACAGCGCTCAGCATAACGACGGCATGGCAACCGACTGGCACATGGTGCATCTTGGGAGCTTAGCTCGTGGGGGAGCAGGCGCCGTCATCGTTGAAGCAACCGCTGTGACCCCTGAAGGTCGCATCTCACCCCAGGACCTTGGACTCTGGAACGATGACCAACGCGATGCGATGGCACCGATTGTCGAGTTCATGCACTCGCAAGGAACACTCGCTGGAATCCAGCTAGCGCATGCTGGCCGCAAAGCCAGCACGTACCGCCCCTTCGACTACGACAATGAAGGCACCGTGCCCGAAGACGATGGCGGTTGGGCTACTGTCGCACCGTCAGCCAAAGAATTTCCGGGTCTAGCTATTCCACAAGCACTGGATCAGGCAGGGATCGATGCTATTGTCGCAGCATTCGTCGCCTCGGCACGACGGGCAATTGATGCAGGTTTTGACCTGCTAGAGATCCACGGTGCCCACGGATATTTGCTACACCAATTCTTATCGCCGCTCAGCAATGATCGGCAGGACTCCTACGGTGGTTCATTACAGAACCGAGCACGGCTGCTGCTTGACGTGGTGGATGCGGTACGCGCCGAAGTGGCCGAGGACGTCCCACTGCTGGTCCGCCTCTCAGCGGTCGACTGGCATGAAGAGGGTCTGACCATCGACGATACGGTGCAAGTGGTGCAGTGGTTGAATGATCATGGTGTCGACCTTATCGATGTTTCTAGCGGCTCGAATGTGCCAGCAGATATTCCAGCGGGTCCGGGATATCAAGTGGCATTTGCAGAAACGATCCGTCGCCGCACTGGAGTGCCGACGGCTGCCGTCGGTCTGATTACCGAACCATTTCAGGCTGAACATATCTTGGTCACCGAACAGGCGGACGTGGTACTCGTGGGTCGAGAGTCCCTGCGCAACAGTGATTTTCCAATCTATTCGGCCCAAATACTGCGACATGATTCTCCGCCGGTACCGGCGCAGTATCACCGTGCATACCGTTAGGTAGTGCTACTCGGCAGTGATCAGCTCTTCTAATGCATCGGGCTGTAAGAGCGATACAATGTCATCGTCAACTGCTACGAGGCCCTTTATTTGAAGCCTGGCTAGAGCGCGGCTCAAAGATTCTGGCGTGGTGCCTAGTAGTGATGCAATGTCTTTTTTGCTCAAGGGTAAGCGGACGCGCATCATGGCCTCGGTCGCTTGTGCAGCTGGGATCAGCGGTTGTTGTAGCAAGTAGTCTGCGAAGCGTAGATCCACGCTTTGGCTCCTCAACGTCAGCCGATGCTCGGTATGAGCTAGCCGGTCACCCAGGGTCCGGAGCATCCGATACGCAATATTCGGGTACCGTTCGAACAGTTTCGCCAGGTCGTTGTGTGCAAAAACGCAGAGTCGAGACTGCGAGCGCGCCTCAGCCTCTTCCAAAGTGGCATTTCCCGTTAAAAAAGCCTGTTCTCCGAGGGTTTCACCCGGATGGGCAACCCGCAGTAGGTGTTTTCTGCCGCTTGGAAGAGTGCGACTGAGCTTGATTTCACCGGTGTGGACAATGAACATTTTGCCCGTTCGTTCGCCGGGGTTATGGACGACCTCACCAGCAGACACCAGCTGTGGACGTGCCATAGTAGCCACCAGGTCCTGCTGCTGACTTGTCAGCCCGGAAAAAATAGGCACCCGTCGTACACAGTTATCGTCGTGTTCGGTGAGGTCTCGGATAGGCAGTTCCCGCATGCCTTCATATAGTACCGGACAACAATTATCGGGACTTGACTAACGTCAAGGAAAAGAAATTGGGTTCCCCCTATTCTCAAGATAACTCCTCAAGATACGAGGACCGTAGATCAAACATTTACTGTGATGGAAGGGAACACCATGACTGCTCAGAACACCACACATACACTCCTTCGTGCACAAGGCTTTTCGTGCCCCTCTTGTGTTAACAAAATTGAAAAACGCGTTGGCAAGATGCAAGGCGTAGACAACGTCAAAGTGCACTTCGCAAGCTCTCGCATCGAAGTTGATCACGATGAGACGCAAATATCCGTTGACGATCTTGTGCAGGCCGTAGCTAAAGCTGGATATACAGCGAAACCGTCAGCGTTTTAGGCCTAAAGAACCTCATGGTTTCCCGAATATTGGGGGCAACCAAAGTTCTGCATTTTGTCGAGTACATCTCTAAAGGAATGAGCTGAGTGAATAGGTTTCAGACATGGCTGCGCGGTGATTGGGCGGTACCGGTGTTCTCAGGGCTTCTGATCTTGATGTCAGTTGCTGTCAACAACATCGGGACCGGGGCGCTGAACCCAGAGTTAGCGTCACGTTGGTGGGTTGACGCCGGAGTGCATGCACACGATGGTAGCGAGGTCTTTACGTTCGCCAATGCATTGATGTTGGTGGCGGCTGTGGTCGCGGGGTACAAGATCGTTGTACAGGCCGTGCGAGCACTGACCACCAAGATGATTAGTATTGATTTGTTAGTTTCGGTGGCCGCCATCGGTGCGGTACTGATTGGGAACTTCTGGGAAGCTGCTGCGGTGACTTTCCTATTCTCCATTGGTCACGCATTGGAAGCCGGCACGATGCAAAAAACTCGGTCTGCCTTGGCTGAGTTAGTGGCCGTTGCACCAGATACTGCCATTGTGATGCGGGATGGCATCCAGCAAGAAGTTGCAGCACAGCAGGTTACCAAGGGCGAGATAGTGCTGGTAAAAAATGGAGCTAAAGTGCCGGTAGACGGTGTTGTTGCGGATGGGACCGGGTCTGTTGATGAAGCCTCAATTACCGGTGAGTCCATCCCGGTGGAGAAATCGGCATCAGATGAAGTCTTTGCCGGCACAATTTCCCGTGGTGGATTCCTACAGGTCAAAGCCACCGGTATTGGTGCGGATACCACCCTGGCGCGCATCATTCACCGTGTTGAAGAAGCCCAGGATGCTAAAGCGAAAACTCAAGCATTTATAGACCGATTCTCTACCTGGTACACGCCTGCGGTCATGATGCTGGCCTTAGTTGCCGGGCTGATCACCCACGACGTCGTCCTTGCCCTGACACTGTTGGTGATTGGTTGCCCGGGTGCGTTGGTGATCTCCATACCGGTAGCCATTGTGGCTGGTATTGGACGTGCCGCCCGCAATGGCATCCTGATCAAGGGTGGCGAATACCTTGAAACCTCCGGGAAAATTTCGGCGGTGGCTGTCGATAAAACTGGCACGCTGACACAGGGACGTCCACAGCTCACCGATGTGGTGGTCGTTGCTGCAGGACTGACAAAACACGATGTCTTGGCCACTGCTGCGGCTGCAGAAGCAGGCTCCGAACATCCGCTAGCCCGTCCTATCTTGGACGCCGCTGCTGAACACGGGCTCTTACCGAACGGTTTCCCGCAAAAGGTCACGCCGGTTGTTGGGAAGGGCATTGTGGCCGCAGTTGATGAGCAGCAGATTCTGATTGGTAATCCAGCTCTGTTGACAGACTATGGAGTGGAACAAAGCCCAGACATTACTGAGGTGACACAGTCATTTGCGGCAGCGGGTAAGACACCAATGATCGTTGCTGCGGACCAGATGGTGCTCGGCGTGATCGCAGTTGCGGACACCATTCGCACCGACGCCCCAGATATGGTGGCCCGTCTGCACCAAGCAGGTGTGACCAAGGTGGTCATGCTCACCGGCGATACCAGGCTGGTGGCTGAATCCATCGGGCAAGCCACCGGGATCGATGAAATTCATGCGTCACTTCTACCGGAAGACAAACTCGATGCTGTGACCACACTGCAGCGCGAAGGACACACCGTGGCCATGGTTGGTGACGGCGTCAATGATGCGCCGGCACTGGCGACCGCCGATATTGGTGTGGCCATGGGAGCAGCAGGCTCAGGAGTTGCCATTGAGACCGCGGATATTGCCCTGATGGGTGACAACCTCATGAAGCTGCCGGAGTCGATTAGCTTAGCTAAACGAACCACCCGGGTCATGAAACAGAATATCGTGATCGCGCTGGCGACCGTCGTGGTGCTGTTGGCGGGTGTTTTTGCCGGGGGCGTCACGATGTCGCTGGGCATGCTGGTGCACGAGGGATCCGTCCTGGTGGTGATCCTTAACGCCATGCGGCTCATGCGCAACGATAAACACGGCACCCCGTTGCCGAAACGACACCGTAGTGCAGCCACGACTGCTGGCAATCACGCTTCGGTGGCATCGTAGTCCGAAATGGGAACGCTGGGTCGGTGATCGGCAGGCAAACTAGCACATCGTGTACGGGTGGGATTAAAGCGTTACCGCGTCTGCTGCAGCAGCAATGGTGGGGAAGCGGAACGCGTATCCGGCATCTTCCAGTACTGTAGAGCGAGCTGTAGTGCTGCCCATCAGCAGCCCAGGTTCCATGCCAATCACCTGCATACCGATATGTAACAACTTCGCAGGCACCGGGATACTGCGGGGTCCCAATCCCGGGGCGAATGCGTTGATTGCTTCGGAGAGACGCGTTTGCTGGGGAGCAACGGCCACCACTGTGGACGGGGGATTCGGTGTGGCCAGCAGGTGTTGGATAATGCCGATCCAGTCGTCTTCATGAATCCAGGGCAACGACCCATCGATACTGGGGCGTGTTTTGGACAGGGCCATAGCGGCTAGGCCCATGGTGATCTCTGCTTGTTGTCCAATGACGACGCCGGTGCGCACGATGATTGCATCGTCTGGGGCAGAAGCTTCCCAGTCTGTCACGAGCTGTCCCATGCCCGCGGGACCGTCCCGGTCTGCGGTGGGCGAGGTAAATTCAGTAAATTCTGCTGTCGAGTGCGGATCCCACAGTGGTACTGCACTTCCCTGAATCCAGCGGTGCAGTACGCCGCCTGCTGCTTGAGCCTGTGTCACCGCACTGCGTAATGTTCTGGTCGGTCCAACCCGTGATGCAGTGTGCTGTCTGACTTCTTCTGCAGTAAATTTTGGCCCCAGCCGCCGACCTACCAGGTTGATAATGTTGAACCCGGCCTCATCCATCAGACACTCATGAAGCGGGCCGAGATCTTCGTTTCCCCAGCGCGCTTGCGGGTAGGGTGCTCCAGAAGCAGGGTTGCGGGTGAGCACGACCGCCCGCTGCCCGGCGGCCAGGAGACGGGTGACCAGCCGTGAGCCGAGATAGCCGGATCCACCGGCCACGATATTCAACGGTTGGTCCAGCTTCGGGCCCGGGGAAGCCATCTGGACCATCCGTGCACCAACGGCGCCGAGATCACCGGCCAGTGGTTCAGCCAGCGCCGCGCCTAAGGGAGCAGCCAAGGGCCCAACCACGCGGATGTGACGGGTCAGATTGGTTCCGCCGTGGCCAGACCGTTCAATCTGCCAACTCTGCAGCGTATAACCTCCAGGCTGGTCTTGCCGCCAGGCAAGCTCCCGTTGCGCATCAACGGTCACCAGGGTTGCCGGTGGTGCCGTCACAGCGTGGATAAACCCCCGGATCAGAGCCTTTGGCACGACTTTGACCGTATCGCCGACCTGCAACCGGTCACCAGCCATGTCCACGGGGGAGAAGCGTTGGAGTTGGTCATCGAACTGCAGCCACGCATCGGTGTCGGTCAGTAGCTCCCAGACCTGTGCTGGTGTCAGGGCCACATAGATCGTTTGTGTTCGCGAATATCCCATGGCTCTATCGTAGGCGGATTTGTACGACGTCGTTGGAAACTATTTGGTTGAAATGGTTTCCTTCATACGAGAAAATTCCTCTTCGATCTCTGGCTCTGGTGTTGGTGTCAGTAAGGAGACGATGATAGCAATCACGAAGTTAGCCAGTACACCGGGCACAATCTCATAGAGGTTGATCGCTTCCTTGATAGCCGGGACCGTTCCCCAGATATAGGAGACAGCGGCACCGGCAACCATACCTGCCAGCGCTCCCATAGCGGTGACCCGGCGCCAGTACAACGCCAGTAGGACCATCGGTCCGAAGGCTGCACCAAAACCAGCCCAGGCAAATCCAACCAGATCCAGCACTGTGGACTCTGGGTCCTGGGCAATCAACACGGCAATAACGGATACCAGTACAACGGAACCGCGACCCAGCCAGAGTTGGAAGCGTTCACCCGGATGACGCTTGAATAAGCCGTAAATGTCTTCCACCAGAGCTGAAGACGACACAATGAGCTGCGAGGACATGGTCGACATGATGGCTGCCAGCACAGCGGCCAGGACCAGACCAGCGATGAACGGGTGGAATAAGATTTGTGATAGTTCCAAGAACACGGTCTCGGCATTGTCCAGG
Source organism: Candidatus Yaniella excrementavium (assembly GCA_019115865.1). Classification (GTDB taxonomy): domain Bacteria; phylum Actinomycetota; class Actinomycetes; order Actinomycetales; family Micrococcaceae; genus Yaniella; species Yaniella excrementavium. Next base: position 8,070 of record DXCT01000122.1, on the reverse strand, counting down.
GGCTGGCCTGCGCGTTGGAACCACGCGACACCGATCAGTCCGGTTAGTACAGCGCCCAGCATGGAGATGCCGACCCAGCCGGTACCGATACGACGGGCTGTTTTGACTTCCTTGTGGTCACGGATTGCAAAGTGACGCGCCAGAATGTGGGGTTGACCGAAGTAGCCCAGGCCCCAAGCCAGTCCAGAGATGATGATCAGTGCCGAGGCTGTGGTCATGCCACCGCCGGTGAATGACAAGTGTTCTAATCCAGCTTGCAGGTCGGATTCGCTGATGAGGCTGACGACTTCGCCGGGCCCTCCGAGTTGGATGGTGGCCATAATCGGCACGGCAATCAAAGCTGCCATCATCAGCAAACCTTGAGCGACGTCGGTCAGCGAGACCCCGAGGAAGCCGCCAAAGACGGTGTAGAGCAGGGTGAAGCCGCCAACGATCAAGACCCCGGTCATGTACGGCCAACCGAAGGCTGACTCAAAGAACGCACCGGAAGCGACCATCATGGAAGCCACATAGAAAATGAAGAACAGCAAAATGATCACGGCAGATACCGAGCGCAACAGGCGAGTACGATCACGGAAGCGTCGTTCGAAAAAGGCAGGCATAGTGATCGCATCTTCGGTGATCTCTGAATAGACGCGTATCCGAGGGGCCACAATCTTCCAGTTCAGCCAGGTACCGAGGATCAGGCCGATGGCAATCCACGATTCAATCAAACCGGTAGCATACAACGCGCCAGGCAGACCCATCATCAGCCAACCAGACATATCGGAGGCTCCGGCTGATAGCGCGGCCACCCTTGGGGACAGATCTCGACCGGCCAAGAGAAACTCTCTACCTGTTTTTGTTCGACGGTAGGCATAAAAGCCAATACCGATCATAAGCAACAGGTAGAGCAGGATGGCGACGAGCTGATAGACATGTTCTTCACTCATAGCAAACAATTATTCGCCACTGTCAGCCAAACCACCAAATCAATGTTGCGATACCGCGAAACATGAATTCACAAGTTGCTGGATACCACCTGGAAAGTTCAGCTTTGCGTCGCAGCTAGGGCATGTCGCTGTATTGCAGATGCCACCGCGGCAACCGCTGGATGCTGCGCAGACGCCTGACGCATAGCTAAAAAGATGTGTCGTTGTGGTGCGGCGTCCAGTGGTACCCAGGTAACCTGCGGTGGCCGGTATCCACCCAGCATGCCGGGCAGAATCGCAACAGCTTGTTCCGCTTCGACAAGTTGCACATGCGCCTGCAAGTCGGCTGATGAATACCGCATATCAGGCTCAAAGCCAGCGACTCTGCACTGCTGCAATGCCCAATGCCGCGATGCCGCAGGAGCAGGTTCCATGATCCAAGGTATGTCTGCGGCGTCAGTCAGGCACCGAATGTCGTTGGCCAGATTCATCGGAATAGCTAAACGCAGTGGATCGTTTACCAGCGGGGTCGTGAGCATATCGGGCAACTGAGGCACAGCGTGGCCCGGGTATTGTTCTGCAACAACAATGTCGAAGTCGCCCGCCCAGGTATCGTGCAGGGCCTGTTCCGGTTCGCGCTGTGCAACCTCTAACCGTATCCCCGGATGCGATGTGGCCAGTAGCCGAAGCGTGCCCGGCAACAGTGCTAGGGCAGAAGTCTGAAACATCGACACACGTACGGTCCCAGCCACCGTGGAATCCGCATCGACCAACTGTGCAGTGGCTGCTTCCATGATCGCCAACATGGCATGAGTGTGCTCGACTAGTCCCAGGGCTGCAGTGGTGAGCATAACCTTTCGACCAGAAGACACTAGAAGTGTCGTACCGGCCTCTTGTTCGAGCCTAGACAGCTGGGCTGACACCGTAGAGGGCGCGAAATTCAGGGCGGCTGCCACTTCAGTGATAGTGCCACGGATCGACAACTCACGTAACAAGCTCAGACGGTGGAGATCTAACACATTGATCCTTCGGTTTTTATGAACGGTGATATTCGATATTATTCGCTATACCCGAATCTACCGCTCCGCGTATGCTGTGTGTCACTATTCCGGAACACTTCGTGGATGAGGGACATCATGCATTCAGCACAACACCAGCACTCTGACATCATGCCGTGGCAGCTTGGTGATGCCGCGATTGCCCAAGTGCGCAGCTGGTTAGACGTAGCAGCGCAGCTTAAGCCTGATGCCTCGGCTCAACAGCTAGCCGGGGTGCTCAAAGACCCGGATGGACTGGACTTCACCGTCGGATTCGTCGATCGCGTTGTTCGTCCCGAAGATACGGCAGCTGCCGCCGAGGCACTAGCTGACATCGCCGATGACGTACCGGCATTCTTGCCCTGGTATTTACAAACGGCAGTGCGCGCCGGCGGCAAACTCGCCAAATTCGCGCCCGGTATTGTCGTCCCTGCAGCGCAAGCGGCGCTACGGTCGATGGTCGGGCACCTGATTATTGATTCTCGAGACCCGCAGCTTGGCAAAGCAATCAAAAAGCTTCGCACCGAGGGCGTGAACCTGAATATCAATCTCTTGGGTGAAGCCATCCTCGGTCAGCAGGAGGCCGATCATCGCATCGCCGCGACGTTGGCACTGATCGAACGTAATGACGTCGATTATGTCTCCATTAAAGTGTCGGCGACGGTTGCTCCGCATAATCACTGGGCACACGATGAAGCCGTGGACGATATCGTGGAAAAGCTCCGCCCGGTGTATCGGGCCGCCATGCGTGCCGACCCGGTGACCTTTATCAACCTCGATATGGAGGAATATAAGGATCTGGATCTGACCCTGGATGTGTATCGCCGGCTGATTTCAGAACCGGAGTTTCAAAACTATGCGTCAGGTATCGTCCTGCAAGCATACTTGCCCGATGCATACCAAGCGATGGTCGAGCTTCAAGAATTTGCCGCCCAACGAGTTGCTGGTGGGGGAGCTCCCATCAAAGTGCGCGTGGTCAAAGGTGCCAACTTGCCGATGGAAAAGGTCCAAGCGGCCATGCGCCACTGGCCACAAACTGTCTGGCCCACCAAACAAGATACCGATACCAATTACAAACGCATCTTGAACTTTGCGCTGACTCCCGACCACCTGGCCAATGTTCGCATCGGAGTTGCAGGACAAAACCTTTTCGACATTGCACTGGCATATTTGTTAATGCAGCATCGCGGCATTGACGTTGACGGTGCGGTCGATTTCGAAATGCTGTTAGGCATGGCCACAGCCCAGGCAGAAGCGGTGCGAACCGATGTGGGGCGACTGTTGCTGTACACGCCGGTCGTCCACCCCGACGAATTCGACGTCGCTATTTCCTATCTTGTGCGCCGTCTTGAAGAAGGTGCTTCCCATGAGAATTTCATGTCCGCGGTCTTTGAACTCGACGACGCAGACTTCTTTGCGCGCGAAGCAGACAGATTCCAGGCCTCGCTCACTCAACTGAAACATGATAGCGAGGTGATCCCGCAGCCTCGAAGAACCCAGAATCGCCAAACCGAGGATTTCTCGAATGCCTCACCCAGCGTTTTCGCAAACGCGGCAGACTCCGATCCCGACCTTATTGCAAATCGCTCCTGGGGTCGGCAAATCATCGATCGCATGCGGCATTCCACGCTGGGCAACGAGCAGGTGGAAAAGTGCACGATCACAACGGAAGCCCAGCTTGAAACTGCTATTCGCTCGGCGACGCAGGCCGGTACAGTATGGCGTCAACTGCCGCTATCAACACGGAGCCAGGTGCTGATTCGCATCGGTGACCACCTCGGGCAGGTACGCGGTGACCTCATCGAAGTTATGGGGTCCGAGACCGGAAAAACCATCGATCAGTCCGATCCAGAAGTCTCAGAAGGTATCGACTTTGCTCGCTATTACGGTGAACAATGCCTGCAGCTGGATCAAGTACCAGGAGCAACGCCACACCCCGTAGGGCTCACCGTGGCCACTCCGCCGTGGAACTTTCCAATGGCCATTCCCACAGGATCAGTCACCGCTGCGCTGGCCGCGGGCTCACCGGTCATCTTCAAGCCCGCGCCGCAGGCACAACGCACAGCTGCGGTCATCGTGGAGGCGATGTGGGCTGCCCTTGATGAATTCGACCTGCCCCGCGATGTCGTAACGTTTGTGATCGCTGAAGAGTCAACCATCGGGAGCAGCTTGGTAACTGATCCACGAGTCGAACGCGTGATCCTAACTGGCGGCTATGAGACCGCCCAATTATTCAAAAACCTACGTGCCGATATGCCACTTCTGGGTGAAACCTCGGGTAAGAACGCCATGATCATCACGCCCTCAGCAGACCTGGATCTTGCCGTCGCTGATGTGGTGAACTCGTCTTTCAGCCATGCCGGGCAGAAATGTTCGGCCGCGTCGCTGGTCATCTTGGTTGGTCAAACAGCAAGAAGCCAGCGTTTCCACCGGCAACTCTTGGATGCTGTCAGTTCTCTGGTCGTTGATCATCCGGATAACCCACAAGCCCAAATGGGTCCGGTCATCCACGAACCGGGCGAAAAGCTTGCCCGCGGGCTCACCGAACTTGAAGAGGGCCAACGTTGGCACCTAAAACCACGGGAACTCGATAGCTCCGGGCGGCTGTATTCGCCCGGAATCCGCTCCGGCATCAAACCAGGGTCGCGATATCATATGACCGAATACTTCGGTCCGATCCTTGGCGTGATGTCCGCCGATACACTGCAAGATGCTATCGACTGGGTCAATGCCATACCGTATGGTCTCACATCGGGCATCCACTCGTTAGATCCTGAAGAAATTTCCACCTGGAGTGAGCAGATCACGGCCGGAAACCTGTATATCAACCGCGGTATCACCGGGGCGATTGTTCGGCGACAACCGTTTGGTGGATGGAAACAATCGTCGATCGGACCAGGGGCTAAAGCAGGCGGCCCAAACTATCTGCTAGGACTCACCAACTGGTCCGATAACCCCACAACGCTCCCGGCCATCTCAGACCAGCAGGCAGAAGACCTGACCGATGCTGCGGCACAATATATCCCAAATGAGGACCTCGTATGGTTGTCAAAAGCTGTAGCTAGCGATGCCGTGGTCGTTGAGCCGTTTGCTGGCCAACGTGATATTTCGAATCTGCAGGTTGAAATCAATATGCTGCGCTATCGTCCTGCAGCCGTGACCATTCGCCTAACAGAAACGTCTTCAAAGGCGGTGGCTGGCATGCTGCGGGTAGCCAGTGCCGGATCGCGCGTCCAACAAGCTGTAGCGTCCGGCCAGGGGACCGGAACGTTACCAACGAACACGGTGTCGTTGCCCCAGGACGCCCCTCGGGAAGTTGAACAGGCCTTGGCACAAACCAACGCAGAGGTGGTTTTTGAAGGCACTGAAGCATGGCTGCAACGGGCCAAACGACTGGCCACCACTGATCCGGCGGAGGGTATTGGCCGGATTCGACTCATCGGTGACGCCGAAACCCAAGCAACTATTGCCGCGACCGCCCATAGCCCAGAAACCGCGATCTACCAGCAGCCGGTCACCTCTGCGGGCAGGCTCGAAATGCTGCCGTTTCTCAGAGAACAAGCAGTGACCATGACGGCCCATCGCTTCGGGACACAGAGTGATCTGCCCCAACGCTCCTTGGGCGATATCCAGTTCGGTTAGTTTGCTACCGCGCACCATTGCGTGCTGACAGTGCTGCTTGCGAAATTCTGTCCGATTGGTTTAGTTTTGAGTCATGCAGTCGGAAACCGATCCGAAAGATCAAAGACCCATATCGTTCATTGAACAAGCACGCCGCGATCAAATCATCGCTGCAGCTGCTGAAACGGTCGCGGCGGTCGGGTATGCACATGCCTCTCTAGCACGTATTGCCACCACAGCCGGGATCAGTAAAGGGGTGGTGACTTACCATTTCAGAAGCAAAGATGAAATCCTTCGTCTCGTGGTCACCCGATTTTTCGACCAGGCTTGGGCTTATATGGAACCTCGCATCACAGCAGAAGCTACCGCGGTGGAACAGATCAAAATGTGGATTCGTACGGAGCTGGAGTATTTCGGATCGCACCGGACCGAATTTTTGGCGATGAGCGACATCGTGGCCAACCACCGAGATGCCGAGGGTGACCACGCATTTGCCAACGAATTCGAGGAGGAGGTCTCGGGCCTCACCGATCTTTTGCTGCAAGGCCAACACGATGGCCAATTGCGGGACTTTGACGTTGTCAGTGTTGCCAATATTATATTGCGGTGCCTTGAAGGAGTACTGACTTCCTGGGCCCTAGACTCTTCGGTCAATTTAGATGATCAAATACCGGTCCTGTTGGACTTTATCGACCACGCCATCGGAGCGGATTGCCCATGAATGATATTGCACATCAATCGAAAACCATCCGTCTTCAGCCACCCGAGCATCGCATTGAGCGGCGAGCCATCGGGTGGTGGGCACTACAGGCCGCGCTATGTTCCGTTCCGCTTCTTGCGGCAACGATTATCGCACACGTGTTGTGGGGCGGGCAGCACGGCTGGTTTATTGTAGCGATCGTTGCTGCCGTCGTCTTGCTGGTGGCAACAGTTTTTGTTGAACCACTGTGGCGATACCGAGTGCATCGGTGGCAAACAACCAATACCGCGGTCTACGCCCGAAGTGGGTGGTTAGTCAAAGAATGGCGGGCGAGTCCGCTTTCTCGTGTTCAAACTGTCGATGCTCTGCAAGGTCCTCTTGAACAGCTACTGGGGTTGTCCACACTTCGCGTTACTACCGCCTCGTCCTACGGCGCCATTGATATTGGCGGTTTAGATAAGCACACCGCAGCTCGCGTGGCCGATGAACTCACCGCGCTGACCGAATCAACCCCGGGGGATGCGACATGATCACCGACACTACTCAACCCTGGCAACGGCTTAGCGGCCGGATCATCTGGGTTGATCTTGTCCAAGTTCTCGTTACGCAGCTACCACTGATCATCGTGGTGTTACTCATCAACGCCGAACCCCAGGCCGGTCAACTGTGGCCACTCATCGCGCTGGCAGCGTTCGGTTTAATCGGGGCCGCAGCCGATGCAGTGCGCTGGCTGGTGACCCGTTACCGGATCACGCCATCCCATCTAGAGCTCAAAACCGGGGTGGTGTTCCGGCAGCATCGTTCGATTCAACGCGACCGGATTCGCAGCATCGACACCGAGGCAAAACTTCGGCATCGTCTTGCGCGTTTACGAATCGTTACCATTGGCGCCGGGCAGCAAGCTACCACCAACGAAGCAGCCATTGCGCTGGATGCGCTCACTGCCCACGATGCCCGAGCACTGCGCGAACGACTGTTAACCACCTACGTTGAACACACTATAGCTGCGCCTGACAGCGATGCGTCGACGCCGCAGACCGAGCCAGAAGAATCTGATCGTGATGTTCCACTACGGGTCTTTGCCAAGTTTCGGCCAAGCTGGGTAGTTTATAACATCTTTAATATCTGGGCCTATGTTGTAGCCGTTGGTCTGGTATTCGGCGGCTGGTGGTTACTAAGCGCCGTTGGAATTGACCCCACGGGGTGGGTTATTGGGCTTGCCGATTGGAAGGATATCGGCTGGCTGGGTACCTCACTGCTGGCCGTCGCTGCGGTCGGAATCGTTGGCGTTGTGGGCATGATCGTTTCTTATTTCACCGAATACTGGAACTTCGAATTGGCTCGGGTTCGTGGCCCAGTAGGTACGGAACTGCGTACCACCCAGGGTTTATTCACTACCCGAGAGGTGAACCGGGATGAGGGCCGCATCCGCGGTTATCAACTCTCCCAGCCCCTGTTCTGGCGCTGGTTGGGCGTGACTGATACCTACGTCATCACCACCGGGCTGAATCTCTGGTCGATGGCTCAACCCGCTGCTATTCTCCCGAGGGTGCCGTGGCACGTGGCTCACCGCACGACAGCAGCCATTCTTGCACCCCAGTCCAGCCCATTTGAAGCAGCACTGACCAAACATCCACGAGCTGCACTACGACGTCGCTTGTGGTGGGCTACCGGTAGTACCTTACTCATCGCGGCAGTTTTGAGTCTATTGATTATCGAAGACGCCATCGGTGCTGTGTGGCTCTGGTGGCCGGCCGTCTTCTGGCCGTTGGCACTAGGCGGGGCGGTCGTGGCGTATCGT
>DXCT01000121.1 GCA_019115865.1 Candidatus Yaniella excrementavium | reverse complement strand
AACCAGCTCTAAGGTGCTGACTCACCACGTGTGACAGTGGCTCGGCCCCGATGCTTGAATATGGTTCATGCGTCGGGGCCGTTTGCGTCTACGGAACCTTCCTACTTTTCCATAACCTGCACGAGCATCGTGTTTGCATGGGCCGTTGTGCTTGATGCTTTCGCACTTGGAACGACATAAAAAAGGGGTTTCGTATTAAACGAAGCAGGACGAAAATATTGAAGGGTATGTCAGTTGCGGGTTCGGGTCCATCCTAGGGTGAGAAAACGCTGGAAACCGATGGGGTCGACGACGACGGCCTGCCGCGTTGTACGGGGGGACGCGGCACTGCACCGATGGAAGACTCTGGAGGCGTCTGGGTCAGGTGATTGTACGGATGCGGAGGAAGACTGAACCTCTGCCTCCGTTAGCTGATGAGACGGTTGGCAGCCAGGCGGTTGAGCGAAACCTGCTGTTCTGCCGCATCAAGTGCGAGTTGGCGATGCGCCTCAGGGGTGACCCGAACCATGAATTTACCGGAGTAAGAACGGTCTGCAATCGCCTCGGGCAGTGCTTCTCCATTCGCTTTCATGTCGTCAAGAACATCGGCAACGAGCTCCCGGATACCCGAAAACGCGTCGTCTTGCTTGTCCGCGACCCACGACAGAGACGGGAGCTCTGCGACGGTACCAACGAATGCTGAGTCCTCAGCCGACCAACGCACACGGTAGGTGTAGTGTTCTGCGTTTACCATCATCATGATTGTTCACCTTCTAGTTTGTCGATCGCTGCTAACACTTGTCGCACCTGATAAGCCTTGGCCTTACCGTGATCATTTTGAATGTTGACGCGCGGATCACCCTGCCACGGCATTCGATATACCCGATGCGAGGTTCCTCGCTGCCGTGGCTCCCCAAAAAAGTGATCGCACACTTTGACGACGTCAGCGAATCGAACGCTGCTCGGGCTGTTCCGCATCTGCGCTAAGAGTTTCTCAATCTTGGCCACGACTTTATAGTATCAATACTGATACTGCACTAGCAAGACTTCAGGCATCGACCATGAAAGCGATGACAGCCCAGGCCCCGGACCCTACCTTCCTGGCAAACCGACGCGTCATTGATGCTGGACCTGGTCGGCAACCCAAAGAAAGTCGTCGAGCGCACCAATGACGGGGAAATGCCAGACTGGAAAAAGAAACTGTAGGCTTACGATACGTCTCAAGGGATGGAGCACAAGTTGCATTCAAATGCTGCTGGCGATGAGAAAGCCCATAGACCTCGTGAAGATGCAGTCATGACAGACTACGCACCAGAACACTATGCGTTTCGCTTCCCAGACGCGTTCGTCAACCACGTCTGGAGCGGGCGCATTCCGCCTCGTGTGGGCCGCAGGTATGAGATTTCGACGGCCGGCAGGTGCGGTGGGATGGCGTTCGCGTCGCTGGATTTTTTCACCTCCGAATGCCTGTGCCGCCCGTGACACCAGGCGATTTTTTATCTTCTGTCGTGCCGCCGGACGGTCACCCGCTAGCAGACTATATCTATTCTCGACAGCTCCACAGCATGCTCACCAAGGTGGGAGGGGTACGCGATGGAGTGCGGTATCTGCGCTGGAGCGGTCAGCGAACGGCCACCATATTGGCGAAGACCGCTGCTGAAGAGCAGAACGTTGTGGCGTCGATTGATCAGGGGCAACCGGTCGTGCTTGGACTTATCCGTACCACCAGTAGGAGTTTGAAGGCTCAAAGCCAAAACCATCAGCTCGTATGCTATGGCTACCGGTTCGATATGTCAGGGCACCCGGAGTTCTACATTTATGATCCGAATGAGCTGGTTCGAGCCTCGTCGAACAGCTCCTATGAAGTGATGCTCAAGAAAGCGAATGACGTCGCACACTCAGCGTTCCCGTATCAGGAGGACCGATCTGATCGCCTTGACCGGTGGCGCGGTTTCTTCGTGGTTCACTATCGTCCGCGGAGTCCTGACTGCCATGGAGTCACGTAGCTTCTATATATTTCCGGTATCTATACATGGCGATGGCCCCCAAAAATGGTCCCGGGGCGAGAACGACAAATGCGTATTGCCATCCCAATATGTTTGCGGCGATCGGTACGATACTGATGGTAATCAGCGTGAGAAGAAAACCGATGGCCGTTTGAGTCGTAAGCGCTGTTCCGGTGTAGCGAGAGTCGGCTACTTCGCTCAGTGCTGTTGAAAATACCGGTGAGTCAGCGATGACCGTGGCACCCCATATTCCTAACAGTACCGCCAGTATTGGCCAGGCGCCGGTAAACAGCAGCGGGGACAGCAGACAGCACATTCCACTGACCAGCATCGCATAGCCCGCAGCACGACCTCTGCCTAAATACTGCGATGCCCATCCACCGAGCAAGCATCCAATGCCACCGGCTACACCAATTGTGATAAACGCTATGACGCCAACGGTCGCTTCATCAGCAGTGTTAGCGGCTAACAAAAACATGGGCAGCCAAGTCCACAGGGCATACATTTCCCACATGTGACCGAAATAGCCCACATTCGCTAACCTCGGCCCCGACTCTTGAAACATCTCGAGCGCGTATTTCGGTCGGAAAGTAGCTCGAGCCGAACTTGCTTGCCCACCCGGGCGCACAGTAGTAAACGACACGAGTGCAGCCAGCCCGGCGAAGAAGGCCGCTATCATCAGAACACCTTGCCAGGGCAGCTGATCAAACCCACGAATCAGATGGGGCAATGCAGAGCCCAACGCCAGAGCCCCGAGAAGCACGCCCAGAGCAAGACCTCGACGGGCCGGCCGAAACCAGGTCACCATCAGTTGCATCGCGACCGGATACACGCCAGCTAAGAAAACTCCAGTCAAGGCTCGAAGCGCGATGGCCGGCACGAACGAATCGATCCACAAGGCGATAGCCAGCGTTGAAAATGCCGCACCCAAAGAGGCCCATCCCGCGACAATTTGCGGTGCAATCCGATCTGAGAGATTGAGCACCGCTGACGCTACTGCTCCCACCACAAAGCCAGCTTGAACAGACGCTGTGAGCCACAGAGCCTGCATCTCGGAAATTTGCCATTCTCGGATCAATGCTGGCGTGACCGCGGAAGCCGAAAACCACGTCCCCATTGCCAGCACGAGTACCAGTGCAATCAGCCACAGTTGACTCCGAGCGGACCCAAATTTAGTGCCCGCTTGTTGCATGTCGCTGGTGTTATACGCCATCACCTCTGAGTGGGAGGCTAACTCCTGCCTGTTACTCTGCGACACCGTCGGGTTCACATCAGACGAATATCTCCTGGCCATTTGTGCTCCTCAAACGATGTCTCTGGTCCGGTGACATCTCAATACTGGTTTCTCACCCTCCACATCGAACAGATCTGTACGATTAACACTAAATCTTTATGAGATAGATCACAACTTGTCCACTTGTTCTGTTCGATCGATACTGGAGGTGTGGAAACTTTTACTGAACGACCGACCGCCCGGCACCGCCTGCTCGATACAGCTGACCGGCTGTTTTACCAGCACGGTATACATGCTGTGGGAATAGACCGCATCGTCGCCGAAAGTGGCGTCGCAAAATCCACCATGTATGTGCACTTTCGGACAAAAGAAGAACTCATCGTTGCGTATCTGCGCAGACGCAGCGACATGACAAGGACTCGCGTCACGGCCGGAGTTGAAGCGCGGAGCAACCGGCCCGTTGGTGATCGCGTCCTTGCCGTTTTTGATGTCCTAGACGAGATCGCCTCAGAACCACATTTTCGTGGTTGTCCCTTCGTCAACGCTGCAGCTGAGTATCCGGACCACCATGGAATTTGGGACGTCATCAATTACGACCGCAGCTGGCTACCACGCCTGCTAGCGGAGTTGCTGAGTGATGCCGATGTGCCGGATGCCTCAAACTTGGTGCGTCAGCTGGTCCAACTGTATGACGGCGCGAATGTCATGGCACACTTAGATCAATCAAAAAACAGTGCAAAGATGGCACGCACGGCTGCCAAGCATCTAGTGGCCGACCTCTACTGAGCCTGTTCTTGGGACCCTAGTGATTTTGTCTCGTGCCGACGACGATGCCTGCGAACTATATGGTTCGCAGGCATCAGTCGATTAGGCGCCTGTTTTCGCGCGGTCTGCGCGTTGTGGCCGGTAATTGGCTTCCACATTGGCACCGCGCATACCAAACAGGACTGCGGTGGCCAGCAGAATAATGACCCCAACCAGGATGTAAATGGCTTCGGGCGACCAGCCATTATCTTGCAACGCACCGGTTGCCGTCGGCGCGATAATGGCACCGATCCGGCCGATCCCAATGGCCCATCCGGCTCCGGTCGAGCGGAGCGCTGCCGAGTACGACTGCGGCGTCAGCACGTAGAGACCTGCAATACAGCCGTTGATAAATACCCCAACCAGCAAACCAAGCAACAGCACCAAGACGAGGAACTGGGCGGTGAAAATAAAGATCATCATCAGCACTGCAGCCACAACGGTAAACCAGGTCAGAACGGTCCGAGTAGACCAGCGTGCCGTAAAAAGGCCGAAGGACACCGATCCGATGGCTCCACCAAGAGTCAGCGCAACGGTAACGAACATGGACAAAGTCTCGCTGAGCCCCGTTGCCGTCATGAGTCGCGGTGTCCAGGAGTTCACAAAATAGAACCCAAACATAATGACGAAGAAGGCCGTCCAGATCACGAAAGTCACCCGACGATTCTCCGGGCTAAAGAGGTCCATGATACTGGTTTTCGACTCGGCGCTCGTAGGTTGTACAACCTCGTCCAGATCATATTTTTCACGATACCCAAGCCGTTTGACGATCGTATCAATGCGCCGCTGCGCTCCGGCAGGACGACGTGAATACAGAAACGACGGAGACTCCGGTAGCAACAGCAGCACGAGTACTAGGGCAAGCGCTGTCACCATGCCCCCGGCCAGGAAAACGGACCGCCAACCGAAGGCGTTGATCAGCCCTACCATCGCGGTGCCACCCACCGAGGCACCTATGCCATAGCCGGCGGCGTAGATTCCGATGGCCAGACCGCGGCGTTTCCGCGAGGCGAATTCGGCACTAATGACGTTTGTGCCGACCAGGATGCCCCCGATGCCAAGACCGGTGAGGACACGCCAAGCTCCCAATTGAAAAGCTGATCCGGCAGTCGCCGATAGCAAGAGTCCGGCGATATTCATGACCACCGCAATAATCGTCATTTTGCGTCGACCAATGCGATCCGCAACAGGCCCCAAAAAGAGTGCTCCGATGGCCATACCAACCAGCGCTGAACTCATGAGCAGACCAAGCGCTAGGCCAGATAATTGAAATTCCTCGGTGATTTGGTTCGAGGCAAAGGATATGGCCAGCACATCATAACCATCCAGGGCATTTAGCAACGTACAAATCCCAATGATGAGCCACTGGTACCCGCCCATTGTGGTCGAGTCGATTTTCTCTCGAAGGTCCACTACCGGCTCTCCGTTCTGCTGTATCGCGCATCACAAAAACTATCTATGCACATAGATAGTACATGTCGCAGAGCACTCGATCAATGAAGGTGCATCACAGTATTTTCCCAGCGCCAAACTGCAGCTGACATGACATTGATGTCCATACCAACCCGCGCGGCCATAGGCATGGACGACAGTCTTACCAAAAACCCTCGCCTTCTGAGACCATCACATCTATCGTTGAGCCTATGACGCATTCACCCCATCCCACAGCTGACGAACTCTTTGATATATCAGATGACCGTTTGCGTGAACGCGCAAGCCTCAAATGGTCCAACGTAGCTACTGACGTCTTACCCGCCTGGGTTGCCGAGATGGATGTCTACCTGGCCCCGGCCATCACCGAGACCTTGCAAAATGCGATCACTCGCCACGATGCCGGCTACCCCGGCTCAGCAGAAGGTGTCACGAAAGCTTTTTCCGATTTCGCACAGGACCGCTGGGATTGGCGAATCGAGCCGGATCAGGTAAGCATCCACGTCGATGCTGCGACCGCCGCGGCGAAACTGATGCGACACTACGCCGGCGAAGATCGCACCGTGATGATCATGCCCCCGGTCTATAACCGTTTCTACGATTGGCTCGACGTGGGCGGTGTCCGCCCCGTAGAAGTTCCCCTAACTGACGTGCCAAACGGCGGCTTTTTTGATTTGGCCGGCATCGAAGCCGGCCTCAAAGCTGGCACCAAGGTGATCCTGTTGTGCAACCCGCACAATCCATTGGGCCGCGTCTTTTCTCGTCAAGAACTCACGGAGTTAGCCGACCTGGCTGAACGCTATGACGCCGTCGTACTGTCCGATGAAATCCACGCTCCCCTGGTCTATCACGGAGTGACCTACTCACCTTGGCTTACCGTCTCTGAGGCTGCCGCCAAAACCGGTATTGCGATTCACACCGCAACAAAATCCTGGAATTTCGCGGGCCTCAAATGCGGCATCGCGGTACGCTCGACCACCGGCCCGTGGCCGGATGACTTAGACGCCAAAACCTCACTGACCGATTCAGGGTTCTGGGGTATTTTGGCAACAGAAGCGGCATTTAGCCAGTCACGAGATTGGCTAGATACCGTACGAGCGCACTTTGCCAGCCAAACCCGGCGACTGCCGCAGTTGCTGGCCGACCATCTCCCGGGGGTCACATTCCACCCGCCCGAAGCCAGTTTCTTGGCATGGTTAGACTTCCGAGATACCGCTCTTGACGAAGAACCCTCCGAGTATTTCTTACGCGAAGCACGCGTGGCGCTCAATCCAGGCACACGCTTCGGCGCAGCAGGTGAAGGCTATGCACGATTGAATATGGGCACATCAGCCCAGCGGCTGGAACGGATCATCAAAGCGATGGGAACCGCCTGGCCGCCCGCAGTCTAAACGGTGCATGTGGGCTAGGTGTCGTCTGCACGCAGCTACGTGAGCTCGGGCGAATATGCCGGACCAACGTGCGTTTCTAATTCGTTGCGGTAAGCCCTATCGTGTGGTTTGGGTTTACCAGTCGCGGTATCTACCACCACGATCGTGATCTCTGTGTAGACGCACGGCTGGTCAGCTTGAACTAACAGGTGGCCGACAACATATGATGTACGTCCAATACGCGGAATCCAAACCCAAATGGTCGTTTCAGGCCCATAGTGCACCTCAGCATCAAACGTCGTGTGCAAAGCACGAACGGCACGCCGATAACCTGCCCCATCAGGAACCGTACCGGTCCATTGCTGGACTGCTCGGACGCGGGCTTCCTCTATCAAGGTCATGATTCGCGCGTTATTAACATGACCGTTAACGTCTTGATCCGACCAACGAATTTGAACGTCGACAGGCGTGGCATACGCCTGAATTTTCTGGTAATCAGACATGCGATAGTACTCCGTGCTTTCTACGGTCGTCTTGTGCCATTTTCCAGTCATTATGCCACCCTAGAATCTGGCGCAAAATACTGAAAGTTTGAGCCTCCCTACTTTGCAATTGCTCTGCTAAGGTGGGACCCATGTCACGGTTCTCAATGCTCGGATGGCCGGTCTTCCGCCAGACCAAGTCCAAAGATAAGTATGGGCGCGGCCCCAGCGTGGAGTCGCCAAAATATGAGAATATGCGG